>JBHICG010000025.1:0-42829 GCA_046759445.1 Candidatus Scalinduaceae bacterium
CGATTTGACCAAAACCTTCCGTAATGATAAGTGTAATACTAATATCTTCTGAGCCAGTAATTGCTACACCCAAGTCATAACCAAGCAATTCCTTAATATCCTCATCGTGAATACCACCAACAATTATCCCTCTCACACCAACATCCAATGCTTTTCTTATAGCATCATAATAGATGATTGAACCACCAACAATTATCTTGTCTTTGTGCTCTTCTTTTAAGTCTTCTGGTTTTATAACATCACCTGGTGATTTTACGGCGATCTGCAATTCACCTGTTGTTTCTCCCCCTACACCAAAGATGCCCTGAACAAATGTTGCATACGTTTCTATTACAACACCCTCTTTTTCAATAGTTTCTATAACCCTACCGTCTATGTATGCATCAATCTGTACAGGTTTTGGAGGTTCTCTTAATAATACCTGGCCTGTAACGTCTGAAACACTTTCAATACTGCCACTTATAGGAGAAAAACAAATAGACTTAAAAAACTTTATCATTGGCTTCGTTTCAGCTATAGGTTCATCCTTTTCAACTATTTCACCTTCCTTCTTTAACATACAGTTATGTATGTCGTTTGGCATAATGCCAAGACGATTAATCACATTCACGGAATGGACTTTGCCAGGCAGGTTTGTTCTGGCTACTATATCACTTGCTTTAACAGCATCTCCTTTTTTGGCAATAACGTCTCCTGGAAGAGGCAGATTCCTCCTTTTTTCTATTCTCATTTTTTCTGCCAGCCTTAAGCCGGGTGTATACGCATGTGTCATATCAATTGACCCTTTGTTACTCGTTATTCGTGATTCAATCCGGGTATGCACCAAATGCCTTATTCCACTTCGTAATCTGTTCAGTCCTCCGAACTTTATCTTTATGAAGGTTAAGGGGCCTCCCTCGTACGTCAATAATGAGTCCAACTATACCCCCACTAACCTTTTCCTCCATCTTTTGCCCCTTGCCTCTACCTAAATCAAAGTGCCTGGTCGGTGTTATTTCAATATCTGCCGTCTCTCCCTCTTTTAAATCGATGAGCTTAAGTTCTCCATACAAAAGCGAATCAACCTTTTCCTGGCCATCAGGTAAAGTTATTCTATAGTCAAGGCATTTATTTCCAAGTTTTCCAGTATTTGCTAAAGAAACACAAGTGCCAAGATTGATTAGGCAATCCTTTTCAAATACCTCAGTTGCGGCTTTTTCATTAATAGTGGAAAGCACACCAAGATGAGGCATCATAAATATACTATCCACGGCGATCATGGTTACACCTTGAGGTTGAAATGCATCAATCATCATCATCATCGCTTGAGTTCTTCCCGGAGCATGTGACAAGACACCACCACTACCAACAATAAGATCAAGCTTATTCATATCAATAATTGTTTCTTCTTCTGCAACCTGCTCAAATGTCTCGGATATATCCCTTTCCTTCTGAACACCCTTTAAGCCAACTGCGAGTGACTTGTGCTGTCCAAAAGCCAGTCTTAATGCCTCGCGCGCTATCGCATGTTCTAACTTCAGATCTTCCAGCAACTGAGGTATGGTAGTGGGACGAATCATCTTGTTTTTTATTCTGTTGCGAATATCTGACTCATCTGTTTCAAAAGAAAGCCATTTCGTAATATTTTCAATGCCAGCTTCCGAGACCACGTTTGATATACTATAGCTCATTCCATAGTTAGCACTTACGGTACGGTTAAAAATTCCTCCGAATACTGAAAATACATCTGTAGTTGCTCCACCGATATCTACCCCAACTACGTTAATATTTTCTTTTTTAGCTATTGCCTGCATTATAGCGCCAACGGCGCCTGGTGTTGGCATAATGGGTGCGCTAGTCCATGACATTAATTTCTTGTATCCGGGAGCATGTGCCATTACGTGTTCTAAGAATAGGTTTTGAATCTCCTTTCTTGCCGGGTTAAGATTTTCTCTTTCTAATACAGGTCTCAGATTTTCTGTTATTCTCAGCGCCGTTTTTTGCTCCAGTGCGTCTTTTATCTTATTCCTTGCTTCTTTATTACCAGCATATATAACGGGTAATTGAAATGTAGTTCCAAGTCGAGGTCTGGGATTAGCCGCAGCAATGTACTCTGCTAATTCAACAACGTGGGTGACTGTACCACCATCAGTTCCTCCGGAAAGGAGTATCATATCCGGACGAAGCTGTCTTATTCGCTCAATCTTCTCGTGAGGAAGACGCCTATCATTCGATGCAATTACGTCCATAACTATCGCACCAGCCCCCAATGCCGCTTTCTGAGCGCTTTGTGCAGTCATAGTCTTTACTGCGCCAGCGACCATCATTTGAAGCCCACCTCCAGCGCTGCTCGTTGATATATACATGTCTACGCCAACATTATCTTCTGCAGGCGTGATAAGAGTCTCACCATCGAGTATTTTCCGGCCAGATAACTCTTCAAGCTCTGCAAATGAGTTAAGCACACCCCTTGTCACATCCTCAAAAGGCGCTTCCACGGTAGTTGGCGCTTCACCTCTGAATGTTTGCCGATATTCGTTTCCTTTTTTTTCTATAAGTATTGCCTTTGTAGTCGTACTACCGCAATCGGTTGCAATAACTACGTTAAAATCATTAAGCATCGTTTAAGGATACTGATTATATCAAATAAAGAAGATGTATTTAACTTAAGTAGTTTCTGTTGCAAAAAGTTTAAATACAAAAAGATGTCATTGGCAATTCCGCAACAGCAGAATTGCTTAGGTGATTATGCCTGTCCGAAGGACAGGCATAATCACACCTGAACTTGTTTCAGAATCTATATATACAATGTGTTAAGAGATCCTGAAAGCGAGTTCAGGGTGACAATATAGTGTTTCCGCAATAGATACTCAGTAAACGTGCTTGAGTCTATAGGAAAATAAAGTGTTTTGATGTAACCTAAAATACATAAAACACTAACCAGGAGAGGAAGAATATATCTTAAAACACTGATGCTTGCAATCAAAAAGTCCACTTCCTGCTATTCTTTGTTTTCTATTTAATGTAGCGAAAACAAACCATATCCCATATCATTCCACGCAGTTACCGCACGCCACAACTCCAATGCAACCATGTTTTCAAAACGGGCAGCGGAATCCTCTATATTAGGAGTGTTTCGCAAGTAGACTTTGTGTTCTTTTTGAATAGCCCGGGTTATTCTCCGTGTCTATGGAGAAATGCTAAAAATTAAAAATAACTTTTCAAAAATCTATAACCAGCTATGTATAGAATTACATAATACTCGCAAAAGTATATAAATCTAAAACTGTTAAAGACCTGAACTAAACTTCACACTCAATGCTCTATGGGCGACTCCAAACACTAGCACCTACCACAGCTTCTTACGCCTTGAGGACACGAAGTCATCAAGGATGTATCTGCCTAATTCTTCGGATGTAGGATAGAACGCCCTACCCCTGTTGACCTTTGTAAGCCTGCCCACAAAATTCGCAAGATCAAAATAGTAGTAATCATCAATCAAAGCAAATGTATTTATTAAGATCCCATCTTTCCTGCAATTTCGGGCCTCTCGGAGGGTTTCTTTTGCTGTTCTATCATTTGGCGGGTATATGAGAACGAGTGTATCACCTTCATAATGAGCTGTTGGTTCACCATCTGTTATTAACATTATCTGCTTATTATTACAGGTTTCTTTTGAAAGAATCTTTCTTGACAATCTTAATCCTGCATGAATATTTGTAAAATGTTCAGGAATACGTCCTTTATATTCCCCCATATCTTCTTTTTTAATCTCAAGGTAAATGCATGAATCAAATATCCTCACAGGCCTTGGCATGACGTATGGCAGATCTCTGAGCTTTAGCTCTCTTGAAAATGAATAAAATCCAACAAAATACAAACGGTCGTTTGGAAATTGAGTCCGGACTATTCCCTGAAGCGCAAGCGCTACTTTTTTAGCTTCATAAAATTTACCATACCTAAACATAGATCCACTCATATCAAGCAACAAAACAGTTGCGCAACCTGGCTGCGCCTCTGATTCATAAATCATGAAGTCCTCTTTTTCTACTTCGATTGGCAATGATGGCCCCGCACGTCTCAACGAGTTTTTCAATGTCGAATTCAAGTCAAGATTTGAAAGAGGATCACCATATTCATAATATTTGGATTCCTCTTGAATCACTGTACCATTGCCCTTAAAATTTGATTCATGACTACCACGGCTGTCCTCCTTCATTGACGTAAAGATTTCCAGCAGCGCCTTGCGTTCCATTCTTTTTAGACCTTTTGTTGATATTATAAAACTTCCATTAAACATTTTTATATAACCTTCGTCCTCAAGGATTGATGCGTCCAAGTCTGATTGCTCAATAATCGTATTTAAGTCAACCCCATGTCTGAGTATAGAATCCGAAATTTGATCCATTAGCTGCTTTGGATCTTTAAAATCATACTCCTGCGAACCGTCCCACTTTGAGTACCTAAACTTTTTCATTATATTTCAATCCTCTTTCTTTTATAAGTTGCTTTTCCTCCCAGTTCATCCTTGTTAAGTTTCTTGTTTGCGTGCAAACCATCTAGCAAGAATTCAATTAAAGGCGCAACCATTTGGGGAGTAATTTCTTTACCTATAATATCATCTCTCATTTTACTGTTTAATTCCAGTACCATTTTTTTTATTTCTTTGTTATCATTCATAAGCTTATCATACTCCGCTAAAGGCATTTCATCAGACACATAAATGGTCTTATCATTAAGTGACTTTATTTCTTCCTGATACATATCAATTTTAAAGAATTGATTGAAAACGTTTTTCACAGCCTTTCTTATGATCTTTTGAAGGATTGCATCTTCCCGCTCATCATCCATAGTCGTGTCCAGTTCAACCTTGCCTCTTGAAGAAGCAAAAATATGTCTTAAATCGCTTATTCTTGGCACTGCATCTTTTTCACCCACTCTGATAGCTCGACGTTCCGCATTACTTATTAGTATCTCATAATTGCAGATAGACATCCTTGCGCTTACGCCTGATGATTGGTTTATTTCCTCACTGTCCCTCGCTATGTGTGAAATCTCCTCAATTATCTCCTTCATAAAACCTGGCACTTTTACTTTAATACCGCAATTTCTATCGATCCAGGCATTTTGTTCTATAATTTTTATACCATCGTTACGAGTTAATGGATAATGAGTCGTTATTACGGAACCAATCCTGTCTTTAAGTGGGGTAACTATTCTTCCTCTATTCGTGTAATCTTCGGGGTTAGCTGAAAAGACAATCATCACATCAAGAGGCAGTCTGACAGGATACCCCCTAATCTGTATATCTCTCTCCTGTAATACGTTAAACAGGCTTACCTGTATCTTTGGAGAAAGATCTGGCAACTCATTTATGGCAAGAATTCCCCTGTTAGTTCTTGGAATTAGACCAAAGTGCATTGTTAATTCACTTGAAAGGTATTTACCTTCCGCAACTTTCACCAGGTCTATCTCTCCAATCAAATCTGCAACCGTAACATCTGGTGTAGCCAGTTTCTCTCTATATCTGTATCCTTGAGACAACCAGGTTATTTCAGTATAGTCGCCATGCTCATTAATTTTTTCCGTGCATGCCCTGCAAACAGGGTGGAAAGGGTTGTCATTAATTTCGCAACCCTTAATAATTGGAATCTCATCATCTAACAGGTTTATCAAGTTTCTCAAAATTCTTGTTTTTGCCTGTCCACGAAGACCAAGAAGTAGAATATCATGTTTGGAAAAAATTGCATTTTCAATCTGAGGTATCACAGTATCATCGTAACCAATAATACCGGGAAAAAATTCCTTCTTTTCTTGTAATCCCATTATCAGATTTTTTCTCATCTCATCCTTAATAGATAATACTTTGTGACCAGATTCTCTTAATTCCTTGATTGTTTTTGGCTTTTTCATATTACTATATATTCCGGGAAATATTCTGTGCCTTATCACTAAATCTACGAGGAAGGGTTTTTACGTGAGGAAACGGTTTGGTAAGCTTTTCGTTTGGGTTGCTCCATTTTACCGAGCTATGTGTTATTCGTCCTTCTCGGTTTGTTCTGATGTTATTTCTTCTTTAATATTACTCATAGCCCGTGCAACGGATACTAATTTATCTTCCTCTTCTAATGAAATAAGTTTTACACCTTGCGTATTGCGTCCGATTGCCCTGATGGAATTGATGGTAGTGCGAATTATCATTCCTTTCGCCGTAATCATCATAAGCTCATCTTCATCTCTCACATTTTTTAAACCAATGACTTTGCCATTCCTTTCTGTTGTTTTGATATTAATAACACCTTGTCCCCCTCTTCGTTGTACATTGTATTCACTATATCCTGTCCTCTTCCCATATCCATTTTCACATACTGTCAGGAGTGTGGCTCCCTTGTCAACTATAACGATGTCTTTTACATTCTCATCTTCTTGCAACTCAATGCCTTTTACTCCACGGGTTGCACGTCCCATGCATCTTACATCTTTTTCTGAAAACCTTATCGCTTTTCCTTTTTCAGTCCCAATTACAATTTCCTGTTCCCCATGTGTCAATTTCACTCCTATAAGTTTGTCACCACCATCAAGAAGTATAGCAATTATTCCACCTTTTTTAGGATGGCCAAAGGCACTAAGGACAGTCTTTTTTATTATTCCATTTTTAGTTGCCATAATTAACATTCTATCATCAAACTTGCGAATGGGGATCATCGAAGAAACATTTTCACCCTTTTCTAAATTTAAAAGATTAACTATTGCACGTCCCCTTGCCGTTCGTCCTAATTGTGGAATATCGTATACCTTTTGCCAATATACCTTACCCAGATCTGTAAAGAAAAGTATATAGTCATGCGTTGAGGCGATAAAAAGATGTTCAACAAAATCCCCTTCTTTCATATCAGCGCCCGTAACACCTTTTCCCCCTCTATGTTGTTTCCTGTAAGTGCTTAAGGGCAATCGCTTCGTATACCCTTCGTGAGTAACTATAACTGTTACATCTTCTTCTGAAATAAGGTCTTCCATCTCAAACTCGCCAATCTCATCGATGATCTCTGTCCTTCGTGGATCTCCGAACTTCTCTTTTATTTCATTCATATCTTTTCTGATAATATCTAAAACCAGTTTTTCATCAGCCAGAATAGCCTTGTATTCCTTAATGTTTTCACAGATTTTTTTATATTCTTCTTCGATCTTTGTTTGCTCGAGGTTTGTTAACCGTTGAAGTTTCATATCAAGGATCGCATTTGCTTGTACTTCTGTTAAGGAAAATTTAGACATTAATGAGCTTCTTGCCTCTTCGGCATTTTTAGAAGACCTGATCACCTTGATTACCTCATCTATGATTTTAAGTGCAATCCTCAATCCTTCCAGTATATGAGCTCTTTCTTCAGCACGAGCTAATAGGAAACGTGTTCTACGTCTAATAACATCCTTTCTATGATCGACATAAGCAACGATTATTTGCTTCAGGTTCAATGTTTGAGGTCGATTGTTTATTAAGGCAATCATAATTATACTATAAGAGTCTTGCAGTTTTGTGTGTTTATATAGCTGATTAAGTACAACTTCCTCTTCTACACCTTTTTTCACATCAATTACAATCCTGCTTCCTTCTCTATCACTTTCATTTCTAACATCTGTTATACCCTTTATCAGTTCATCTTTAACTAATTCTGCTATTCTTTCTATTATCCTATCTCTATTAAGTTGATATGGTATTTCTGTAATAACTATATTCTTTTTGCCGCTCTCAGTCGTTTCAATATGCGCCCTTGCCCTAACAGTTATCGTGCCGCGACCGCTTTTGTACCCTTCCTTAATGCCCTTTGTACCAGATATTAGTGCGCCAGTGGGAAAGTCGGGACCTTTTATTATATCCATAAGTTCATCTATTGTTACATCTGGACTATTAATAACTTTTACTATACCCTCACATACCTCATTAACATTATGCGGTGGTATGCTTGTGGCCATACCCACTGCAATACCTGAACTACCGTTGCAAAGAAGGTTTGGAAATCTTGAAGGAATTACAACTGGTTCCATGCGGGTTTCGTCATAATTAGGAACGAAATTGACTGTATTCTGCTTAATGTCTTCCATCATCACAGTTGAAGCATATGCCATCCTGGCCTCAGTATATCTCATTGCTGCAGGCGGATCACCGTCTATTGATCCAAAATTACCCTGCCCATTTATTAGGGTGTATCTACAGTTGAAGTCTTGAGCCATACGTACTAGTGTAGGGTATACTACCTGCTCACCATGCGGATGATAATTTCCCGTTGTATCACCACAGATCTTTGCACATTTCCTAAACTTGGATGTCGGGCCGAGGCCAAGATCATTCATTGCAACGAGTATTCTTCTTTGCGATGGTTTCAAACCATCTCGCACATCAGGTAACGCCCGACTCATTATTACGCTCATTGCAAATGTCAAATACGAATTCTTCATTTCCTCTTCAATGAGGATGTCTTTTATGTTTCCCTTTTTTTCTATCATTTCATTTCCTATTTATATACTCTTTAACTTATTATCCAGCCACAAAGAAATAGATACTTCTGGTTAAGTTGTTAGGCAAAGACAAAGATGCCAGTTTGGCCTATGGGTTAAGTAGTTGATCTCCTTATCCCAACATTAGTGTCTTCGTGCGCGGCCGAGTAGTTACAAATTTAATTTACCAGAAATTGAACCTTTCTTGTTCCTCTTTCACAGTAGTAGATGAACCGTGCCCAGGATGAATGAGAGTTTCTTTATCAAGTGTAAAAACATGGTTTTTTATTGATTCTATAAGCAGGTCATAGTTACCACCTGGTAAATCGGTTCGGCCAATACCTCCTGCAAAAAGAGTATCTCCTGAAAATAATATTGGAGCTTCACCATTGCTTGTTGAATCAGTATATATCCCTATTCCTCCAGGTGTATGACCAGGGAGGTGCAAAACACTGAAGACATACTCATCAAACATAATCTTGTCATTGTGATTTAGGATTCGGTTTGCTGGTGGAGATGTATATCTTTTCCCTCCTAGAAGAGAAAGATTCTTAAATGGATCAGTTAACATCTCGGCATCGTCAATATGAATGCAGATTTGAATGTCTGGAAACTTCCTCTTTAACTCCTTGTTACCTCCTATATGGTCGCCATGGCCATGAGTATTTATTAAAACAATTGGATTTAGATCCTTTTCGGCCAGACAGCCAATTATTCTCTCTGTGTCTCCTCCTGGGTCTATAATAATAGCATCTGAATAATTTCTTAAAGAAATTATGTAACAACAAGCTTCCAGAGGTCCAACTTTTAATAATTGAATATCTAACATAATCTGATCACTGCAAAAGGCACGGCACTTAAAAACGTCTCGGGAGTTCTTATAAAACGAGATTAGAATACATTTGTATTTTTATCGTCTTCGTGAAGTGCCGCTATATTTGATATATCGATTTATTATTTGCTTAACATCACAAGTCTTTTCATCTTTATCCAAACCGATGATTTTCCTTTCCCTGGTTGCGCTTTTAGTAGAATCAGATGCGTGTACGGCATTTCTCAGTATGTCCAGTCCATAAAACCTCCTGATACTAGAATACCTTGCCTTTTTTGGATCAGTGGCGCCTAAAAGTTCTCGAATAGTCTTAATTATATTTATGCCCTGGTACAATATAGCAAGACAGATAGTATTCTTCCCATCTTCAGTTTTCTTGGTTTCAGCAAAGGCAGAAGGTGCGCGGCCTGTCATATACTGTAGTATATTGCCGAATTCACCTCTTACGGTAGGTTCCTTGAGTTGATCGGCCAATTTATTCAGGATAGCATCATTCAGCTCAAAAGGAAAATCCTGCTTGTTTAACGCTGTCTTCAACTTTTCAACCAGTTTCGGTTTAAATTTATCTTCGAAACTATCATAAAAGAAATCTTTCACAGGTGCATAAAATTCTTCTGCCTGTTTAGTGCTCATGTCAATAAGTTTTATTCCAACAATAAAGAAACCGGTCCTTGCAATCATATCTATTATGTTTCCAGGACGCGGATCATGCTTTTCAAATGGTTTTAGGATTATGAGCGAAGTTTCCGGTTTTTTGCCTTTACCAAAGTCTATAACCTTTTCTAAGACACCACCATCACTTAATGAATATTTTGCAAATAAATTAAGTTGCTTAATGTTAGTAGCTTTATCTGCAGAAGTAAGGACTGCAGGCTCAAAATATTCAACTTTTCCGTTACCAGCTCTTATGCTGTCACCATATGTACCCCTAATCGTATTCCCCCTTAAAGGATCTGATGCGGATCCAATCACTTTATTATGGAGGATATTAACGGCATCCTCACCTTCAACAAGAAGAAGCATGGCACGATTAGATATTCCAAGCTTGTTATTTTTCCTAAGTTTGTCATTTACATATTCTATCATGGCTTTTTTCCACAAAGGCTTCATTCTCCGCTTCTCAATGGTTTCACAATACTCATCTAAAAACTTATCACTCGGGGTATACATTCTTGCACCAACAAGTTCCAGGTCAGACAAAGAAAGAAGCCTGCTGATTATGCCACCCGTTCTACTCTTTAATAAGCTATACGGCGTTATTAGTGCATAAGTTAATTCTTTTGCCATATTTTCCTATACCTTCCTTCATCTAATTTATATCTGGATTAAGGGAATTGGCGACAAATAACATTAACAATATTATTTTTGAAATTATGGTATCGTATAAGTCCTTTTTACATTTTACAAATAATCGAGTTATCAAGAGCTAAAATTTTTCATGTTATTTATTGCCAATTCCTAAACATAACCTTCACATACTCTTTGAGACCAGACATCCTTCTCCAATAAGATTTCCTATTCCATTAAACACCTTTTCGTTTAAAGTAACAGAATACTCTTCAGATGTTTTTATCTTTACAGATTTTTCGCCAGGTATCTCGAATTCTATAAATACAGGACAATGCCCTTTATTTGTTGATAAGATTTTTTTTAAACGAGAGAGAACGTCATCATTAATTTGTGAATATTTTAGCTTTATTATAGCATTCTTGGGTGATTTGTTCTCTATTATTTTTTCTATATCTTCCGGAGTAATTATTTCTGTAACCCTTATAGAGGGTTCAGTATCTCTAAAACCAACTTTCCCTTTAATAAAAACCACCTCATCGGCATGAAGTAAATTATTGAGAGCGGTCAATTTCTTTTCGAATAATACGCACTTCACTATTCCTTCCATGTCTTCAATCGTAAAATATACAATTGGTTTGCCTTTTTTAGTGGTTGTATTGTTAATACTATCAATTATCCCTCCTATCAAGACTTCGGAACCTTCAGATGTTTCAGGCAGATTTCCGGCTGAAGTATCTGAATATTTTTCTATTACTTTCTTATACCTTTTTAATGGATGAGAACTAACATAGAGGCCCAATGCCTCCTTTTCTGCTTTAAGTAACTGTTTTTCAGACCATTTCTCAGTATCAGTTAATTGTTGAAAAGAACTTGAATTTACTGTGTTTTCTTGTGTGCCAAAAAGGCTCATTTGACCCATACGCCGGTCTCTGTTTGATTGAGCTCCAATTTGCAACAATGTATCTATTCCTTCAAAGAATTGGGCCCTGTATCCTGGCAAAGCATCAAAGCAACCTGATTTGATAAGGTTTTCCATTACCTGTTTATTTACCAGACGTAAGTCTACACGTTCACAAAAGTCAAATATCGAAGAAAATTCTCCATCATTTTTTCTTGCTGTTATGATTGATTCTATTGCCTTTTCACCAACATTCTTTATTGCCCCAAGACCGAACCTTATCTTTTTATCTGATACTATTGTAAAATCAGAATAGCTCTCATTTATGCATGGTGGTAGTAATTCTATGTCCATTCGATGACATTCATGCATATAGTCTACTATCTTTACGTTATTTTGCTTTTCACACGTCATCTGTGCGGCCATATACTGAGTAGGATAGTTTGCTTTTAAATAAGCCGTCTGATAGCAAACCATGGCATAAGCAGCAGAGTGAGATTTATTAAACCCATAGCCTGCGAAGTGTTTCATTAGCTCGAAAATTTTCTCAGCAATATTTTTTGGTATTTTATTCTGTACTGATCCATTAATAAATTGGTTTTTGAATTTTGCCATAACCTCGGGCTTCTTCTTTCCCATTGCCTTTCTCAAACTGTCGGCTTCATTCAGGGTAAAGCCTCCCAGTCTGTTTGCGATGCGCATTACCTGCTCCTGATATACAATCA
Source organism: Candidatus Scalinduaceae bacterium (assembly GCA_046759445.1). GTDB lineage: Bacteria > Planctomycetota > Brocadiia > Brocadiales > Scalinduaceae > Scalindua_A. The sequence continues at coordinate 12,215 of JBHICG010000025.1, forward strand.
AGCCGTATGTTTCCTTGAGTAACGGCTCGAGCTTCTCATGAAAATATGAAACGGATTCTCTACCATGTCTGCAATTTATGAATGTATCTACCATTCCACTCTGTAATGGTCCAGGTCTGTATAAGGCAACTAGAGGTAATATATCTTCAAATTTATCAGGTTTGAGCTTTATTAATAAGTCCCTAAAACCTCTACTTGTCTCCACCTGAAAGACACCCTTAACATCCCCTCGAGACAGCAATTCGTATGTATTTTTATCATCCAATGGAATTTTACTGACATCAATGTCCTTACCGATTGTTGCCCTTATCAGTTTAGTTGCCTTGTCAATAACAGTGAACTTCCGTACTCCAAGGAAATCTGCCTTTAATAGACCTATCTTATCCACAAGGGTTTCACCATCGAATTGTGTTATTACAACATCCTTATTTTTTGCCAAAGGAACGTAATTAGTTAATGGTTCATCGGAAATAACCACACCTGCCGCATGTGTAGAAGCATGCCTGCGTAATCCTTCAAGCTTTGAAGAAATATTGAATAGTTCCTGAATTTGCTTCTCATTTTTATGCATGGATTTTAGTTCCGGTTCTTGCTCAAGAGCTTCCTGCAATGTAATACCTAGAGTGGGTGGGATTAATTTCGCCACTTTATTAACAACAGGTAATGGTATATCCATTACTCTGCCAACATCTCTAACGACTGCTTTGGCCTTCATTGTGCCAAAGGTGATAATCTGAGCGACATTGTTGTCACCTCCATATCTATTTCGTACATATTGTATTATCTTATCTCTGCCCTCAGCACAGAAATCAATATCCAGATCAGGCATAGAAAGCCTTTCAGAATTGAGGAATCTTTCAAACAGTAAATCATATTTTATAGGATCTATATTAGTAATTCCCAGTACATAGGCAACTAAACTACCTGCACCTGAACCACGTGCAATCGCTGGTATATGGTTTTTTCTTGCAAAATCAATGAAATCCCAGACTATTAGAAAATAATCAACAAAATTAGTCTCCTCTATTACGTTGAGTTCATGTTCTAATCTTTCATTTATTACGCTATCAAGCTTTTTGTATATTTCTAATGCACCGTGTTTGCAGAGTTCTCTAAGGAGATGTTTATTTGTCATACCGGGTTTGTAACAAATAGAATCTTCCTGTGGGTGAAACCTGGGCAGGCGCATTTCGTTTAAATTTAATTCAATGCAGCATCTATCTGAGATTTTTGATGTATTCATTAACGCTTCGGGTATATCTTTAAAAATTTCTTCCATCTGTTTCTGAGACTTAAAGTAAAATTCATTGGTGCTTAAACGCATTCTTTTGGTGTCTTGCAAGAGCTTTCCTGTGTTTATACACAAGAGTGCGTCATGTGCAAAATAATCATCAGGGTTCATATAGTGTACGTCATTTGTGGCAACTGTTTTCAATCCCAAATCCTGACTAATTCTTTTTGCCATATTTACTAACTCATCTTGTCTTTCAATTTTATTGTCTTGTAGTTCCACAAAATAATTGTCTGTACCAAAGATGTCCTTGTATTGAGATGCAGAATTTAAAGCCTTATCATAATCATTATTTAAAAGGTTTTGATTTATTTCGGATTTCATACATCCACTCAGACAAATTATTCCTTTCGAATATTTATTTAATAATTCTTTGTCTATTCGGGGCTTATAATAGAAGCCTTCCAAATACGAGGATGAGGCTAATTTTAATAAATTTCTATATCCATCATTGTTTTCCGCTAAAAGTGTTAAATGGTATATTTTTTGTTTACCACCTTCTTTCGCAAATCTACTTTCCTGGGCGACATAAGACTCAAAACCGAGAATGGGTTTTATCCCATTTTTCCTTGCATATTCGTAAAACCCAATTGCCCCAAACATGTTACCATGGTCTGTCAATGCCAGACTCTTCATGTTTAAAGCCTTGGTTTTGTCAACAAGATCATTAATCCTGCATGCACCGTCTAACAGGCTATAATCACTATGAACGTGCAAATGTACAAAATTATTTTGCATTAATTAGCTCTTCCTGTCGCTAATCTAAACTCATTTTGCGTATAAAAAAAATTCCAATCTCTATTTTACTCTTAAGCAACCATTATATAACAATGCATAACATACTGTTTTCTATTTCATATTCAGGTCCTTCATCTTTTGTTGTAAGCTCTGTCTATGCATGCCCAGTGTTTCCGCTGCCTTGCTTATATTACCATTATTCTCTTTTAGTTTCTTGCTTACAAAATCTCTTTCAAAAGCTTCAACGATCAACCTTTTCGCATCTCTGAAAGACATGTTATAGTCAATATTCGAAAACGGGTTACAATATGTATTTGAGTTTCTAATTTCTTCTGAAAAATCATTGAGTCCTAAAGTTTCTGTATTGGTCATTACAATTGCACCTTCAATCGCATTCTGCAATTCTCGCACATTCCCAGGCCAGTTATACTTTGTTAAAATTTTTGCTGCTTCATTTGATATCGGCATCATGTTTTTATTATGTTTTATAGAAAAGAACTGTACAAATTTATTTACCAACATCAGGATATCTTCCTTTCGGTCTCTCAACGGTGGAAGTATAATTTCAACAACCTTCAATCTATAATACAGATCTTCTCTGAACCTATTCTCCTTTATTTCTTTAATCAATTCCTTATGAGTCGCACTTATTACTCTTACATCAACGTGAAGGGTTTCAGTCCCTCCTAATCGTTCAAAACTTTGTTCTTGCAGGACGCGTAAAACCTTTGATTGTGTATTTGGGCTCATATCCCCTATTTCATCAAGAAAGATAGTCCCTTTATTGGCCAATTCAAATTTTCCCAGACGTCTCTCTGTAGCGCCCGTAAAGGCACCCCTTTCATGACCAAACAACTCACTTTCGATTAATGTCTCTGGCAATGCTGCACAATTCATTATTATCATAGGCATATGTCTTCGAGCACTTCTTTTATGGATTTCCTTAGCCACCAGTTCTTTTCCACTTCCACTTTCACCCTGAATCAACACTGTTACGTCAGTCTGCCCCACTTTCTCTATCTTATTAAACACATCTTTCATGATCTGGCTTTTGCCCACTATTTCTCCCATTGACTCTAATCTGTCAATTTCTGAACGTAACCTTGCGTTTTCCTCCTCAAGGATAAGTTTTTCAAACGCATTGTTGGCAATCAACCTAAGCTCATCGATTTCAAATGGTTTGGCAATATAATCATAAGCGCCTTTCTTCATAGCATCTACAGCTATTCTTTCAGATCCATAAGCAGTTACCATAACAATCATAGGAGGCTTGCTCATACGACTTATTTTTTCAAGTACATTAATCCCATTAACACGTGGCATATTAATATCAAGGAAGATTATAGCAGGGTTCTCTGCTTTTATCATCTCAAAAGCAGAAATACTGTCGCCAGCTTCCTTGACAATGTAACCATCCTTTTCTAAGGCCATTTTCATTCCAAACCTTGCAGCCTTCTCATCATCCACTATTAAAACTAATTTTTTCATAGGATTACTCCTTTACATGTTACTTACTAAAAAACTCTCTGATGATGGAATATCAACTACAAACTTTGTAGCTGATTCCGTACTCTCCACCTGAATCATACCCCCCACTTCCTCAAGCTTCTTTTTTACAATCGCCAATCCCAGACCAGTTCCAGTTTGTTTGGTTGTATAGAATGGTTCAAATATTTTATTGATATTTTCTTCGGAGATACCGAGCCCTGTATCTTTAAAAATTACCCTAATATAATCACCCTCCCGTTCATAGCTGACAGAAATTGTCAATCTTCCTCCTGTTAACATAGCTTGAATGGCATTATGAATAATATTGAAGAAGACTTCCTTCAATGACGCTTCATCTGTCATAATTACAGGTATACTATCTGAAACTTCTAAATTTATAACAATATTATTCATTGTTGCTTCATGCTTTATAACAACAATTACTTTATTTATTACATCATCAATCTTAACATCGGTATTTTTATCACCCTGTGGTTTAGCAAACTCCAAAAGTTGGTTTACAACTTTTGTTAAACGATCTATTTCCTCAACAATTATTGAAAGGCTTTTCTTTGTTTTATAATTATCCTTAAAATCCTCACTCAAAACCTGAACAATAGCTTTAATTGAACTCAAAGGATTCTTAACCTCATGAGCGACACTAGTAGATAGCCTCCCCAGACTAGATAATTTTTCGTTTTCATAAATCCTCCTCTCTAACTGTAGCTTTTCATCAATGAGCTCAGCTTTGGCTATTGCAGAACTAATTTGATTTGCAATAATCATTAACTGTTCAAGGTTATCGGCTGGCAATCTTAAACCCCTTATAGATTTACCAAGAGACAGCAAGCCTATTAACTTTCTATCCTTAAAAACAGGAAATATAAAAAACGCCTCCAACTGTTTCATCTCATTTATTATGGCAACATCTGTGACTTCATGTCTGTCAAGCACCGTAATCTCACCTTTATCAAAATTTTTTATTATATTTAAGATATCGTCTCTTGCCATAAAAGCACCCTTTCTGTATCCAATAACTTGTATTCTGCCACCCTTAAAGAGCACCAAACTAACGTTTTTAATTGCCGTTGCCTTTTTTATCGACTCTACAACATACTCCAATAAAAGTGATAAGTTTATCAGTAAATCCGCACCAATCTGATGGCTCAAATCATTTAGAAGATATTCGCTGTCGGCGATCCTCCTAAAAAGTAATTTTCGCATTAAGCCCTGGACTTTTTCTTTCAATTTTGGAAACCAATAAACCAGTGCTATAACAAACACCGCTTCCGACACCTTTACATTAACTGAATAATTAAGTTCAAGATATTTACTCAACTGCTTTATTCCAAAATAATAAAGACAAATAACTATCAATACCAAGAAAGAATAAAACATACTGCGCCTGAGAACAAATTCCATATAATTGTAACGATACACATAATAAGAGAATATAATACTTGGAAAGATTGAGGAAAGCATTGTAGCCAGGATTAAGTAATCACCAATATAAGAAATAGCTCTTCCTTCAAAAAGGATCGTAAACGCAACAAGTAATGCAATGAAAATAAGAATCCAGAAAATAGAGAAGTGGAATTTCCGCTCTTCCACCTCTTCTACCTTGGCAGAAAGTATGCGTGAGATAACGGCAGACGTAAATATCGAAAATAGTAACCATACAACAAAAGGTTTAACAAAAGGTGACACGCTCATTAGCATACGGGTTTCTTCCGAAAATATTTGCATTTCGGCTGATAACAAGAGCGGAATAATAGGAAGGTAGATTACGGTAACCATGGACAATCTTACTATTTTTTTGATATTCCAGCCGCTCTCTAGAAGAAACAATATAGCCGTATGCATAAGTAAGCTAGGCATCAAACCCATTCCCGCACTTGCAACTGCGTTTGATGATTGAGTGATTACATAAATATTTTTTCCAAAAAGCATTATACTAAAAAGTGAGACGGCATTACCATAATGCCACATTGCAACACTTATTACGAGACATAAAAAGACTAATTCACTTCCCTTTTTATTCTTCCTTTGGACTATAAGAATTGAAAGTACTGTATGAAGGATGGAGCCCAGAATGAAACCTATTAATGCTACTATTTCAATCAATGTCATAGCCTAAGAAATATGCGTCAATTTAGAAAATATTTGAAAAGTTTTTATTAAAATGTTTCACAGGTTATTGTGCTTCCGATACGTTGATTTAATAGTTGGATGGATTCTGAAAAAACAAATCAAGTGAAAATGTTTTATGCATTATGAAATAAAATTTATATTATTATTAACCAAATTATCTGTCAATAAAAAAAGGCATTCAGCTATATAAAATAATAAATCAAGGTGTTAAGATACCTTGAAAACGATAATGAAATACATTCAGCACAGGATTCAGGATGACAATTATAGTGTTCCCGCAACATACTACTAAAGATATAGATAATCATTTACTTTACAAGTATGGCAAATTGTTTCTGTTTTGTTTTTACGACCCAGAACTTCCTTACGTGCTGAAATGTATTTTTCATTATTCCATATTTCCTTAAATGAATTCTCCTTAATATTACCAAAAGAGTGAGCTTCGCTATATACAGAACAACATGGCAAAATAGAGCCATCCCAATTTATAACTGTCTCAGTCCATAATTGATTACAATTAAATTTATTTTTTGGTTTCTTTTCAGTCATGTTAAATATGTTATACTCTGGAATAAGAGGTAACCATTTATAATCACGTTCAATTGATTTTTCAGCAGTTTCAAAAATTTCTTTGCCCATATCGGTACGCATCTTGTTTATGACTAACTTTATGCCTATTTCCTTTGCCAAGGCTCTAGCCTTTTCAATCTCATGTTCATTATGTCTGAAGACATGAAACAACCATATTATCTCAGTATAACGATTTTTTAACTTTTTCTTTTTTTCAATTAAAAGTTTCATATTTGATATAACTCTATTAAAGTCTCCATCAATATGATAAGTTGAATAAGTTGAATTACTGGCGCCATCGCAAGAAATATATATTTTTTGTAAATTAGCTATAATTAAGGCTTCAGCTAGAGAATCCTCAATGGGTAAACTCAGATTTGTGCTTATTTTTACGGCTATTTTTTTTTCGTTAGCATACTCTACCATTTTTATAATTTCTTTGTTTATAAGAGGTTCTCCCCAATTATACAACCTTACCAAGATTAGATTTTTACCTATTTCGTCAATAAATTGTTTAAAATCAGAAAAGGATAGGAATCCTTTTCTGGCAGAATCATCTCTTTGCCCTGTAGGACAAAGTGGACAACGAAGGTTACATATATTACCTGAATCTATAGTAATCTTGGCAGGATAGTAATAAAGGCGCACGGAACCTATTGCATACTGAATTCTACTCATCAAAAGATTATATAATTTTCTTATACTAAAAACGCTTATGCGCCTCCACAACTTATGAGACATCTTTTAATAAGGAAATGTAAAACATCACAAATAAAAAGGATAATTTAAGAAAGCCATGAAGTTTTTTTGACTAATATCAAACGCGGAAAATAAACTATGTAATCCTCCTGAAAATACTTGCCTGACGGCAGACAGGGAGGAAAAACACACCTTATCTTGCGGGGAACCAGTTTTTATACAATTTTAATAATTCGTGGTGACCCGAGAGGTATGAATGTTACACAAAAAAGTGCTTTCATGGCCTATAGGAACGATATCAAAAAGCATATTCCAAGTCAACTCGATTAATCTCAAAAATTGACATAAGATTGTTATTGACATCTCTTTGTAAGTTTGTTAAGTTCCCGCATCCATCTTTTTTCTGAAATGTGTAGCATATTTAATTCACTTAATTACACAAACATATCTTAATATATAATAGTGGTTTAAAACCCGAACTAAGTCAAAATAAAGTAAATTATTTGATTTCACTAAAAAGTTTGTTGTCTTAAACTTTTGTAGGTTTGTTTTTTGGGAGGTATTATATTGGATATATCAAAAGAAGTCACTTCAATTGTTGCTGAAGTTACTGAGTTAGACGAAAAAGAAATATGGGAAAAAAGAGACGCCGATTTTTTTAAGGAATTAGAAATAGATTCTTTGTTGGCATTAGAAATACTGGCGCTCATTGAAAAAAAATTCAAAATCCAAATACCAGAAGAAAAACTAGTCGACATTACCTCATTAAATGCAACAATTGAAATGACAAAATCAACGTTGGAAGAAAATGCAAAATAGCCATATATACTTTTTGCCTCCGCACCTCTTTCATGAATTTTAAAACAGTCCGTTTATGACCTTAAACAAGAAAGGTTTTTATAAATGTCGAGTTTTGAGGAAATAAAGAAACTGATTCCTCAAAAAAATCCATTCTTATTTATTGATAAAGTTATTGATTTCCAAAAAGAAAGGAAGATTGTTTGTCTAAAAAATGTCTCTGGTAATGAACCATTCTTCGTTGGGCACTTTCCAGATTTTGCCATAATGCCAGGAGTCCTAATCTTAGAAGCCCTGGCACAAGCCTCAATCTTACTCTTCAAAAAAAGTTTTAATACCGACAAGGATAAAGATAAGGTCTTTTTATTAGGCTCTGCTGACATCCGTTTTACAAAACCTGTTTTTCCAGGCGACCAACTTATTTTAGAAATAGAGGCTGAAAAAATAATCTCTAGAGCCGCAATAATAAAGGGTATAGCCAGAGTAGGAGAAAAGGTAGTTTCAAAAGCTACATTAAGTTTTGGTATTGCAGAAAAAGAATCTCTAAATGATTAATTCAGCTTAATAGCCAATATGCAAGAAAATCTGAATAAAAGAATCGTAATCACTGGTCTGGGAGTAATATCCCCTATTGGTTGTCAAAAGGACACTTTCTGGAATGCTTTAATCAAGGGCGCATCCGGAGTATCAGAAGTCAAGGCGTTTGACACAACTGAATTTAAGGTACATAGAGGTTGTGAAGTTAAGGACTTCAAATATGAAGACTATGCAAGTAATGGTTCAAATCGAAAAATTGGCAAGGGATCACAGTTTGCTATTGCTGCAACCAAACTTGCACTGGAGGATTCTAAGATAGACATAGTTAATGTAGATCCGGAAACAGTAGGAGTTTCAATTGGAACTACTGCAGGTGAGATTCAAATCCTAGAAAAAGTAAATCATTTAAGATGCGAAAACGGAGATGATCATGTAGACTCTGACCTATTCCTTAAGCATCCATGCAACAATATCCCTTCTAACATATCTATTGAATTTGGCTTTAAGGGCCCAAGCACGATAATTCCTACTGCATGTGCTGCGGGAAACTATGCTATTGGTTATGCATGCGACCTAATAAAATTGGGAAGAGCAGATGTAATGTTGGCCGGTGGTACCGATCCATTTTCCAAAGTAGCTTATGTTGGTTTTGGTAGACTCAATGCTATAGCACCGGAAATTTGTCAGCCTTTTGACAAAAACAGAAAAGGTATGTTAATCGGTGAAGGTGCTGGAATGCTGGTATTAGAATCTTTGGAAGATGCATTGGCCAGGAATGCAAATATCTATGCAGAAATCCTAGGCTATGGCCTAAGCTGTGATGGATATCATATCACAATTCCACAACCAGAGGGAAATGGTGTCGTATCAGCGATGAGAAAGGCATTAAAAGATGCCAAAATCAAGCCTGAGGACGTTCAACATATAAGCGCACATGGCACTGGAACTGTCGCTAATGACAAGGCCGAAACAATATCTATTAAGAAAGTCTTTGGTGAACATTCAAAGCGTCTGGCTGTAATTTCTATAAAATCAATGATAGGGCATACTATGGGAGCTGCAAGTGCTATAGAAGCCATTGCATGTGCATTAGCTATTAAAGAAGATCTAGTGCCTCCCACGATAAACTATGAAACTGAAGACCCGGAGTGTGATTTAGATTTTGTTCCCAATGTAAAACGGGAAATGCGAGTCGATATAGCCTTAAACAATGCTTATGCCTTTGGTGGCAACAACAGCTGTCTTGTATTAAAGAAGTATACCGGTTAAGAGAGTATAATATAATTATCTTAATTAATGTTAATGGTATCTTAAAATATATGCCATTAACTTTTTTATTTCTAGGGAAATAATTTTGTAAGAAATAAACAACAATGAATAATCGTTTGGTTATAACGGGAATTAGCATTTTATCTCCAATTGGTCTAAATAAAGATGAATTTTGGAACAATTTGATAAACGGTGTCTCTGGGATAAAGGATATTACATTATTTGATGTCTCCAAATACAGAAGCAAGAAGGCGGGTGAAATATCAGATTTTAATGCCAAGACATTTTTGGGTAAGAAAGGTATCCGCCATATAGACAGGACTTCGCTATTAGTTTCCTCAGCCGCAAAACTCGTAATGGAAGATGCAAATATTACTCACGAATCCTATACTGAGGATGACTTAGGAATTGTAATAGGTTCTACATACGGCAGTATAGATAGCATTAGTTCGTTTGACCTGGAAGCTTTAAAAGAAGGACCGAATTACGTTAATCCAATGGACTTCCCAAATACGGTTCTAAATGCTCCCGCAAGCAGAGCCTCTATTTTTTGTAAAGCCACTGGCCTCAACTCTACAATTTCGACAGGTGTTACCAGTGGACTTGACGCCATTATTTATGCTTCTGATTTCCTAAAGTTAGGCAGGGTAAAGGCCGTTTTAACTGGAGGTGTTCACGGTTTGACTCATGACATTTTTTGGGGTGCATATAGGTCAGGAGTATTATCAGGCAGCAAAGATAACACGGTCGAGATTTCTGCACCATTTGACAAAAGGCGTAATGGACTTGTAATTGGTGAAGCTGCTGCATTGCTTATGATAGAAAGACTTGAAGATGCATTAAAAAGAAATGCAAAAATTTACGCTGAAATCAAAGGTTATGGAAGCGTCTTTAACCCAAAAAAGATTCATCATGACAGTTTCGATACTGAAGAAGGTGTAAGATGCATTTCTCTGGCAATGAAAGATGCAGAACTTAATATTGACGATATTTCTTGTATATCAGCTTGTGCAAATTCCAGCAGAACTGGTGATATAATGGAAACAAAAGTTATTAAAGATTACTTTGGCAATTATGCCGATAAAGTTCCTATAAGTGCAATTAAATCTATGACAGGAGAATGCCTTGATGCATCAGGAGCAGTACAGTGCGTTGCAAGTATAATGGCAATCAACAACGGCGTCGTTCCCCCGACAACAAATTACCAGGAAAAAGACGATGAATGCAATTTAGATTATGTATCTAATAAAAACAGAGAATTAGATGTAAAAAACGTCCTCGTGAACGCTTTTTCTGACACAGGTAACATCTCATCCATAATCATCTCAAGATATTCATAACCTACAATGGCTATCTCCTTAAATGATTTCCCCTCAAACAAATCCCAAATAAAATCGAAATACGACGTAATCATATTAGGTGCTGGTATTGGCGGATTAATCTGCGGAGCTTTCTTAGCAAAAAGTGAAAAAAAAGTGCTCATTATCGAACAACACAGTATACCCGGAGGTTATTGCACTTCTTTCAAAAGAAAGGGTTTTATTTTTGATGCAGCAGTCCATCACATCGGTGGATGCGGAAAATGGAGTATAGTTGGTAGAAGTCTTAAGGAATTGGATATAAACATTAATTTTTTAAGACTTGACCCTATGGACAGTATAAATTTTCCTTCTTTTTCTATAGATATTCCTGCCGAACTTGACGATTACATAAATTTGCTAAAACAAAATTTCCCATCCGAAAGTGAAAATTTGTCATCCTTTTTTAAAGAATTTGTCGGGCTTTATAGATCTACAGTTAGAATTGAAGGAAGCAAATTGCTAACTAAATACAAAGACACCACTTACAAAGAAATGTTAGATAAGTTTTTTGCTGACGAGAAACTCAAAATGACCCTATCTGCACAGTGGGGTTACATAGGCTCAAAACCTCATGAGGTATCGGCTATTGGAATGTGCCAAATGCTGGTGAATTACTTAAAAGATGGAGCTTTCTACCCTATGGGAAGTACTCAAAAATTCGCAGACGCAATAGCTCAAAAATTTATTGACTATGGTGGTCAAATTATGTTATCCTCTTTGGTAAACAAGATATACACAAAAGATGCACTTGCAAAAGGAGTTATAACAGATAAAGGGAAAGAGTTTTTTACTGATATTCTTGTCTCTAATATCGACCCAAAACAAACATTTTTCAAATTAATAGAAGAAAAGGAAGTTAATAATTCCTATCTTCACAAGATCCAGTCAATGAAAGAAAGTATTTCATTTTTTTTATTATATCTGGGTCTTGATGGAGACATTGACTTAAAATCACTAAAAAGAGGTTTCTACCATACATCTGATGATATAAATTTTTCCAATGGATGGTTTTATATATCCATTCCTACAGAAATTGATCCAAATCTTGCCCCTGACAAAAAACAAATAATTACTATCGTTGCATCATTAAAAAGCAAATATGATGATATAAAAGATTGGGCTGCCTTTAAAGAGAAAATGAAGAAACATACAATAAATTATTTAGAAAATTTTATTCCTAATATCCAAAACCATATTGAGGTAATCGAAACCGCAACACCAAAGACGCTTAATCGTTACACACTTAACTCAAAAGGCGCAGCTTATGGTTGGGCTGTTACCGTTGACCAAACATGGTCTAAAAGGCTCCAGCACACAACACCCCTCAAGAATATTTTTCTGGCAGGGCATTGGACAAACCCAGGACCAGGGATATGTGCGGTTGTATCTTCCGGTTGGAAGGTTGCTAATCTGATTTTAAGTAGGAGGATAAAAAAATGAGGAAAATGATGCTCATAAATCCACACCCCCCAGGACGACATGGTGAGGAAAGTATAACCGTCATTGTACAAATGCCACTTAATCTGGCTTATATTGCTGCCCTTACGCCGGGAGATTGGGAGTTTGACGTAATCGATGAGAATATAGAAAATGCTATTGATGAAAATGGTGAAATAACCTTTGAACCTGTTGATTTGGTATGTATTACTTCCGTTACCTATCAAGTAGCAAGCGCCTATAAGATAGCTGAAGCATGTAGAAGAAAAGGTATGACCGTAATCCTTGGTGGAATACATGCCTCCGTAATGCCTGATGAAGCATCTAAATATGTTGATGCCGTGTTTACGGGAGAAGCAGAAGCACTCTGGCCACAGGTAATAAAAGACTTTGAAAATGGTCAACTCAAAAAGGTTTATAATGGCGGTCTGCCAGCCTTGTCAGAAATGAAGCATGTTTTTCCCAACAGAGAACTCATGAAAAAGAAATATAACTATAAGTTTTCCTCTATCGTTACAACAAAGGGTTGTCCAAATTACTGTGATTTTTGCAGTGTACCAACCTTCCAGGGAAAAAAATTCAGGGAAAGGCCGTATGAAGATGTTCTCGATGAGATGGAGGCAACTGATTACAAGGGATTAATGTTTGCTGAAGATAATTTCTACGGCCATAGTAAAAACTCCGCTAATAGAGCAAAGGCACTCTGGCGCGGAATGATTGAAAGAGGTATCGAAAAAGACTGGCTTGGATTTACGGCACTAAATATATCACAGGATTCAGAGGCACTAGACCTTATGGCCAAGAGTGGAAATTTTGGATTTCTCTGCGGAATAGAATCAACAAATGAGGTTGTCTTAAAGAAGATGAATAAAAGGGTAAATCTAAGGCTTGGCACAGATAGTTATTTTGACTGCATTCAAAAGATTCACGATCACGGTCTTATCGTCTGGGGATCTATAGTCTTAGGAGCAGATGGAGACGATAAGGATTCTTTTAAAAGGATGACAGAATTTGTATTGGAAAACAACATTGACGTTCTTACTTTTGGTATCAATTGTCCATTTCCACAAACTGAACTTTATCATAGATTAGATTCAGAAAAGAGGCTTTTCCGTAAGAATTATCCTGAAGACTGGAAATATTACGATACCGCACATGTAGTTCACAGATTTGTTGACATGACGTTAGAAAATTTTATTGATGGTATGCAATATATGTATGACCATCTTTATGCCGGTGACAACCTGAGAAAACGCTTTAGAAAATCAGCTAAAACAATTGGTAGTACAAGACATGGCAAACGCAATGCTATGTTTGCCTTCCGTGTCGGCTCTGACTGGCAACAGGTCTTTGAACAGGTACTGGAAAATCTACATAAACTATACGATTCTGGAGACTATTATCAAGACTGGTATAAAAGCAGCACAGTATCAACTCATGTAGAAAATGGTGTTACCGTAAGTTAAACACTCTTATACCTTCATTAGAATAAAAATGATGCTATATTTGGTCATTCGTCAATAAATACTTTTTATTTTAGTCAAACCAATCTCTCCTAAATCCTCAAACAAAAACCATATAGACAGAAAGCACATAATACTAACCGTAAAATAATTGTGTTTTTGTTTTCATCTTGCAATCACGTATATGTATACTACATACCTTTTGTTAAGCGGTAGTTTAATGGCTTGATATTATATTTTCTCTTGCTTTGGTGATTGCATCTTTGTTAGATTAATAACTTTATGGAAACGCTTATTAAAACCATAACTAATTGTATATTAAATGAAACTTATTATATAACCTTAAACAAATTTAGGAGGAAAAATGGACAGTCTTAAAAATCGTATTATTAGGGCGGCAAAGCTGGATGCTCACCTTTATGAAGAAGTAGAGGCAGACAAGAGTGCAATGAGTCAAGCCATGTTGGTTGTTGTTCTATCAGGTGTTGCAGCAGGTCTGGGAACTCTAGTAAAAGGGGGATTTTTAGGGATTTTACTTGGAACAATAACGGCCCTTGTTGGATGGTACATATGGGCGCTTCTTACCTTCTTGATTGGTACGAAGCTCTTGCCAGAACCTCAAACTAAGTCTGACATTGGTGAGTTGTTGAGAACTATTGGTTTCTCAAGCGCACCGGGATTGATTAGGGTATTTGGTGTTATTCCAGGAATAGAAGAGCTAGTCTTTTTTGTTGCTGCAATTTGGATGCTGGCAGCAATGGTAGTCGCAGTAAGGCAAGCCCTCGATTACACATCAACATTACGCGCTGTAGGCGTATGTGTGATTGGCTGGATTATTCAAATTTTAATTTTCATTTCATTATTTTATATTCTGGGCGGGTCACCAGGAACAACTTAATGCCACTTTTCCTAAAAATATTTAATGAGTCAACTATAGCAAATGTGTTGTTATTGTAAAAACATTTGCATGGGCGACAATGCCCGCAAACCTACCACCTTAAAAATGGCATATAACAATTTAAAAGCAGTAGCTATCATACCTGCAAGATATGCATCAACCAGGCTACCCGGTAAGCTTATTAAATACGAAGCCAAAAAATACACGGGAAAATTTCTCATAGAGCATGTGTATGAAAAGGTAAGAGAGGCAAAAAACATTCAGGAAGTCATTATTGCAACAGATGATAAACGTATTTCCGAGGCAGTATACCAATTTGGTGGACATGTTAAAATGACGTCTGTTAATCATAAATCAGGTACTGATAGAATCGCTGAGGTAGCATCTAATTTAGATGCAGACTTTATAGTAAACATTCAGGGAGATGAGCCAGACGTTAGAGGAGACATGATAGATGCACTGATTAGGGCAATGTACGCTGAAAAAGAAGCAACCGTTTGCACACTGGCAAACGAAATAAGGTCTAAAGATGAACTCATCGATCCAAACATCGTAAAAGTTGTTCTAGACAAAGATGGTTATGCTATGTATTTTTCCAGAGCCTCTATACCGTATATCAGGGATGGAAACAACAGCCCTAAATTTTCATCATTCCACTTCTTGAGGCACCTCGGTATATATATATACCGTAAAGATTTCTTGCTAGGGTTCTCAAACCTTCCTGTACCAGCGATAGAAGAGGCAGAAAAATTGGAACAACTCAGGGTTCTTTCAAATGGATACAAAATCAAGGTTGTTATCACACCTTACACATGTGAAGGCGTAGATACACCTGATGATTTTGAGAAATTCTTGGACAAATATCGGATTAAAACTTAGATTTTTTACTTTCAATCTACTTACTATAAATATAAGCAAAAAAACTATAATGGGTTATATAAATTTCTTATTATTCGTTATTCGAGCTACGCAGCCGAATAACATCTGACGTTTTTAAATACAATAGCAGAATCAGGTATTGAATGTATAATTTAAGATATTCTTTGATGAAAATTTATAGAATTTCCAAGAATTAGTATGACAAAACACATATTTGTTACAGGTGGTGTTGTTTCTTCCCTCGGAAAGGGTCTTAATGCGGCATCAATCGGCATGCTTCTGGAAAGCCACGGCCTCAGCATAAGTTTACAGAAGTTTGATCCTTATGTTAACGTTGACCCAGGCACAATGAGCCCATTTGAACATGGCGAGATCTATGTTACTGACGATGGCGCTGAGACAGATCTTGATTTGGGTCATTACGAAAGGTTTACAAATGCAGTTACGAATAAGAATTGCAATTTTACTACAGGCTCAATCTATTATTCAGTAATAACAAAGGAACGTCAGGGAAAATACCTGGGTAAGACGATACAAGTAATCCCTCATATAACAAATGAGATTAAAGACTGTATAGGGAAGTTGGCAGGTCCAGGTACAGATGTGGTAATTTCTGAGATAGGAGGAATAGTAGGAGATATTGAAAGTCAGCCGTTTCTGGAAGCCATTAGACAATTTGGGCAAGAAGTAGGCAGAGAAAACGTCCTATATATACATTTAACACTTGTACCTTATCTCCGGGCTGCAGATGAGATAAAAACAAAACCTACACAACACAGTGTTGGCATGTTACGCCAGGCGGGCATAGAACCTGACATTTTAATATGCAGAACGGAGAAACCGCTTGCCAGCGACATAAAAGAAAAACTATCCCTCTTCTGTAATGTAGACAAAGAATCAATTATAGAAGAAATGGACGTGAAACCTTACCTATATGAGATTCCTTTGCTGCTTGTCGAACAAGGACTTGACAAAATAATCTTAAGAAAACTTCAACTAAACACAAATGGAAATACCCTTACCAAATGGACCAAGATGTTGGACACACTAAAGAATCCTCAAAATGTCACCGAAATTGCCATCGTTGGGAAATATATTGGACTCCAATCTGCATACGAATCGATTTACGAGGCATTAATACACGGAGGCATTAGTGGTTCCGCAAGGGTAATAGAAAGGAGAATAGAATCAGAAGATATAGAGAAGGATGGCGCAGAAAAACATCTTCAAGGATGCAAGGGAATCTTAATACCAGGTGGATTCGGGGAAAGAGGTATTGAAGGAAAGATAGAAGCGGTAAGATACGCAAGGGAGAATAAAATACCATACCTGGGATTGTGTCTGGGAATGCACTGTGCAACTATAGAATTTGCGAGAAATGTATGTAATCTGAAAGATGCAAACACTACTGAGTTAGACATTAATACACCACACCCGGTTATATGTTTATTAGAGGAACAGAAGAATATTGTGAGTAAGGGCGCTACTATGAGGTTGGGTGCACAACAATGCAAGTTAGAGACAAATACAATTGCTTATAAAAGTTACGGTCAGGAGTTAATTTCCGAACGACACAGGCACAGATATGAGTTTAATAACAAATACAAGGATATGTTTGCATCTGAGGGGTTTATTTTCAGCGGGTTCACGCTGGATGATGAATTAGTAGAAATAATCGAGCTGAAAGACCATCCGTGGTTTGTGGCAGTACAATTTCACCCTGAGTTTAAGTCCAAACCAACTAATCCACATCCGCTTTTCAAAGAATTTATTAAAGCTTCATTGGAAATCAATAAATGATATGTTGAAAAATATTTGATAAATTATGATGGAGGTTTAAAAATGGGAGAAGAGGAAAAACTAGAACAGTCCGATTCGGGAAAAACTGTGGATGATGAATGGAAAAAAAAGGTTCAGGAAGAAAAAGAAAAGGTTAGCGAGAAAAAGCCATCACAAAAAACAAAGCAACAAATCCCCGAAGCAAGCTTCAGCTTATTTATATACAGCCTTGCCACACAAACATTAATAAACTTAGGGGAAGTGGAAAACCCATTTAATAAGAAAAAAGAACAGGATTTAGATCAGGCAAAATTCACAATAGATACTATACAGATAATAAAAGACAAAACAAAAGGAAACCTTAGCGATGATGAGACTAAATATTTGGACTCTGTGCTCTATGATTTGAGCATGAAATATGTTGAAAAGAGTAAGTAATCTTTTCTATAGAATTCCTTTTCAATAAAATGCTGATTATCCTTTAAAAAACACGGCAACCAGGCGTTGTCATAATATATTACGTGCTTCTTTTAGAAAATCTTCCTGAATTATTTTCAAAAGATTTCTTGCTAGTTCGATATGACCCTTTTCTTCATTACTGATTGATTGTAAGGTATCAATGATGATTTTATCATCAAGTTCTTTGATACAATCATCGTATAATGACTTGGCATCTTCTTCAAACTTTAGAACCCTTTGGAATATACTGGAAAGTGATTCACTAGAATACATTTTTATTACTCTCTTTTACATCCTGTATTAATTTTTCTATTACATTTTTGTGTCTTTGTGTATCATCCCTTAATTTCGTTATTATTACCTTTATTTTCTCTTTTTTTTCTTCACTTAACCACTCGTAATATTTAAGTGAGTTAATAGTATAATCATAGAAGTGATTGTTTGCTTCTTCTTCGCATTCCAGAGCGTTAAGTAGCGTTTTGATAAGGATTTTTTTCTTAATCATATTTCATTACTATAACAAACAATCATTAAAGAAAACAAGTTTAAAAAAGAATGAGTTATCCACTATTTGTTAAGAGAGATATAGATGGTTTTTTTGGTCTTGCCATCGATAATCTTATCCAATTAATACTCATTGTGAGTTTTTGCAAGACGCTTTGCGGTATGCCTGACGAACTTGTCTTCGGTGTAATACTTCCCGGATCAGCTATTTCAATACTCCTGGGAAACCTTTTCTACTCATGGCAGGCAAGAAAGCTCGCAATCAAAACAAAAAGAAATGACGTAACAGCATTACCATACGGCATAAACACTGTTAGTCTTTTTGCCTTCATCTTCTTTATAATGCTTCCCGTTTATGAGGATACAAAAGACCCATACCTGGCATGGAAGATTGGAATGATTGCCTGTTTCCTTAGCGGAGTGATAGAGATGTTGGGGGCGTTGATTGGGGAAAGCCTGAGGCGGATTACTCCAAGGGCTGCCTTGCTGTCCACACTTGCGGGAATTGCAATTACATTTATTTCTATGGATTTTGCATTTAAGATATTTGAAAAACCCATAATAGCCCTGTTCCCGCTTGCGTTTATCCTTGTCCAGTATTTTTCAAAAGTAAGATTTCCATTGGGACTACCAGGAGGCCTAATTGCCATTGTCGTTGGCACAGGATTGGCCTGGCTGCTGGGTTATATGGATGGTGGAAGCACTGTGACTGAAAATGGAGTCTTTCATTTTTCTCCACCGCACTTTAGCGGGGCAAGTATGATAGACATAATCCAGAGCAAATATATGCTTCAATATATATCTATCATTATTCCCATGGGAGTGTTCAATGTTGTGGGCTCTCTGCAAAATATTGAGAGTGCCGAGGCGGCAGGAGATAAGTATAACACATTTTCATCACTATTAACTAATGGAATAGGTTCAGTTGTAGCATCAATATTTGGCAGTTGCTTCCCCACAACCATATATATAGGCCATCCCGGCTGGAAGGCAATAGGCGCCAGGGGCGGATATTCAATCCTGAACGGAATCTTTATAACAACCATATGTTTGACTGGATTTATAACCGTTATCCTCAAGGTTGTGCCACTTGAAGCGGGAATAGGGATTTTATTATGGATAGGGATCGTAATAGTTGCACAGGCATTCCAGGAAACACCTAAACATCATGCTCCTGCCGTCGCCGTGGGTCTCTTCCCCGCAATTGCGGCATGGGGGTTGCTGATGGTTGAAAGTACTCTCAGGTCATCCGGGACTACCCTCTTTATCCTTGGCAAGGATGCATTTGCCAACAATCTGGCCATTCATGGAATGATATCACTCGAAAGAGGATTTATATTCACGTCCATGATACTAGCATCAATTTCAGTCTTTCTGATTGAAAAGAAATTCCTGAGAGCATGTGCCTGGTCGCTTGGAGCAGCTCTGCTCTCTTACATAGGCGTTATCCATGCATACGCGCTCACACCTAATGGCGTGGTTAGTGTATTTGGATTTGGGATGGCAAACGATTTCTCGATAGGTTATTGCTCCTTTGCCATACTATTCATTGCCATGTATTTTTATACACGTGGGAATGAGAAGATGTGTCCCTAACCAAGGGTAGGCATAATCCCTGTTTAACGGTCGCTGTCCCTAGTTTCTGTCGTCCCTAGTTTCTGTCTAATCCCTGTTTAACGGTCGCTGTCCCTAGTTTCTGTCAATCCTGTAGCTTTAAGATATTGAGCAGCTATTGCTTCCGGTGATGAGATTGAGCAAGGGGTTGCAGTCTAATTCGGATACAAAGATTTGATTGATGTATTAAAGGTGAAAAAATCATCATAAAAGGGTTGTATCCCTTTCAGCCCTTTTCGAAATTATTCAGAGAGTGATCCTAGATGGTAAGGGCATGCGATATTATTAATAAAAAATATAATAAACTAGAAAGTAAATACGGCTCCACACGCTCAACACTCTTTGGGAGATTTTACGAGAAGATAATATCCAAATGGTTAGAAGAAAGAGAAAAGTATACTCTAGAACGATGGCCAAATAATAAAGTAGTGCGTAAGCCACGGATTTATTGGAACAATATCTTCTTAGACAATTTTAACTTTAGTAAAGATTGGTTTGTAAGAGATGAAGTTGAGGAATCTCTGAATTTTTTGAAGAACAAAAAAAGTCATTGCACACTCGACGGTACTTTTAAGAAAAATGACAAGTTCTACATATGGGAAGCAAAAAATTGGCCTTTGTATCCAGAAAAAGGACCAAAACATCAAATAAGGAAATATCTTACTAACAATCCTTGGATATTTGACAAGAAGTTTGACATTGGCGGTAAAAATTACGAAATATCAGGATTTTTATTTTCTTTCTGGAATATGGAACTAAAGGATAAAACAGAAATCGAAGAAGGAGTAAACCAAATTATAGGAGAAAATAAATTTAAAATTATTCTAACTCAAGCGATATTAGATGATTGTTTAGGTAAACAATATGACTGGTATCGTGAAATAATAAAGGAAGAGAAAGCAAATATTGATGATTTTTTTGATCAGCTTCTTAGTAGAAAATAGTCCTTTCAAATAGGCATTATCACCTAATAGAGTGAACCTTCTTTAAAAAACATGAATAGTGTCAAATGGTTACAGTTTTTTGAGCGAATTAGCTGTTTTTACAGGCAAATGCTAATGCTCCCATTATGGAGTAAATATCCACATCATGTCACAGACGGATGGGACTCTTTAGCTATATTTTTAGAGGGCTATGCTTTTGAAAGACAAGGAAGACGACCGGATTATTCTCATGTAGCGATAGATGCTTTGATTGATTGCAAAAAGCAAAATAATGGTAACCTGACTACAGGCATAGTTAATTATGTTTGGCAGAGCTTTAAGGATAAACTTAGTAATAAAAGTTTAAATTATCAAAATAATCCTCTGTGTCCAAGAGGAAAGGAATATTCAAAACGTTACAAACAATCTATAAAGCATTGTCACACTCAACAACCTTCCTTAATAGAGATGTTCTTGGAAAAAATTATGCCACAGGAATTAACCTTAACATCATATTTTCAAAATCGAATTATAGAAGATAATGAATCTCGACCTTCATACGATTTATTGAAATCTGTTCAAGGAATAGGGAAAAAGGTTTCCTCTTTTTATCTTAGAGACTTAACAGATATGATGGATAGCATCACTCTTGAAAAGTTAAAAGATAGGCAACTGTTACAACCAATAGATATTTGGGTTGAAAGAACAGTGAAAATTTTAGCTGAAAGTAAGAATATGAAAGAAGATGAAATAGCCAAATGGATAGTCGATAATTCAATACCACATATAAATCCTGAACGGGTTAATATGGGGATTTGGTTTTTCTGTTCTTCAATAGCAGGTAGTGAGTATAGACTTAATAACGCTTTAATCAGTTTGAATAATGCTCAAACCTTAGTAAATCTTTTTATGAATAGAATTAAAAATGTGTGTAAAGATTGCTAAACTATAGGGAAAGTTCCATCAACGCTATACATATAAGGACAGACACTTTTTATTGCTTATTCTGGGTCAGGAGAGCAGGAGAGGGGTCAAGTCCTTCTTTGACTACATGAAAAATATAGGGTTAGGTCTTGCAATATCACAAATAAACATAATCACATCTTTTTACCTTTGCCCCCTTTACTTCGGCAAGGAACAAATAAGGACCGTTTAAAAATTTATGAGGAAATACAATGGTAATTTGAAGTAGCTAAGAAAGAATGAAAGAAATTGTTTCGCAAGAAATTATAAAGAATAACCTGCATGCCTGTAGATCATCGAGAAATTCTTTTTGAAAATGCGAAATTACAATCTTTTGTACAATCAGGAAATTCGCCAAATGTTATATAGTTGTTGATATTTGTAGTATGTTTCTACATAATTACTTACATTGATTTGATTTGTGTTAAATAATTGATGCGAGATTGCAAAAAAAATCCATCTTTATCAAAAGAATAAAAAAAAAGTACATATCGAGTATACATTATACTTTAAGGAATTATAAATATGAAACTTTCTATAAAAGAAAGAGCGATAGTTGAAGAATTCAGACAAATAATAAACGACAAATTCCCTGATGAAATTATAGATGTATTGGTATTTGGCTCTAAAGCAAGGGGAGACGCAACGAAAGAATCAGATATTGATGTTTTAGTAATTACGTCATCAAATAATTGGAAAAAAGGTGATGAAATTAGAGAGATCGGTTATGGACTAGACGATGAAATAGATTATAAATTATCAATTCAAGTTATTTCAAAATCACACCTTGATTATCTAAGGCAAAATAATTTTCAGTTTGTTGCAAATATAGAAAATGAAGGTATTATTGTATGAAACATATCTATGAGGAAGAGATAAGACTAGAGATAGAGAGAAGTAAAAAAGCATTGGATGCCGCTAAAAAGCTTTTTGAAGAAGAACTGTTTGAAGACGCAATTTCTCGTTCTTATTATGCGGTTTTACATGCAGCAAAGGCGGCTTTGCTTGGAGATCACATAATAGTTGATTCACATGAAGCAGTGAAAAGGCTCTTTGGTATGCATTTGGTCAAGACAGGAAAAGTTGATGCTAAATTCTCTAAGATTCTTCGAGAAGAGCAAGATGAACGTTTTTTGGCTGATTATGATGTATCATTTTCACCTGAAAAAGAACGCGTAGAAAAGAGAATTAAAGACGCAGTGTGTTTTTTTGATGCAATGAGTTCATACCTTAAACAAAAGGATATTGATTTTTAACAATAATAACGATTCGTTCCAAAGCTGAACGAAATACAGTCAGGCGTAATCCTATTGTTGACGAATGATTCAATCCGCCAGGGTTATCTTTGCCATTTTTTCCAACGGATTTTACTGACGTATCTGCCCATTACCGTGGACGATGTATTTGTATGATGTGAGCTCGTTCAGACCCATTGGACCACGGGCATGGAGTTTGTCTGTACTGATGCCAATTTCGGCTCCCATTCCGAATTCATAACCATCGGTGAAGCGAGTGGATGCATTTACGTACACGGCTGCTGAATCAACCTCATCTGTGAATTTCTTCGCATTAGGTTCGTTCTCGGTTATTATGGCATCCGAATGTGAGGAACCGTAAACTGTGATATGATCAATGGCCTCTTCAATAGAAGATACAATTTTTACTGAAAGTATCTTTTCCAGATACTCTGTTGACCAATCTTCTTCGGTGGCCGGTTTTATGTCAGGGAGAATCTTACGGCTCTTTTCACACCCCCTCAACTCGACCCCAGAATCTGATATACTCCTGGAAATATCTGAAAGGAATGTTTTTGATATCTTTTCATGCACCAGCATCGTCTCCATTGCATTACACGTACCCGGTCTCTGAATCTTTGCATTGAGGCATACGTCCTTTGCCATGCTCAGATTGGCAAATTCATCTACATATATATGGCATATACCCTTAAAATGTTTAATTACGGGAATGGTTGAGTTCTCAACCACGTTTCGTATCAAACCCTCTCCACCTCGAGGAATCACCAAATCTACATATTCATCTGCCTTAAGAAGGCAGTCAACGGCCTCTCGATCAGTAGTTTCGATTACCTGAATGGCTTTTTTGTCAAGACCAACCTTTTCAAGTGCCAAACTCATTTGCTCGTAAATGGCAATATTGGAATTTATTGATTCCTTACCACCCCGAAGTATTGTTGCATTGCCAGTCTTCAGGCAGAGAGAAGCAGCATCTGCTGTAACATTTGGTCTGGATTCATAGATAATTATTATAACGCCTATGGGCACTCTGACTTTTTGAATTTTTAAGCCATTTGGACGGACAATCTCTTCCAACATCTCACCAACAGGGTCTTTAAGGTTTATGACCTCTCTTATACCTTTTGCCATATCCTCTATTCGCGAATCCGTTAACCTCAACCTGTCAATCATGGCAGAAGATGAGCCAGCTTTTTCAGCGGCCTTTATGTCTTTTTCATTTTCTACCATTATGCTTGTCTTACCGTTCAAGAGATTGTGTGCCATTTGTTCAAGAGCGGCATTTTTTACTGAACTACTGGCAGTGGCCATTATGTTTGACGCTTTTTTGGCATCACTTACGACTTTATCTACGTAATCCTTAACGTTCATATCTATATGAAATTAACAAAAATATTGATGCTATTAATATCAAACCTGAAGGTATCTGCCATGGGAAAGGGCCTTCAAATAAAAATGAATCTATTTTACTCAACATATTTGTTTTTTCGAACTCATCATTATCAGGTTCTGAAATTGAAAATTTGTATTTTTTATAAGCAACTTCTCCTGGATTGATATACCCAAATCTCTCTCTTGCTTCTCTCTCGATTTGTATCGGATCCTTAACGAGGGCTTCTTTCTCCTTTTTGAGTTCTAAGTTTTTTTTCTTTAAAAAAGTAATCTTTTCGGCAAGATACCTTTGTTTTGCTTCAAGGACTCTTCTTTCCTCGCGTTTCTGTGTAACAATAGCAGAAAAGATGATTACGATTGATACTACTATTGAAAATGTGAAAAGGAAACGTCTTAACATATAAATTAGCTCCTTTCAGTCACTAATTTATTACGATTTTACTTTGCAAAACGATTATATAAAAAAACTAATTCGGCATTGAGTATCAAGTATCTAGCATCAAGCTCTTATCAAGGATCGAACTAACTTCTTTTCAATAAAGCTCCACCATAGGTTGCTTTATCACCAAGCTCTTCCTCTATCCTCAAGAGTTGATTATATTTGCATATGCGGTCAGTTCTGGAAAGTGAACCTGCTTTAATTTGCCCTGCATTGGTAGCTACGGCAATGTCGGATATTATGGTGTCTTCCGTCTCTCCGGAACGGTGTGAAATGACGGTAGTATAACCTTTTGACTTGGCCATCTCAATCGTTTGTATTGTTTCTGTAAGAGTGCCTATTTGATTAATTTTGATTAAAATTGAATTAGCAACTCCTAATTCAATACCTTTTTTAAGCCTATTCCGATTGGTAACAAATAGATCATCGCCTACAAGTTGAAGTCTGTTGCCAAGCTTTCTTGTTAATCCTTGCCAGCCATCCCAATCATCCTCCGCAAGGCCATCTTCTATAGAATAAATTGGATAATTTGAAATTAGATTGTCATAAAACGAAATCATTTCATCGCTAGATTTTTCAGGACTTTTCTCTGCCTTTAAAACGTATCTTCCATTTTCGTAAACTTCATTTGCTGCTACGTCCAGCGCCAGCAGCACATCTTTACCGGGTTCGTAACCGGCTTTATTTATAGCCTCCATTATAGTCCCCAGAGCCTCTTCATTGCAATTCAACTCTGGAGCAAAACCACCTTCATCACCTACATTTGTGTTATATCCCTTAGCATTAAGGATTTTCTTTAAACAATGAAAGACTTCAGCCCCAATCCTTAACGCAACCCTAAAACTATTAGCACCAACTGGCATAATCATAAATTCTTGAATGTCAAGATTATTGTCGGCATGCTCTCCTCCATTAATTATGTTCATCATGGGTACGGGTAGGATGTAGTTGTCGCCGTTTCCAAGATATTTATATACCGGTTTGTTTGATACTTTTGCGGCCGCTCTTGCTATCGCAACTGAGACACCTAGAATGGCATTAGCGCCCAGATTACTTTTGTTCTCTGTCCCATCAGTTTCAATCATAAGTTCGTCTATTTTTTCTTGCCCGCATGGGTCCATACCCTTTATCTTAGGTCCTATTATTTCGATTACATTATTAACGGCCTTGACAACACCCTTTCCAAGATATCGTTTTGGATCATCATCTCTTAGCTCACAGGCTTCATGACGTCCCGTGGATGCGCCTGATGGGACTGCGGCTCGGCTTAGTTTGCCATCATCCAATATTATATCTACTTCGACTGTTGGGTTACCTCTAGAGTCAAGTATTTCTCTTGCGGTAGTTCTCTCTATCTTTGACATGGGCGTTTTATATAAGAAAACTCAAAATCTGTCAAATACTTTTCCAATAAGCGTATTGTTGACATGCTAGTTGTTATATGCTAGAAGTTAGATTTACTTCGCTAGCGCGAATTAGGTAGTTGGAAATAGGTAGTAGGGAACAGAGAAAACCTGGAAAAGGTTAAAAGATTTAGAGATTTAGACGTTTATAAGAAATTAGAAATTCAAATTTGTCTATTCGTGGAATGAAATATCTATTTGGTTACAATATTTTATAGAAATTCTGGAGTATAACTCGTATGCGACTTCCTCTTACCGAATATGGCTACAAAGAAATATCCTTTTTTGCAATGCTTCTGTTTGTATTTCTCATTTTAAGCCTCTTTTTTTACCCGTTGGTAAGTATCCCGGTTTCTTTTAGTATGTTTTTTGTTCTCTATTTCTTCAGGGATCCAAATAGATTTACTCCTGAAGGGGAAGAAAAAATAATTGCTCCGGCAGATGGTAGAGTAATTGAAATTTCACATGAACAAGAGAATAATTTTTTAAAGTGTAAGGCCATCAAGGTAGGAATATTTATGTCAATCTTCAACGTTCACGTAAACAGGATGTCTTGCGGAGGGCAAATTGAATTCATAAAACATGTGAATGGAAGATTCTTTGATGCACGTTCTCCAAAATCCTCCACACAAAACGAGCACAACATGGTAGGTATTTTGACTAATGACGGAAAAACAAAGATCCTGATAAAACAAATTGCAGGGAAGGTAGCAAGGAGAATAGTATGCAACCACTCAGTTGGTCAGAAAGTTACACGTGGCCAGAGATTCGGAATGATTAAGTTTGGTTCAAGGTTAGAAGTTTACGTTCCCGAAACGGCAGATTTCAAACTGTCCGTAAAGGAAGGTGAAAGGGTTTACGCAGGAACTACGGTGCTGGGTATATTGAAGGGAAAAGATTTAAAATAATTCACCGCAAAGCTGCAAAGAACGCAAAGGGAGGCAGCTAATTTATAAATGGAAATAACTCTCTCTACTATCTACTTACTACTCTCTACTTTCTCTGCAGTGGGCTGCACTTTTGGAGATCGATATGTTTACGGGTATAATCGAACATTTAGGTAAAGTAAAACAAATAAAAAGACAGGCCAACTCAGTAACTATTGCCGCAGATATAGGACAAATTTCAAAAGATGTAGATCCTGGCGATAGCATTGCAATCAACGGTGCCTGCCTGACCGTAACAGGCATAAAAGGTTCAGAGGTAAATTTTGACGTTTCGGCAGAGACGTTAAGCAAAACAACCATTGGTGAGTTAAAAACATCTGAAGGAATAAACGTAGAAAGATCATTAAGGATAGGTGATAAACTGGGAGGACATTTTGTCACAGGACATGTAGATGGTGTAGGTGTGATAAGTAAGAGAGAAAATCAAATAGGTCAATCTACTATGTGGTTTACGGTGAGCAAGGAGCTCTCCGATATGATGATTAAAAAGGGTTCTGTAGCAGTAGACGGGATTAGTTTAACTATTGTGGAACTTGAAGGAAATTCATTTTCAGTTGCCCTTATTCCGTATACACTTGACGCTACTACGTTGGGTTTCAAAAACACAGGTCAGAGGGTTAATATAGAAACAGACATGTTGGGTAAATGGGTAAAAAGGATATTAACGACAGATGAGAAGGCTGGAACTGGAATAACTGAGGAAATGTTAAAGGAAAAGGGGTTCATATAATTTAGTTCCCTTTAGTTGTAAATTGATCATTTATATAATTTCTATAAACCCTGTCTAATTTTTATATTCGTAATTTATAAATGTAGAGTGGGCAATGCTCACTTTTAAAAGAATAGGTGAAGATATCTTGTGTTGCATAATTGAATTTAATAGATGTCATAAAGTTAAGCGTTTTAGCTGGACTCCTCCCCCTTTATGGGGGAGGTTAGGGTGGGGGTGATGAGAAAATCGATAACAAAGTTGTCACTATTGCAAGAAATCTAAGAAGAAGATCAACAAAAGAAGAAAGGTTTTTGTGGCGTTATTTAAGAGCGAAACAACTAGAAGGACTCAAATTCAGAAGACAACAACCGATAGGAAAGTATATAGTTGATTTTGTATGTTTTGAAAAACGCTTAATAATAGAATTAGATGGAGGACAACATACAACAGAAATAGAAAGGAAAAAAGATTGCATTAGAGATAAATGGTTTACGGAACAGGGTTTCAAAGTGTTAAGATTTTGGAATAACGACGTTTTTAAAAATATAAATGGAATATTAGAAGTAATTAGTAGCAAAAGTTTAAATCACCCTCCCCTATCCCCTCCCATCAAGGGAGGGGAATAAAGCTTACTACATTAAGTTAGGGCAATTAAGGTATATTCTGTATAATTACATGAAAATTCGTGGTGAATCATTAAAAAAGAGCTTAATCGGGATAACTATGGGAGATCCATGTGGGATAGGTCCGGAGGTAATCCTTAAGGCATTATCACAAGATACGTTGGCTATGGCCGAATTTGTCGTAATCGGCTGTGAAAAGGTTTTTTGTGATGTTGCTGACAATCTTGGAATAAAAGAAGAAATTCAACTTTTACGACTTGATGATGCTTCTTTAAATACGGCTATGGAATCAGCAAATGGTATAAATTTGTTAGACCTTGATAATATATCAATTCAAAATACATCATATCATAAACCCTCACCGGAATGTGGCAGGGCATCTGTTGAATACGTACTGGAGGGAACCAAGCTTGCAATGGAAGGAAAGATCGACGCACTCGTAACAGCCCCCATAAGCAAGGAAGCTATTAAGATAGCGGGTTTCGAATTTGTGGGTCATACAGAATTGTTAAAGGAAAAAACCTCTTCGGAAAATGTTGTTATGCTGATGGTAGGGAATGACCTCAGAGTTTCATTTATTACCACTCATCTAGCCATTAAAAATGTCTCACGTTTTATAAATCAAGAAAGCGTTTTTTCTACTATATGTACAACTGCAACTGGACTAAGACAATATTTTAACATACATAAACCAAGAATTGCCGTTTGCGGTCTTAATCCTCACTGTGGCGATGGCAATCGTTTTGGTACAGAAGAAGAAGATATTATCATACCTGCAATAAAACGAGCGCAGAAAATGGGAATTGATTGCATCGGACCTATATCAGCCGACATTGTGTTTAATAAGGCCGTTAATGGAGACTTTGACGTTGTGGTAGTACATTATCACGATCAGGGAACCATTCCAATTAAATTGCGTGCCTTCGATTCTGGAGTTAACATCACACTTGGCATACCCATTATCAGGACTTCACCCACACATGGCACCGCCTATGACATTGCCGGCAAGGGTACTGCAAACCCTGGCTCAATGATTGAGGCCATAAAAATGGCTGTTATGATGGCAAAAGCAAGAAAATACTATAACGAACAAAAAATGGAGACCTTAGTATGAAAAAGATATTAATTGCGTATTACAGTAGAACGGGTAAAACAGAGAAGATGGCAGAATATATTGCTGAAGGCATTCGCTTCAACGGTAATAATGCCGAGATAAAAAAACTTTCAGTGATAAAAAACGAGAAAGAACTGGAAGGATACGATGGTTACGCCTTCGGTTGCCCCACTTACCATAGGGATATGACAGCGAATATGAAGACGTTTCTATTCTTAGTCGAAAAGGCAAAACTGGAAGGAAAGGCAGGTGGCGCTTTCGGCGCATACACCCACAGCGGCGATGCTCCTAAATATATCTTTGATACCATGGAACATGTTTTCAAAATGGATATGACTCAATTGGGTTCATTTAACCTGAAAGAACATTTGATTGAAACAAGTGAGGGTATGCGGGCTTGTCAGGATTACGGCAAATCCATTGGTAAAATACTTGGCTCATAACTTATTTAAATAGATAACATGTTTAATTTTTAATAAGTAAAAAGGAGAAAAAAATATGTCAACGATGGAAAATTTACAGAATGCCTTCGCAGGTGAATCTCAAGCCAACAGAAAGTACCTTGCCTTTGCCAAAAAGGCTGAGGAAGAAGGGTTTAAGCAGGTAGCAAAGCTCTTCCGCGCTGCAGCAGAGGCTGAAACCGTTCATGCCCACAAACATCTCAAGACAATGAGCGGTATACACAGTACGAAAGAAAATCTCCAGGAGGCCATAGAAGGAGAGATGCACGAGTTTACGAAGATGTACCCCGGGATGATTGAAAAGGCCAAGAAAGAAGGGAACAAACAGGCCTTACAAAGTTTTGATTTTGCCAATAAGGTAGAGAGTATCCATGCAAGCCTTTATCAAAAGGCTCTGGACAACCTGGGCAATAATGAGCCTGTGGATTATTATGTCTGTCAGGTTTGTGG
>JBHICG010000026.1:0-40941 GCA_046759445.1 Candidatus Scalinduaceae bacterium
GGTATATGGGTGAGGAAGAACGATGCCGGTTGGATACCGCTTCACCCCTCTAGTCCTGTGAGTATGGTTACGGGGGATATGGATGGGAACGGTAAGGACGAGGTCATAATAGACTTTGGTCCTGGTATTGGTATATGGGTGAGGAAGAACGATGCCGGTTGGATACCGCTTCACCCCTCAAGCCCTGTGAGTATGGTTACGGGGGATATGGACGGGGGATAAGTGTTGCGTCTAGTGGATCACTAGGAACTGTTTCTTAAAATGGCAATCAGGCTTGGGTGGTAAACCAAGTGCGATATTTTTCATTTTTTTTCAAATTTTTTGTCACATTGTTCCAGGTAATAGCGTATCTTATGCGGTTGAAGTAATTGAGATTTAATGATCCTATGAATGGAACGGTTGCTTTAGCTGCATATTTTAATATAATACTTGCTCTTTGATTGAATTTCCCGTATTGGTGTAGTTATAGATTGTTTGTTTTTCTGTAATTTTTAGAGTTTTTTTTATCCAATTGTAAATTTAGCTTAAGGCTTTTTCTTTTTACCCCACTTATATCCTTTATGATAATTCAGTTCAGATGCAACACCGTTTTTTGATACTGCAAAAAAACGCACTTCATTGTAAGATCTGTCCTTGAATTGTGCCAATGGGAACTCGTACCTGAAACCTGACCACTGCAATGCGTTATTGGTGAAGAGTTTAGCAACTCCTCGCCTATATACATCGGTATGTCCTGAGTAGA
The DNA here is from genome assembly GCA_046759445.1 of Candidatus Scalinduaceae bacterium. GTDB lineage: Bacteria > Planctomycetota > Brocadiia > Brocadiales > Scalinduaceae > Scalindua_A. The sequence continues at coordinate 743 of JBHICG010000026.1, forward strand.
AAAATTTGCCATTTACAAAAATCAGAATTGTTTTCGGAAGCCGAGAATTTTTCACATCAGCAGCCCACCCCACAAAAGTAATATAACCATCGTTGTTGACATTTGCAATATCCAGATGCCCCTTTAGAGTACCAGGAATCACTGGAATTGGTTTTCCATCAGATGTGATGATGTTTTCACGGCTCTTTCCACTGGATACAGAGAGGTAGTAGTTGGCGGTAGATGGGTTTTTCGTATGTGTTAGTCTTGGTTCTTGTTTCGTCCTAGACAAAACTATTACCTCAACATCGTTTTTGTTTATACGGAAAGATTTATCAGGTAAAATGGCAGAAAACTTTGCCACGTTCCCTTTCTGTAAAAAAGTTTGTGTTGTGGTACGGATTGTGCCATTGACGCTAATCGCTAAATCGAACGAGCCACTAAGGTTCCTTTTAGTAATTATCCGCCCCTTGATTAGACTGGGTAAAAAATTTGCTTCTGGATTCACGTTGGCATAGTTGTTTATTGAGTCAATCTCAACCTCAACGTTTTCTATACCACTTACCTGAATATCGTTAAGACGCTTGCCAACGAGCTTATTGTGAATTCCAAATTTGAACATACCATTAGGATTTGTACCTGAGCCAAATAGAGAAAGCTTCCGCTCTAGGGCAGTATGTTTTGTCTCAAAATCAGAATCGATTATAATCTGTTCTTTAGGATGAGCAGTAAAGGCTATTTCAGTCTTCTCAGACGGGCGTGGTTTGAGAGCAGAAGTCCCATCTACTGTCCATGGAAGATTAATGTCCAAAACCTCTGCGATGGTGGGAAGTATGTCACTTGTTTCTACTTTGCGGTCGCTGATAACACTTTTATGTTGGTAGGGTTTTTTTATGAAAAGAGGAACCGACAAGATGTCTTGGTAGTTGGATTTTGTAAGTTCCCTACTTTCATCGTTAGGCCAAAAGCTGACACCATGGTCAGCAGTTATAACAATCAAAGAGCGATCGTAAAGGCCAACTTCTTTTAGTTTGGCAACAAGTTTTCCTAATAGTTTATCAACAAAACCTACTTGAAGAAGGTGACGTTGAAAATAATGAATAGTTTCTACTTCATCATTGCCCCATCTAGTAGGTGTATTGACAGTATTGTCGTATATCTTTCCTGATGGGAGGTAGATCCATGGACGGTGGGGAAAAATACTGTGTAAAAAAAATAGTGTTGGTTGTTTATGTAGATGGAAAGATTCAATAAATTTTTTAAACAGGGCGAGCCGATCTGGCGCCACTGGATTTTTCTTTTGCGCATCATTATCTAACTTGACAGCAGGAGACATGAAGTTCTTCCAATCTTGTGTGATGACAGGTAATCCGGTAGACAAATCTGCAGGTAGGAGGAGGTGAAGATAGACAATGGATATGTCTGACAGCAGAGAGAAAATTCTCTCTACCAGACTCTCATAGAAAGTATTATTTGCACGTAATCGGTCAGGGCATAAATGGGTTATAGACTCAAACACGTTCAGATTATACGAATTACCCAACAGCGTAAAGAGATTTTTAGGATAATCTGTGGCAGTCGGCAGACGTTTTAAGCCGGTAAACGGTGGATAATTGCCGGTTAGGATAGCGGGAGTAGCAATATGTGTGGCCACACTTACGGTAGTAGTATTTCTGAACCAGTAGGCCTCCTTGGCCAGGGCTGCAAAATTAGGATAGCGAATAGGATCTATCTGATGGTGCTCATCCATTAATGAGGTCACAGGAAACTCATCGAAGACCACCATGACCACTGGTGTTGTGGAATTTACTTTAGCATTAACTATCTCAGAATAGTTCTTTACAAATACAACCTTGTATACAGGAGAATTAAATATAAACAAGAAAGGGAAAAGTAATAGCGCTGGTGACAGGATAGTCAGAAATGTTCGTACTAAATGGAAGCGAATATATGTAACCGTGAATGTTATGCCCAGTATGGCTGCTCCTATCAGTTGAATGGTACCATTAAATTCGAAAAGTTTCTTTAATGCCGGCAAGATAATGGCCGTTAATAAGACAGCTACAAGAAAACCATGTACACTTTTGCGAACACGCCTGCTTAAAAGTCCTACCATAAATTCAACCAGAATGAGTAATGATGGAAGTAGGATGACAAGGCAGAAGACAAGAAGGATAATATCAACTGGCTCCGATCGGCGGATAGTAAAGAACTCCGCCTGCCTGGACAGTAAGTCAAACAGCGGTTGTGCAAATGCGAAATTGGACAAGATAAAGATGTGTATAATGTCTTTAAGAAAATCTTTCTTTGTTTGCATGATAATATTACATAATTTTTAAGTCGAATTTACTATTGCAAGCTGTGTTTTTTAGCTGTTTGTTATTTTTAGCTGATGTCTATGAATTTCAATGTTGTTTGTAACGTGTTAAAATAAAACCCTAAAGGGTAAAATCCGAAACGGAGTTAAGGCTTTAGCCTTTTAACTTGAGCGAAGTACAAGATACGAGTGCCGGATGTTAATATTTTGCGTTCGTTTACGTCAAATGCCTCTGACAGACACTTTTCGAAATATTCGAGCTCGTAATCATTGTAATTATCGTCCTTATTTCGCAACAGAGTCTTTACCATCTGATCTTCTTTTGTCACGAATTCGATCACTAAATAGGTATTCATGCTTGCAATCCAATTAATGAATTCTTTAAGTGGGATATTTGCACTAATTACTATATGGTGAATCAGGGCGAGGCAAAGCGTCAGGTCTGGCTTACCCCTCTCCACGAGAGACTTGCGCTCCAACCCACGCCAGCCAAGATTGGGTGAGGGGTTCGCTATGTTACTGATTAGAGGTAGAATAGACTTATTTCTTTCAGTCTTAAGAGTTTGAAATAGGTGTTCTATAGTCAGGTTGTCGGCATCCATGGCTACTACATACTTGGAGTTTTCGGCTGCTATTCGAGAATAGATGCCGATGTTACAGCCAAGATCCCATACAAGGTTCCATGGACGTGACATGACCACGTTACGGACAAATGCCATCTTCATATCACGATCTGAGTCGAGATAGCTTGTATTGCTTGCGTAATCTGACCATTCCGACTTAGCACGTTTCCAGGTGAGACCACGTACGATTTTGCTAAGACGGTTCACGTTAGCTTTTATCATTTCTTTTTTAAAGCCGGCAGTACGTAGGCTTCCCTTGATATTTTGATTTCTCGCAGCGTATCTAGCCTGCATTTTGGCTTGTAGATAAACGTGCATAAATACACCGGAACGTAAAAGATCACGGACGGACATAAGGTGGTTACAGTGTTCCGGGTCGATACCATCAATGTTTCCTCTTAACCATGGGTGGAAAGGAATATCCTTGTAAGCTTGAAGAAAGAGTGGATATAGAAACATCTGGCAGAATTGCCGGTACCCTACCCAAGGTTCTCCATCAGCAAGTTTTTCAAATGAAGGAATATCAATAAATATGGGAGATACACCCAACCATTGAAAATTGAATGCAGAAGAGTCTTTTAGGATTATTCCTTCGTCAATGGCGACAAGTAATAATTCAAGTTGCAACAAGGCAGCGTCCTTTAACATTCCGAAAGACCACTCGTAAGGATATGAAATGAATGGGATAGTTTGATGTTTGAGGGTCGCTGCCCACTCCCCTATTATGGCAGGGTATAACTTTTCTGAAGCATCAGTTTGTTCGGTGTGAATCAGCTTTCCATCATCCATGTATTGCTTGAAAAAGGTTGTAGACGATAGTGCTTTCCACTCTTTTAGTGCTTGCTCACTTAAAACACGGAAGACGGTGCCATTGTTGTAAAATACTTTACTGTTGCGATCACGGAATGAACCATGTTCTATTTCGTAGTTTTTCATGTGAGGTGAATAATATACGTTAATCTAACACTACATACAACAACACTTTACGGGAACCTGTCATTCTGAGAGAACATCGGGAGCGAAGAATCTCAGCCTTGTATTGATAAGGGCTGCATAAACGTGAGATTCTTCGTCGTTCCTCCGCAGAATGACAAAGTGTCGCTGTAGTGCTAATTAGTTTACTAAATGAGTAGTTAAACTCTGTAATCTACGGTTACCACAATAAATCGACTACAATTCAAGAATGGTCTGATTCTGTATCACCCTTATTCTTCTTGCCGATTCCAAACAGGGCAAGAAACCGGTGCCAAAATAATTTTAAGATAACTGCCAGACCTGCAAATCCAGCCAACAAAATTTGTAATATCATGCTACCCGAACCTGGATCCAAGTATGCATAGACAGGGTTTGGCCAGAGCAGCAATATACAGAATATAAAAAAAATAGTTAGTTTTGACATGTTTTTTTAACCTCCTTTTCAACTCGGCCAGGTAAAAAGCCAGTTTTGTGAATATATTTGTATTATTTAAAAGCAAGTTGTTTGCAAAAGTAGAATTAACCGTTTCTTGATTATATTTCTAATAATCTCCTGTTTATGTCATATGTTGCCATCGACGATATATTTTTCACATAGTTCGATGCCTTTTCTCCCATCGTTTTTGCCGTTTCTCTGTTTTCGTAGACAGTTCTCATATATTCCACACATTGATCTATATTCGGTTCTGCCCAAAGTTCACCTTTTTTATAAGGCCCAAAATCTTGTTTTATTGGAGTTAGTTTATAATCTACAAGTAATGAGTTTTCTGATGTTGTAAATTCCATATTACCTCCATATTTTGTGACTATAACACATTTGCCCAAGCACATTGCTTCTAAAATTCCTATACCCAATCCTTCTGATCTGTGTAGTGATACAAAGCAATCAGAAGCATTTACCAATGAGATATAATCTTCCCTTGAAAACCCTTTATCTATGTATATTATGTTTCCGTTACCACTGTTATTTATAAGATTCTTTATATATTTTTGATTAGTTGAATGATATTGTGAATGTATCGATTTAATTATAAGTTTGGCTTTTTTATCTTTTTCAAATGCCTTTAAAAACGCATTAATTATACCATCTGGATTTTTTCTTTCAAACGAACTGTGAAAATCAAATGAAAAGATAAAAGCAAAATCCTCTTCAGAGATATTGTATCTTTTACGAACTACCTCTGGTTCAATTATATAATTCCAGTTGGACTTAAATGGGTATAAGATTTTTGTTACAGGTTTATGTGTATATTTTCTATATGTATGACATGCAAAATCTGAGAACGACCAAACCTCATCAACAAGATCAAATGAAGCCTTGAATGGAAAATAACCCTGAATCTCCCATGCCCAAAAACCGATATTGTATTTATCCTTAAACTTGACATGTCCAAAATGTTCATATATATGTGGAAGCTGATCGGCATTTGCAGTTATAAGGTTTATTTTATATATGTTATTCTGCGTGAAGTATTTGTTTAAATGTTGTATTTTCTCAGGGTTGACATTTTCATGGCATTCAGAAGGAATGTTAATTAATGTGAGTGGAATGCCAGTCTGTCGGAATGCATCTAATAAACATCTTGATAACTCTGATATTCCCATTAACACTTCAAAATAACCCCATAAATTGACTCCATGTTTATTATCTAGTGTATAATCTTTTTTATTAACATTGGCCGGATCAAAAAAAATTCTAGATAAATCATATTCTTTTTTCCCTGATTCCCAAACCCATTTATAAAATTTTTCCCTATTATCAGGTAAACTTTCTATAAGGGGAAATATGCGTTGTAAGTCATTTCTGGAATTGTACATTGAAAACAATAAGCGCGTAATTGGAGGATAAACTTCCTTATTAACAAAGTTGCATATGTCCATCACACTATCAGGATTCCACGGATTATCAATTTTTGAAAGTATTTGCTTGTGCATTTGTCTCATGAAATCAGGTATTTTGATGGTTGTACCAGGCAATTTTTCAAAATAATATTGTTTATTGCCAATGTTTATCAAATCGTTTTTTAAAAGTTCATTTCTGTAAAGTTTGAATAATTCTTTAAGGTGAGGGAAATTTTTAAGGCAAAATCTGTTTTGATGTTTGGATATTTTATCAAGATTTCCAATGACAAATCCACTGAAGTGGAAAAATAAAATATGTTCATCGCCCACATACCAATTTCCATCTCTGAATATTATTTCTCTTTCATGTAAGTTCCAGTAAGCCATATTATATGTTTTTTTATTTTGTATATAGACGTTTTTAAACAATACTGGCAAAAAATCTATCCATTTCTGGTCTACATGAAATCCTTTCTCTACATCCATAAAACAACCATCTATGAGCTTTTCTTGCCACCACTTTAAAGATCTTTTTGTTTCCTCAGAATCTTTTATGGCGATAAACCCAAGGTTATAGACTCCAGCATTTAAAATGTCAAGATTGGAGGGTTTTTTAGCATCATCAGGTATGTTTTCAAGTATATGAGGTGTTAGAATAATGTTGTAGCCATCTAACAGTTTTTCGATTTCGTTTATGTCATTCATAATAAAAACATCAGGGTCGAAGTATATTACTTTTTCGTATCCACTTCGTAGTAGATATTCAAGAAAAAAAGGTTTTATGGCAGTATTTATCTCTATTATTGTGTATTTAAAAAGCATTGCCTCTAAATCAGGTATTTCTATATAATTTTTAATCTCATATATAGGTATTAATAATAAGCCTTCCTGTTGCAAATTGAGGGATAACCTTATATCTTCTTTATCTTCCAATAAATCGCACAGTAAGATCCTGAAATCAAAATTGGGATTATGAGATTTAAAGGATCGTCCAAGGGTAATAGCGTAAGATAGATAATTTTTTGAAACTATGGTACAAGCGACTAGTTTGCTTTTTAGTAAATTCATTTGAATTGGCAATACTTTAAGATTTTCATGTTTATGTAGTTTTTTAATTTTTTTAGACCTTAAAGAAAGATATTTAAGTTTCATATTATCCTTTTTATTTATAGCTATTAGACTTATTTTCCTATAACCTTTTTCAATAAAACTTATCATTCCCTCTTCTTTCAAGGTCTTGAAGCCTTTATATAACAGATTATTCCTTATTAAGAAAATTGATGGTCTTAATATAAGTTTAATAAGGTTCCTTCTCCTTGTTCCTTCAGGTAGCAACTTATTTCTTATCTTATAATAAAACAACAACGTCTTCCAACCTCGTGAGTTATATATATTGTTTAAGGTTGTGTCCTTTTCTCTAATTGCAGATTCAAGGTTGTTGATGTGGGCGTTCCCTTCCTTTATTGCAGATTCAAGGCCGCCTATGAAAGTATCCTTATCCCTAATTGCAGATTCAAGGTTGTTGATGTGGGTGTTCCCTTCCTTTATTGCAGATTCAAGGCCGCCTATGAAAGTATCCTTATCCCTAATTGCAGATTCAAGGTTGTTGATGTGGGCATCCCTTTCCTTTATTACAGTTTCAAGGTTATCTATGTGTGTATCCTTCTGTCTAAAAAAAGTTTCGGAGAGATCCACAAGATATGAATTTCCAGTTGTTTCTTTTATTGGACTATCTGATGATATTGCAATGAAGTGACGTGCCTCTTTCTTTTCAGGTGGCACAAAAAGAAATTCGTTCTCACCCTTTTCTATTGCAAAATCTTTTATGTGACCTTCGTTTTTGGAGAGGGGAAAGATGTTTGAGGACGGGAAGACCTTTTGACCATAGATGAGGATATTTTTAAAGTTGCCTGTGAGAAGGGCCTTTAATTCATCAAGATAGAATTTCCTTGGATAGAATGACCTTTCATTATTAGATTGGTCTAAATATATATTTCTATTGAATATTGAAACCATAAATATTCCATCATCTTTAATGAGTCTTTTTACCTCTTTCATTAGTGCGTTGTAGTCTTCTGCGTTTTCTAATGTCTCAAAACATATTATTACATCAAACATCTTTTCTTCTTTTATGGGAATATAAGTTATGGAACCTTTAATGAATTTAAGGTTTTCCTTTACATATCTTGAAGAGGCAAGTCTAATAGAGGCAGCATCCATGCCAAAACCTGTAACGGATTTGGCCTCTTCAGAAATCACGAAACTTCCATAACCATCACCGCATACTAAAACCAAAACATCCTTGTCTTTTACAAATTCCTTTGCGAGTCTATAGCGATGGAGATGCTCGTAATGCTTAATGCTAGAATTGCTCGTTTCAATCTCCACCTCTCTAGTTAGAGATTTTTCTACTCGTTTTTGGTCTTCGAGGATGCAATTGTCAGTTACGAGGTGAGAGTATCTTGAATGGATTAATCTTAATGTCTTTAAGAAAGGCAAATGTTCACTGGTTGTCATATTAGTCCCATCATTGCGGGTTCTAAACTCTGTAGTTATTGACTTAATATGGTAGAAATCACAGTACTGAGAAAGCCGAATACAGAATTCCCAATCTTCGTGCACATCAAGACTTTCATCAAAGAATCCAACTTCATCAAGTAAATTTTTTCTATGAATAATAGTGCTTATGTGAATATAATTGCATACAAGAAAACGATTGCGATCAAAATCAAAACGATAAGTAACTTTTTTTTCCGTAGTAACATATTTATCTGTTATCCATGTCTGAAAAGCCTGATATGCATCGGTATAGGCAACTTTGTAGTTACTTGTTTCGAGAAATCCTTCAAGAGTTTCTAAATGATTTGGATAGTATATGTCATCATCATCCAGATATGCTATATACGTACCCCTTGCTACCTTCAGGCCAGTATTCCTTGCTGCAGAAAGGCCTCTGTTGTCTTTATGCTTGATATATACTATTTTTCCATCATAATTCAGGGCGTCTATTACGGCCTTAACGTCCTCACCCGCATCATTGACAACAATAATCTCAAAGTTCTGATAAGTCTGGGAAAGGACACTCTTCAATGCTTCCTTGAGCATATCCGGACGGTTATAAGTGGGAATTATGACGCTTATAACAGGATTCATTATACTTTTACGTTCATAGTGCATTATTTTGAATTTACAAGTTTTTAATATATTTCTGCTATATCCTCTTATTTTGTAAAACTCTACACTTCTCGTAGCTAGAGCATAAACAACAAGTCTCTATTTTTTGTTATCGACTTAATATCCTTTGTTCTTTTGTGTTTGACTTTTATATTAAATTACATAATACCTTAAAATTTCTAAAACTGATGTATGTTCAGTTTATGTTGTAGACAAGAAATTTATCTGAATAGTGAGAAAAATTGTTGTTGTAAAAAAGAAGTATTATATCTTATCATACCAGTAAGAGTAATTTCCATATTTCTCTCTAATTAATTTAATTACGGGAAGGGAGTAGTGTACCAATTAATATAAAGATAATTATATTTGGTATTCTATAGTGCTGCAAGCCTAAAAATTAATCAAAGAGTATTATTTTATGAATGATAGACAAGTTTTCTAATGAAACTAGCGATGCTTTGGGGCCTTGTCCATAACGATATCAGTAAAGGTTTTTAGTCGTCTGATGAAGGTTGTAAAGGAAGACACACTGTTTGTTAGTAGTATTGAGGCGATAGATTGGCAGGAGACCATTATCCGGTTTCAAAAAATACATTTATTTTCAATAAATCTCTAGATTGTTGAATAGATCGTCGTATTGCAAGTAGAAGTTCAAATGTTATTCCAACTATAATAGCAGATTGAGGCAATTAAATGGGCAAATATACGACATAATCCTGGATTAATAAAGGAAAATACTTTCTCTTTTAGAATACATTTATGTTATAAAAGCTTGGAGAATATTTTTATGGGTATCGATATTAAAAAGAAAAGAATAGTTGTTACTGGGGGGGCTGGATTTTTGGGAAGATTTGTTATAAACAAATTAAAAGAGAGAGGGTGTAAGGATATTTTTACGCCAAGAAGTAAGGATTATAATCTAGTTGAAGGGGAAGATATAAAAAGACTTTTTAATGATGTCCGTCCCAATATTGTTATCCATCTGGCCGCTGTTGTTGGAGGCATAGGTGCAAACAGGGAAAATCCAGGAAAGTTTTTCTATGATAATTTGATGATGGGTGTCCAACTCATAGAAGAAGCCAGATCTCACGATATTGAGAAATTTATATGTATTGGAACCGTCTGTGCTTATCCTAAATTTTCACCTGTTCCTTTCAGAGAGGAAGATTTATGGAATGGCTATCCTGAAGAGACTAATGCACCTTATGGCATAGCCAAGAAAGCATTACTTGTCCAGCTTCAAGCGTACCGGCAACAATATGGATTTAAAGGTATTTATCTACTCCCTGTGAATCTCTATGGTCCATTTGACAATTTTAACCCCAAGTCCTCTCATGTTATCCCTGCTTTAATAAAGAAGTGTTTCGATGCCGTAAGAGACGAAAGAGATGAAATAGTAATCTGGGGAACTGGAAATGCTACAAGGGAATTCATATATGTGGATGATGCAGCGGAAGGTGTACTTTTAGCAACAGAGCAGTATTATGGAACAGAACCTGTTAATTTAGGGGCGGGATTTGAGATATCCATAAAGGACCTTGTAGATAAAATAGTTAAACTTACAGGATTTAAAGGAAGAATTGCCTGGGATTCGACAAAACCTGATGGTCAACCCAGGAGGATGCTTGATACTGGTAGGGCAGAACGATATTTTAATTTCAGGGCAAACACATCGCTGGATGATGGATTGGAAAAAACAATTAGTTGGTATAAAGCAACATCCAGCAAGAAGCCTGGCGCATAAATTGTTATCCTTTTTTGAACATGCGATATACTTTGGCTAAAAAGTTAAATCCTATGGAAAGAAATTTTAGGAAAAGTGAATATTTTCTTAACTTTTGCGCAATAAGTACAGTTTTTGACTGCCGAAGTTGCTGAATTTCATACAATAATTGTTGATTATTTTCTCGAACTTTCTGAATATCCTGCAATAATTGCTGATTATCTTTTTGAATTTGCTGATTCGCCTGCTTAAGCTGCTGATTCTCTTGTTGTAGTAATTGGCTCTCATGCCTAAATTGTTTAATCCTTTCCTGCAATTCAAAAAGCTGAAAACTCTGGTCTTTGATCTTATAAAATTTTTCTTGAAGTTGATAATAATCTTTTTCTAAAGAAGAACCAGAAACTTGCTCAGCCTCCTTGGAAGTAGTTTCTGGAGTATCAGTGTGTTTTCTGGTCTCAGCGGTATCTAATACCATCATAGGGACTTCCATCACTTTGGGGTGAAAGAATCCGTGTCCACGGCCTCCAAGTCCAAAAACTTCGCCGTGATCAGCACAAATAATACAAAAAAGTTCTCTATCCTCTGATAAAAACGATAATACTTCGTCTATGTGTTGGTCCACGTATTCTAAAGCTTTTTTTTGACCTTCGAAATTAAGAGAAAAGTCGCAGTAAGGAAAATGAGTAGAGGAAACATTTAAAAATAAGAAGGTTTTCTCTTTGTGGTTAACAGCTTTTTTTATTTTTTTTATTTGTTCTTCTAAAGACTTAGGGTTACTTTCCCTGAATAAGTCATCAAAATAAAATTCAGAAAACATATCAGTCAAGAGTTTACTTGTTGACATAGAGCTATTAAACCAGCCAACTCCACCAATGCCTATAGTCTTAAATCCATGAGACGAAAACCCCTGAATTATATTTGGAGCATCAAAATTAATTCCGTTCCGCTTTCCCCTAACTTCAACACTTTTTGTACGTATCATAGACTGGGAATACCTGTTGTAATATCCTTCAAGCTCTCTATTTTCTGGAAATATACCGGTAACAAACATCGACATATGAGAGGGTAATGTATATGTGGCGGGAGCATATGTTTTTACAAAGTTGTCGTGCGTACCATATTTAACAAACCACTTTTTAAAATTGGGTATATCTGCAGTTATAGAAACGTCATATCTGAGACTATCTATTGTGACAATCAAAAAATTATGTGTTTCTAAGTAATTTTGGTTAATCATCTTTTACACTAAAGGAATTTACTGATTTCTGATAGCAGTAGGGAAGTATCTGGTGGATCTAGAATCGGGATATGGTCTTCCACTATTTCAATTTTTTGAAAAGCCTGTTCTAGTTTTTCGAAAGAGGAGAATTCTATTACTCCTTTCAAATTGTAATATGAACGAGCAGCATGAGAATTCGCCACTACAGGAACCATAGCAATTAACATATCTGGAATACGTGTTAAAGCTCCACATCCTTTCTCTTGGTAGCACAAACAGGCTTTGACACTACTTAATACCTCATCATGTTTTTCGTTTGTTAAAGTTCCAAGAAATTCTATTCCATCACCCTGAACAATACTTTTTAAACTTTCTGTTCCAAAGCCTGCGACAAGCAATTTGTCGTATTTTCGGGCTAAGTTATTTTTTTCCCATAGGTTAATGATCTTAATCATTCCCTCTTGTGTTGGTTTGTTAACGGCCGTTCCAATTAAGATAATACCTTTTTTTTTCTTCGAATGTTGACGATTTTTACGAATACCTAACATGCGATTCACTCTTCTGGCGGAGGGATAGTAAGGCAGAAAAACAGTTTTAATATTAAGATTATCTAAGAGAAAAGTTTCTTCTCTTGAATTAGTTACAACTAAATTGCAGGCAGATAAAATGTTTAGTTCTTTGTTAATTAGAATTTTTTGTAACTTTTCTTTTCTCTGCCCAGGGACAAGGCTCTCTAAATTTTGAGAAAGCGCTATAATGGGGACGTTATATTTTTTGAGTTTTTTGACTAGTGGAGCAAAATAAATAGGATCATCAACCAGTGCGAACCTTAAATTAGTAGATTTTTTAATTAATTTTGCCCATTGATGTGAGACCTGGCTATATCTGTAAATTGCAGGGCGGTAATCATTATACCAAAAAACATATTTACCGGTTATCATAACTTCAAGCGATATTTTTAAAAAATATAATAGCTTTAAGGTAATATAAGTTTTCTGCGATTTGCATATTATATTGTTGTGCCACTTTTCAAACTGGCTGAATCTTTTTAGAAATTTAGGTGGTTTTATGTTAAAGACATCCTCCCTTGCAGTAAGAAAATCAAAATCTATGTTTGAAAGAACTTCAGCTATCTGATCAGTTCTATTGCAACCTCCTCCTCTATTTTCAGCATTAAGTTCAAAGCGGCTGAAATGTATATATTTTTTCTTAATTAAATCTTCTTGTAGAAACATATTCCTTAATTTCTAGATTTCTATAAAATGTATAGTTTAAAAAGTTGCAAATTGTTTTGCACAAAAAAACATAAAATAGCAGTATATTCTTTGCCCTTTAAAATGTTTCATAACTTCTGGCAGATTCCTAAAATACAATACCTTTCCATTCATACTCTTTGGTATATTTGAATAAATTCTTTTTTTGAAAGACTCTGGAGAATAAAATCTAGCAAAGGGTAATCTGTATTCATCATCTCTCCAAATTCTTTTAGCTTCATTATCAATTTGTACACTTTTTTGATCACAATAAGGACTCGTTACATTAAAATAAGTATCGTCCAAATAAAGAGGTATAATTCCGTAACGTCCTTTTTCATTTAGAATTCTATCAGCTTCTCTAACAAATTGGATATCTGATTTCCCCATAAAATGTTCGTATGCGCACTGTAATGAAAGAACAGTGGCAAATGAATCAGGTAATTTGGTGTTCGCAGCGTCAGCGCCAATGTTAGAACCATTAATTCCTTCAGGATATTCTAAATCTAACCGATATGATCTAATCCCTCGTTGGTTTAAAAATTTAACCCATGGGCTCCCAGACCCTCCAATATCAATATATGTATCGTTGTCAGAAATTTTTGTAAACTTAAAAGCTAAATAGTGTTCTAAGCACTTTTCTATTAAGGTATCTCCCTTATGATAAAAATCCTTAATTTCAGAAAATTTACTTAACCAATTTTCAAAGTCAGATATATTTATGTCAACTTCTTCTACGAGTATACCAACGTTTAAAAGTCGTCTTTTCAAGTCTTCATATAAATCCCTATTTCCTATAGGGTCTTTTGTATGGTCTTGGTAGGACTGTCTATCTTCTATCGAACTGTTATGATACTCAATTAATTGAGGAATTAGTGGTAAAATATTACCTATTTCCTTTTTCATGTCTGTCTGAACTTTTCGTAAAGCCTTCCTAAATGGAAAAGATAATGGTCAATTGCAATTTCGTACAGATAGTTTTGTAAGTAAGGGTATGTCTTCCGATCTCTTTTTAATAAACCCTGTATTATGACATCACGACTAAAACTTAAAATCATGCTTATAACCTGTTGTAATACACGTCCTCGGCTTGTTCCCGGATTATTGTCAAATACATAATATAGATATTTCCCTTTATAAAATCGTTCCCTTGCAAATCGGACAACAGACATCTTTTCAGAACGAACCAGATGGTATACATAAAGGTCCGGATGGTAATAAATGATCTCATTAGGCCAGGTTGTTCTGATGCTTTGTATTAGCTCTGATTCTTCACCATATGCAAGAGTTTTCCCTATCATTCCCATATTAGGATTAAAACCATTAAGGTTATGAAGAATTGATTTACGAAAGAAAATATTCATGCCATGAACAAATCTTTTTTTCAAAGGACGAGGATCATCCCCCCATTGAGCATCTGAGCCATAACTATCTTTAAACCAAAACGGTTTGGGTGTGTTATAGAAGGGCAAAGCAGGCCCTCCAAAAACAGCCGGATTAACATTATCGATTATATCCTTTGCTATACTTAACCAATGTTTCGGTATCTTGCAGTCATCATCGGTATAAGCTACATAACCTGCCTTTGCTGCCTGAAAGCCTCTATTACGAGCATGGCTTAGGCCCTGTTTCGTCTCCATTAAATATATGAAATGAGAATGTTCTTTTGTAAATTTATTAACCACCTCTCTCGTATTATCTGAAGAATTGTTGTCAATGATCAAAACTTCATAAAGTTCAGATATCAGTGTTTGATCGACGAGAGTCTTCAAACACTGCTTTAGAAGATTGGCACGATTATGGGTGCAGACAATAACTGAAATTAAAGGCTTATTCACTTACCACCCATTATTTTGTAATTATCCAGTGTGTAAATCCCTTGACCTCCCCCCACGTAAACTTCTTTCAATGACAGATCATTCGGTTTGAAACGAGGATGTCCTTGAAATAAGACGTGATTATGTTTTGATAGTATTTCTTCCAATTTAACAGGCAAGGAATTAGGGGCAGACTTGTATGATCCATTTGTCCATTCTGCTAATGAATAATATTTTCTGTCCCAAGTATTATAATAATAATAACGAGAAGTAGAATAAATTTTTTGGAATGTTTTTGGTAGTTTTGTTTCAGGAACTCTATTAATAAAGGCGGCAAACGCATATATAGGGCCTGATGCACCGAACCAACCAACTATAGCATATTCTTTAAAATTATTTTCGACTTTTTGTTGTATGTCCAGAGATTCATTTTTTATCCAGGTAAGATAACGGTACTTCCCTTGCAAGTCGGATATTCTAATGAAACCAAAAACAAGTGCAGCGATCAAAAAAGAAGGCAACCAACTTGTCGTAAATTTCCTTACTATTTTCACCTGATGGATATACTTAAATATAAGGACTAAAGTTATGCCGGATAATCCGAGAGAAGGTATTAGGTAGTGAGGATAATAATGTTTTGCTGCCATTACGATCTGTAAAATTTGCGCTATTACAAGTCCAAAGAGTAATCTAGATACTGTTTTTTCCTGGTTGCTATCTCTCTCTCTTGAGAAAAACAAAATGCCGCCAATACAAATTGCCATCAGCAATATAATAAGAAATACTGGTTCTGAATCAATTATTCTTTTAATATTCGAATAAAATCTTGGAAAATCTATCAGCCCCTTCTCCCCATACCCATAATGTCCGGTATGTGTAAAAGTTCCGATGAACCAATTGAAAAGCCTTGGATAGTAATTGACAATCGGTAGAGTAAAGAACATAAAACTGATAAGTGTTCCTCCAAGACAGTATAACTTCCATCTGAACTTTGGCAATAAAAGTAATGGAATAATAACAAGGGGAATAAAAGTAACTTTAGTTACTGTTCCAAAACCCGTAATAAGAGCAAATAGGAATGTATATAGTTTTAAGTGTTTTTCAATACTATATTTAAATGTCGTTATGATAATTGTCACAAATAATAAAGTAGCAAATAGAAGAAGGTGGTCAGGGCGCATTCTTGTTAACTCAAGCAAACTGGTTGTTGACAAAAATGGTGTTAGTTGAATCAATAAACTCAAACCGATATTTCTTGTAATAAAATAAGTAAAAATGCCTAAAACTGAAAGTCCTAAGACGTTGAGGCCAACAAGAAAATTATTCATGATTCCCAAATATAGTTCTGGAATTCTGAATACATCCTCTACTAAATCATTTTCCCAATACAATAAGTTAACTGTTTTGATAATGATGGCTCCAAGAACTTGCAGTGTTGTACCAGGATGATGTATATGCCAAACTGTTTCAAATTGGGCGAGATGAAGTGAATTGACTAGATAAGCATATGAAGGATCATAGTTGATATTAAGCCAATAGGGACCTTTAGCGTCTTTTAGATGAAAGGCGGTAAGAATTAATGATAATGGTAAGATTAATAAAAGGATATAATAACCATACTTCATTTTGATTCTTGCTGATAGGATTTTTGCCATTACTGTGTCTTTATTTCACTTTGTAAATTACTCTACCTTCTATACGGTAAACCTCTTCTAATGGTATATTTGGTTTATATTGTGACCAAGAACCTTCAAATGCGGGACTAATAAATATAATACACTTATGGTTAGATTGTATTTTTTCAAACTTAATCACAGAAGACCAATCAAAATATCTGTGATCAAAAATCTTATAAAAATATATTTTGTCATTGGAATAAATTTTTTTGAGTTCTTTTGAATATTTCCAGGGTGGACCATAACTTGCCCATTGATTACCAAGAAATAATGCCTGTGGAATAGATGATGAAAAGTAATTATAGATTTTGGCACATTCTTTATAATCTTTTTCCACTTTTTGGGAAATAGCAAGAGTCCTGTCTTTATTGATTTTGATATACTTGTATTTTACCTGGGCATCTGTGACTCTGAAGTAAACAAAAATAAGCAAACTAACTATTACAAAATAAGGTAAACCTCTGGCAACAAACTTTTTTCCTATATTCATTTGTTTAACTTGATTGAATATAAGTACTAAAGTAATACCTGATAATCCTAAAGCAGAGATAAGATAACGGGCTGACCCTGAAAATGCCCCCTGAGGATGTTTCATTACCATAATCAGACTAAAAATTTGAGATATTGTAACCGCTAGAAGTAGTTTAAAAGTGAAATTTTTGCGGCTATATTGTCTAAAATTAGGAACACTTATACTTATCACAAAAATGGAAATCAGTATAATAATAAGGAGAAACGGCTCTAAAAGAATTGTATCAATAAAAGATTTTTTACCTGGTCCTAGTCCCTGTTGAACAAAACGCGTGAGAAAGTAGTTTATCATACGCGGGTATTCAGTGATAATCGGTAGAGTAAAGAGTACAAAGCTGATTACGGCTCCAAAAAAATAGTACCCTTTCCATCTGAATTTCGGCAATATTAATATGGGAATGGCGACAAGGGGAATGAAAGTAACTTTCGTTGCTAACCCAAGACCCGTAATAAGCGCAAATAAGAATGTATACAACTTCAAATGTTCTTCGATCTTTAATTTAAAAGTTAAAATAATAATTGCTACAAATAATAAAATAACAGGCAAAAGAAGCGGGTCAGCAGACACCCTGCACAAAAGAACCAGATACGTCTTTGAAAGGAATGGTGTTAACTGAATCAGAAAACTCAGCCAGATGTTTCTTGTAATAACATAAGCAAACAGTCCTATAGCTAAAAGCACTAAAACATTAAGCCCTACCAAGACATAATATATGGTTGCCAAATAAAGTTCTGGATTTGTAGAGACATCATGGACTAAGTCATTTTCTCCACAGAAAAAGTGAACTATTTTTATTGTTATAGCTCCAAGAATTTCTACTGTTGTACCAGGATGATGTACAAGCCAAACCCTATCAAATTGGGCCATAGTAAGTGAGTTTAGCAAATAAGCGTAGTGAGGGTCTGCAAAAAGCCAGAATGGTCTTCCAGTTGAACGAAAGCTTATGAAAAATAATAGAAATGGTAAGATTATTAATAGGATGTATAGGCCAAATTTCTTCAATTCGATTTTACTTTAATAGTTGTCTATAGCAATTCTTTAACTATGAGTTATGATACTTTCCCAATCTCAACCGTTAGAAACATTCCAAGATACTTATTAAGTGGCAAAAGAATTGTTTCAAGTCCTTTTACAATACTATATGTAAATGATGGCAGCAATTGCCGCATAGTAAGGCCCCCGCTAACTAGATAAAGAAAGGGAGTGTGTGGTTTCAGTTTTAGAATTTTAAATGAAGGAAATTCTTTTTCGAACTGTTCTCTATCTCGACAAAAAATTATCCAGGGAATGGCCCCATTAGCTGAAGAAAGAGGACCTTCTCCTTCTTTTATGCCCCACTCTCCTGAAGGATCAAATGGTTCATGATGAAAATGTTTATAAATAAATCGTCCCCACAAGGTATTGGCGGGTTCAACCATAACTATCTTGCCACTCACTTTGAGGCATCTGTTGGCTTCTTTGAAAAATGCTCTTGTATTATTTATATGATGTAAAACATCCACCATAAAAAACGCATCTACCGTATTGTTTTCAAAGGGCATATCCTGCGCTAAGAAACGTTTATCCACTGTAGGGATATTAATAACATCAGAAGTCATAACATTTGGGATGATATCTTTAATAAAGCCTCCCCCACTCCCTAATTCAACTAGAAATTTGGATTCAATATTATCAGATATTGACATCTTGAACTGATTATAAAAATCAATATATAACTTTCTTAGGAAGAGTTTTTGCTGAATAATTTTCGTACGTAATAAGGTTGTAGAAGGTTTATCCAGATCATCAATATTTCCTGCTTCCCGTAATCGCAACCACTCAACAATCTTCATAATCTATTTTCGTGTTAAAGACATATATATCATTATTCAAGTATTAATTTCTCTCTGCCTTGATAAATAAGGATCCTGCAATCTCTGAGATAACAGGAGTATGTTCAGCTATATCACCAATTAATTTAATTGTTGGGATTAGTATTTTCGGTGTTTGAGGATGGAGAAAATCAAAGGGGGAAATATGGATATTTTCAAAACCATATTTCCTCAATTTTCCTTTTAAACTCCAACGAAAAAAAGCTGTTTCATCAGGTGAATTGCCCATTCGTCTTCTTACTATGGGAATTATTTTCTCAATAGCAATATGAGGGTTCAACATGTTAGGTTCAGTAAAGAAAATTGTGCCATCTGGCTTCAATACTCGATATAATTCACGCAAAGCATCTTCTAATTTGAGATGGTGAAGAACCGAACTTCCTATGACTGTATCAAATGTGTTATCATCAAAGCTGAGTTTGTATGCATTTTCTATTTTAAAAGTGACGTTCTCGGCCGTAATCTCTTTTTGTGCCGTTTCTAATAAATCCGGCGAAATGTCAATAGCCACAATTTCAGCCTTTGTTTTAACAATTTCATTAGTGAAATAGCCTGTGCCACAGCCTATTTCGAGTACTTTCATATCTGGCTTAATGTGAGATGTGAGCATTTTTACGCGCCTTGCCCATCTTTCTTTTCCTGCAGGTGTTTCCCAGTTCCATACTTCACCAGCGCCATGTTCCTTCAAATATTTACCGTGTGCTATTTCATTTTGGAGTTGTTGATCTATCATTTTTTAGCCTTCAAATAAATTTAATTTTTCCCATTGCAAAAAAGACCATCTTAAGCAATAACAAACCATGACGCCATCTTTGTATATTTGTCTCTCCGTATGTCCTTGCTTGATAACGAATAGGTATCTCCATAAATTTCAAATTTAGCTTGCTTGCTCCAAAGAGTAAGTCAAAATCACCATATGGATCAAAGTTGCCAAAATAACCTCTATTGGCAATTATATTTTCATAATCTTTTTTAAGAAGCATCTTTGTCCCACATAGGGTATCCTTCAATGGTTGATCCAGTAACCATGTAAAAGCCATACTGAAAAATTTATTACCTAGAAGATTAAAAAACAGCATGGATTCCTTTTCTGGCGGATAAACCAGACGACATCCATTTACAAAATCGGCCTGACGATTAGCCATTACATTATAAAACTTGGGTAATTCTTCCGGAGGCATAGTTAAATCACCATCCAAGATAGTTACTATATCACCTGTGGCTTCTGAAAAACCCTTTCTAACAGCATCTCCTTTCCCTTTGCCCGGTTGCTGCATAATTTTAATTTTGTGACTATCTTTATATTTTTCATATACTCTTTTAATTTCTTCCCAGGTATTGTCTGTAGAATGGCCTTCAACAAATATTAATTCCGTAAATTTCCCTATTTTAGGAGTACGCAAAACGGCTTTTTCAATGTTACCACCCTCATTTCTGGCTGGTATAATAACTGAGAGACTGTATTCCTGTGATGTAGGATTATTTTTTCTGACTACAAAATACTGAATGAGAGCAAGATACCTGAATAAAGGGAGTTTAACAAAGTATTTATTTAATAACCATGAGAAGAAAGGGATATAAGTTGGCATGAGTAATGCTTCCCCTTCTTTAACTACTTCCATACCAGACAATTCAATCAAATTTTCTATATCTGACGTCGAAAGCCAATTTTGCCGGAATTGGGGCATTTTTAGATATAGTTTTTCTAAAATTCTTAATATTGGTTCCCATAAATAACTGTAATATGTAATAATGAGTCTGGATCCATCATGCATCAATTTTTTGCTTTCCTCAAAAGCTTTTTGCACATCATTTAAATGGCCAATTAAGTCGCTCATTATTATATAATCATATGACTCATTCAACTTTTCTGGTTCAATATTTTCGGCATTCATGACGTCAAAAGGGATATCAGGGTATTTCACCCGGGCTTTTTTAATCATTCCAGAACTAGAATCTATCCCCATAACTTTTTCCTGTGATAGTTGATTCAAAAAGTCACCTGTCCCACAGCCGATTTCAATTACAGAAGCGTAGGGGGGAATAAGAAACTGTAATATCTTGAGTAACTCGTCATAATAGGATTTGCTTCTATCCTTCCAGTTATCGCGGTGCTCTGCGATTAAATTGAAATATTGTATTAATTTTTCTTGTTTTGGATTTTCATCTAGTAATATATGTTGAGCAATTTTAACTTCTTTTCGTTGTTTGATATAAAATGTTATATACAGGGGAATTATAAATATTCCAAAGCCCACCCAGGCTAAAGCCAGAAAACTTGTGTTTCCAATGTCAATATTTTTTATGCTCAACCAGGAAATTAATGTTTCTTCAAAAAGGAAGATGAAAATAAAAAACAATAACCAATAAGAATGTTTCATCATAAATGATTTAGGGTCTTGACTAGAATATAGTACCAAAATGTTCTATAAGTTTAGTCAAGACCCTATTTTTAAAACTGTCTTTTTAAGGTGACGCGTAAAACCAGAATAAAAAGTACTCGATGTCCAAAACATATGTCTTGCTATTTTTCTCCGTCAGTTGCCCCTTTCTTTTTCAATATCATGACGAATCATTATGGCAATTAAATCTTCTATAGATGTTTTAGATTCCTACCCTAAAACTTTTTTGGCTTTTTCCGGATTTCCACATAAGACATTTACTTCAGTAGGTATAAAATATCTAGACTCGGCCTTAATCAATATTTTACCACTCTTCTTATTGATTCCACACTCTTCCACCCCTTCTCATTTCCATATTAAGTCGATCTCTATTTTTTTAAATGCCATAGTACAAAATTCTCGGACTGTATAGGTTCTACCAGTAGCAGGAACATAATCGTCTGTTTTATTTAGTTAAAAATTTCTTATCAAGCCATAGATCTTTCTAAGTGGGGCTGTAATTTTCAATGATAGCGAATTTCTAATTTGCAGAATTTCTTGTTTAGTTTGTTGGTTTTCCTGCTGAAGCTGTTCAATTTCCTGTTTGAGTTGCTGGTTTTCATGTTGAAGTTGTTGATTATTATTGGTCAACTTCTCTAATCCGTTTTTAATAATTTTTTTGGCATCGCCAGTTGGAACAATGTTTTTTGAGGAATTAATTCCTTCAAAAGCCATAGTGAATAACTGGCTTGACTTCCACTCAATCAATTCTAGCTGTAAATCATATATTGGGTCGTGTTGCCTCGAAAAGGAATGCCAGGGATGGTATAATTTTAATGTTGGGGCCCATTGAATCGCCAAGCCAAGATTTCTGAAACGGGTATAAATGTCAAGGCCATTTGAGTGATTTCCTGTCCCTAATAGAGGATGTTGCTCATAACCGTTAATCTCTATCAACCACTTTCTTCGGACTGTCAGGCAGCCACCATAATTAGTCGGGTTTTTGAGAACACATTTTTTTTCAAGTTCATCAAGACTATGCGTTTTTAAGACTCCTTGTTCGATTTCATCATATCGATATCCATATACAACTAATTTGTCATACGATTTATGTAAATTCCAGACTCGAGAGATAAAATCTGATGGTACAATCTGATCTGCATCAGGGATAATTAGGAGTTTACCCGATGCTTCACGGATTCCTGCATTAAAGCAATAGGATGAATGATAGGTATTATAATTGTTTAAAATAAGTACCTTTACTTTTGGCAGATTTTTCAAGCCCTCATGAGGTTTACGATAATATTCTACCCAGATAACCTCATACTCATCTTTCGGAAAATCCTGTTCTGAGAAACACCGTGCCGCATGGATATTTTCTCGAAACCCTCCATCAACCAGAATAACTGAAACTTTCATTTTAATTATGTCTCCTCGAGTTGTTTAGAAATTGTCTTTTGCCATAATATGTTGTATGTAAGTGGCTTATATTTCTTGTAAGGTTGTTTGGTAATTGGTTTCCAATATTGATTGTAAACTTTTTCACTCATGACATAAAGATCAGGGTCGTCTTTTAATTTTGTTAATGGAACGAGAGGATTAATGACGGGAAAATACTGATACATAAAATCTAATAATTTATTCGCCCAAATTGTGTTTTCACTGATAACAATGTCAAAGCAGTGGAGGGAATATCCTTTTGGCTTTAAGACTCTATCTATATCCTGACAAATATTCAAAAAGGTTGCCTTATCGTTTATGTGCTCCAATACTGAAATACTAAAAACAAAATCAAAATATTCATTAGGCAATTCTTTATTAAAGTTGCCTATGTAGTCTTTAACCAAACGATAACCTGTAATTTTCAACTTAACTGGACCATTACCTTTACCTTTAAGTTTGTCGATGTTCCAGCATTCGTAATCTTTACTGAATTTATTTATAATTCTTGACCAACCCCCACCAATGTCGAGAAGTTTAGACCCCTTCGGAATATTATTAAGAATGAAATTGTAAACAAGATGATCTTGATAATCTTTTAACCTGCACTCTTCCGGATCAATAATAATATTGTTTTCGTGCATTTCTTTAAAAAATGAAAAATGCTTGATTTTGCTATAAGTAAATTCTTTAAAATTATCTACTTTAAATGGATTTCTCATATATCACTTTATGAATGGACGGTGGCATTTTCGGGTACAATTTTAGTGAATCTTTCTATTGTTTTATTAATTATGTCAGGTGTGTACGTGGAGTTTCTCCATGTTTTAGGAGAATCTTTGACAACACCATACTTTTCTTTAAAAAGTTTTTCACCACCGTGGTGCACAACAAATTGGAACCACCAATGCTTGACATATTCTGAGTCACACTCAGAGTTGATGCGGTTCATCAAGGCAAAGGTTTCCATTCTATCTTCCTCTGTTTCATCTGGATAACAGATTATATACTGTGCGAGTGTTAATATTTTATACTTGGTTAACTCCTTTACAAATTCTACTATCAAGTCATTGTCAAATTTGGGTTTATTCATACTATTTCTCTCCCGCATAGACCCTGATTCAATTCCAACCCTTGCTTCCCGAACTCCTGCAGAAGCCATTTTTGACACATAATTCTTATACCCTTCATGTATCTGCATGCCAAAGATATGGCCTGGAGGTTTTGTATCGAGTGTGGATATTTCCTCAAACAGTTTTGCGGTTCTATTATTGTTGATATTAATACTCGAGTCATTATACATAATTCCAGTAGCGTTTGGTGTATTCTTAATTTGATTTACAACTGTATCGATTGAGTGAAAATAATATGGAAGATGTTGTGTGCAAAAGTGACACTTATACGGACAACCCCTGGTTGTCACTACAGATAATTCTCCATTGTATTTATCTATTTCTATTCCTGTGTAATCAGGTAAGTATTCTTTTTTGGGGACGAGGGGTTTTTGTATGATGCCTTTTGAATTCAGAGCCTCCAGAATTGCTTCTTCACCATATCCAGAGACGACGGTATCAAAACATCCAATACTCAATAAATCTTCCTCATTATATGTTGCTTGTGGACCACCAGCAATGCATCTTACATGCTTCGATAGAATTTTTGCCATAGCAATGCCATATTCTACAGTGGGGTAGCCAAGACTGAAACCAACAATTTCTGGTTCTGATGCTAAAACCATCTCACAGTATTGATCTAACCTCTTATAGGTATAGTCAATTGCAGGATGATCATCAGGTATAGTAAAGTCTCTGGTGTATTGGGGGAGTATTTCAATTGTATTATTTATTTCCAGATTTAAGTCAATGGCGATCGAATCGTGACCATGCTTTTTTAACACTCCATTTAAATAAGCTAGACCGAGGGGGCTACCTTTCCAACCAGATATAAATGGAGGGCGAATTAAAACAATCTTCATTATTGTTGACTACATTTCTGAACTTAAAAAGGAAATAAGATACTAACTTTTTAAATATTATCAAGCATAATCAGGCAGGAGTTTGCTTTTGCAAAATAAATTTTGTTTGTGAGATATATATTAAGTTGTTTATTCTAATTTCCTTATCATTCCATAAACTTTTCTAAGGGGGGCAGTAATTTTCAATGAGAGCGAATTTCTAATTTGATGAATCTCATGCTTAACTTGTTGATTTTCCTGTTGAAGTTGTTCAATATCCTGCTTAAGTTGCTGATTTTGTTGTTGAAGACTGTAATAGTCCTGTTTAAGATCTTGATTCTCTTTATGTAATTGTTGATTGTTTTCCCGAACTTGCTGAATCTCAACTTGAAGCTGTTGATTATTTTCTCGAACCTGCGCAATTTCCTTTTGTAATTGTTCAATTGCCGTTTGTTTTAGCATGTTGTTTTCTCGAACCTGCGCAATTTCCTTTTGTAATTGTTCAATTGCCGTTTGTTTTAGCATGTTGTTTTCTCGAACCTGCGCAATTTCCTTTTTTAATTGTTCAATTGCCGTTTGTTTTAAATCATTGCTTTCTTGAACTTGCTGAAGGCTTAAGTTGACACGGTGA
This sequence comes from Candidatus Scalinduaceae bacterium, assembly GCA_046759445.1. GTDB lineage: Bacteria > Planctomycetota > Brocadiia > Brocadiales > Scalinduaceae > Scalindua_A. Next base: position 26,150 of record JBHICG010000026.1, read on the forward strand.
AGGCGTTGATTTTCTTCTTGTAGTTGTAGGTTTTCCTGATGTAGTTTCAAAACCTTCGGAGATTCTTGGTTTTCTTCTAAGAAAATACAAGCACTATCCTGAGTTGCGTCTTCCTTTGCATCTGATTTGTTACCATTATTGTCAAGAAGCAATTGGCTATGGGATGGATTTCCCAAATAATGACTTCTTGGGTCGCTTGCCGTAAAATCTGAATCCCACAATTTTAAAGATAGTTTTGAACTAGTACCTCTACCCCAATCTTCAATATCAAATACTTTTGCGCCATTATCCACAATAAGAATAGAAAAACCTTTATTATAATTTCTAAAATTTAAATTGCCAGTCTGATAGAAAGATATAGGGTATTCGTCTGTATCATATCCTTTGAGGACAGTATTCCAATGAGTGGTTGGGGCGCATCGAAAACAGCTATTAACGCCACCAAGTCGAGAAGGTGAAGTGTTAATGTCTGGATATGCATGTCCATCCTCTAAGATATGCCTCTTAGCTTCATGATGTTTCCCACACCCCGTAAAAAGGCCATATTTGAGTCCATTTGGAGAGGGTTTTCCATAATATTTTTTCATTGCCTCAATCATTGATTTTATAAGTCCTTCCTTGAATCCATGGTCATCTTCTATCATGCAAATATATTCAGGAGCATAAAGTTCTTGTCCTAGGGCTAAACACATATTTCTTGTGTGTGCCATGGAAATATTATCAGAGAGGATTAGGAAAAAATCATTGTTTTTATTAAGCTTTTGTAGATAGGTCCATTTTTCGGCTTTTCCTTTGACGCTTGAATCGTGGACAATTAATTTAGCATCATTGCGTTTCGTTTCTTTAATGATACTAGGTAAGGTTTTTTGCACAACTTTAAGATTTTCAAATGTAGCATAAATAGTTAGAAATACCGTCTTATCCATTATTCGTTTCTTTCATTGTTTATTTTACTGAGATCTGCAATCCATGATCTAAGGGTCTTTAATTCTTCTTGCTTAACGAAACCATGCTCTAAAAGTGTTTGATAAATAGTTTCAATGTTTGACAACGGATCTTTTTTTAAGTTTACCGAATTAAGAAGGTTAACGATAGGTTTTATGTTTAAATAACACTCGATTTCTTCTTCGAAGTCTCTGATTAAGTCATGTATGTTTCTTTCCTGGTAGACAATTGCTTTCATAAATCCAAGATGGAGATCATTTTCCCAGAGCAACCTTTGGGCAATGTATCCTCTCAGTATATCCGTGAATCGGAAACTAACTTTTGCAGGCAAATATAGAAAAGGAAAAGCTTTTTTGTTCCAAAAAGTATTTTGTGAATTAAAGGGGCAATAATATTCCTTTTCGAGAACAACTGATGGCTTAGCTTTAAACTCAATCTTTTTGTTTTCTGTGAGTCTGAAAATGGCGTCTACGTCTGGGTCGCCATTAACCAATCCCTGCCAAACCCCTACTTTTACAAAAGGAGTTTTTTCAATGTGAGTGTTTGCAGGTATAAGAATTTCATCTAACGGAAATCCTCTTGGCCAGATTTTTTCTTCAGAAAAGTATCTGTAAATATTCACATAAATTTGATTTGATACATACTTTGCGTTGCAAGCAAAATCAGGTTGCTCCCAATGATTATAAGGGGAATTATCATCATCGCTATCATAGATAATATCAGCACCTTGCTGGATGGCGTATAAGTAACCGATATTTTTACGTGTGTAGTGGTTATAAGGACAAACCTCTACTAGCTGGTATCCCAACTCTTGTTGGTCATTTATTGATAAAAAGGTAAGATTGTCAGATGATTCAATTTGTGGTGTTTTTTGATCGCCTATCAATATAATGTGCCAGTCTTGCATTTGTTCAAATAGAGTAATTCCTTTGGATTTTGTATTGATTGTAGTCATTATAATATATTTTTTCATCTGCGCAATTAAACATCTTAGTTCTTAATGAAAGTTTCATTAAGAAAAGTTTTTTCTTGGTTGATTACTTGGGTCCATTTATGCGAAGCATTGTGTGCAAGTTTATTTATTTCAGTTTCCTTTAAATTGGATTCACATAAGTTTATACAATAATTGAACAAATTTGCTGATGCTTTTCCAATCTTTTTTACAGAATTCATGTATATCTTAAAAATGTTAGTTTCATTTTTTGATTGTTTGCTTGCCTCCATACCGGTGGTTCGCACTAAAAAGGCTGTATCAATTTCTGGATTAAAAATTGAAAATATGAGGTTATGGAGGACAGCTATTCTTTTATCTTGGAATCTAAATTGACCAACGCTTGAGTATGTTGTTGGACTTATTACTAAATTGTCTTTCTTTAATTTTTTTTCGATAATCATCCTTGAAAAGCCTGCTAGTTTAATAGGATATACATCGAAATGTTGAGTCAAGTTTGACTCGGAAAGGTATTGAATGTTTTGCCTTAGCATGTCAAATGTCGAATAAGGAAAGAACATTATATAGGGTATTGAAACTGCAATCTGGCATTCATGAACTAATTGAATAACTTTTTTCGCCGTGTCAATGTTATAAGGCTTTGCAAATAGCTTTAGCTGCTCTTTATTGCTGGCTTCCAGTCCAATGGTTAACATAGTTAAACCTGCTTCTTTCATGGTTAAAAGAGCCTCTTTGTCAGTGGGAGCTAAGCTGTCTGGTCTAATGAGAGCCGAGAAACAAACATCTAGTTTGTTCTTTATAATCAATTCGCTGAACTCTAAAGCGTTTTTTAGTCCCGTTTCTCTGACACCTATCCAGTTATCATCACAGATCCAGAACTTTCTTGCACCTTGCTCGTATAATTGTTTAACTTCATCGAAGATACTTTGGGCATTACGCGAACGCCAGCGTGATATTCCTTCACTGGGTTTACAGTGTTTGTTAGCAAAAGAAGCTATTGAACAAAAGGTGCAATGGCCAAGGCATCCTCTGCTGATTACTATGTTAAAGGTTAATCGATCATTCCGTCTTGAGTCTACTATAGAAGAACGGTAAGGGAAGGGTAGGGTATTCAAATCTAACTCAAAATTAGGGGGCGTTTGTTTTGTTTCTCCATTATGTCGATAGGTTAAGCCGGGGATTGTAGATATGTCTTGATTATTTTCCAGGGCATCTATAAGCATAGGGAAACTAAGATCTCCATCCCCTACAATAACAAAATCAACATAAGGTTCATTTTGAAGTATTTCTTTATTATACAAAGAGGCATGTATGTCGCCGTAAACAACCGTAAGATTGGGCATCTTCTTCTTTAAATCTCGACTTATTTTGAGGCTTTGATTGATAGTGATTGCCGGTTCAGAAAAACCCACATAAGAGGGGTTTAGTTTAAGAATTATATTTGTAAGTTCTTCCGCAGTATAATCTGTGTGAATGGAATCGAATAAATGAACGTTATATCCTTTGTTTTTTAATGCGGTATAAAGATAACCTAAGCCGAGATCGTCAACAGCCATATTTTTGTTATTGGCATAAAAACCTCTAAAATTAATAGGAGAAGATACTAATGCAATAGTCGGCTTAATAGAGCAGTCATTTTTTATTATGTTTTTGATCTTTTTAATTAAATTTCTAATTTGTTTCATTGTCTATAATCAAGCCTCTTAATTTATTATCTTACTATAAATTAATCATTTAAAGAAAGTGATACTTTCGGATTGTTCAATTGTTGAAGGATTCGGTCTTCCTCCGTATGATATACCAGTCCTTGATTATCACCTATAATTTTTAGTTTTGTTAACTAGTGGCTTTTAAGAGGGTAATTGAATTTAAATATTATGTAATTTTTATGTTATTTTATTGCTTTTTAGTACTCATCTTGTGGTTCGCCATGTTTTTGCATTATCAACCCAACTGTTGTATATTTGAAGAGATCTACGTCTGTAATATCAGTAGACTCACTAACCAGTCTATCTTTGTCTGCGAGAATACGTTCCTCATCAAATTTTGGGGAACCTGGAAGGTATATCTCATCTATAGGCTTAAGAGGTGAAGTTATATGAGCATAATCAGATATAAGTTTAGAAAAATTATAATTTCCATAAATCTGCGAACCTGTTCGCCCCAAATATTCACTTACAGACAATTGTGATAGTAATTGGTTATTCATACCAAATATCCAATCTATAGTGATTACGGCAAGTCCACCAGGACGTAACACACGAAATAATTCATCGCATACTTGAGACCTTGAAGATATTGGTACATGTTCCAATACTGATACAGAAAAAATTCTATCAAAGAAATTTGAAGGGAATTCCAGTTTGCCTATGTCGCCTTGAACAAACCTAACGTCTCGAATATCTTTCTGAAGATTAGAAATATCGACTCCCACGGTAAGGCTATTGGTAATTAGATTTATATATTGTGTGAAATTGGTCCATGAACCGCTACCAAGATCAATTGAAAACAAATATTTTTTTAGTTGTCCGTTTAAGATACACCATGGATAAGCCCATGCCTTTGGTGTCCCAGGCCCTGGGTTTATAATTTCTTCACGCAGTTTCAAATAATCAGGTGAATTATACACACTATATCTAGGCCAATCTATCATAAATGAATTTCCTTTTCATGCAAGCTTTACTATGATCTTGAGGCCGCTAAATAAAGAAAACATTGAAAATATCTTATCTTGTTTATTAGCAATAAAATCATCAATAGTTTACGAGCTTCTAAGAGTTCATGATGTCTATAATCTTCAAAAACCATGATTCCCCCCACTGAAATCATGGGGTAAATGAAATCTGTAACAAAGTGAGTAGCACTATACGTGTCACAATCTATGTGTGCAAATGAGAATTGATTACTAGGGATACAATTAACTATCTTTTCAAATTCTCCTTTTATTAAATTGACAAATCTATAAGGTTCAAAAAGTGATTTAACCTGAGCGAAATTGAAATCCTCAGAGTGTATATTTGTCCATGGCTTGTATATACCATAATGAACCTCAGAAAAGTATTCGAACGTATCACAGAGATAAAGCTTTTTATTTAAGTTTCTTCTCTTTATATACTCAGCTAACAACATTCCAGAATGATACTGAAAAGAACCAAATTCAATAATATCGCCATCGATCCGTTCCACCTGTGTTAAACATTGAAACAGATCATAGGCATCTCTAATTTGGCATTTACGCTTAACCTTAGTTAAGTGTGCCTGTAGATACTTTCAAACAACCCGTCATCGAACTGCCTAGTAATATAGGCATGTGTATCAGCAATGCCAAGCTCTTTTCACTGATCTTGTTCGTTAAGAAGTGGATACGTCTCGCTGCCTCGAATTTTATAAATGAAAGGTGTTTGTTCTAGTGCAGGGACTTTTCTCACTTCATCAAAAAACTGATGTTTTACTTTACTTGCAGTGTTTGTAACCACGATAATAGCAATATGTTTTGCACATTTGACCATTTCAGCTAACGATGCAAAATGATGTACGTTATAGTTTTCTAGTCCTTTTATCTTTTTACCTGAAATAACCCCAAAACTAAGATTATATTCATCTAATTTCCTTATTAAAGATATAGTAATAAAATTTGGTTCAGAAAAAATAGTAAAAGCATTATCTTCTGTAACTTTTAAAATTTGCTCGCATAGATAATTGTCAAATTCTTCGTCAGAAAATTCTCCTTCAAAAGTTATTTTTTTATTCATTGGAAAATCCTACTAAAACTACCTCGATTTTTTAACTGCGCATTTGTATTTAAATTAACTAAAGAATTATTTCCAATTTTGGAGTTGGGAGCTACTTTAAAGTGAAGAGCTTCAGCGCGTCTATCATAAATGCTTGTTTGATCTCGAACACTAAAACCCATAAAATAATCACCGGGTGCCAGCCACATGGTAATTTGGAACTGGACTTCTAGCACATTGCCTTTCTCTTGAGGAGGTACATCAATATCTTGGATATGAGTCGTTGTCCAATAAAGAATAACTCCCTTAACAGTTGTTATACCAAATCCTATAAAAATATCGTCATTTTCTAAGTCTTCATAAAAGAGTACTTTAGAGAAGGACGTATACTTTTCCCCTGTTTCCAAAACTGTTGCTCTATTTCCATTTTTATCAAGAATTCCAAAATCGATAATTTCTGCTTTTTTATTGCCGTACCTCATCTCGCCCGAATGTCCCCTGTTATCAGGTTTATTAAGTTTTTGAAGTACTAATTGCTTCAACTTTTCCGTTTCTAATTCGTCTATTTTTGCTAAATTGTTATGTTTGGCTTCCTGAATCTGAATCTTTTTTTCTTCTTTATTTTTCTTAGTTGTCATTTTTTGAACAGGTTTAGTTTCTTCACCGAATAACATCTTATGATATAGATTGGTAACTTCTTTGGGTACTCCCTGTTCTATAATCTGTCCTTTCTCCAATAACATTGCTCTATCACAAAGAAGATTGATAGTATCCATAGCATGCGACACAAACAGAATAGTTTTACCACTTTTACGAAACTCTTCTAATTTAGCATAGCATTTTCGCTGAAACTTGGCATCTCCCACAGATAAAGCCTCATCGACGACCATTATTTCAGGGTCCACATTAATGGCAACTGCGAAGGCAAGCCTTATATACATACCACTTGAATAGTTTTTTACGGGTTGATCTATAAAGTCTCCAATTTCTGCAAAATCGACTATAACTTGATATCTCTCTTCTATTTCTTCGCGAGATAATCCTAAAATGGCCCCATTTATGTATACGTTTTCCCTTCCTGTGAATTGCGGGTTGAAACCCGCCCCAAGTTCCAGAAGCGCCGATACCCTTCCATTGACGTTTATGTCTCCCTGAGTTGGTGTCAGGGTGCCACATATCATCTGCAAAAGGGTAGATTTGCCGGACCCATTACGCCCGATAATCCCAACCGTTTCACCTTGCATGGCCTCGAAAGAGACGTTCCTCACTGCCCAGAATTCACGATGATACTTTTTTTTAAAGGGGTGCAGGGCTTCTTTCAGCCGGTGTTTGGGTGTTTCATAAAGTTGGTATTTTTTACTCAGGTTTCTGACTGAAATGGCAATGTCGGGATTGCGGATTGCGGATTGCGGATTTGGGGTTTGGGATTTGGGATTGTTACTAGTCATTTGTACTGCCTGTTGTTTTGTGATGTCTGACATGAGCATTTATCATTTGAATCGTGAAGCTTAAGGAATTTCTTAACTTCTAGATTACTGAGATTTTACAAGATTTAAGCGTATAGTTTGCAGTGAGGATTGAATCTTTTTATAATAATTTTTCAAAACCTGTCTGCTCAAAACGGTGATCAGAAGTTATAGCTTTGCTTATATCTCTCTCTTTCATTACTGTAAAACTAATACAATCAGTAAGGCTCCAATCCTTATCCATGCGAGTCTTAAACAGTTTCCAGCCCTGTTCTATCAGTTTCTCACCCACATGGATTATCTCTAAAACACCAAGTTGTTCAGCTTTCCTAATCTTTTCCATCATGGCTAACGCTAAAAGCCGCATGGTAGTTTTGCTAAAGGAATTACAACTTTCTATTAAAACTGCATTTGTAGTAACCCGTGGGATTCTGCCCAATGCGCGATAAACTTGTGTTGCTCGTTGATGAAGGTTATCACGCTGATAAACTAAGGCTATCCAACCTACTGTATCCACAAAAACTGCCTGTTTTCTTCTCACTTTTTTTCCGTCCCATAAAGGTAATGATCATGCTGGCGAGCTAAATCCCTTGGTGCGTCTTCAGGGCAAACAGGCGCCCACTCATCAACATGCAGAAAGGGATCGGCATCAAAATTTGGTTCTTTTTCTTTCTTCTCTGGAGTTACAATTACCCGCATCCCATCTGAAAGTTTTGCTTCTTCTAAAATCACCACATTATCTTTAACAATCCCTTTATATGGCATAGCTAATCCTCCTACATTATTTAAAAACTTATCAATATAAAAATGACAGGATTTACTGGAAGGATAGAGGATCGCATCTCTACATTTTATATTTTATCTTGGCATCAGGAAATCCCTAATATTTCTCTGCCCCGATCTTTCTGATCCCCCGTTAAATAGTTGCACATTCCACGTGTAAAATACTATACTATTAATTTTACTTGCACTCAACTTAAATTGCTTCAACGATTTCTTTTGTTTTTCTGTAAAATTATGCAGCCGCAGCTAATATTTTCAGCTACACGATTACTTTGAAATTATTCAAGGTTTAAGGATAAGTACTTGTTTTCTTAATCAAGTTAATCATGAGGTAATCAAGAAGCTAAAGTTTTTTAGCCTCTCGATTCTCAAGATTATTTTGATCTGTTTAATCACGAATTAGCTTCAACCTCTATAGGCTTCTTTCCCTCTGTAATTATCCAGCCTTTTAATGGATTAACAGAAAATCCAGGGTCAAACCCACATTATACATTTCTAATGCGACAACATAATGGCGGGTATACCTGCCTGTCGGCAGCCAGGGAAACCCGCCCTACCAGAAGGGCATGCCTCCAAACGTGCCACTAAAATAGTTTAAATCTTATGGCCACAAAAATCATTATATCCTATAAGGAAATAATTATATAGGGTTATCCGCTTGACCAATTCAATTATCTCTTGAGTTGAAGGGTATTTGTGTTTAACATATTTGGCAAAAGTATATCATATCATTTGCTATTTTGTCAAATGTGTACAGGATTTCTGAGAATCAGTTCTCTACTCTACCCCTTTCTTGCTACAAGTTCCTGTTGGTAAAAAATAGATTTAGACCTGATAAAATCACGAAATCTTGTTGTAAAATAAACTTAAAAATGTACATTATACACTTGGACATGGCCACAAACTTCCCGTACTAAATTTATGTATAGGAATTTCAATGTTGTTTGTAACGTGTTAAAATAAAACCCTAAAGGGTAAAATCCGAAACGGAGTTAAGGCTTTAGCCTTTTAACTTGTGGAGGCGTTATGCTTACGATATACATTCATAAAGCAATGAGTAAAGCGGCATACGAAAAATTAGAAGACGGAACCTACAGTGGAGAGATTCCAGATTGTTCTGGTACGATTGCTTTTGGAAATACTCTGTACGAATGTCAAAGAGAACTTCAGTTTGCTTTAGAAGATTGGTTAATCAACGGGTTGAGACACGGGGATAAAATACCTATTATTGAAGGGATTGACTTGAATCTAAAGGAAGCCACTGTTGCATAGATGGGCGCCATGCAAGAGAAAAGACTTCATTAAAAAACTAAAAAACCTTGGTTTCGGTGATCTTGAAGCAGGTTCATGACATGGGGTTATGAGATATAGATCACACAAACAAATTATTCCTAATAATCAGGAATACTCGGTTCCACAGTTGAAAAGGTTATTAAAGCAGGTTGAAGAAAAGATCGGTAGAGAAATTCCTGTTAAAGAATGGAATGATCTATAAGTGGCATAAGCGGATTTAATTTAGACTTTTCAAAATAGGGACTGTTTATTTAACACTCACAAGTATACCCCAATTGTTAAGGTAACTATTCTGTTGATTTGCCCCTTTTAATCCTAATCCTTCCAGGTTCAATCATGATCAAATTGCCAAAAAAATCATCTTCTTTGAGTGTCGCAATATCAGACAATAATTGCCGATTAAGCTCTACAGTTGATATTTCGTCAGGGAAATGAGCAATTAATATCCCAAAATGACTACCCAAAGGAAATTTTAACAAGTTTCCAAAGCCTTTATCCCCTGTTAAGAGAACTGCTTTTTCTTCTTGAGCAAATTTATAAATTTCGTCATCCTTTGCTCCACGCAGGCCATAATCTCGTATGTCCAGGGCATTATACCCTTCAGCCTGGAGCATTCGACCTGTTGAGCGAGGCATATCCTCATCTACAACAAACTTTGGCAATTTATACGACCGCCTTTATTTCTTCTTCTGACAGCATTTTTGCTGCATAATTAAGAACCGCAAGTATGTCTTCCCTGGAAATCTCGTACTCTTTAATCACCTCTTCATATGTCATACCACCAGCAAGTTTTCCCAATATTAAGTAAACCGGAACACGTGTCCCTTTAATTACAGGTTTACCAAAACGTATCTTTTCATCCACTACAATTCTATGTGCAATTTCCATGATAAAACTCTCCTTTAAATTATTTATTTCTTTTTAGTAGGGACATTCCTTTTTAATCAGCAGCAAAAAGGGAGCGGGCTGCTTTTTTATCCATTCATCCCTTTTCTTAGTTACCTCTGGCTTTTGAGATATCTGAATAGTTCCTTTTTACATCACCAAGTCTAGAGCTGGTATGAACAACTTTTATATCTCTACCTACTTCTTTTTTAATCATATTCTTTATAACATCTACAATCTCATTGACAGTTGTCTCTTTATATGTGGCAATTTGGAATACCTCACCCCACGGGTTAGGATTAAGGGATAAGGATTCGGGATTAAGTGGTTTGGGATTTATTGCAAGCATTATGGCTTGAATCAGGTCGTCAATATAAATAAAATCTCTCGTCTGTTTACCATCACCATAGATTTCAAGAGTTTCACCATTAAGGGCTTGTTTAAAAAACTTGCTACAACACTGCATTTGCACGTAAAACTTTACCAACTTCCTCAACCTTTAAATCATGTTTTTTTAACTTCGATCTGATGTTTTCTAGTTTACGCATAGCTTGCCTGTCATAGTATCTTTCGCCACAGTTTTGGCAAACTAAGACTTCCATAGCTATTAACACAATGTCTTTTTCAAATTTGATTTCCTCTTCAACATTCCTAATTAGGATGTCTGAGCTTTTGCAAATCACACATTTCATGTTTTTCTCCTTTCATAATCTATCCACTTTTCAGAATCTGGTTGATAGGCTGTTATTATCATAACTATATCATATTCGCTAGAATATGCACAAACAAAACAATATGTAACGGTCTATTATTAGTAGTTTTCCCGCAAGGAAGGAAGGAGTCAAGTCCTTCTATGACTACTTGTTAATTCCCGTCACTTATATTGGCCTTGGACAAAATAGGGACAGCAGCGCCCATTTTACAAACTGGCAAGTTGGAAGGAAATTAAGCAATCTGTAAAACTAATACAATCGGTAAGACTCCATTCCTTGTCCTTGCGGGTACTAAACAGTGCCCAGCCCCGTTCTATCAACTCCTCACTTACATGGATTATCTCTAAAACACCAAGTTGTTCAGCCCTCCTAACCTTTCCCATAAATCAAACATCTCGGTAATTCTATAACTTATTGATATTAAAGGACCTTTGTTTCAATTTAAGTGCCTAAAGTTTAAAGTGTCCAAAATGCCTAAAGTAAAGGATCTTTAACTTTAGCGCACTTCACACTTTAGGCACTTTTAACTATTATTTCATTATTCCAATTGGCACGAATTGCCTAAGTTCTTTTCCTAATACCTTGTGCATTTTACAACGAGTCTCTTAAAAAACTCTTCAAACTCATCCCACTCAACAACTCAACCTTTTAACCACTCGATTACTTACCTACTCAACGTTTTATTATAGTACATCGGCAAAATGTGGTCTTAAACGTCTGAATATCAAGGCCCCTATTATAAATAAGAAAATGGCAATTGTCCAAAAATAGATTGTCATTTCTGGATGTTTCCAAAATGGAACAAAATAGAGAAAAGATTCACGATATCCCTGGACGATGTAGTACATGGGGTTTAGTTTAATTATAAACTGGATTTTCTCAGGCATGATGCCAATATCCCAAAAGATTGGGGTTCCCCAAAAACCGAATTGTAAAATGATGTTTACGATTTGTCCTGTATCTCTAGCAAAGACGTTGACTGATGAGAATATCCAGCTCAATCCAAGCGCTAAAATGCTCATCGCCCCGAAATAATACAAGGCCTGAAACCAATATATGCTAAAGGGCATTCCATGCAGCAAGATCAGTAGCATAAGCATAAGGAGGAAGATTGAATGGGTTACGAATGAACCAACAAGCTTAACTATAGGAAGGATGCTTAAATGGAAAACGACTTTTTTTACCAGATGTGAGTTGCTAACTACAACACCGGTAGAAAGGTTAATAGCTTCTGAGAAAGTATTCCATATGGCCATTCCGGCAGTCAGAAAGACAACGAATGGCACATCCCCCGATGGTCTCACCCTTAATCCCACACTAAACACAAACCATAAAATAGATATCATGAGTATGGGATTGATGAATGCCCAGAAGAAACCAAGGAAAGAGCCTACAAATCGTGTGGAGACGTCACGTTTGGCCATTTCCATGATTAGGAATCTTCGTTGGTACAATGCAAGTATGAATTGCCCAAAATTTCTAAATAAGATTACTAGATTGTGATTCATTTAACTATTCCAAAGATATTGCATTTCGTAATAGTTTGGGCGTATCTCTGTTTTAAAAATTTCTTCAGGTTGCCGATACAGCTTCTACTTGCTCTTAATACATCAATGACGCATCTCCTTCAGTTAACCACATAGTAAAACATATGGGATTTTGTTTCCTGAACAAACCGCTTTTATAAGGCTTTTCGGATAACAGCTACTTCAAATCATGTAGATAATGCCTTTTCCGTAGCAGAAACCAATTACGTATCAGAGTTTCTACGTAGCGGCATTAAATTTGTGTTATAGCCATTCCCACCATCATAAAGCCGTTAATATATATTTGCTTTAAAAAAATCTGAATACAAGAATCCTTATTCTCAGACAAAAATTAAGCTTATTTGTCTATCTGCCGGTAAAGTCAGAAAGCTCAACAGGTTGCCCGAGAATAAACAAAATCACCATTTTTTGTCATTCTGAATCCTGACCTGTCGTCAGGACAAGTTTATTTCAGAATCTTTAATTATAAATATTTACAGAAGTATTAGATTCCGGATCAAGTCCGGAATGACAATTCTCGGACAGCCTGTCAATAACCATATTAAATATCTTACCTAAGAATTGCAAGAGGGAATGTATTATAAATATGGTATCTCAAAAGTCAGCTATCATTTTTTACGCAACTGAACTGGAAATAAACCCCTACGTAGCCATAACTTCAAGGAAAATTTTTCCTGTCGATTGGTTCGTTTTGAACCCGGTTGTTTCTTTATAAAACAGAATAAATATAGAGCATAAATTTGCAAAATAACACCAGAACGTATATTTACCTTTTATACTGGTTGTTATGAGAATTTTAAGGCTTAAAAAATTCATTGGCATAATGTTTGCGCAAAGCTTATCGCAAACAAAAAAAGATAGAATCAGTCACTAAAAATAAAACGATTACTAAAAACCTGAAAAAGGCAAACCACTTGAAAGGGTGGGGCGCAAAACCATTGACCTAAGTCCTGGTTTACAGGATAAGGTTGCAATGATGCCAGGCAAATACAGTACTTCTTATGACTGTCATTTGCATGGTCATTTAGGAGGTACTATAATGTCACAAGATTTCACTATATCACAATTTATAAGAGCAAGGTTTTCTTGTTTTTCTCCTTTAGTTTTCATATCTTTTTTAGCCTTAATATTATTTGTTTCAACCACAAATGTCTATTCTGCTCAAGTTACGTTATCATGGAATGCAAACAGCGAACCTGATCTTGCTGGTTACAAACTATACCATGGAACTTCGAGTAGGAATTATGATACCATTATTGATGTTGGTAACAAGACAAGTCACACAATCTCAAACCTTATAGAAGGTGAGACTTACTATATTGCGCTAACTGCATACGATATATTTAATAATGAAAGCGCTTTCTCTTCAGAAGTAGTTTATGTTGTTCCGATTGTTCCGATAGTTGACACTACACCACCTTCAATACCAACTAGTCCTGTAGCAACACCTGTTTCCACAACCCAGATTGATTTATCCTGGAATGCTTCAACGGATAACGTAGGGGTAACAGGCTACAGAATATACAGAGATGGGTCTCAAGTTGGTGATGTTTCCAGCACTACATATCAAGACACAGGATTGAGTCTTTCAACAACCTATACATACACCGTTTCTGCATATGATGCAGCAGGAAACGAATCAGGACAGTCAACGGATGTTTCTGCAACTACTTTGTCTTCAGTTGACACTACACCACCTTCAATACCAACTAGTCCTGTGGCAACACCTGTTTCCACAACCCAGATCGATTTATCCTGGAATGCTTCAACGGACAACGTAGGGGTAACAGGTTACAGAATATACAGAAATGGGTCTCAAGTTGGTGATGTTTCCAGCACTACATATCAAGACACAGGATTAAGCCCATCAACAACCTATACATACACCGTCTCTGCCTATGATGCAGCAGGGAACGAATCAGGACAGTCAACGGGTGTTTCTGCAACTACTTTGTCTTCATTTGACATTACGCCACCTTCGATACCATTTAGACTCTTTGCTACAACCATTTCCACAATCCAGATCGATTTATCCTGGGACGCTTCAACGGACAACGTAGGGGTAACAGGCTACAGAATATACAGAGATGGGTCTCAAGTTGCTGATGTTTCCAGCACTACATATCATGACACAGGATTAAGTCCATCAACAACCTATACCTATACCGTCTCTGCCTATGATGCAGCAGGGAACGAGTCAGGACATTCAACGGGTGTTTCTGCAACTACTTTATCCAGCAATACAAACATAACAATCGGTGATATCGACGGAAACGGAAAGGACGATGTAGTCGTTGATTATGGATCTGGCGTTGGTGTCTGGGCAGTAATGAATAATAGTACATGGAAAAAACTGCACGCCGTTTCGCCAGAGATCATGACAACAGCTGACATAGATGGTAACGGGCAGGAGGATGTCTTCATTGATTTTGGATCTGGTGTTGGTATCTGGACACTAATGAACAATAGTACATGGA
>JBHICG010000027.1:0-40309 GCA_046759445.1 Candidatus Scalinduaceae bacterium
TTTATTATGTCTATAGTTGCCTTTTCCACAGCCACTGGATCTTTGGAAACAACAATGCCTATATCAGGGATATCTGGCTCAAAGGGTTTATCCATACAATCGCAATGTTTGGTTATGTGTGTGAGGAAATTAAAGAATGCAACTTTATGTTTTTTTTCTTTTAAAATGGCAAGGCAGTATTCTGCAATCTTTTTTTGTAAATTTATTGTATCCTCATCCCATGCGATCTTAACGGCATCAAATTGGCAGACAGCAAGGCATTCGCCACAACCAATACATTTCTCTGGATTGATTACGGCAGTATCTTTCCCCATAGTTATAGCGTCCACAGGGCACCAAATCTCACAGACCTTGCATATTTTACAATGTTTCTTGATGATTTGAGGTATCACGCCGGAGTGTTGAGCTAACTTGCCACCTCTAGCGGATAACCCCATACCAATATTTTTGAATGTGGTACCCATACCCGTTGCCAGATGCCCTGTAACATGGGCAATCGAGATTATGGCATTTGCAGCCTTTGCCACACCTGCAATATAAGCATTCTTACATAGCTTTTGGTTAATTTTAACAATGTAATCATTTTCTCCAAATAGACCATCCCCAATAATAATAGGTGCCCCCGTATTTTCTATAGTAAAACCATGCTCATAAGCAAGCATTAAGTGGTCTATTGCATTAGAACGTTTTCCTACATACAAAGTATTTGTCTCGACTAGAAAGGGCTTTCCGCCACTTAATTTTACCTTATCCACGGCTGCTTTTATTATGGGAGGTTTAATGTACCCAATATTCCCCTTTTCCCCAAAACTGGTCTTTACGGCAACCATATCGCCTCTTTTAATGATTTTTTTTAGTCCCGCAGCATCGTAGAGGTGTTTAAGCTTTTCGGCTAGTGAGTGAAGTGATTCACCATTCCTGGTTTCAATGAAAAATACCTTACTCTTCATGGGTATTTTAAGCCTTGTTTAATGCTAGGGAATGTTAAGCTCAAATTTTGTCTGAAATTATATCATTGCACTATTTGTTTGTTAAGTACAAATTCCAAATTTGCTTGACATGATAAATGTTTATGGATTAAAATTATTAAGTATATTTATGTGTATAAGTTATTATGAAAAAATTGCTTAAGTTAATTCAGAAAAAGCAAAAGTACGGACGAATAATAGATGATTTGCTTTCGGGAAAGGAGTGTCATATTCATGGATTATGGGGTTCGTCATCCGCCTTTTTAATTGCCAGTTTGGCGAGCAACAAATCTCTTTCGAGGAAAGGTGAGATACTTTTCGTAACCCCAACTATAGAAGATGCAGAAGAAGTCTTTGAGGACATAAACATCTTCCTTTCCGGGGATGCCATCCTTTTTCCCGTCTCAGAAGATGCGTTTCTGGCTGAATCTCAACTTGATAATCAAGCTCATGTACAGCAGCTTAATATTTTACACAAGCTGCTAAATAACAAAGATAGTAGTAAATCTGCCACCCGAATTGTTGTAGCGCCTATCCAGGCGCTTTTGCAGAGGGTTCCTTTACCTGAAGCGGTAGAGAAGAACATACTTAAAATTAAAATTGGACAGAGATGTAAGCAGGAGTTTCTTCTTAATTGGCTAATAGAAGGCGGGTTGGAGCGGACAAGTATGGTTGAACTGCCTGGAGAGTTTAGTTTAAGGGGTGGTATTATAGACATCTTCACCTATTCTTCTGAAATGCCATACCGTATTGAGTTTTTTGGCGATGAAGTTGATTCTATTCGTATGTTTAATGTAGACACACAGATATCGGAAAATAAGGTAAATGAATGCCAGATACTTGTCCCATGTAATACTATTTTACACAGGGGGCTTGGTGTACAAACTAAATCAATAAATAAATCTAAAGAGGTTTTTGGTTTACTCCTCGATTATGTTCCTAAGGGCTCCTGGGTTGTTTTTAAAGAATTTGAAAAGATAAAAAACAAGGCAAACAGCATTATTGCTAATTTGAAACTCCCTATAAAAACACATTCTTTTAATCATGTAATGAAATCTTGTGAAGGTTTTACAAAGTTTTATCTTTCTAATTTAACATTTGAACGTGAAAAGACGTATTCATTTAATATAAAGGCCTCAGATCTTTTTGATAATGATGTTAATAAATCTATTAAGAAAATTGAGGGAATAAGCCTTTCGCAAAAACGTACAATAATCTTTTGTAGTAACCAGGCTGAGGAACAAAGGCTTAAAGAGCTTTTATCAAGCTTTAATTCTCAGGAGGGAAGAACTAACAATCTGGCGTCTTTTGGTCATATAGAATTTCAACTCGGACATCTTAACCATGGTTTTATATTTGAAGACATCTCTACAGCATTTCTTACTCATCATGAGATATTCAGTCGTTACCGATTGAGAAGAGAACCCAAGAAATCAATACATACAAGGGCTATTGATTCTTTCCTTGATTTAGAAAAGGGTGACTATGTTGTACACGCTAGCTATGGAATAGCAAGGTTCCTGGGCATGCAAATGCTTTCTGATGATAATGATTCTGGTAGGCAGGGTGAATTCCTTGTGCTCGAGTTTGATAGAGGTGCGAAGGTTTATGTACCTGTTTCAAAGATTGAGTTGGTACAAAAATACATATGTGGTTCTGACCGTAAGCCAAGTTTGAGTAAGATAGGCAAACAGACATGGGAAAAAAAGAAGCAAATAGTAGAAGAGGCCGTTCGAGATATAGCTAGTGAGCTTCTCTCCATGCATGCAATTAGATGGGACAAACAAGGTATTACTTACACAAAAGACTCAGAATGGCAGGGAAAATTTGAATCAGAATTCATTTATCAGGAGACTGAAGATCAACTTCAGGTGATGGATGAGATTAAAAAAGATATGGAATCATCAAGGCCAATGGATAGGCTTATTTGTGGGGATGTGGGGTACGGGAAGACCGAGATAGCAATACGGGCGGCATTTAAGGTGGTAATATACGGAAAACAGGTAGCTGTACTTGTGCCAACAACAATTCTAGCACAACAGCATTATAGGACTTTTTCTGAGCGTATGGCGGATTATCCCATTAACATTGATGTGTTGAGCAGATTTAAGACCCGAAAGGAACAAAGGGAAATACTGGATAATTTAAAAGAGGGGAAGATAGATATTATTATTGGAACACATAGATTGGTTCAGAAGGATATTATTTTCAATGATATTGGTCTGGTCGTTGTCGATGAAGAACAAAGATTTGGTGTCGAACATAAAGAGAAACTAAAGAGACTTAGAGAAACAGTTGATGTCCTTACGCTAACGGCAACACCAATTCCACGGACTTTGCACATGTCCCTTTTAGGCATAAAAGACATTTCCTCACTAAACACTCCACCACAAGAGAGGCAGTCCATACAAACTAGATTATTACGTTTCGATGCTGACATAATAAAGAATGCGATAATTTATGAACTTAATCGTGATGGGCAGATTTATTTTGTGCACAATCGTGTAAAAGACATAAACCGTATTGCGGATAGTATCGCGAAGTTGGTTCCTGAGGCAAAAATTACTGTAGCTCATGGGCAAATGCCGGAAGGGATTCTGGAAAGAAAAATGACTGATTTTGTAAATGGGAAATCAGATATTCTTGTTTCGACAACCATAATAGAATCGGGTCTTGATATCCCAAACGTAAATACTATATTTATTAATCAAGCAGACAACTTTGGTTTAGCTGATTTGCACCAGTTGCGTGGTAGGGTGGGTCGTTATAAACATCGTGCATATACGTATCTTTTATTGCCAAAGGATAGACCGATTACTCCAGAGGCTGAAAAGAGACTGAAGGCTATCTTAGACTTTTCAGAACTTGGAGCTGGCTTTAAGATAGCAATGAGAGATCTTGAGATTAGAGGAACAGGAAATATTATAGGTATAGAACAACACGGACATATTGAAGTGGTTGGCTATGAAATGTTTTGTAGATTACTTGAAGTTGCAATTCGTAAGGCAAAGAACGAGCCTATTCCAGTTTACAAAGACGTTAACATAAGATTGAATTTAGAATCGTATTTGCCTGAAGATTATATTCATGATATAAGAATAAAGATGGAAATATACAGGAAGATAAATCGTCTATCTTCGAATCATGAGGTAAGGGAGATGAAAAAAGAACTTATCGACAGATTCGGCCCAATACCTCGTACTGTAAAAAACCTTTTAGTTGAGAGCGAAATCCGAATAGCAGCTCAGGCTTCTAATGTACGTTCCCTTGTAAGAGTAAATGGTAGTATTATATTTCATATTGAAAATCTAAAGGATGCAGAACGGCTTTTCAAGAATGTAAAAAAACACGTAAAAGTAGTGGATAGTAATGAGTTGCATCTTATTTTACCCAGGAAGAGAATGATACCCGAAGATTCTGTAAAATTCCTAAGAAATATGTTAAACTCAAATCAAAAATTTTAGGGGGAGGAGATATACTTGAAATTTCAAAGATTAATTTTCATTATTTCCATTTTACAGTTGTTTTATTCTTGTCACATAAGAGCTGACAACTTGAATGCGATAAGGGTTATCGTAAATGGCGAGATAATTACAGAATTTGATATACGAAAACGTGTAGCTGAGGCCCTTAGGATGGCTGAAGAAAAATACTCAGAAATGGAACTGCAACAAAAAGAGAGTGAAATAATCTCGAATGCCGTTGATGAATTAATTGATAGAAAATTACTTGTGCAGGAATCAAAGAAATTATTACTTTCAAAACCGGAAAAGACAGAGGAAATTGAAAAGAAACTTGATTCATTTGTAAAAGGCGCTGTAGAAGAAGTGGGTTCTCTTTACAAGTTTTATGAGTTAGCAAATAAGCAGGGAATTAACCCCCTCAAAAAAAGAATGGAATTAAAGGAAGATTTGATGATTGATGAAATATTGCGCGAGAATGTTTATAAAAAAGTAATAGTGATACCAAAAGAAATCAGACGCTATTATAAGGAGCATATTGATGAATTCTCAAAGGAAGATAAATTAAGCTTCAGGCAAATACTGATAAAGTTTTCTAGATATAAGAAAAAAGAAGAAGCAATGTTAATGGCAGAAAAGATATTAAATAAAATAAAAAATGGAGAAGAATTTCAGGTCTTAGCAAAAGAATACTCGCAAGGTCCACATTCTAATAACGGAGGCTTGTGGAAATTCGATGAAGTAAAGGATTTCAGGAAAGACCTTGTTGCTAATATTTCTAATCTAAAGAAAGGCGAAAGAAGTCAAATAATAGAGACCACTATAGGCTATCACATCTTTAAGGTAGAAGAAATAATTCCAGCCCAAACCTTATCCTTTCAGCAGGCACAAGATGAAATAGACAAAATACTCTTTCGAGAAAAATTCCTTAAAGAGAAAAGGACATATTTACAAACACTGAGACAGAATGTTGTAATTAAGAGATATTATTAAATAATATCTTACTTCTGATGTATAAATAGAGATCTATTTAGGGCTTTTGATTTAAAGGCGTAAGACTATATCTTTCGGGACATCTATCTTTCTATTCCTCATTACGTGTGTAATATTCTGAAGAAATGTAAACTTTAGTTTTTAGTATGCATAATATCACCTCTTAAACAGTTTTTTTCTCCTAAATTTTTTAACCATTTCCTTTTGGATTGTTTGCTTCGATATTTCTTTTGAATCATTGCAACATATAAAGCAAATATTTCTCTTTCCTGTCTTTTTCTACTCATTATTTACACCTTAAAAACTTCTGAGTTTCCAACGATTAGTATTATTTCGTCAAATTTCATTGTATATCAAAATTTATATGAAAATTAACATTAGTATATTTCCCAAATTAAAAGGGATTGTTTTATAAATATTGCACCAGATTTACGTCTTGTAGTGATTAATATAAATAGAGAATTAGACGAGAAAATAGATAAGAAATTGCTGTCCGGAATGCTTTAAAGAGGCTTTTTTTATCTTTATAGAAATGTAGTTTAGTTAATGAAATATAATAATTTTTTTTAATTTTCTCTGCAATCCGTAATTGGGATATGAGGATGAAGGTAAAAAATATTTCTAAAATTAGTGGGCTGGGTTTTCTTTTTATAATGATAAGCACGGCTAATATGTCATTTACGATCGGTGATGAAATAACGTATAGTTTTTCAAAACCTGGTTATAAACCCGTGCCAGACACATGCCCTTATATCGAAGGTGGAGGAGAACTAAACGACAATTTCCTGTATAAGAAATGGTGCGAGGAAACATTTGATAATGGAAATTATATATACGAAGCATACAAAAATATAGCTTTTAATATCAAATATGCTCCAGAGCCACCCAAGACAGATTCCTGGCAAACACCCTTAGAGACTGCCAGGCTAAAGAGGGGTGATTGTGAGGACGTGGTATTACATTTCTTCTCACAACTTCCCCCAAAACAGACAAATGCCGTAATCATATGGGGATGGGTAATAGACAGGAGAAGTGGTGTTGGGATGGCACATGTATGGTATCAACTAACAGATAAAACAGGGCAAAGATATGTGGTAGAAGGCTTTTCTAAAGACTGGAACGGAATAATTCCAATGGAGATTGTGCAATATACCGAAATAAGAAAGCCCATACTTAGAATCTCACACTGCATGGTTAATAGGTTGTCCCATTTGTTTCCAGAAGTAGAAGACTGGCAGATGTGCCAAACACTGGTAGATTTGTTTGCAACAACAAGATTTATTACTCATGTTTCAGGTAGACGATTTTTTTCGCAGGATATAAGTATTCAACTTCATCTTTCTGCCTATGAGTTTATTGAATATCCTACGAGTGCACAATACAGGTCCCGAGAATATACTCAGTTTCCAAACTATTCACCAAGACGCAAAATTGCTCCAAATGTAAATAAAAGAATTTCTAACATCTTAAAAAAGCTTCATGAAGTTTTTTCGAGATATGAAAACCAAAAAAGAGATGATAGATCAAATATACAAGTCTCTCATAAAAGTAACATGGAACTGATTTATTCTGAGAGAAATCTTAAGTGTAGACGATAAAGGAAGTATTTATGTTTATCAGGAAGAAATTTAATGATTTAACAAAACGGAGAAAATATAAAAATGCATAAACAAGGCGTTGCTTCCGATAAATATGCAAAATTTACCATAAAAGAACTTTTATCAATATTCAAAATGGAAGCACAGCGTATATGCAAAAAACCTGATGAGGCGCATTCTATAGCAGAAAGTACCTTAAACGATTTTATCAAGAAGCATGGTAAATATGTACACATTTAAAATATGATATTAAGAAATTATAAGATTAAGTTTTTTAAAAGGGGGTAAATTGTGAAAAAACAACTAGATTGTGAATACTATTACGATGATATTTATCCATCACTTCTAAAAAATAAGCCATCACTTTGTGAAAGATACTTATTAAATATATGTTGGAGTTGGCTGAATTTGTGGTATAGGATTTGTCATCTGAAAAATACAAATTGAATAATGAGTCCTTAAAACAATTGTACGGGATACTGTCGTTGGTTGCTGATTCCCATTCTATATGTCTTTTTGACACATATCTATCATCATCATTCATGACAATGCAGAAATATACAATTCACTAGGCGCGGTATGTATAAAACTTGGATTTTTTGGAACTGATGATAACTCGAAAATATTAGAGTATTTTCCAAGAAGCTAGGGAATCGTTTCTAATCGACCCTAAGCATGCTGACGCCCACTTTAGTCTTGGTTTTATACACATGGCTTTTCAGGAAAAAGACTCTACTGTGCAGGAATATAACAGGTGATATAATTTAGAAAACTGGGAGTATTGAAAGTTGCATGGTATGGGCGAATTGCGAAAAAAATAATCAAGTAATTCAAATAAACAAGTTACCAAGACGTGTCATTTCATATCTGTTACTGAACCAGACTGGTGCCACATTATGCCTGTTGCATGATCGATTACCGTTTTGTTGCCATTGATTGCTTTCGATTCATAAATGTGTTTTATTGTACTATAGCCATAAAACGTATTATAATCGCCTTCCGTTCTATATTTATCCGTTTTCTTGTAATTATTTGTCTTAGGTATTGTGAAATAGGGTAATAAAATTATTTCGGTTCCCAAAATTCTAGAGCTATATGAACGTAGTTTTACCAGTGATGGATTTGATTGTTCTGTTCTGGGTTGATGATGAATGGTTGTTGGCAGTTTTGTGGTAGATTCCTTACGGCTCTTCCAGTATTTCAGTCTTTCCTTTGCGTGACTGCGCATTGCCTCGTCTTCTTTACTGTGCGGGTTGTCAGCAGAATATGCAGCTATAAATTCTTCCCACATCTGTACCTTTTCTGATGATTTTAGTATATCATTTTTATCTATGTCCTGGTTTTTGGAATACCTACTTGACATGTTTTCTTGCCACCCATACCATTCCTTTCTATTTTGTTCCCGTTCTTTGATAAGATTATCAAAATAATCATCTTCAACAATCTCCGGAGGTTGTGGAAGGAATTTGTGTAATGGTGTTTGATAATCTGGTTTATTTAGTTGAAAAACAAAATCACCTTTGTCCAAATTTGGATTACGTATTTTTCCATATTGTGGGTGTTGTGCCCCTTTTGTGTAATTTGCTACTTTTGCTTGAAGAAACTCACCTAATTCAGTTCCAGTCACATAACCATCTTCATTTACATCTCCTTCTCCATTTAATGCGGTTACAAACTGTTGTCTAAAAATACTTTCATCTGGAACTTGTTCACCAGCACTCCCAGATGTGATAAATTGGCGTACAGGTTTATTAGTTTTGTAGGTAATATTCTCTGGTACTGCACGTGAAAGTGCGAATATAGAGCCGGAAAAGCAACTATCAAATAAAAACAAAGCATGTTTGGATTGAATACGCATCGCATATACTTCAATCTGCTGCATATTTATTGTCTTAGTTAAAAAGCCACCATACTCTCTATGAGGGTTGGGAGCATCGACAGGAATTATATATCCCATTTCTTCTCCATAAGATTGCTTTGCCGTATAGCCATGTCCCGCAAAATAGAACAAAAGTCTGTTTTCTGGTTTAAAACCGTATTCATTGATAAAATCAGTAAATGCATTGTATAATTGATCGTGGTCAGGATCATACACTATAACGACGTGAAAACCATGTTTTTCCAAAATTGAGCGGACCAGCCGGACATCTTCCTGTACACCTTTCAGTTTAGGCCAACCTTTTGTGTAATTACTTGATCCTATTATGAGCGCGTGACTCTCCTTATACAGCCCCACTTGTTGGTCTGTACTGTCTCTAATTGGAACGATGTCTAAACCCCGTTCGGCAAATAGTGTAGGTGAGAAAAAGAGATAACTTAATAGAATGGGTAATAGTAGATATTTTTTTCCCAAATCCATGACAATTTCCCAGTATTTATGCAACAATTCTTAAATAAAAATTGTTGCATTACCCAATATTTGGTATCAATCTATTTAAGCCCTTTGTTATAACTAGTCAGTTTTTCCTGGCTCTTATTTGAAACTATAGCGAGAGGTAGTTCTGTATCGTACTTTGGAGAAGCAGACAGGAATGGATGTTGCTTACTGTTTGTTTCGTTTTCAACTTGATACTTAACATATTCAATCATCTCATGTAGAGAAACTATATTGTCCTTCTCAGTTCCATGGGTAAACCCGTCGGCCTCACCTTTCAGGGCCTTCAAAAGAGCCCATGTAAAAACACCATGCCGGTCCCATTTTGTGCTCTCTAAAGACTGTTCGTAACCGTTAGAGCTGGAAAAAACGACTCGTCCCGGGCGAATATGAGCTAAACGGCGAAAGTATTTGTTATAAACATTTTCACTCGCTTCTATTTTCACACCTTTTGTACCATATTCTGGGGATACACCTGCGCTATGACATGCGTCAGCCAAAACAATTACGCGCTGTGACATAATGGTCTTCCAGAGAACCTTTTCAATATCCCACATTGGGAAGGCACTACCTGAAAGATTGTCCGGTTCCACGTCATAAGGGATAAGATATAGATTATCTGGCCTGTCGGGATCAGGCGCACCATGACCAGAGAAATAAATGATTACAAGGTCATCGCTTTGTGCATCTTTTAAGAATGTAAAGAGTGCGTGTCTGATAGAAGAGTAAGTAGCTTCTGCGTTTGTCAGTAGTAAAACTCTATCTTTCTTGAATCCTCCACCTTCAGGTGACATTAGAAAGTTGCAAAATTCATTTGCATCTCTATCGGCAAATTGTAGATCCGGAAACATCGCACCTCCCCGAAAATATCTTGAAATACCTATGACTACAGCCCATTGATTCCTGGGTTTACCAGTTAGCAACTCATCGCTTTGGTTTTGAGCTTCACCAAGGTCCGGGCGTTCAAGAAAAGAGAAGTCCGACCTTTCCTCTAGGAACTTCGATTCAACATCATACAAAACTTCTTTAAAGAAATTGCGGCAACTCTTATTTAATTTTTCCTCAACTAAAGGTGGCAATATGGATGGGTTAATTGTAATTCCAATTTTTTCACGTCTTTCAACTACTTCAGGCATTTGTAATGCAACTTTAAATTCTGCTACTTTACGACCATTTGGTGTTGAAAGCCTGAAGTCTGCATCAATCTCTGCCTTTACTTTCCAGTTGTCAAAAGTAACTGGGGCATATATCGCCTGAACTTGTGTTGAGCTAAAATTTGTGTCGGTACAAAACTTATGAAGCTTTCCTTCTAGAATAAGGTCTGCATTTTCTAGACCAGCTCTTGTAGCATCCAGTACTATATTTCTGGCTTGTAAGTATGAAGCAAGTGCATCAGGAAATGACTTTACTCCCATATCACGCCATCGTTTTCGCTCTTCGGTTGTTAGAAGTGTGTCGCTTCTATATTCTTCTGAAAACAATCCTTCAAAATCCTTTACCCCTAGCACTATTTTTAACTTATTTTCTTCTTCTCTTGTTGGTTCTATCTTAAATGCCCTAATGTCCAAAGGTTCTCTTCTAGACATTGATGATGTACATCCTATGATAAAAAGTAAGGTTCCAACTAACAATGTTAAAAAAATTTTACTGTTTTTCATAAGATCACCCTCCGATTAAAAGATAAAAGTTTTGCATGAAATATGTAACAGATTTCTTTCTTGATTAAACTTAAGGCAACCACAAGATAAGGAATACTTTTTTCTTATATCTCAGGAATTCTCTACACTATAGATTGAAAATCAATTTTAAAACA
The DNA here is from genome assembly GCA_046759445.1 of Candidatus Scalinduaceae bacterium. GTDB lineage: Bacteria > Planctomycetota > Brocadiia > Brocadiales > Scalinduaceae > Scalindua_A. The sequence continues at coordinate 11,208 of JBHICG010000027.1, forward strand.
AATAACTTATCAATTGTCAATCGATTTTCATAAAAAACCTTGTCTTTCTATCCTAATACAACAAAAGGTTTATTTCCTTGTCTCAAATGGCCAACTGCTTACTGCATAGACAAACTGCGAACCTGATTCATAATAATCAACCTCTTTGTATTCCATTTCGTTTTCTGTTTTTGGAACTATACCTATCCCCCTCGTCATGATTTCATGCAACCCTCTCATCTCAACCGGTGAGACTGCTCTAAAGACGGAATCATCTCCACTCCTTATCATATCTGCTGATGCTACTAAGAAAGAAGTATCTTTTGAGAGTACCCTCCTTATCTGTTCAATTGATAACGGTACTGAGGTAGCGATGACCTTTATGTATTCCTTTCCAGGCGGTTCTACTATGGACAACTTAAAATCATCATTTGTTGATGGGATGGAATATCTGACGTTTGCTCTTATAAAATTATTTCGATTATATCTATTAGGAAATAGTTCCCAAATCTCTCCATTGCTACGCACATTTAATAATGTAACATAACAATCCCTGTCAGATGTTAGATAAATGGTAGTTGGCTCACCAATTCTATACACCTTACTGTTCGTCCAGACATTAATATTAAAATCGGTATTTTTGTCCGTATCATCGACGTTCCAGCCCAACATCTTAACGTTTTCAGAGACAATGATTCTGCCTGTCTCTACATGGATCATTCTTGCATTAATCTTAAATGTATTTTCTATGTATCCAACCCAGCCTACAACAACGCTCTCTGTATTAACCATTTTTCCTAATTCTTTTCTTGTCCTCTCATCAATAGCGCCTGTTCCACCCATTTCTATCTCTTTTAATATATCTGGTATTGAGTTGCGTTCATAAACTTTCAATCTTTGCAAGTTAACAAGCTCACTTATGAGTTCTGTTGCAACTGCCTTTCCCTGTGTGTTTTCTTCTCCTCTTAGATCAGAAAACGGAACTACAGAGACAGTCTTTTCTTTTAAAGAATAACTGCAGGATGTCATCGCCCAGGCAATTAAGCTTATTGAATATTTGGAATATCTTTCTATAATCTTGTTAGCTATCTCTGGTGATGGGTTCAGGCTGTATGCCTCTTCGAGCCTTTCAAGGCATTTCTGGAATTCGTGTCTATCTGCTAGCTCAACGGCTTCTTCAATAAGTTTGTCAATTAACCCATTCCTGAGCTCACGTATACGATTTACTGATTTTTCCCTTAGAACTTTAGCATCAGGATGCATATCGAGAAAAACTTTATATGCCCTTAATGCCTCAGCCTTGTCACCACATTCATCATAAGCCAGCGAAAGGTAGTATTGCGCCTTCTCGTTTTTTGGGTCTTTGATCGTAAGGGTATAAAAGTAGTCGATAGCTTCCTTACATTTTCCACTCACTAGCAATATATGTCCTTTGTCAATCTCTGGTTTAATTCCGAGAATGTTATTCTTAATCCTTTTATATTCATCTTTCGGATAGCGGACGAGCACATAAACATTGTACCTAATGGCTTTTTCTACGAGTAGGTCTTCACTATATGCTGCTACCTCTTTAACCCCTCGTGCAATTTCGGAGGAGAGAATCCTAACCCTATCTCTTATATAACTGCCTGCATCGCTGATTTCTGTGTCATGTGCAATGCCTCTTTCATACCTTTGTTTATCATAGTCCACCGTAACCTTTGACTGGATCATTCGGGAGATCTTGCTAACGGCGTTTTGAAAGGCATCATCCCACCCTGATTCATAGGTTAGGGCATGGGTCTTTCGACCGACAAAATAATGATACTTTTCATCCTCATCGGGAACTTTGTTTACCCATTCTGGACGAGGCACTCTGGGGGGCCTATCAACATATTTTTCAGTAACACATCCAGCAAGTAAATATACTGCGACAAAGGATATTATTAAAAAAGATAATTTTCTCATGGATATTTTTCCTTAAATATTTCTTGTAATCTAATTAATTTGTTTTAGTTAAAAAATTGGTTTAGAATCTATGGTCTAATCTTTCCAGTAAAAAACAGTTTGGAAATGGTTATTAAGATTCTTGATTATATTAAAAAAATGCCTATGGTCTCTATGACATGTGACAAGCTGTTTAGTTTATTACCATTTCCACCAACTTTTTTTAATTAATTCTATTTTATTCATGTTAAATCTTATTATTTCCAGATTAAGACCCTCAATCCTTGTTGCTAAATCTTCTGCGCTGCCAGTGGTTTTTACATCATAGATGGCAGGCTTGTCCTTCTCCCATCCTCTCGGGAATACATTGGTAACGTTTCTCAAGTTCCTTAATTTACCCGCAAGCTTTGCAAAATCAGAAGAGCTTAGATTATTTACCACAACCTGTATGGTCTTTGCCTGTGATGATCCAATATGTAAGGGGATGTTCCAAATAAGGTTATTTGCCAGGTCTTGTCCGCATTGTTTGATTGCCTTCGTTCCGGCGTCCCAGTATGTCAAACCTGTACCAGCTTGCTGTGGACTTTTCACGTCTAGTATTTGACCGGTCTCTGCAATTATTGCCTTGATAGAACTGTATGCCTTGGTTGATACCCAATTTGTCCCTCTGAAATATTCATTCTTCGGCAGTTTTTCTGTATAAACCTTGCCAACTATTACCACATCAGCCTGCATGCGCAAGGCAAGCTCTCTGGCCTCAACATTGTTGCCCCCTTTAGCTTTCCTGGCTTGTTCGGTGTTTTCAATTAACTTCTTTTGTTCGGGGTCAATACTATGATAGCCATATCCTGTCATGGATTCTGTCAACTCGGCTTCCAGTACTGAATACGGTGGTTTTTCCCCAATGTTGGTTTCACCAACTAAGACCATAAACCTGGGATTACCCATGAGATCTATTATGATCTTCAGGGCTTCTGTATCGTCTTTCTTGATAAATCCTTTCACTACTTCTGCTGTTATGGTAACAAAATAGAGATTATCGTCCCTCACCCCCTCATCCGTGATGTCCCATTTCCTTACGTAGCCAGATGATCTTGCCTGTACAATGTCCTTTAATACTATGAGCATCTCCATTTTAGTTTCCGCTTCTATTTCAACACCTGTACCCTTTTCAATTGCCCTGCGGTATGCGTCTCTGATCGCCTCATCTCTTGCCCTTGCCCTGTCATTTCCAATGATAGCGCCAACCCCATCTACGATTACTTTCTTTGTTTCACTGGCCTGAACATCAGGTAGGAAGCAAAGCGATATGAGAAATACAAAACATAGCAGGTAAAGAGACCCGTAAAAATAAACATATTTGAGAAATAACTTTTTTGAATTTTTCATTTTATTTATATTCCAAAATCAAAAAGCCCTAAAATGTAAATGTCGTTGGAAGTTTCATAAGCTTATTTAAACCACTTTCTGTATCTCCCAAAGGATGTAAAAAATCACAAAATATAAAAATGTAAAAATCCAGAAGCTTACGGTGTCATGGCGAGGCGGAAACCCAGGCCATAATACCTGACATCCGGGGAGAAGCCTTTTCGATACGACACTCGCATATACTTTGGGATATAGTACCAGGTGCCTCCTCGAAAAACCCGGAGAGAACCGCTCGAAGGTCCTCTTGGGTTGTGTCTGGGACTGTTCTTGTAGTAATCCTCATCATACCAGTCCTGTACCCACTCCCATACATTGCCAGTCATGTCATAAAGACCAAGTTCATTTGGTTTCCTAGTTTTTACAGGATGGGTTTTGTCCTTGGAATTACGCTCATACCATGCATATTTCTCGAGTTCTCTTTTATCATTCGTTCCTGCCCATTTTATCTTTTTCCCTCCTTCCCTTGCCGCATACTCCCACTCAGCTTCTGTGGGAAGACGATAATTGAGGCCGGTTTTCTGATTTAGTTTCCTGATAAACTCCTGCACATCATTCCAGCTTACTTGCTCCACGGGGCAATCAACACAACCATTGAAAAAAGACGGGTTGTTCCCCATAATCTCAACCCATTGTCCCTGGGTTACCTCTGACACACCAATATAAAAATCGTCCACACATACTTCATGTACGGGGTTTTCCCTCATGTCACCATCTCCAAATATATCTCCCATATCAAAGCACCCACCTTTTATGAAGATCATATCTTCAAAACTTTGAACTTTTGACTTCAGTCTCGGTGTCGCAACTATTTTATCTTTTTCATCTAAGTATCCCAAAAACTTATATGTAATTTTCTCAATTGATTTATCCAGTTCCTTAAGCGGACAATCACAACTTTCTTTTTCCATTATCTCATTTTGTCCACTATCATTAATCAATCGTATTGAAATAAAATACTTTCCACCAACTGATCCTATACTACCTGCAATTATCTTATTCACTGCTAGTTTTTCCACATTCTCTAGCAAACATATATTGTCTTCACACCCTATTGCCGTTTCAAACTCTTTCTCAGTGAGTATGGCCTTCATATCATCTCTATTAAGGATAATAAATTTTCCCGACTTATGTATTTCTACTGATAAGATATCTGTTAGAATGTGTGCTTCGTCCTGTGAAATCCCACTTCTGGCTTTGAGGGGAATTATTAAAATGCGTGTTTTTTCCTGGTTCTCTTCGGCTGCCAGATTGATTGAGGGTATAACAATTACAAAAGGTAAGATTAAAATCAATAGTAAAGACTTTCTCATTTTTTTTGGCTTTCTTTTTAAAAAATTTCTCAGATAAAATATTGACTCTTATATAGTTTTTCTATAATGGCATCTGTTTCCATCTCAATTCTCCCAGTCAGTGATAAAGTATATTTGGCATAGCGATAACTTTTGTCCTGATCCCTGTTTGTACTATTACCCTAAAAGTCTCTTGATCATTCTTATTATCCCCTTCAGATTCGTCCTTAAGTTTTACTTTCAATTTTTAAGTCTTCTTGTTACGGGAGTAGTCCTTATGGACACACTGCACCTCTTTCTATTTATCTCAATCAACTTCTTTGGTGAATTTATCCAGCATAGTAGATATACGTTTTATAAGATTATTAATCTCCTGTACCAGCTCTTTATTATTATTTTTACTGACTTCATCAGGAAAATTCTGTGTCATAGAGATACTGACATTTGAAATATCATTTTTCTTTTCCAACTGGCCTTTCATATCGGCTACGCCTATGTTGGTCGCAGAAACATCTTCTTTCGTATACACATATTTCTCGCCTAAACTATCCTCCCATTCGCCAACCAGTATAAATGGCGCCCAGAAGTATGGATGAGAGGCATCCAATACAATCTCTTTCGGCGTCTTCATTGTTTTTCCCAAATATTCACTATTGCTAAAATTCCTATCTTTGCCTAAACTATATTGTCTTTTCCTTATATCCATCCTGGCCAACTTGACTGCCTTTGCCTTATCTTTACCTTCCTCTAAATATTTATATACTGACGTCATAAAATCTGTAGTTGATTTACTCATCACACTCCAGAGACTTACCAATACCGAAGGACTTCCCGCATACATAAACGCACGCGTTAATCCTACTACGCCTTCTCCCCTTATCTCCTCCCCCAGCCCTGTCTTACAGGCAGACAACGTTACCATATCTGCAGATAGCTCAAGTCCCATAATCTCGCTCATGGTCAGGTAGCCATCCTCATCTTTGTTATGCACCAGATTCATGACCAGTGCAGGTTCTAAAATATACGGTATCTCATTTCCCAATATCCCGTGTGTGGCAAAATGGACGTATCTGTATCCTGAAAGGCTCGTATCCTTTACCTCAGCTTCGCTGGCGCCTATATCTAACTTGATATGGGAAGGATCATTAACCTTAAGAGTTTGTCCTATTTGAATCACTTCATCCCTCGTCTCCTTCAAACGTTGGAATGTATATCCCTTCTCATTCACAGCAATACCTCTTATCCTTGAAGATAATTTATCCTTATTTAAGTAGGCAAGTCTGATATCTTTCGATTTGCCTTCTAAGAAATTTACATAACGGTTATCTTCTTTATCGAATACAGGGTCACCCAGGGCAAATAGTGGATTTAACCATTTTCTTTTATTTTTACCTAGCGTTCTATTAATTCCCATGACTGTGGCTGATTGATAATAACTTGTTGACCATTTATCACCAAAGTACTCAATGCCTTTGTAGCCTAGGATTGTGGGTTCTGAACCAGAATCCTTACCTTCTACCTGCAAACCTCTCAAATCCCCCTTTGTTAAAGGGGGGGTAGGGGTGATTTGATTATTTTTCATGTTACTTGTATTGACGACCAGGGCCTCAAAGGGGAGCAGGTTTAGTATACCATCTGGTATAATGATAAGATGTGAATCTTTGGATAAATCCTTTACGCCTTCTGCCAGAAGCAGGTCATATAACTCCTTTGCCTTCATGGGATCAAACTCATTCATGTAACTAATATCCTCAAAGGGGCGTCTGAATGCCTTTACCTTTTTACTTAAATCTTCTCTTGATATAGGAATCTCAATGAGCTTTATTAAATCGTTTTTTCTCTGCGTCCTCTGCGGTGAAGCATTACTTAATTTACCCTCAGCCACCACAAACAAATATGTCGCCTTTTCTGTTATGCTATACTCTAGCAAAATTTCACCAGAGGTTAGTGGTATATCCTGCAATTTCAAGGGTTGAGGATATTTCAGGGCTGCATACTGTGGATAATCCCTTCTCAGATCAAGGACAAACTGTTCAAGTTCTGCCTCTAAGGTCTTCACCATCTCCTTCTTATTTTTAAAAAGGTCCTTATCCTTTTTAAAAGCATCCTCCAGTTGCTCGTTAAGTTTGGCAATCCGATTGGTTAGCAATTGTTCTTTTTTATAAATATCTCTGGGTAACCCATAAGCGTTTTTAGTTCCCATTCTCTTTGACAGTATCTCAATTAGAGAACGGGATCTGGTTTTCTCTGAAAAGTAGAAAGAAACATCTGCATAATTATTCCCGTAACTCTTTAGATCTGCATTGTCTAATCTTACTCCTTTTAAGTGCAACTTTGCCAGTACTGAGCATAAGCGCTGATACGGTTCCAATCTTGTCGACAAAAACCCTATTTTGTGATCTTCCTTGCTTAGGCCTAACCGCATCTTTTCAGCAGCATTAACTGCCTTGAGGTAAGAAACGATTGCATCTCGTAATCTACCTAGCCCTTCCTGAGCCTCTCCAAAATCCATATATAACGCGAAAAATTCGCTTGGGTTTAGAATCTCTGCCTCTTCAATATACTGCTCTTTTTCTTTTAAAAATAATTCATAACGAATTACAGCACTCTCAAAATCTCCCAATTTGGTATAGCAGACAGCTACACCGAAAAAATCGCCAGTCTTTTCAAAAAACTCAAGGCTCTTTTTATAATCTCCTAAAAGCATATATAATTCGTATAAGGCTGCAATAGCCGGAGAAGAAATTACCTCAATTTGTTTATTTTCAATGTTCTCATAAATATCATGTGCTTGTTTTAGATACTCAAAAGCCTTTGCTTGGTCACCAAAGTATTTACAATAAATTCTACCGATATTTATCAATTCATACATTGCACCATAATTGTTACCGACGAGTCTGAAGGTTTCTAGCGCCTGCTCATAATTCTCAAATGATTTCGAATAGTTGCCTAATCTCTCGTAGATATAACCGATACAATGTATGGCACTTCCCACACCTTCCATATCATCAATTAATCTGAAAGTTTTCAAAGTTTGTTTAAAATACTCAAGAGCCTTGGGATAGTCGCCAAATTGCTCATAGACAACCCCTAAACTGCGCAAATGATCTGCTATACCATTCTTATCCCCTATGTTTCTATGAATTTCCAGAGCCTGTTTATGGTACTCAAGCGCCTTCGGATAATCTAACAGTGTACTGTATGCAGCACCGATACTGCCAAGTAAATATCCTTCTTGTTTCTTATCCCCAATAGCCCTTTCACATTCTAATGCCTTTTCATAGAACTCAATTGCCGTTGAAGGAAAACCTAAAGCATCGTAAGCCATACCAAGGCTACCGTTTGACATGCCTATCAATTTTTGATGATTGATTCTTTTGGAGATTATAAGAGTCTGTTTCCATTTTCTTGCTGCTTCGATGAAATCGTTTTTTTTATAAAGAGCCATACCTTCTTTAAACAAATCAATGGCTCTTTGTTTGTCATCTGCGTGTAATATGTTTGTGGTAAATAAGACAAGTATAATGGTTATGGCAAGTGTGAATTTCATTGTTCTCTAAATGTTTTGGTTCTTATAGTTTATCTTGTCTACAATAGATTAATATGAAGATTTATTGTAATTACCAATAGTATTTTTTAAATAAGTTACAGGAATCCTTTAATTTATTGTTTCCTGCAGAGATCTGGGAAAACCTCGTATTTAGGCGGTATTAAAATTATGATAAATCAGTTATTGAAATATTACATATGGAATATCCTCTAATTTTTCTTCTTCTCTTTTGACGGATTTAGTCCATTTTCGCGTTGCTTCTTCACGGGACTCTCTCCACATTTTGACAACATCTCCGGTTTCCAAATCTACTGCTTTTATAAAAGAAGTTGTAACATTGTGCTCATATGTCCCCTGATTCCCTCCCGATGGACCCCCATCTCTGTTAGTTGAAAAAATGTAGTTACCTCTAATTTCAATGAATAAAACCGCCCTTACATTTAGTGATTTTCCAACTTCTATGAGATTTCTACTACTTCGATAATAAGATGATAAAAGATAGTCCTTAGGTTTTTTTAATAATTCATTAAGAGAATGAGGGCCTATAACAGTATATCCCTTTTTTTCTATGTTATATTTGAGCTTTTGTAATCTTTCTAAAGGTTTGGAAAGTTCTGCCCAATGCGAGTGTATGGAAGATGAAGGGTGTACAATCAACAAAACTTTACTCCCGCGAGGAATGTTGATTGGTTTTATGTTATTTCTAAATCCGGCTGCTGCCCATCCACTCGTATATAGATTAGATGCTGTGGATCCCAAAGGTGTTTTAATCAAACGTCTGTTATCAGGAAGTTTTAACCAACGTCTTAATGCCAGATTTATGGCTTCAATCCATGCCTCCTGTACTTCTGTGTCCCTGGCTGTACCACTTGTTACGGCTACAAATTTGGAATTACCTTCTTCGTCATAAACTTCCAGTCTCAGGGCAATATAGATGCGAGATACCCAAAAATCCATCAAACTAGCGTAATAATCAGTTGAAAGTGTTTCCAAGTATATAACATATGAGGATTGAGTAGCCCTTGCAAATGCCGAGATATTTTCCGGCGATCTTTCATCCTCGTCATAGAAATTAAGCATTGCATACTTTGTAACGTTGTCAACTTCTCTAAATGGTATTATTGTTAAGCCTTGCCCTTTTAACACTTCTCCGGTTTTTTGCCTGACCAATTCCCATAATAGTTCATAAGCAACAGGTCTCAGTTTTTTTGATCTTTCCCTTATTAATTTATCTTTTTCAAAAAATTTGTTAGAATCAGACCGGGAAGTATGTAAGGCTGAAATGTTCATTTCGCGCCATGAAGTATAAGTTTCACTGTATATTTTCCCTCCGAACAAATACTGGGTTTGTGCTTCCCATGACACAGGCGGAAGTATAGCCACCCGTGCTTGATTCTGTATTTTGTCCCCTCTCCCCACAAAATTGTAGGAGCGTAGTTTTTCGAAGATTTTATTCATTACCAAACCCTGAGACTTTAATGCCTTTAGTTCTGGATATTTAAGAGATGTAACAGTTGAAACAGAAGATTTCGTCGTTGGTGAAAGGTTTTGCAGTGTATAGCACCCGGTGATCGTAATAAACGTAATTAAAAGAATTCCGAACAGAGGTTTGTTCGATACGTTTTTCATTTTGATTCCTTTCCTCCTAGTATGGGAATAATAAAAATATATAGTAGGTTTCCCTGGTTATTAGAAATCAGGAACTATCACAATGTTTTTTATTAATTAGGATATAATTTTTACAGACACTTGTTCAAATTGCCTGTTAGTGCAGGCAGCGTTAAGGCAATTATATTACAACCATAAGTGTGGCCTGGTATTAATTATTGAATATATTTTAATAAGCATGAAAAAGATGAAACAAAACAGAAATAAAGGATCTTTTATCCTCTCTTATTTAATCGGTTTATGTTGAAATTTATACCGTAAACATAATACATCCACTTAGCCCGTCAATGCATACGCAGCCAATGCGCAGTTTTTATCTAAAAGCCTCCCCTCCCCTCTCTTTCCAAAAGAGGGAATGGGGAGGGATAGATCTCCTTTCTGCTTTATGGCAATTTGTCGACATGAATGTATTCTTATTCAGTCTACCAAGACGATTACCTTGCCTTTAGAGAATATGTCTGTATTCAAGACGTTTTTTTTTACCTTTGTAGCATCTTTATTACTTATAACTATGTCAACTCCGTTTGGTCCAGTTGTATCCTTTGCTGTAATTCTTAAGGGATTTGTGCCAATACGCCCTTCATTTATGTCTTTAATATCCTTTATGCTAACACGGTAAACCGGATGTATTGGTCCGCAAATCTTTTCCCCTTCTTCATTATAGATGTTAAAGAATATAGCAGGTGAAAGACCTAATCCTCTGGTGTCTACAACAAGGCCTGTGTATTTGGATTTTTTAATGCTACCTGTTTCCTCACCGGGAGATTCATCATCTGACTTTTCGAAAATTTTAAAAATCGTACCCATAGCTACTTGCATTGTTACCTCATATATTTCACCGTCCCACTTTTCTTCTGTTATCTCTGCATCTCTTAACGTACCTTCAACCTGTGTTTTCGTAACCTCACTTACTTCCATAAGGTCAGATACTATTGTTTCAGAATCGATACGAACTCCCTTGATAGTTTCGAGTAGATTTTTCTGTGCATCTACAGTAGCCCCCCTTCGTGCAAGTACCTTACCCTGTGCCGGGTTGTCTGCACTTGAGGGTGAAGCTACCATGCCTATTGCCGCAATAAACCTTGTCTCCCAGTTAATGACACCAGTCTTTCCTTCTCCAATATCAATCTCTATCTTACCTTTTTCATAGTAAGGAGATGTTTTTTGGCCGGCCTTAACCATACTTTGATTAATGAATATAATTCCTGCTACAAATATACCTATCATTAATAAACTACATTTCCACGTATTCATGACCTTTTTTCCTTTCTCCTTTTTTCAGGAAAAAAATTAGAAAAATAATAACCTTATGAAATAAGAAAGCCGTACTATCACGAAACCTCTAAGTTTCGGATAGTGCGGCCCTTATAATTTAGTGAAAGATTCGCGAATATACCATTCGCAAATTTACCTCCCTTTATGTGAGATAGGTTACTCTCGTGGGTGTAGCTTAAGTGCTTACATTGTATAGTAGTGATCAGGTGCATATACTTAACATCTAAATAAAAATTATCAAGAGAAAAATGTAAATCCTTTTTATATCCTTGTACGTACGATGATATCGACTTAACTTTCAATTGTACTTAATCTTACAGATTTTCCTGCATCGAGATAGGCTTCATTTTGGGTTGAAAGTCTTGATATTATCATTAATGGTATCTGAGATAAAATTGTCAAGATATTGCATTACAATGGATTTTTCTGGATTAAGATGGAAATCTGTATTAAATTTTTTAAGTACGAATGGAGTAATTCCCACGATGAATATACCTAAAAGTATTCCAAATACAAGACCTCTAAGCTTGTTCAGCAAACCTGAAAATCCCATAATACCAAAGAGAAGTATAACACCAATAGCTGCAATGTCTAACCAGTACATTGTAATATCCTCCACTTTAATTTGTACATTAGTCAACTTTTTTCTGACACTAAGATGCAAAAATTGCGAGTTGACAGTCATTAAGTCAATTCTCTCATCGTCATTAAGACACGAAGTGATGGTTTCTGGGTTAGGGTAATGACGCCCGTTTTGATCTGATTTTACATCAGACTTAATCGATTACGTCTTACGTCTTTTTTTTTTAAGTTACCCTTATATCAACGACGATACCGGCCTTGTTACCTTTGCCATAACCTTTTACTAGCTTGGTGCCTTAGTACTTTTACTGCATGATATTTTAAATAATGGTTTACATACTGTTAAATTAAGGCACAAGATTATTGATTGCGTAGTTTATTTATCAACAGGATTTTTGTGTCAAAACTATGTGTGTCAACTGCCTGGTAGTAGGAATCTCGGTCTTCAAACCAATCCCTGAGTGCCAAACAAATCCTCTTTAATCTGTCATAAGCCATTATTAAGATTAACCTCATCGTTCCTGGTAACCATAGTATAGGCTTATTGATATTTGTTTTTTGTACAGACCAACAAGAGCCGTTCATAACACATTTCTCCCTTCTTATATATATTGATCCTATTTTTACATACTCTAAACGGTAGACGTCTGTATGTTTCTCTTGATTCTTTGAATGAACTAGCATAATCAACAAAGAGTTTTTACCTATTTATGGTTGAAACATAACCAGTGGTTATAACAGTGACCATTCTTTTTTGTACTCCAAATTTCAGGGCCTTTGTGTGATTGTCCATTAAGATGTCTATGTGCCTACCCTTAATCATTCCTCCTACGTCCTCAGCATAAAAAATTCCTAAACCCTCTATATAGACCATTGAATGAAGGGGTATTACGTTGGGGTCCACGGCTACAATTCTGTTTATGGCTCGAGCTTCTTTACCTGTGGCGGTAAAACCGTCTGCATATTTATCACAGCAGCATGATCCTGAGCAATATGACGTAATTGTAAATGGTTTACTCCATTTCTTCCCACCATAATTCAAAAACATAATCTCATTCTTTTTTCCAGGATTCATAGTTATTCCCGAATAACATGCCGAACTAGATAGACAGATTATTAGTGTTAGCGTTAAACAATGTATAGATATTTTACGTGAGAATCTGTTTTTCATAATGTTTAGGAACGTAGAAGTTACATTTCCACTCATTCTGTAATGTGATCTTACTTCATTACCCTGGGATCAGTTGCAAAGTATAATAAGACAAAGAAGATGACGATAAAATATTCCATTTTAGTTGCTCCTACTTATCTTTTTGTTAGATCTTGGAAATCAGTTCAATCATAATTAAAGTTTCTGTGTTTTGGGTTTTTTCCTTGATGGTTCTTGGTTTTTGCTGGCATTTACAACTAATAATTCCTTATTTATTTCCTTAATTAATGCCTGAAATGCTTCCATGTCCTTTTGGAGCATCTTTAAGCTCGTAAAAGGATCCTCTTCTCTGCCATAAGGCGTATTCGTGCTATTAGTGGTGACAACCTTTTCAGTCATTTCTTTATTAATGTTGTCATCCTTAATAAGTTTTTTCTTTATAAGGTCTATTCTATGGGCAGAAAAAAACCCAAGACCATAAGAAAAAAAGGTTAGAACTAGTATCAAGATAACGTTTTTCATGCTTAATTTTATTAATCTTACTTTTATCACAGGCAACTCTCGAAAAAACGGTTAGTAAAACTATTTCATACTTCTATAATATTAATCACTGTAAAAAGTAAATCTGGTGCAATATTTATAATAAAATTTCTTTTAATTCTTGATCCTCTACTTCAAGAAATTGTCCGTCTTTAAGACTGATACCTTCAACTAAAAGTATCCAGTATCCTTGTGGCGTTTTAGATATACGGGCTTCTGTATAATTTATGTCTTTAACTGGTTTGGCAATAAACTTAATTGCCGACATCTCTTTCCAGTGGAAGTATCCAGCAGAATTACCTAACGCAATGGATATTTTTAAGTTCCCTGCATCCATTCCTTGCCTTGCCAATTCTGATTTGGTCCAATAGAGAAGGCCTTTTTCAGGTTCTATTGTACGATTCGAATTATGGTTATAAAAATCCTGTAGCTTATCTTTGGTATCAAGTTTCTTAAACTTAAAATTTGGGGACTCGCAGACAAGAAGGTAACTGGGGTCACGAGTGGGATACGCTACTATCTTAAAGCCAAAAAAGGAGATAATTTCCCTCATGGTTTGATTTGTTACATCTTCAGAGAAGCTTACGTGCATATCTGTAACTATGGTACCTTCAAGCGGCAGGGCTCTTTTATACCTTTTGTATTCGTCAAGGGGCATGAATTGCTTTTGCTTTCTGTCAACGTCTGGAATTTCCACTATGTTTATGATCTTTGCCTTGATGTCTTTATCTTCTTCCAAGTTTTCTTCCTGTTGCTTCCTTGTTCCCTTTGAGGATTCCTCTGTTGTTTTAACAGGTCTATACTTTTGGTTATTTAATGGTTCATTTATTTCTTTTTCATCCAAATCTGGTAAAAAATTAGCGGGGATTAATGAAATACTGTCCCTGGATTTGCTATTAGCCTTCTCAGGCATTGAACCTTTATCTTGTAACATTAGAATTACTAATATTAGAAGATTGCATATTAGAGATATAACAAGGTATTTGATTAGTCGTTTCATATTTTTTCTCCACTTCACATTGGAAGTAGTGTCAAATTATCAAGTGCAGAATATAGAAAATTGAATTCCCCATTTGTATTATCTCTTTCTTTTATATTTTTACTTCGTTTAAGTTCATTAATTGGATTCACTATCCTTTATTCGCAGAGCTTGCTTTGAAATAGACTTTTGGTAAATCCGCCTCACGAATAGTCTGTAATATGCGCAGGGCATCACCCAGGAAGGCATTAGAATCACCATTAATTATTACGGTGACATCGTCTCCAGACTCTTTTTTCTCTACTAGTTTTTTAGAAAGTTCAGTTTGAGATGTAACTGGTTCTTTGTTGAAAAAGAGTTTGCCATCTTTTGTAATGCTAATTGTAACAAAGTCCTTTGGCTCAATATTTTGAACCTTCTTCAATTCAGGATTTTCAACATCTACCAGTTCAAGAAAGACCATCCTGGTCATCCCAATGATGCAGAAGATTACTATAATGAATATTATGTCTAACAAAGCAAGCATGTTAAATTCAGGTGTGCGCGCATACTTTTTTGATAATCTCATATTAAAATCTCACTTTGTAGCATTAGTCTGTAAACGCTTTGGACAGGCAGGGACGAAAACCTATTCGAGTTGTTTACTCTGTTAAAATAAGTATGTTCCTTCAAACATGTATATCTAATCTATGGTAAATAATAATGGTATTTTCATATTATATTTATATGTCTATTTAACAGGGTGAGCCTAATAACGAAAAACAAGCGATTGCGTATACACCCTCTAGGTCATTCTATGGTTTCTGGCATCTTATTTTTGCTAATTTAAATTCATTTAATCTTGACTCGATTTTTGATAGCGCCCTATCTGCTATTCCACCAAAGAAGTGGCTTGCTGCCAGATTGACTACAGCAACAACTAAACCGAGAAAAGTCGTTGTCATTGCCTCAGATATACCTCTTGCTATCAACGACATGTCAACTGTCTGACTCATTGTTCCAAATGCCTTGATTAACCCCGTAATAGTACCCAATAGTCCCAGTGCAGGCGCTATAACGGCACATGCATTAAGTATTCGTAAGTAACTATGTGACCTGCCGAATTCCTTGTCCACAGCTATTGCTATTACGTTGTCCATCTCTTCCCTTTGAGGTATATCAGGAAGTAAATATCTGAATATTCGTACAAAGAGGTCTTTTGATTTTTTTGCTAACCCGCACGCCTCAACAAATCTTCCAACTTTTATTGATTCGATTATTCTAGATTCACGAAAGGAATTTCTCCTAATCCACAGGAAGGACCAGAAGGTCATTCTTTCCATAATTACGCCTATTGATAATATCCAGAGGAAAATAAGACATACTCCTATAGGACCACCATTTTTTAAAACTGTATTTAAAATATCCATCAGAAGTTTCTCCAATTTAAAATTAGTTCATTGTAGTTGCTGATTATTCTTCAAGAAATAATTCTTTTGTACTTTCACTTTCCAATTCACCATAAACCAGAAAACAACGATAACACCTATGACACGTGAAATCACATGAATCCAGGGTTCTACTAGCAATGTATTTGCGAAAGGCATTTATTCTCTCGACAGACATATTATTATTTATATTCAAAATCTTCCTTTCAATCTTGCTGCCAATCTCTTCCCCTTTACCATCGTAATTTGATGAATAGTGAGATTTTTTATCTGACACACGTTTTGCGTGATTCAATTGTCTAACTATGTCAATGTTTGGTCTATCAAGATATGCCAAATAATCAGTTCCTGGTGAATCATCAATTGATCTTGAGGAAAGAGTCCACCACAGCATGGCTAAGAGCAAGATTGTCATTTTCGCATCCTTCCTGAAAAAAGTTTTTAGGCAGGATAATAGGTTAAGACAGATTATAAATCTTATATTGCTGTCTAAAATTTCCTTTGCGTCTAATTTACCTTTTTTCCGTAAAGAAGATTACATACATAGCAATCACTTCTCCCGCATGAAAATTCACAAAGGGCAAGGGTATTGTGTTGAACATCACCCAATAGATTCCTCGTCTCCTGGTAAGTAACTTGCTTGACAATATTACTCAAGTTGTTTTTTGCTTGTAGCGCAATTTTTGCCCTATCCTTGGTATTATTCGCTTCGTTCTTTTGAATAAATGGATTTGAAATATTAGTAACGGTTTCCATTGTCTCCATATCCAAATTCAAATTAGAGATGCGTGTTCTAACTTCTACAAGGTCTTCCCGGAGTTCTACCATCCTATCTTTCAACTCTTTATCTTTTTCGTTATAGGCGCTATCAAAGGAAATCCATGTATTGTTAGCAATATCGCTATCCACTGACTCCAACATATGTTCAATTTGTGAATATTCCTTTTTTACTTTCTTTGGGAGCGATTTAAGCTGTTTTTCTAAATTATCAATCTCTTCGAGGATTTCTTTTTCCTTCTTTTGATTGTATGCAAGCTGTCTCCTGGCAATGTAGATATCGTTATTATTGGACATTACTTTCATATAATTTTTTTGTGCCTTGCTAGCACGTGCTTTTTTATCAACTGTCTTTTTAGCTTCAACGGTACTTTCATTGTGATTTTCATTGATGACTTCAAATGTATAATCTCCATATACGGTGAAACATGGAAACATTAAGATTATGGGCAATAAGATGAACTTTTTCATTGTAAGACTCCTTTCTATCAATAAGTTTAAAACTTAAAAACAATAATCACAATTTCAGGTGATTGCCGTATATGATACGGCTAATAAAAGAATGAACTTAGAAATATGTTTCAGCCTGTTTAGTTATCCATTCTTCTAGATCATCATTCCATTTAATTCCATCAATCTCAATAGATTTACCGTCCGGGTTATTGACCAAGAATCTTGTTAATTCATCAGTTACCTGATTCATAATCCCTGAGAAGCCATCTACAGTATCCCAGACATCTTGTACCTGTGTATACAGCTCAATTGCTGTACCGTCTCCAGAAAGCCCAGATTCGGGTACAGTAAAAATCATCATCATTCTGCATACTTCAGCCGCACTTGAAAACTTTTGTCTCTCAACATTAAGCTTATCAAGTAAATGCTCTGTATGGCTACTGAGTTTACGGTAGAATATCCTTTTCCCATCGACCATAGCTACAGCCTTGTTGATAACTTCTATTTGACCTGGAGTTTGTTGATTGCTATACGTAAAAGTATCTATTTTGTTCTTTAATAGATACAACTCTTCCTTCAATTCATCCGTCTGTTCATCCATATATTTCCTCGCAAGCTCACTTGACTTTTTTTGCAATTCCTCAAGCTTGCCCGAATTAATTTTGGCGTCATCTGAGAGTTTTTGTAATTTTGCACCAAGTGATGTCTTCGCTTTCTCGAGTTCCCTATCTATTTCTTTAAATGAATCCTTTATTCTGTCTTTCTCTTTTATCACTCCCACCATCTTTTCGTCTATCTTGTAAATGCTTTCAGAAAAGACGAATTGAAGTTGATCTAAAGTCTCTTGAGTTCTATTTTGTTTTACAGCCTCCAGTGCAGCTTTAATTTCTTCGGTAGCTTGATTAAGAGATTTTCTCAATGGTTTTGCCGTGTTAAGAGAATTGCGGATTTCCTTCTTAGGTTTTTCAATGTTAATCTTGAACTCAGATATATCCGGGAGGAATCCAGTCCTTCCTTGAAAATCAGAAGACTGTTTTCTTTCAACAGATGCATGCACAACTATATTGTTAACAAAGATAAATGATAAAACCATAAATGACATTACACATGATAATTTTTTCATTAGTATACACCTCCTTAAAATTGAAACATTGGGTTTGAATTCTCAACTATTTGTTTAATCCTTGCTTTTTCTTCCAGGGGCATATTCTTCCAGCTTGCTAAAGCTTCATCTTGTTTTCCTGATGCATATTGAAGGACTCCGAGCAGATAATTATCCTCAACTGTAATGGGAAGATTGTTTTTTCTTAAGAATCGAATGAACTGTTCATAATCAGTTCTGGCCGAATCGAAGTTATCCATGCCTATATATGCTACTGCTCTGTTGTGCTGTAAAAATCCAGATACACTACTTTCTCCTTCAATAGCAAGGGCGGCGCTGAAGTCCTCAACTGCAGGTTTGTATCTACCCTGCAAGATATAAATCCTGCCCCTGAGGTTCAATGAATGAACGTTCAATGGATATTGCTTGATCGATTTGTTTACGTTTCGAAGTGATTCAGATATATTACCCGTCTTAAATTCCAATTCTGCCCTGTAATAATATGCCAGTGGAGAATTTTCGGGATAGACATTAATGGCGTCGCTGAAGGTCTGTTTTGCGTTTGAATATTGCTTTATTCTCCATTGGGCTATACCCTTGTTTAAGAGGGCTTGATAATTATCTGAATGTTTTAAACCTTTGTCATAAAAGATAATTGCTTCCTCATACCTTCCATCGTGCATATATTGGTCACCACGAGTAAACGACTTCGTAGAATTACATCCAGCAGCTACAACACATCCAAAAAAAATTATTATAAATAACTGTTTATACATAACTTTTTCCTCCAAATCTAAAAAGTAAATTTATTTTAACTAATCTGTTAATCAAAGAATATTTGTCTAGTGGTGTAAAAAATTATTTTTTTATCAAAAATAATTCCTATACAACATTATTCCAGCTCTCACTATTCAGGTAATTCCATGCATAAAATTTCTAAGTTTTATGTCTAACTAACTGATTTTGTTTAGCAGAATCTTCTACATCTGCTTCTGGTGGTAAATGACTTAATACAGTCTCTTGTTCATAGGTTTTAAATTTTACAATTTCCTTTATGCCCCAGTATATCTGGAATCCTCCAAATATTGTCCAGAAGCTATTACTTGATTCAAGACCGCCAAGGCCATTGAGAAAACCTATGAGCATGAGTCCCATTCCAAGAATGATGAACATTATTCTGTGTTTCACTATAAAGCAGAGAATACCAATAATAATCAGCACTATCCCCCACTCTGCCCATAGAAGCGATGATAGGACAAAATGTAATATACCCATAATTATCAGCCCAGCACCCCAACTATTTAGGTCTTCTGAAATCACATTCTTTATATCTTTAACTTCAGCCATAATATTACTCTCCTTCCTTAAAATTATTCTGTCAGTAGATTACTTAAGCTGTTTTCTCAACAATGATGTCGGTATCTTTAACTTCTGGAATATTAACCACCCTGGGCATTGAAATAAGCACTATCTGGGTGATAATCACTATAAAATCTAAGATTACAAATACGCCTGTATTTTCAATAGTTCCTCCTCCTGCTCCTATAACTATTCCTACAAAAAAAGCAAACCCAGCCCCCACTCCTAACGGCATTAAGGAAAACCATTTCCAGCCTCTATTCCATGCAATAACCGTTAATACTATTTCCGCTATTAGTAACATTTCTTTTCCTCCTTCTTTTTTAAGATGTTATAAATATTGTTTTTTCTCAGTAAACAATTCTTACTGAATTACTATAACGCTTTATAAATTCTGACAGTGTAACTACCGCAAGTAAGCTCGTATTTATTGGTAACTTAGATACTTTTTCTGATTCTTCCTCAAAGATTGATAATAAATCCATTAGAGTGAAAGATGATTTGTCCAGAGTATCCGTATCTTCCGTGTCTTTCTGCATTTGATTTAACCTCCTTTCTTTTCTGGTTAAAGAAAAATTTTTTTTCACCCTATTACTAAAATCAGCGCTAAATCGA
Source organism: Candidatus Scalinduaceae bacterium (assembly GCA_046759445.1). Taxonomy (GTDB): domain Bacteria; phylum Planctomycetota; class Brocadiia; order Brocadiales; family Scalinduaceae; genus Scalindua_A. Next base: position 31,307 of record JBHICG010000027.1, read on the forward strand.
AAGATGGTGTAAAAAAATTATTATAGTTTTTCGGAATTTCTATGACCTATTGAGATTGAAGTAGTTTTTATGCTTAATTGTGTTATGGCGGGTTATGAGCGAAGTGAATGAGATTCTTATTGTATATATTCAGTAATTAGTTTCTAGTTGCGGAAAGCTTATAAAAATGTCATTGGCAATTCAGTAACGGCAGAATTGCTTATGTGACAATATAGTGTTTCCGCAACAAATACTAATTAGATAACTATTTTGGAAAAACAAATAAAATCATAATGTTTTTATTGAAACTTATAAGTTACCTTTTTTTCTGTTTCTTCTAGTAATCTTTCTTTGGTTAGATAAGATTTCTCAATATATACAAGATTTGGGTCTGTTTTTCTAAGGCACTTATATCGTCTTTCAGGATAGGCACTGATTACTATTACGGGAATATCTTCAAACTCCGGCATACTTTTTAGGTACAAGAAAAACGTGTCTCCTGTAACCATATCCAAAAGTATGTCCAGGATTATTAAATCTGGTTTGTCTTCCTTTAACTTCATCATCGCTTCATCTCCATCATAGGCATAAATAATATTATAATTTCTGCCCTCAAACATTAGCTCATATAAGTCATGAAAGAACTTTTCATCTTCAATTATCATTATTTTTTTGTTCATATGTCCTCCTCTCAGTACAAAAGGGAATAGCAATGTAGATAAAAGTTTGATTGCCTTTTACTGCATATATCTATGCTAGACTATAAAATGGTGTAAAAAAAATATTGTTACACATAAATTCTTTTTCAAGAATACTATATATAATAGTAACCGGTCTCTTATGATGACTAAAGCTTTTACGTCAATTCGTTTTCTACGCCCTAATATGAATATTTTGAAAAATTATTAACTAGTGTGGACAAAACTTAGATTGGTACAGATTTTAAGTGCAAACAAAGGTGTTTTGTCTTGGTTGTCTATCGATGAGCTTTTAATTGACAAAGATAGTGATATCCTGTAACGTAATGAATAATTAACTGTGATGTAAGAGTATGATTTGATTTGCTTTATGAATGATGAATAAGATAGGAAGTTTTTTATTAAAAATTGAAATAGAAGACTTCGGTTATTAAACTATTCAATTCTGCAAAATGTAGTTTTTGAATGAAAACCTTTTACTTTACGGATTCAACAATAACTAAGTCATAAGTGTTTTATTTCAAATTAGCTTATATAATTTCTGAAACATAAATACTATATAATTTGATACAAGATTTGTACATGTTTAACGAATAATTGTGTCGAAAATAAAATATTATGCACCAAATTCATTTTTTGTGGTGATTAATATAATATTGGAATAAATGTATAGTCTTCTATATGTTGTTTTAAAAAAATATAACGACATCTGCAACATTTGGGTAAGTTTTCTAACTTAATTTGTTTTTTCTGCACCAGTAGGAAAACTTGTAATGATTATTTAGATATTCGTTAGGATAAAGCTTTTGTATAAAGGGTTACCAACTTACAATGAATATCAGTGATGTAAACGAATCAATCTAAATATAATAACGGTGGGGCCATATGGTTTGAGAATTTATCTCTCGATAGGCCCTTACGCCTTTATACACCCTCCACATGATTTTGAGTAATTGCCAAAGGTAACTTCACCCATGCCAGATGAACTGACTAACGAAAAACTTATAGAATTAAAAAGGATTATTAATGAAGATAGTCCAGATGCTGAAGAGGCAAGAAGGATATTTTGTAACTTTATACGATATAAGGTTGAAAAGATTCTAAACAAGAGATCAATTAGATATGGCAAACCTTATAAGTATTATCTTAATAGCTATTTGGATATAGGAATAGGTGTAGCGCTTTTAGCATTGTGTAAAAAATGGAATTCGGAAATCAATGTGCCATATATGGCTTTTTTCTGGATGTATGTAAAAAATTGGATTAATGATGAAATCAATAAAAATGAAGAAAGATTAATTTCAATTGATCAATCAACAAAAGAAAATGATGATGAAGCACGTACATTAGGAGATACTGTCCCGGCTAAAGAATTACCAATAAAATACATTGATTTAGGTATGCGTGTTGCGGAAATAATATATGATCAGAAATATAAGAACCAAAAATTTATATGGCTGCTGGCAAAAGGTTATAGTTATAGAGAAATGGAAAGGGAATTTGGTATTAATCGTAGAACTTTGACAAGCATGCTGAAAAACGTAATGGAAAGATTGCAAAATGAGATGAGATCGTTCTTTGAGATGAGGAATTTGGATATTGATAATGAGACGGCAATAAAGATGTTGAAGTATTTGCATTGCCATAATATTCTAAAAGAAAGGAGTGACAACAATGAAGGCTGAACAACATATAGCAATTGACGAACTCATGATATACCTGGAAAATTCTACTGATTCTGAAGAAAACGTGATTATTGAGGAACACTTGGCGGAATGCGATGCGTGTGTGGCTAATCTAAGCTCTCTTGATGCATTAAAGACAGGATTAAGGAAGTTCGGGGAGCATTCACAGGAGTTAGTAGAAAGTGGTGCATCTACCCACTTAACAGATGAAGAGATTCCCAGTTATGTCAAGGATATGTGTGATGAGGATAAAAAAAGAATGATAGTGACTCACCTTGCTGGCTGTGAAAAATGCTTCAATGATGTGCTTGCTATAGAGAATGTATTAGAACAAATAGAATCTGAAGCAACATTAATTAAAAAAGTTTCTATTATTTCCAAGTTTATAGTAAGTCACCCAACCAGAATTCCTGCAGTAGAAAGAGAGGGAAAGGAATTAATTCGTGAAGCTGCAAGAAATTGTTTTGCACCGTTTTTATTGGAGAGAGCATTTAGCTTTTCATTCAAAGGGACGGAAAGTACAGAGACCAAACTATACAAGAAACCCAGAAAGATGGATATCAAGGGTTTTACGATTGAAATGACCCAAACTCTTACAAAACCACCAAAAGTTATAATAGGGATCATGGCCAAAGATGATTTTAAACAGGTAAAGGTTACAATAATCTATTTGAAAGAAGGACAAGAAAAAGAACAATCTGAGATGATATCTCTTAGACAAAGAAACGCCGTAATCCATAAAGAAAATATGACAGTTGATGACATAATCAACATTGAGGTGCGAGGATACAAATCGTAAAGAGTTGGTTTTACTAGCAACCCGCAACTATAATCTCCTTAAAATGATAAAAAGGAATTAGTAAACATGGAGTCCACTAATCCACAAATTAATGAATCAGAGGTTGAAATTAAGATTGAGGAGTTAAGAAAGGAAAGAGAATCTGGCAAATCACATTTTATATGCTACCTCAAGGCATTGGATATCTTTGTTGATCTGTGTAATGGAAATCCTGAAGAAAGTAAGATAGATTCAAAAATTATTAAATCACTTTCCAGAGAGCTTGCCTTTAACTTGAGAATGGAATTGGAATATTTTGTTAACTCTATCGTAGATGAGAGGGTTAAGGAGAAATGGAAAGAACTGATAAAAAAACTTAAGGAGTCTCATTCCCAATGTTGATAAACGTAAATACAATAATGGTAAAAGGAACTGATGTCGGGACTAAGGAAAACAAACAAAATGGGAAAATTCATTATATTCAACTATCGCTAATCAAGGAAGGTGAGTATGACCTCATTATGCCTAGTCTTGAGGATAGTACTAAAGAAAAGGAGAGATTAAAAACAGTCATTAACAGGATTCGAGGGTTAAAGAACATAGATCAATTACGCTTCCGTATTGATTTACGCATCGACGAAGATGGAAACCTAGATTATCAGGAACAATTGGATGATTTAAAGTCATTAGAGCTTTCTATCGGAATAAGCATTCAGGCGTGTTGTTGTTGGAAAGATATATGGGATAGAATATGGTCTGAGTGGAGCTTTAGCGGTGTTATTGATGGGCTAAATTGTGAAATCCGCAAAATAGACTCACTCAATGCCAAACTTAATGCTGCCGTATTCAATGATGATAATATAAAATACATTATGATCCCATATGATAATAAGCAAGAAACAATAAACTGGGTTAAGGAAGAGGGAATCAGATATGAGGAGGGTTCCAAGACTGGTATAAAAATTACTGATAATAAAAAAAAACCTCTTCTCCTTAGCAGAGTTTGGTCATTGGCAACCAAAAATACTATTACGAGGATAGCACTGATATTATGGATATTATCAATAATTTATATCCCGATAAGATACCTTTTCTGGAATGATATCCAGTCGTGGAAGTCAGGTATTCCACAGGTAACCATAAATCTACCCGTTAACAACCCCAAAAAGGTAAAGGAAAAACTTTTGGGTAAAGGTTTTCCAGAAGACCAACTAAAAGAGATTTCCTTATCATCCTTAACTAAAATGAAACAGGGTCGCAAGGTATTAATTACAAATAGAGATGGGGCTATTGAGTTTGAAATTACTGATTTACTAGATTGGACGATAATATCCAGTTACATTTGCTGTGGGTACGTTATTTTATTTGCCTTTGTACTTGTTATGATTGCATTAAGAAATAATAACAGCGACATTAAAGAAAATCGTGGAGATATAAATTATGATTCCGTAATCCTGCCGTTAATTAACAAAGAGATTATTTTTGTAGACAATATAAAAAAAGCCGAAACCATTGTAGAATACAAGATCCATCAAACCGTAGGGTAATTAAAATTAAAATCTTGCTTAACTTCTACCAGACCTTAAAATCACTCTCAAGGAGTTTTCATTCTGCCACTGACAGATACAGATTATCATGATGAAAATATTATCTACGTGCCCGCCTGCCCGCCCGGCAAATCTGTTTGTAGGGAATGACCGTCCAATTCGGCACGCGGGCACGCTTAGTCAGTGAAAATCTGGTGCGCCATGAGGCGCACATATACTATACTGGCTAAATTTAACATGAGAAAGTCCTTACTATTGTAAAACTTGGGACACTTCCCATATTTATTTACTCTTTTAAGTTACTTTAGAACATTGATTATTTGCATTTATAGATAGAGCTGGTTGTAGTGTTTATAATTCAAATCCATATATAAACGATTATGCCCAGAATGAACCTGTCAACTTTGATGTTCCTTATGGGTTACATATGATACAATTTTTATAATAGAAAACATGGAGAAGGAAGGGAAATTTCTCGAAGAAGCTCTTGGTATAATAAAGTTTACTGAAGAAAGATGGTTTTAGATATTAAAAACCGACTCTAATAATCAAAGAGTCTATTTTTTATGCCTTAACCCTATTTCTTAATTGTGTAAGTACCTTTGCTCCCTCATATACTAAAACACCAAGTCTAAGTCTGTATATATCTAATCGGAAAACACTGTGAAAAAGATATAAAAGTAATAGTAAAGAAATATAATTTTTATGATAGGGATTATAATAATGCAACTTGGGTGCTTCGTGTAAAAGTGCTAACTTTTAATAATCTTCGCAAATCTACGTTTACCTACTCTTAGTATCATACCGGTTTTTACATCTACTTCTTGTTTTGGATCAGTTAATGTATTATCGTCAATACTCACTCCTCCCTGTGTGATTAATCTTCTTGCTTCTCCGTTAGTAGAGGCGAACCCACTTAATACCAGTAATTTTACTATCCATATCTTATGATTTTCAAGCTCATGAGAAGGAAGCTTGACTTGTGGAATATTATCCGGGAGTTTGTGCTCTTTAAATATCCTGTCAAATTCCTCCGCTGCTTTTTCGGCTATTTCATTATTATAATAGCGACAGACAACGGCCTTTCCAAGATTAACCTTTGTCTGGCGTGGATGGTGGTTTAACATATCATCTATTTCTTCCAGGGTTATATCTGTGGCTAGCTCGAAGTACTTACGCATTAGGTTATCGGGTATTGACATTGTTTTCCCAAAGATTTCTTTTGGTTCTTCGTAAATTCCTATATAGTTGTCAAGACTTTTACTCATTTTTTTATTTCCATCGATTCCCTCGAGTAGGGGGGTAGTAAGCGCCACTTGTGGTTCCATATTCCTGCCCCTTTGAAGGTCACGGCCGACAAGTAGGCTAAAGATTTGATCTGTACCACCAATTTCTATATCGCTTCTTACCATTATTGAATCATATCCCTGCATCAGTGGATAAATGAACTCATGCAGGCTAATGGGGATTCCCGAATTATATCTTTTAGAGAAATCGTCTCTCTCAAGCATTCTCGCTACTGTCATCTTAGAGGCTAACGTAATTACTTCAGCAAATTGCATATTCTTGAACCACTCACTGTTGTAAAAAATTTCAGTCTTTTCTAGATTCAATATCTTTCCTAATTGATTAAGATAGGTCTTGGCATTCTTTGTTATCTCTTCATGAGAAAGTTGTGGTCGTGTCTTATTTACGCCAGAGGGGTCACCTACAATTGCAGTGTAGTCTCCAATTATAAGCACAGCGGTATGTCCAAGTTCCTGAAAGTCGTGCAGCTTGTGTATGGGAATGGCATTTCCAATATGTATGTCTGGTGCAGTTGGGTCGAGGCCTAGTTTAATACGTAAGGGATTTTTTGTTTTTATAGACTTATCTAGTTTTGCAATGAGTTCTTCTTCACTAACTATTTCGACAATACCACGTTTGATTATCTTTAATTGATCTTCGATATTCTTAAACATATCAGACTTTTATTCCTAAATCTATTAGTGAAGACAAGAAAACTAATTCGTGGCCACATAACCTTTTAGAAGGTGTTTGAATGAAATTAAAAAGGCTATTGTTGCTGAGTTGTGGAAGATATGAACGGTTATTGGTGCGATTAAAGAACCAGTTTTCTCGAAAAGATAGGCCAATAGAAGCCCAAGTATAAATATCTGCAGGAATACATGTGCATTTAGGTGTACTAAAGCAAAAAGAAATCCACTAACAAAAATAGCGCTAAGTTTTCCATAAGTAGTTTTTACGGCAGATTGAAGGAATCCTCTGAAAAGCATTTCCTCAATAATAGGTGCAGCTAATATACCGAAAAGAATCATGAAAATAAGTACTGCTAATGAATCTTCCTCCAGGATCTTATTAATTATTTCTTGCTGTTTAGGTAATGTGCCAAAGATTCTTGAAATGAAATCAACCACAAATCCAGCTAATACTATAACTGGAAGTACGATAAAATAACGTTTAAGACCGAGCTTTGTATCTCTCTTCCAATTAGAAGTTGTAAATCCTAAAGAGGCTATGGGTAAATTGTAACTTATCCTAATAATATAGAAAACGTATAAGCAGGTTAAAATATTTACGATTAGCGATAAGCTAAGGATCACTATGTTTTGGCCAAATACTTTTACTAGATCCATTCCAAATATTTGTTTTATAATCCATAAAAGAACAGGTATTCCAACCAACATCATAAAGAAGTAAAACAGAAAAACCTTAAATATATCTATTAAATTCCACCTTGTATTGTCTAACATTTTTAGGTCAAATACCTTTTATTAAATGGAAATGGGTTTTTTCTTTATAATATGTTTACTATTTTTTTTGCCTTGTTTTCTTTTTAATACTTTTCTTATACTCTTCGTATTCATCTTCATTCATAAAAGTTTCTAGTTGTTTTGGTTCAATTATCCTTACCTTAATAAACCAGCCATCACCAAAAGGGTCTTTTTTTAGTTTGCTTAAATTAGTAGGTAAATCCGAATTTACCTTTATTACTTCACCACTAATAGGTGCGATTAGGTCAGAGTAATTATTTATGGATTCTATTTCACCATAAGAAATACCAGTAATAATTTCTTCTTTAACCTTCGGCAAGACAAGATCTATAATGTTACCAATTTCGTTTATGAAATAATCGGTTACGCCAATGGTTACAATATCTTTTCTTGATTTTATCCAGTAATGTGTCTGAGAATATTTAAGTTTTCCTGTAGTCATTTTAACATAACATAAAACTGTTTAATTTCGTATATATTGGTCCACTCGGAGTCAGTTTGCTTTGCATCAGAGAGATTTGATTTACTTTTTCTTGACCAAAGAAATATCCTGCATCAGAGTTTAAAGCGTTTACAAGTTTGGATATGTTTTTCTGAGATTTAATTCTCCCGATTGTAATATGTCCCACATATTTTCTGGGTTTACGTTTTATATCAAGCTCTTCAAATCCCTTGTCGAGTCTTTCAAAAATTTTTGAAAGGTTATTTCCTCGATCCCGTGCACAGACATATATTACCCGAGGTTTTTTAAAAGTTGGAAACGCACCAACATTTTCTATATTCATAATAAAAGGGCTTAGACAAGAGATTGCATTATTAATTATCTTATTCAAATTGGGAAGGTTTGTTTCATCTATATATCCAATAAATTTTAAAGTTAAATGAGTATTTTCAGGGGCAACCCATTTGACATCAGCAGCAGTCTTTTTCAGATGATTTAGGAATTCAGATAACCTGTTCTTTATTTCCTTATCGATTTCTATTGCAACAAAGATTCTAATAACCATTGAAGTTTTAAGGGATTAAGACTTTCCATATCTTACTCTTTTAACTTGATGAAATTGATACAAACCTTAAAAAAATGTATTTATTGTATACTCTATACGCTTAAGTGTTTTTTCCCTGCCTAAAAGTTCTAAGGTTTCAAAAATTCCTGCACTTGCACCTTTTCCAATAACTGCTGCTCTTATCGGTTGGGCCAATTTACCAAAGCCAATCCCGTGCTCTGTAGCAATGGCTCGTAAACAAGCCTCTAGATCTTCTACAGAAAAACTCTCAATTTCCCCTAATCTCTTATGGGCATCTCTTAACAGAGAAGAAACACCGTCTTTCTTAAAGAATTTCTTGACCGTAACACTATCATAAACAATTTCATTAGAAAAGAAAGGAGATGTTTGTGTTATGAAATCTGATAATGTCTTAAATCTCTCTTTATACAAATCCACTAATTTATACAACCATTCATCTGAAATCGACTCAGTATCAAAGCCCGCTTTTTCGATATATGAGTATAATTTTTTAATGAGACTTTTAGTGGGCATA
>JBHICG010000028.1:0-39360 GCA_046759445.1 Candidatus Scalinduaceae bacterium
GACAGGCAGTATTATTTGATGACGTAATCTCCGAAATCTGCAGTGACATGGAGATCCTTGAAGACCAGAAGAACGAATGGAAGATATAAAAGCCGGGGTCAGACTTTAAGGGGGTTATAAGGACACATGTATATGCTCAGTAATTAGGTAACTCTTTTTTACTATAACACTATTAGAATACAATACATAAGACTAAAGTTTATTACTAAATTATTGAGCTAGTACAACACATCCCTTTTTAAAACAAGGGTTATACCCTCATAATCCCTGTATTATATGGTCCATTTGAGGGTAGAGAGAAGATTTGGGCTCCTGTAGGACTGGTCGTAATCTCCGGATTGGTTACGTCTACAATATTAACGCTCGTAATTATGCCTACAATCTATTCACTAATAGATGACTTTGGAAGGTGGATGAAAAAATTATTTGCAATCGCATAGGGCAACAAATTTTTCTATACTTTCCTCAACTAGCATCCTATAACGTATTAAACTTATAAAACATTCTTGGGTTACCTAATGAAATATTGGCGTCTTACGATGAGGTAAATCACAAATGGGATGAGAAATGCAATGAAAATAGTTCTGATCCTTCCATATCCTAGCAGGATGAAACTTGAAATGGCACTGGTTAAAACATCGGAGGCGTAAAAAAGGGCCAAATAGAAAGCCCAACGTCGAAGGGTCAAAAAGCCGTAACCGAGAGCTATATGCATCGAGGGCTGGGCTGCAAGCACGATCTTGGCCAGAAAACCTGTTACCAGAATGCCAAAGAACTTGGGATTGTAAGCCCAATCAGTTTGAATGATATTGTAAAGCTCTGCTGGACCGCCCAGCAGAAAGAGCACCCCGCATATCATTATGTCTAAAGGCCTCCTGGTCACATCTGAATTTCTCAAATCAAATCCCTTTATTGGACTTAATCCCGGAAGAATTTAATATGTACAAGTCGATAAACAAAACATAACCTTACTGGACTTGCTGGATCTGTTACTATGCCAAAAGAACCAATATTTAAACATAAACTTGTTGAGAGCGAGTTTGTCGAAAAAACTGCTCTAACAAATAGTAAAAAGTACTATTTATTCAAGAAGAACTTGCTCTTCAAAAACCTCACTGTATAAGATATATTATTTTGAGCAACTTTTTCACGGAGTACCAGAAGTAACAACCTCTCCTCTCTATCACCTCCTTCAGGTCCCAGGTCGATTACGTAATCTGCCGTCTTAATAGCATTTATTGCTTGCTAATTCATCGCTCTTAATCAAGCCATCACGCAGTTGAATAACTCGTCTGGCATGTTTTGAAATGTATTCTTCATGAGTAACCAGTATGATACTATTTCCCTGTTCATAAAGTGTTCGTATAATTGCCATGATTTCTTCACCTGTTTTGCTGTCCAGATTCCCCGTAGGTTCATCTGCCAAAATAAGGGATGGTTTATTCACCAGAGCCCTGGCAATCGCAACTCTTTGCTTCTGACCACCGGATAGTTCATTTGGTTTATGTTCCATACGGTCACCGAGACCTACACGTTCTAAGGCTTCTCTGGCTAATTGCTTTCTTTTGGTAAAGGAGAATCCGCTATAAATCAAGGGTAATTCAACATTACGCAAAGCAGTTGCACGGTGAAGGAGATTAAATGTCTGGAAAACAAATCCAATCTTTATATTTCGAATTTCAGATAACTGATTGTCATTTAAGCCACTCACATCTTCGCCGTTAAAATGGTACGTACCCTCGGAAGGTGTATCTAAACAACCCAAAATGTTCATCAACGTAGATTTTCCAGATCCGGAAGGTCCCATAACAGCTACGTATTCGTTGGTTTCTATGTGCAGGTTGACGTCGTGTAAGGCGGGCACTTCTACTGAACCTAATTTATATGTTTTGGATACATCCTTCACATCAATGAGCATTGTCCACCTACCTTAATTGATTTTATTCATATCTCAGCGCATCAATAACATTCTCATTGGCAGCACGAATGGCCGGGTATATGCCTGCAACTCCACCAATGCCAACACAAATGGCGAAACTGTAACCTATCCAGTTCCACGGCAAAATGAATCCCTCGCCAATATGAAAGTGATTGAAAATCATACCGCTAATTACTCCTAATATTCCCCCGAGTATTCCCAATGTCATTGCCTCAATCAAAAACTGTATGAGGATATGAATTTTCTTTGCCCCGATTGCTCTCCGAATACCGATTTCATGTATGCGTTCGGTTACTGACACCAACATTACATTGGCAATTCCAATGCCTCCAACTATCAGAGAAACAAGCGCAATAATAATGATGAAATTGGCTATATCCTTATTTGTTTCTTGAATAGTGGAGAGATATAAATCCTGTCGCCTGACACGGAAATCATTATCCTGCTTTGTGGGTAGTCGATGGTTTCGACGTAATATGGTCTCTATATCGAAAAGCGCTTCATCAAAATCCTCTGCAGACCGCATCTGTGCCAGGATACGGGAGAGATAATTTACTCCATACAAGCGTTCCTGTGCGGTTGTCAGCGGGACAAAAACCTGATCATCCGGATTCCACCAGCTTTCTCCTTTTGCTCCCAGTAATCCAATTACCGTAAATCTCCTTGACATAATCATAATCGTTTCGCCAATGGGCGAATTGTTTCCATATAGCTTTTCGTGGACTGTGGCGCCTAATATACATACACGTGCTCTCCGATTAAGTTCATCTTGACTAAAAAACCGTCCTTCGATGGGATGCTCGTTATTCACAAATTCATATTCGGGTGCAGTGCCGGTTATGCGGGTTGTCCAAATTTGATCTTTAAATTCCACAACCCCACTTGATGAATAAATTGGTACTGCCTCAGAAATGACTTCTGAGGTATTTGTGATTTCTTTGGCATCTTTCCACTTTAGATTGACAACATTATCTCCGGTACGAATACCGCGCATTCGAGAAAAGCCTGGTTTTATGAGCAGGATGTTTGACCCCAATGACTCCAAACGTTTATTAATCCTTTGCTGGGTAATTTCACCAAGGACTACAACGTATAGCACGGCTCCGATCCCAACAGCTATTCCGAAGAGGGTTAAGACGGATCGTAAGGGATTTGCCTTAAGGCTTTGAAGTGCCTCAAGTAAATTTTCATATAGTACCATTGGTTGACTCCATTAGTACATATTGGAACTTAGTTCGCACCCTTCTCAATTAAGGTGTTGTTTTGCGTTTGATCGTGCCAAAACTGCGGCTTCTTCTTATCCTGTTTTCACGCCAATCGTTTTCTTCTTTCAATCGTGACGTCATAGGCACACCAAGAATGCTGCCTTCTGACAGCCCGGATAAGATTTCAGTCTGCTTAAAATTAGAGAGTCCGATATTTACCTTGTGAAGTACAAATTCACTTCCTTGTTTTAATAGAACCGCTCGCTCATTCGATTGCGCTTTAGGCTCTGTTAACGTCTGTAGTGCAATAGTAGGGACTAAGAGAACATTTTCCTGATTTATAGTGGGAATTTCTATATCCGTATTCATGCCGGATTTTAATTTACCATCGGTGTTTCCCACCTCTATAATTACGTCAAACAGGGTTACATTCTGCTCAATTTTCGCTTCAGGCGCAATACGGGCTATTTTTCCATTAAATTTGAGCTGTGGGTAAGCTTCTGCGATAACGGTTGCCTTCTGTCCTGTTTGAATCTTTCCTATATCAATCTCGTCAATACCCGCTTCTATGTAAACAGAACTCATATCGGCAATATCAATAATTAAGGTTCCGCCACTTACATTACTTACTCCTGAGGCAATGATCTGGCCTTCTTCGACATATTTTTGTAGAATAGTACCATCAATTGGGGCACGTACAATTGATTCACTCAGCCGTTCTTTAGCGCGTTCTAGAGCTATTGTCGCTTGGACTAACTTTCCCTTAGCAATTGCTAAATTTAGTTCTGTCAGATCTCGCTCTTCTTCTGAAATGAGGTTGTCCTGGAATAACTGATTCTGATGATCAAAAGTAAGTTGTGCCTGTTTGAGTTCAGCTTTTGCTATACCTGAATTTGCCTGAGTCTGTGCAACTTCCGCCAGTTCATCTTTCTGGTCGAGTCTCGCAATTAGCTCACCCTTTTGAATAAGGTCTCCTTCTTCCACCGGCAACTCTTCAATTCGGCCGCTCGCTTTTGACTTTATTTCAATTCGATTGATGGGTTTCACTACACCGTTGGCCGTGATAATAACTTGAAAAGTACCACGTTCTATCTTAAACTCTTTATATTTTGGGCTGTTCTTCTCGACTTCAGTTGTCTTACTATTTACAAAAAAAAGAACTGTTCCGGCAATTGAGGCAATCAGGATTAGGCCAATTACAAAGCTCATTTTTAAAAAGCGCATTTTTCCCCTCTTTAGTAATTCGATCTTTTTTATGACTATATTCTTTTCTTGAGTTTTAAATTTATCTAATTGAAACTGGTTTTGGACTATACAAAGACTTATTTTTTAGAAAGGAACTCCCTCTTCAAATACCTTCCTGTATAAGACCTTTTGCTTTGAGTAATTTTCTCCGGGGAACCAGCGGCAACAACATATCCTCCTTTGTCACCGCCATCAGGTCCCAGGTCTATTATGTAGTCTGCCGTCTTTATGACATCAAGATTATGTTCAATAACTATAACCGTATTTCCCATATCCGTCAATCTGTGAAGTATCTTTAAAAGGTTTTGTATGTCTGCAAAGTGCAATCCTGTGGTCGGTTCGTCCAATATGTAAAGTGTTTTTCCAGTGCTTTGTTTTGCCAGTTCAGTTGATAATTTTATCCTTTGCGCCTCACCACCAGAAAGAGTCGTGCTGGACTGTCCAAGCGTTATGTATCCCAAACCCACGTCATGTAATGTCCTTAATATGCGTTCTATACTTGGAATATTCCTAAAAAATTCATGCGCTTCGTCTACACGCATATCCAGTATATCAGAAATATTTTTGCCTTTATAGGTTATTTCCAATGTTTCCGGATTGTATCGTTTCCCTCTACATTGCTCGCATATCACAAACATATCTGGCAGAAAGTGCATTGAAAACTTCTTTAAACCCTGTCCCTCGCATAATTCGCATCGACCACCTTTTACATTAAAACTGTAACGACCGGGTTTGTATCCTCGTATCTTTGATTCCTTTGTCTGGGCAAATATTCTCCTTATATGATTAAATAGATCCGTATATGTTGCGGGGTTAGAACGCGGTGTGCGTCCAATTGGAGATTGATCTATTTCAATAACCTTATCAATATTTTCTATACCCGTTATCTTGTCAAATTTACCTGGTTTACGGCGACTACCGTAAATCGCTTTCATTAATGCCCTGCGCAAGATCTGGCTTGTAAGTGTGCTCTTACCTGATCCTGAAACTCCAGTTATACAGCAAAAAACCTTTAAGGGAATCCTGACATCGATTGATTTAAGGTTGTTTTCCCTTGCGCCTTTTATCAGGATTGAATTTTTAAGGTCTATTTTTTTTCTATATCTGGGGATTTCTATCTTGAGTTTATGATTAAGGTACTGTGAGGTTAATGATTCGTTACTGGATTTAACCTCATGAACAGTACCTTTTGCCACAATCTTACCTCCATGTTTGCCGGCGCCTGGTCCCAGATCAACGACATAATCAGCGTTGCGTATAGTTTCTTCATCATGTTCTACAACTATTACGGTATTGTCTAAATCTTTTAATTTTTTCAGTGTATTAATCAACCTTTTATTATCTCTCAGGTGCAGGCCTATCGTTGGTTCATCCAGTACGTAACACACTCCAACCAGACCAGTTGCGACCTGGGTAGCCAATTGAATCCTTTGTGTTTCTCCTCCTGCAAGTGTGTTACTTCTTCTATCCAGTGTCAAATAATGCAACCCTATATCACACATAAAATTCAATCGAACCATAATTTCTTTTAATATCCCTCTTGCAATAATTTCTCTTCCACCTTCAAATTTGAGAGATTTAAAAAAACTTAATGCCTCATCTACAGTCATTAAAGTGACTTCATTAATCGTCTTACTATTAATCTTCACCGCTAGAGCTTCAGGTCTTAATCTTGCTCCTTTACAAGCTTCACATGCGTCATATTCCATATATCTTTCAAGACGTTTGATAACATCACTACTATTCGTCCTTTCGTACACACGCAACAAATTTGGGATGATGCCTTCAAAACTCTCAGAGTTATTAACGCCTTTTTGTCTTCCCTTATCTCCAGAAACTTCGGCAAATAAAAGCTCGTCTTTTGTTTTTTTAGAGATTTGTGTCTTGCCGTATAATAAAATGTCTTCGATTTTTTTATTAAGCTTTTTGAAAGGGACCTTGAGGTCTACATCGTATTTTCTGGAAAAGTTATCCAGTAAATCATTATAATGTCTTTGTGTAATTGAACTCCAATTGGACCATGCATGAACGGCCCCTTCACTTAAACTCAATTCTTTGTTCGGACAGATCAGTTCTGGATCAAAGTACAATGTCATTCCAAGGCCTTCACAATCCTTGCATGCTCCATATGGACTGTTAAAGGAAAACATTCTAGGGACAAGCTCATCATAACCTATCCCGCAGTGAGGACAGGAATAACGTTCACTAAAAACCATGTCATACCACTTCCCCCTCTTTTCTTTGGTAATAATTACCACTCCTCGTCCCAGTTCCAAGCCCGTATTTACAGAATCGTAAAGCCTTTTGTGGATATCACCCTTAACTACCAACCTGTCTACGACAATATCAATATCATGTATTTTATACCTGCTCAGTTTAATATCAACGTTTACGTCAAAGATGTTTCCATCAACCCGCACACGCACGAAACCCTTGCGCTTTGTCGTTTGAAAAATCTCTTTGTGCTCACCTTTCTTACCCTTAATGATGGGTGCCAGAATCATAATCTTTGTCCCTTCAGGGATCTGATATACTCTTTGTAAAATCTGTTCTACTGTTTGCCTTGTTATTGCAGTACCACAATTATGGCAATAGGGTTCTCCTGCTTTGGCAAAAAGGAGACGTAAGTAATCATATATCTCAGCTGTAGTGGCGACTGTGGAGCGTGGGCCTGTATTGCTTGTGCGTTGTTCAATTGCAATTGTAGGCGGAAGACCTTCAATGATATCAACGTCCGGCTTTTGCATTTGATCAAGGAATTGTCTTGCATATGAGGAAAGGCTTTCTATATAACGTCGTTGCCCTTCCGCATAAATAGTATCAAAGGCCAGAGAGGATTTCCCAGAACCGCTGACACCCGTTATGACCACAAACTTATCTCTGGGTATGTCGATATTTATACTTTTGAGGTTATGCTGTCTTGCACCCTTTATAGATATGTGGTTATTAATTGCATGTTTATAAAAATTACTTGTTGATTTTTTTGTTCGCATCAGACATCTTCTTCCAATCCTGAATCAATTGAACTAATAGGCGCACACCCACTCCAGTAGCGCCTTTTCTTATATATGGTGTGTCTCTTTCTACCAAGAAGGTTCCTGCAATATCAAGGTGAACCCATGGAAACTCTTCTACAAACTTACCTAAAAAACATGCTGCCGTGATAGCGCCTGCATATCGTCCGCCAATATTTTTGACATCAGCTATAACGCTCTTTAGCAGGTCGTAATATTCATCCCATAGTGGTAATTCCCATACTCTTTCATAACATTTATCAGCGGCTTTTTTTACTCTGTTTTTAAGTTCATCATTATTTCCAAACATACCTGATGCAAAGGTGCCTAAGGCCACAACACAAGAACCCGTTAATGTAGCTAGGTCTATTACGGTGTCTGGCTTATACCTCTTTGCATAACTAAGCGCATCTGCCAGTATCAGGCGACCTTCGGCATCTGTATTTAAAACCTCTACCGTCTTTCCTGACATACATTTGATAATATCACCAGGTTTCAGTGCTGTGCCACTAGGCATGTTTTCTGAACAAGGTACCAGCCCGACAAGATGTACTGAAGGTTTAAGTTTTGGTATAGCCATAAAAGTGCCAAGAACAGCAGCAGCGCCTGCCATATCAGCCTTCATTAAGTCCATATCCTTAACTGGTTTTAAGGATATCCCCCCGGAGTCAAATGTTATGCCCTTACCTATTATGACAATTGTATCATTAGTTTTTTTCCTGGTGTTATATTCGAGAATAATAAATTTGGGTGGTTGAGTACTACCTCTAGAAACATTCAAAATACCACCCATGCCAAGCTTACGCATATCGGGCTTAGACATAATTTTGCATTTGATGCCTGCTTTTTTTGCAATCTCCTTTGCTTTGTTTGCAAGGAAAGTTGGTGTGGCATCACTACTAGCCATATTTACTATGTCACGCGCAAAGCTTACTGCGTCAGCTACAACCTGAGTATCTTTAACTACAGTTTTAACCTTTCCTAACTTGTCTTTTTTTTGTAAGAGCAAGGTAAAATTGTTAATGTCTGCTTTCTCTTCCTTTTTTAATGTTTTGTACATAGTAAAGTTATATAACGACAATAAAACACCCTCTACAATTGAACGGGTAGTGTCCTCTATGGGAATATCCTTATAGTTCGTATTGTATAATAACATCTCAAAGTTTTTGAGTTTTTTTCCTTGAATTGTTCTTGCCGTAGTACCAGCTGCCTGTCGAATCTTATCCGATGATAATTCCTTCGATTTACCCAGTCCAACTAACATAAGCCTTTTCGGTTTGATCTTCTTATTGGTTGGAATCATTAAAACTTCATTTAATTTTCCAGTAAAATCATTGCTTTCAAGCAAATTGGAAATAACATTCCCGGAGGCTTTATTAAGTGCGTCTAATTCAGCAGGTATCTCTTTCGCATCCTCAAAAAGGCTTATTACAATTACGTCCGTTAATTCTTTTTCGGCTCTGCCAGATTTTACTGATATCTTCATTTGCCTCACCCTCCAAGAAAGAAAATAAAATAGAATAATTTTTTGAATAATCTTAGCAATATACTAATATTATACAAATAAAAAGAGAATCTTTTTCTTTTGACAATCACAGAATTTTAAATTAGAATTTTATTTCATTTCTACAATAAAATACAAACACTTTAGAAACCAACAGCGGAGAAAACTATGAAAATAAGGACTATCATAACGTTAGTTATATTGGGTATTACACTTTCATTAATAAATGCGTGTAGTAAAAAAGAAGAAAAAACTGGCCATTTTTCTTTTAGTGGCGGTGGAGGAGGGGGTAACCTAAATTATGAACAACAGGCATTACAAATGGAGAAGGATGATCTTGCTAAGTTAGGCAGTGGGAAGGGAGCACATGGAAAACCATTTGGTGGAAAAGGTGAAGAATTATTAAAAAACCAGGATTTTGACAAGATCCATGAAGGTGTTACAGGAATTAAAAAGGATCCAAACGAAGTAATAGCTATAGTTAATGGTGAGAATATACTTCGTTTGGAGCTTGACAGAATACTGGATAAGGTCAAAAACAAGGTTAGTAGATCAAAGATATATACTGTTGAAAAGCGGATTTTAGATGATTTAACTACACAGCTTTTACTAAAACAATTTATTAGAAAAGAAAATATCCAAATTGATCAGAATCGCGTTGAGGAAGAGATAAATAAATTTAGGGAAAATCTTAAGAAAAACCCTGATACCAAGGATAAGAGTCTTGAGACGGTCCTTGAAGAAAGAGGTGGAAGTATAGAAGAGCTGAGAGTCGCTCTGGACATTTCATTTGCAATAGATGATTACTTAGAGAAGACAGTGCCAGAAGAAGAAATAAAAGAATATTTTACTAAAAACATAGGTAATTTTAATGGGGAAACTGTTACAGTAAGCCACATTTTCATAGACACAAGAAACATAAAAGATGAAGAGAAATTAAAAGAGGCGAAAGAGAACATAGAAAAAATAAAAGAAAAACTTGATAAAGGCGCTGATTTTGCCGAACTTGCTGGAGAAAACTCTGATTGTCCTTCTGCAAATAATGGTGGGCAATTAGGAACTCTTGGTAGAGGTGAAATGGTAGATGAATTTACGGAAACAGCATTTGCTACGGACGTGAATAGCATAAGTGAACCCGTAAAGACCCAATTTGGTTACCACATAATAAAGGTTACAGGAAAACAAGAGGGGAAAGAGGTTAAATATGAAGATACAAAGGATAAAGTTAAGGTTGCACTTTTCAATGGGAAAACCATAAGCTTGATACAAGAGTTAAATAAAAACGCTGATATACAGATTTTGTTGAAAGAAACACCACAACCAGCAGGAAGTTTGCATGGTTCATATGGCAGCTCACACGGTGGCGTCTCTGCTCATGGAAGCATGTCCGGCGGTGGCCATGCCTCCATGTCTGGCGCTTCTCCTCATTGGAATGTACCAAGCGGCAACTCCCCACACGGGAAGACATACAAGAAGGAAAAAAAGTCATCCGAAGAAAGTATTGAGGAAAGCTTTAGCCTTTCACATTAAGGACTAGTTAGTACTAGAGAATTTCCGATCCAACTTTGTTATTTTCTCTAACTGGGTTAGAATGGGTTGGAAAGTTTATACATAATGGCAAATTGCGCTAGTTATCTGCAGAATAACAAGATATTCTGATAACACATAAATAATAAATTTGAGTATTAGAGTGTAAATATTTTAGTTGGGTTTCTGGATTATGGCAATAACTGAATTGAATTTATTTGCCCTGATTCAGAGACCCATTTTATTATAACCCAAAAATAATTTATAAAATGAATCCACAGTTGTTTATAAAATTATCCGTTTTCTTATTCTGGAGTTCGTTATTTATATACACCGCTTACTGGATAATCGGTTTCTTTGGTAAAAGGCTACGGTTTTATGTTCTGCTAAGCGGGATTATTCTACATACGGCTGCAATAACCTTCAGAGGAATAGCTATAGAATACTTTCCCTTAACAAACAAATTTGAGTCATTCAGCGCATTTACACTGGCTACGTTTGTTGTTCTTTTATTTCACTCTAAGATCGAAAGCTATGTGTACAGAATGTCTCTGTTTTTTGTAGGATATTGCTTTTTCGTTGCAGCTTCTTTTTTTTCCAAGCATCTATCATACGCACCACCACTTATGTTGACGATATGGTATATTCTTCATGTCCCAATATCTTTCTTTTGTTATGCATTGTGGACGAGTTCGTCTGCTGCGGCAATGGCAAGGTATTTCTCTACTGGAAACAAAAGACAATTTGAACAAATAATAGATTCTGGTTTTCAATATGGCCTGATAGCTTTCTCAATCTCGATGATATTTGGAGGTCTGTGGGGATATGTAGCCTGGGGGTCTTACTTCTTGTGGGATCCAAAGCTGCTATGGTCTGTGATTATCTGGTTCTTTTATGCGACATGCATTCACCTTGATTTTTGGTCTGAAGCTAAATGGCTAAAGACACCGTTAGCTATAGTCGGGTTCCTGATACTACTGACTACTTATGTTGGCACAAGTTTCTTTGCACGGAGTTCACATAGTTTTTAAACCCAAAAAAGGTGTAATAATCTGTAGCGGAACACCTTTGGCAACTCGGAGAATTGCACGGTTTCCACTAAATCTACATACTATTAATTTTATGTCTAATTTCAGAAATATACATGCCATCTTTGTTGGAGACCGTGCAATTCTCTGAATTGCCATAGACCTCCGCTAAGTGTGAGAGATAGATGAAAAAGGTTTACGGCTTCTTAAAATCTCAAAAAACTGGAATAATAACGGGCTTTACGGTTACAGGGCTCCTAATAATAGGGAGTTTGATTATGAATTTTAAGCCTGAGGCTTATGAAGGGCTTTCCGGAGAGGATATTACTTTCTTCTTTAAAAATATTAAGGCAGTAAACATTTGGTTTTATTTAATGTTTGTTGCTTTTGTTTTGTATGGGGTAAGCGTTTTCTTCTGTACGTTGGATTCAATTATCAGGAAGGTAAAAGGACGTATTAGCAAGATTCCATTATATGGAGCCGCAATCGTACATGTTGGTTTTTTGATTACGCTTGTCGCTCACCTGATAGGTGGTATAGGGTCTGATTCCAGCATGCCTATCACTGTTGCAGATGCATGGGTAGAGACAGGTGATTTTGATATGAAGGTGGCTGGTCTTAAAAATACCTCATACCCTAATGGCATGCCCAGGAAGATATACGCACATATGAAAATAAGAAGAAACGGAAAGGAGTTTGACGATACACTTGGTTATAACAATCCTGTACTACTAGATTGTGGGACAAAGGAAATTCTCCTGCGTAATTATGGAAATGTACCGAAATCAATAATCTTGAATATAGGTGGAAAAACAAGAGATTTGAGAATAAACGATACCATCATGATAAATGAATCAAAGGTATATTTAACAAATCTATACTTACCACCTATGGTTCGTAATCCTGTTATTAAATTAGTATCGGAAGATAAGACAACCAAACATAATCAAACATACATACCCATCCAGAATACTCAAATAGTCAATGGTGAGAACATAACATTTGAGGACATAAGCACATCTCCTGCTGTGGTTGTAACAATAAAAGAAAATCCGAGTATTCCACTTACCTTAATTGCAATTGGATGCTTCAGTGTAGGGATGCTACTCGTAATCTTCAGGACAGCGTATAAGATGGTAAGGGTGTAAGGATAGCCCATACATTTTTTTTCGCCAGCCTATTGTGTAAACTTAAACCATTATTGTTATCGGGCTTTGACTTCGTTGCCATAAAATATCAAATCGTAAATTATCCAACACTTTCTTTGTTAATTTAAGGGTCATTTGCCTACCTGTATTTGTTATCTTCGCTGTAAAAACCAGTGCCTTCCTCCTCACCGTTGTCGCATAGCTCCCTATTTGCATTGTTTTTTCTAATACATCCTCTTTATCTGCCGCAAATAAAAAGCAGAATTTAGTCCTTAATGTTTTATTCTTTAACGAAATCTTCACACAAAAACAAATTAACGTAAAGAAATCAACTCCAAAAAGTATAGGGTCAAATAAACTAAAAAATTGATAAAATAGAAATAATCCACAACCACATAGTGACAAAGCTACATCTACTATTCCTGAATCGGTCATGATGCTTTTACATTCCCCTATGACTTGTTCTTTGATGCCTTCTTTATCATCATCCGTTTCTATTAGTTTATTGGCGATTATGTTATGTTCAATAACCTTCTGCTTAAGTGGTTTCTCTTTTACATGTCTGATCAAAGTCCGTTTATTTTCCTTCTCTTTCTCACTTTGCGGGAGCAAAAGGTGTTCTTTCTTCCTGCACTTTAAACATGTAAAATCTCTAGCATATATCTTATTAATAGATTTGTCTGAAAGCTCCTTTAACTTCTTACAACATTTTATACAGCATTCTTCTTGTGTATTTCCTTTCTCATCAGGCAAAATGTGAATCTTTAAATAAGCACTTCCTACCTTTATGATATCTCCATCCACAAGCTCTACTATGTCTTTTGTCTTTTTTTCGAAATATGTCTTATTGTTGTTTTCCACATCACAAATGTAGCAATTCTCAAGAGGCTTTTTTTGTAGCATAAAGTGACGGTGATAAAACCCGTTATCATTAGAGGAGAGTTGGAGGCAAGAATAATTAGTACTGAGTTTCTCTGTAATGTACGCAGGCCGTTCTATATCTATTTTTTTGTTTTCGACAACTTCAAGGTTAATATTCATTTTTTTCGCAATAGTCCACTATAAAGAACAAAGAAAAACTTATAATTTAAAGAAGTATTATTATTTTTTTTCTCTCATCTCTTTCTTTCCTCTAATATTACAAGAATTTATTAATACTAAAATTTAGAGATTTTTTCTAAAATTAATGCAACTTTTCCTTTGTCCCTTCCTTAATAAGGAGGGGAAGAGTGATACGAAAGGTGGTTTTTATGGCACGCACTAAATGATATAAATTTATAAGTAACTGCTGTATTAAAACAATATTGTTGCTATTGAACTTAAGAGATTGCTCGACTTAAGTATTAATAATCACAATAAGAATACATATGGCATTTTTGTAACAACTAACATATTAATCACTTGAGTTACGTTTTGTGGTGTAAGAAAATAAACTTTTTCCTATTCCAGATCTATCAGGGGCGTATTACGTCTAAAACGGATTTATTCTTGGTGTAAGGGATTTGATGAAAGTAATGTTTTTCTTCAGGTTTGAGCCGATCAGGGTTGGTTATCTTGATTGATACTTATAATGGGATTTAGTTTAAAGAGTTAACCAAATAACCATGAAAGGCAGATATTTTCAAAAGAATAAAAATAGGTTTCCTAATATAATATCAATTATTGTTTGATAGTGTAAGAAAAACCAACACCTTGTCTTTTTTTTACATTAAGGAAATAATTTTTCCTTAAAATGTTAAATCATAAGACTTTTATTTTCCATATGTTATAGAAATATTTGCTTTGCAATGCTATTCGGCATGGGAATCGTTGTATACATATTCCGATGATAAACAGGGTTTAGAAAGAGAATACAAATTAAATGGGGTGCAGAATTAGTAAAAACAAATTTGGTTAAGGAGGATATAATATTGGTAAAAAAGATATTTAAGTTGTCAAAAAAGACAATGCTTTTGTCACTGATAGGTGTTTTTTTATTATCTGGCTGTATAGTGCCACCAGGACAAATAAAAAAACAAACAGCTCCAGGTCAGATCAAGAAACATACAGGCTATAATCCAGCATCTGGAAAATTTAAATAAACTTAATACCACTGCAACTTTTGTATACAAGATGGGATTGACCTTTAATAAATAACGTAAAAATTGGTTAATCTTAGAAGAAAGAAAAAGTAATAAGAAAGATTTAAATTAAGGCTTGGGTAAATGAACCATTAAAGCATGATCTTTATTCTTTTAAAATTTATTTAAGTATATTGGATGGTATTGGCAGACTTTATAATTATTCCAATTATAGTCTTTGGGGGAATATTTGGTTTTTATAAGGGATTTACAAAACTTGTATCAATAGAAATATCATTTTATCAAAAGATTATGTAAAGTTAGAACTAATGCAAGTACCTGTAAATAAAAGCGGACAGAGCTCTTATACCCTGTCCGTCATATATGGCTACCCGGGGAGGATTCGAACCTCCAATGAGAGAACCAAAATCTCTAGTGTTACCATTACACTACCGGGTAAACTGAATATACTTTATTGATTGTGAATTGCAGATTTGGGTTAGGAATTTAAGTCTGTTTTTTCGAATTTTTATATTGTTTTAACTTTCGAGTATTGCACCCTTATCGGCTGATGTTACGCATTTCGCATATCTAACAAGAAATCTGTTCATAGCCTCTAAAGGTGGTGGTGACCACTTTGCACGACGAGCATTAAGCATAGATTCAGATAATTCTGCATATAGTTTACGTTTTGGAATGTCAATGATTATCTCGTCTCCATCCTCTATTAATGCTATTGGTCCGCCTATCATTGCCTCTGGTGATACATGACCAATACAAGGTCCCCTTGTGCCGCCTGAAAAACGTCCGTCCGTAATTAAGGCAACAGAATTGTCCATACCCATACCAACAAGCGCCGCTGTAGGTGACAACATCTCTCTCATACCAGGGCCTCCACGAGGCCCTTCATATCTGATAATGACTACAGAACCCTGAGGGACATTTTTATTCATTATTGCCTGCATTGCGTCTTCTTCACTTTCAAAGACCTTCGCAGGACCCTTAAAGATCATCATATTGCCTGATAATGCGCTTTGCTTAATCACTGCGCCATCTGGGGCTATATTTCCATGAAGTACTGCGATGCCCCCTTCTTCATTAAAGGCATTTTGCTTTGACCTGATTATGTCGTCATCATAAACCTTTGCTCGTTTTGCTATCTCTTTTGTCCTTAATCCGCTAACTGTTATACAGTCATTCAGATCATCATCGAGTCTTTTCATCACTGCCGGTATACCGCCAGCATAAAAAAGGTCTTCCATAAAATGTTCACCACCTGGCCTTAGATTTGTTATTTGAGGGACTCTTCTGCTGATTTCGTCAAAGAGGTCTAAATTTATATTGATACCTGCTTCATCGGCAATTGCTGGAATATGCAGACATGTATTGGTCGAACCTCCGAGTGCCATGTCAATTAAGATTGAGTTCTCAAAGGCTTTTCGTGTCATAATCTTTCTGCAATTTATATCTTCCTTTGATAATTTAACTATTGCTTTTCCGCTGTCATGGGCAATTCTGTCTTTCTCTGCAGAGATTGCCAAGGCTGCAGCACATCCCGGCAATGACATCCCAAGCGCTTCAGTGACGCATGCCATTGTGTTTGCCGTATATAATCCCTGACAGGATCCAGGGCCTGGACATGCTTCCATTTCGAGCGAATCCAGTTCTTCATCATTTATTTCTCCTTTTTGTTTCCTGCCAACAGCTTCAAATGTATCACGAACTAAAGAAAGTCGCTGCATCTTACGACGTCCGGAGATCATAGGTCCGGCCGTTACCACGATAGCGGGAATGTTTATCCTTGCAACTCCCATAAGCATTCCCGGCGTAATCTTATCACAGTTAGTCAGCAATACAAGTCCATCCAGACAATGCGCATTTGTAACACATTCTATTATGTCTGCGATCAGTTCCCTTGAGGCGAGGGAATAACTCATCCCTTTGTGTCCCATGGCAATACCATCACAAATACCTGGTACACCAAAAATAAAACTGACACCTCCCGCCGCATATATGCCCTTTTCTATCTCCCTCTCTAAACGTCTCATATGTGTGTGGCCTGGAATCAGGTCTGTAAAACTACTGGCAATGCCTATAAATGGTTTTCCCATATCCTCTTTGGTCAGGCCAGTTGCATAAAGTAGAGCCCTTGCCGGCACCCTTTCAATACCACACTTAATAGTATCGCTGCGCAACGTCAATTTCCTCTCTATCTCTAAAAGATGAAAATTTAAAATATTTTTTCTACTAGTATAGTCTCGATTTGCATTATATCCAAAGGTTTTATGTTGTCAATGCCAATCCTAATCTGGTCTATAAGCTCTGAAATATTTGATATAAGTCTGTACAAAAGAGTCTTTATTTGGAAGTGAAAGATTTACCTTGATTTGGCTTTTAACACAGGTAAAATAGCAAACAGAGTTATGGAGACAAACGTAATCAGGAAGAAATATTTAAGTTTTTTTAAGAAAAATGGACATTCTATTTTTCCGAGCGATTCGCTTGTCCCTAGAGATGATCCAACTCTTTTGTTTACGGGCGCTGGGATGAACCAATTTAAAGAGATGTTTTTGGGAAAAGGAAAGTTGGATATCAAAAGGGCTACGACATGTCAAAAATGCCTTAGAACGGGTGACATAGAAAATGTGGGTAAAACTCCAATGCATCACACGTTTTTTGAGATGTTGGGAAATTTTTCCTTTGGAGATTATTTCAAGTTAGAAGCAATAGAACTAGCATGGGAATTTATGCTTCACGAGATGAAAATTCCAGAGGAAAGGCTGGCGGTAAGCGTCTTTTTAGATGATGAAGAATCCTACGAAATCTGGTCGAAGAAGATTGGTGTTTCAAAGAACAAGATATACAGGTTTGGTGAAAAGGAAAATTTTTGGCCTGCTAATGCTCCCACTGAAGGTCCAAACGGACCTTGTGGCCCATGCTCAGAAGTATTTTATGATCGAGGGCCGAACGTTGGGTGTAAAAGAAAAGAATGTGCCCCTGATTGTGACTGCGACCGTTTCGTTGAGGTATGGAACCTTGTTTTTACGCAATTTGACAGAAGAGATACTGGAATCCTTGAACATCTACCTAACAAGAACGTGGATACAGGAATGGGTTTGGAAAGAATGGCCAGTGTAATGCAGGGTGTTAATACAAACTTTGAAATCGATATCTTCAAGTCCATTATCCAGAATATATCAGAGATTGTTGAGGTTAAATACGATGGTCAAACAGAAAATGGCAAATTAATGAATCGAATAGCCGATCATATAAGGGCAATCATTTTTTGCATTTCAGATGGAGTTTTGCCAAGTAATGAAGGAAGAGGATACGTAGAAAGAAGACTTTTAAGAAGGGCCGTTCGTGATGGTTTAAAATTGGGAAAGAAAGAAATCTTTCTTTATAAACTTGTTCCTATAACGGCTGAAGTAATGGAAGAGCCATATCCCGAGATAAAACAACGTCGAGAGAATATTGCAAGAATCATAAAAAACGAAGAAGAAAGATTTCACGAAACTTTATTAATGGGAAAAAAGAGGTTGGAAGAACTAATGGAAGACCTTTGCAACAAAGGACAAAGAACCCTGTCAGGTTCCGAAGCTTTTCAATTGTACGATACTTTTGGTTTTCCCCTTGATATGACTGAATCAATCTTAAGAGAAAATAACCTGCTTATTGATAGGAAAGGTTTTGAAAAAGAGATGGATATGCAACGAAAACGGGCAAGAGTTTCATCTCAAATGCAGGGAAATATTTTTGACGAAGGTCCGTTAAGTAAAATAAAAGAAACAACAAAAAAAACTATTTTTCTTGGTTATGAAAAAGATGAAACTGAAAGTAAAGTAATTGGCATAATTACAAATGAACGATTGATTAATTGTGCTGAAACTGGTCAGGAAGTACACATAGTATTAGACCAGACTCCTTTTTATGGAGAGTCTGGAGGGCAGATTGGTGACACTGGTATAATTAAAACAAGACACGCAAAGGTTGAAATCTACGACACAAAAATCGTAAATAACATTATTATCCATATTGGCAAGGTAATTAAGGGTAGAATTACCACAAATGAAGACGTTATTTCCAAGGTTGATGTGAAACTAAGATCTGCCATCAAGCGTAATCATTCAGCGACGCATTTACTGCATTATATCTTGCGTCAAGTGATTGGGCAACATGCTGAACAATCCGGATCTCTTGTGGCGTCTGATAGACTTCGCTTCGACTTTCATCATTTTAGTAGTATAAAAAAAGATGAGATTTCAAGAATAGAAGAGCTTTTGAATGAAAAGATTGTGGAAAATGCTCAAGTTATTACTCAAGAAATGACATTAGATAAAGCAAGGGCAATCGGCACAATGGCATTATTTGGCGAGAAATATGGTGAAAAGGTTAGGGTAGTGAGTATTGAAGATTATAGCCGGGAACTCTGTGGAGGTACACATGTGAACTATACTGGTGAAATAGGTTTATTTAAAGTCATAAATGAATCATCAATAGCTGCGGGGATACGAAGAATTGAAGCTGTAACAGGTAAAGAAGCCCTCTCAAAGATAAATCACAAAGAGGAAATACTTGAACGACTATGTAATATTCTCAATGTTCATGAAGATGCGGTTGTCCAACGTACCGAGGACATGTTACAGCAAATAAAAAGTTTGAAAAAGGAAGTTCAAAAGATAAGGAAGGATAGCGCATTAGAACATATTTCTAAACTCATTGCAAATGCCAGGGAAATATCAGGTGTAAAGATTGTAACAGAAATGATAAAAGGAGTAGAAAAAGAAGATTTAAGGAAAACTGCAGATTCGTTGAAGAAAAGTTTGGGTTCAGTTGCAATAGTTCTGGGAACCACTGATAATGGGCGCGTGAACCTAATAACTGCATTAAGTAATGATTTGGTTCAAAAGGGGCTTCATGCTGGTAATGTAGCCAGGGGTATGGCGAAAATTCTTGGTGGAGGTGGTGGAGGGCGCGCTGATATGGCTCAAGCTGGTGGTCGTTTTATAAATAAGATTGACGAAGCCTTTGATTTTGCATTTAAGATTATACGTGAAAAAATAGAACATTCCATATGATTTCCTATGTTGTTTTTTGCTTGACAAAGATAAGGTACAACTATAGTATAATGCGACTAAGTGAGTAGTAAATCTCTTATAAGTTTTTAAACTTAAAGGAGATAGATAAAAAAAGGGAAGGACAAGAAAGTAATGGGAAGCTTGGCAACAATTCATTACATTATCCCTTTCTTTCTTCTTCTTCCCTTTATTTATTTTAGCTTTTAATTTAAGAACACAAATGCCAAATCCAAAAAGAAAACATTCAAGTTCCAGAACACGTAAACGGCGTTCACATGATGCATTGAAGACACCAAACATTCCAAGTTTAGAATTTAACAAAAAGACTTCGGGACCCAGGTCAAAGAAGTTTATTTGTCCTCAGTGTAAGCAGATAAAAAAACCACATACAATTTGTCACAATTGTGGTTACTATCGTGGCCGCCAGGTAATTACCGTAGAGAGAGCGTAAATTATGCGTGTTGCCGTTGATGCCATGGGTGGTGACGCAGCTCCATTCGAAATCATAAAAGGAGCCGTAAATGCAGCCCATGTTTTTTCTAAACATGAGATAATACTCGTAGGTGACCAAAAGCGAATTCATAATGAATTAGATACAATTGGTCATACTTCTAATAATATATCCATTGTTCACTCTTCACAAGTAGTAGGTATGAATGAGTCCGCAACGGTTGCTGTTCGGAAAAAGGTTGACTCATCAATTACTAAAAGTGTTGTACTAGTATCAAAAAATGAGGCAGATGCTATAGTGAGCGCCGGAAACACGGGTGCAACTGTGGCTGCGGCAACTTTATTTCTTCGTACCTTAAAAAATGTTAAGCGTCCTGGAATAGCTGTAGCAATACCAACCCTTCACGGCACATGTTTAGTAATAGATGCTGGGGCAAATATTAAATGTAAACCTATACATTTGTTACAGTATGGAATCATGGCTTCAGTATTTTGTAGTTATATCTTCAATATTGAAAAACCAAGGGTTGGGCTACTGAATATAGGCGAGGAAGATGTTAAGGGCAATGACTTAGTTAAAGAAGCATTTGCACTCCTTTCGAACTCACAAATAAATTTTATTGGAAATGCTGAAGGTAGAGATGTATTTGATGGTAAGTTTGATATTGTAGTATGCGAAGGCTTTATTGGCAATGTCTTGCTGAAATTTGGTGAAGGTCTTGCCATAAGCCTTTTGTCTGCTTTTATCTCAGAAGCGAAGAAGAGTATTAGGACAAAAGTTGGTGCGTGGCTTTGTAAACCCACGTTCAAACAATTGCATAGCAAGAATGACTACTCTGAATATGGAGGGGTGCCACTTCTTGGGATTGATGGAATATGCGTAATCGCACATGGCAGGTCAGACTCAAAGGCAATTCAAAATGCAATAAGGGAAGCGATACAATTTGGGAAATATAAAGTAAACGAACATATTGTTGCAGAAATAAAGAGCGCAGATTCGCTTCTCGCAACTGTTGTTTAATGAGACAATTACCTGATATAAGTTAGGATGGTTAATGGAGAAAGGTTACAAGGCTTCAATTACGGGTATAGGTTCTTTCTTGCCCAAGAAAATTCTTACTAACGATGATCTAACAAAGATGCTTGATACAAGTGATGAATGGATTTCCAAGCGTACGGGAATCAAAGAGAGGCGTATTGTAGAAGATGGAACCGCAACTTCTGACCTGGCAATTGAAGCGTCATTACGTGCGCTTGATGATGCAAAGGTATTACCCTCCGAAATTGACCTCATTATTACTTCAACTATCACACCTGATTGTTTATTTCCTTCTACTTCTTGTTTTATACAAGAGAAAATAGGAGCGCATAATTCAGGTGCTTTTGATGTATTAGCGGCTTGTGCAGGATTCATTTATGCACTATCTATAGCTAAAAATTTTATCAATTCTGGTTCGGTAAAGACTGTTTTAGTTGTAGGTGCAGAATGTTTATCAAAGATCACAGACTATTCTGATAAATCTACCAGCATTCTTTTTGGTGATGGAGCGGGTGCTGCTGTAGTACAAAGAAGCAATGGTAAACGTGAAATAATTACAACTCTTTTAGGTGCAGATGGAAGGCAAGCAGAGTTATTAATGCTTCCGGCAGGGGGTTCTAGATTACCTGCATCACATGAAACTATCGAGTCCCGTTCACATTATATTCAGTTAAAGGGAAAAGAAGTATTCAAATTTACTGTTAATAACATGGTTGATGTGGTCAAAAAGACAATATATGAAAATAATATGAAGATTGATGACATTGATCTGATTATTCCTCATCAGAGTAATATCAGAATTATTGAAGCTGCAATGGAGAAACTAAATTTGCCGATGGAAAAGGCATACGTAAACATCGATAAGTATGGTAATACCTCCTCTGCTTCTATTCCTATTGCGATTGATGAAATAGAAAAAGTGAAAATGCTTAAACCTGGAGATAATGTAATTTTGGTTGCATTTGGAGGTGGTTTAACCTGGAGTTCATCTATTATTAAGTGGTAAAAATGGCTAAGACAGCTTTTTTGTTTACAGGTCAGGGTTCACAATACGTTGGGATGGGTAAAGATATTTACTCGCAGTCCAGAGAAGCAAGAGAAATATACGAAAGAGCGAATGATATATTGAATTTTGACCTGTCGGGTATATGTTTTAATGGCAAACAGGAAGAACTAAATAAAACATCAATCAGTCAGCCAGCAATTTTGGTTACAAGCATGGCATTCTTGAAGACATTTAAAGAACATTATAATGGGAGTATCCAGTGTCATGCAACGGCAGGTTTAAGCTTAGGTGAGTATACCGCACTTGTATTCGCAAATTCTATGTCATTTGAAGATGCTTTATGGCTTGTATATAAGCGTGGACAATTTATGCGCGAGGCGTGTAATAAGGAAAAAGGAACGATGGCATCGATAATAGGGTTGGAAGAATCAAAAGTTGAAGAGATATGTGAGTTAGCTGGAAAGTATGGAAAAATTTGTGCGGCGAATTATAATTCACCAATGCAAATAGTCATCTCTGGAAAAGAAGAAGCTGTAAAAAAAGCGATGGTTTTCGCAAAAGAAAAGGGAGCAAGAGCGGTAGTGCCATTAAAGGTTGATGGTGCATTTCATTCTGCTTTGATGGGCCCTGCAAGCAACAAACTTGCGAAAGAAATCGAAAAAACAAAAATTCTGAGAGCTGAAATACCCGTTATGGCAAATGTGCATGCGAAATACGTAAAAGACCCTGCAGAAATAAAATCTTCTCTCATTAAACAACTTGACAGTCCTGTAAGATGGAATCATTCAATGCAAAATCTAATCGAAGATGGTATTGAAGAATTTTATGAAATTGGTCCAGGAAAGGTTCTTGCAGGTCTATTAAGAAAAATTGATCCTACTAAGAAAGTCAAAAATATCGAGAGCTACGAATCAATAGTAAATTTTTGAAGAATTTTAGAAGGTTTACCTTAAGGAGGAAATAATCTTGTCCACAGAAGAACAAACAGTAGAAGAGAAAGTAAAAGAAATAATTACAAAACAAATGGGTGTAGGTAAAGAGCAGGTTATGCCGGAAACATCTTTTGTAAATGATTTAGGTGCTGATTCACTTGATACGGTAGAGCTTGTTATGGAATTTGAGGATGCATTTGACATAAACATTCCTGATGAAGATGCGGAAAAAATCCAAACGGTAGGGGATGCAATAAAATACATTAAGGAGCATATACAAAAGTAATGGGGCGTAGAGTAGTTGTTACTGGTCTGGGCGCAATAACCCCGTTTGGTCAGAACAAAGATCAACTTTGGGCATCATTATGTGATGGCAAAAGTGGTATTGGCAAGATAGAGGCTTTTGATACGTCAAATCACGAAGTTCTTATTGCAGGAGAGGTAAAGGATTTCGAGCCAAGTAAATGGTTTGACAGAAAGCAGGAAAGAAGAATCGACAGATTTACTCAATTCGCACTTTCCTCATCAATTCTTGCCGTTAAAGATTCAGGGTTAGATTTCGATAAGATAGATCGAAATAAGGTTGGTGTAGTTATTGGCACAGGCATAGGCGGCATCCTTGAGATTGAGGCACAATATAACGTTTTACTTCAGAAAGGCCCATCAAGAGTTTCTCCATTTATGGTTCCTAAATTAATGGCGAATGCCGCTCCTGGGTATATTGCCATTGAATTTGGTATTTATGCAGCAAACTTTTCGGTTGTCTCAGCATGCGCATCGGGCGCCCATGCTATTGTTGAAGCTTTCAAAATTATCCAGAGTGGAGAAGCTGACGTAATAATCACAGGTGGTACGGAAGCAGCAATAACACCACTCTGCGTGAGTGCATTTCATAATATGAAAGCATTGTCGTCCACAAGGAATGATAATCCTCAGGCTGCAAGCAGACCATTCGATAGAGATAGAGATGGATTTGTCATATCAGAGGGTTCAGGGATTATAATCTTAGAAGAATTGGAAAAGGCAAAGAAAAGAAAATCCCATATCTATGCAGAGATACTTGGATTCGCTATGAGTGATGATGCTTATCATATTGCGGCACCACACCCCGAGGGTAAAGGTGCATACGTTGCTATGAAAAAAGCCTTAGAATCTTCCAAATTGAATACAGAACAAATATCTTATGTCAATGCACATGCAACATCTACCCCACTGGGTGATAGGGTTGAGGTAGATACTATAAAGAAGATTTTTGGAAGTTATGTAAAAAATATATCAATTAGTTCAACAAAATCCATGTTAGGACACCAGTTGGGTGCTTCAGGTGGAGTTGAAGCATTGATATGTGCACTAATAGTAGACAAGGACGTGATACCACCTACGATAAATTATGAAACACCAGATCCAGACTGCAATGGTATAGATTTTGTTCCGAATGTGGCTAAAGAGAAAAATATAGAAAATGTGATGACTAATTCATTTGGTTTCGGCGGACATAACGTAAGCATTGTATTAGGTAAAGTTCGTTAAGAACGATTCACAATAGAGGTATCACTAAAAATTATCTTGAAAATTCATATCTGCCATTATGAACGATGATATGTTTTCTCCAGTGTTTGTCATCAATATCAGGAAAATCTACACGATAGTGAACGCCTCTCGATTCACATCTTTTGAAAGCCAAAGTAGAAATCAATCTTGATACTGTTAACATATTCTGTATTTCCCAACCAACAGGCATTGAGAATTCTTTGTTAATTATGTATTTGCACCAAATATTAATATTGTCAATTGCTTCTTTAAGATGCTCACCCTTTCTTTCAATACCAACACTTCTCCACATAAGGCTTTTTAAAGAATGTTTTACATCTTCCAAGTCCAGTTCACCATACAAATTACTTTTAAAGTTTTCTTTGACTGAATATGGAGACATATCTCCTTTCTTCCTTCCTAGTATTTTACTTGCTTCATAACCAGTTCTGTAACCATATACTGAGCATTCAAGTAAAGAGTTGCTCCCCAATCGATTTGCCCCGTGTAATCCTGTACAAGATACTTCTCCACAAGCATAGAGATTTTTAATATTAGTTCTTCCTTTTTGATCAACTTTAATACCGCCAATCATATAATGAGCACTTGGATGTACGGGAATCAGCTGTTTCGCAATATCGATACCGAAAGATGCACATAATTTCTTAATCTTTGGGAATCTTGTACTAAGTTTTTCTTCTGGAACATGTCTAATGTCCAGATATACATGTGTATAGTTAGTCCTGTGTATTTCATGTAAAATGCATTTACTAACTATGTCCCTGGGAGCTAATTCAGCATTTTGATGGTATTTCTGCATAAACCTTTCGCCATTTTTATTTCTTAATATTCCTCCCTCACCACGAACCGTCTCAGAGATCAGCACTCTTTCTGCACCAGGCACATATAATGTTGTTGGATGAAATTGTACAAATTCAAGATCCTGAAGTTTAACCCCGGCTCTATAAGCCATAGCGATTCCATCTCCGGTTGCTATGTCTGGATTTGTTGTTTCCCTAAAAACCTGGCCACAACCACCTGAAGCTAATATAATCTGTTTGGCCCATATTAATATTTTTCCTCCTCTATTGCGCCATGCTATAACACCATTACAGACATTATTACTTACCAGCAAATCAATAGCAAATGTGTGCTCATAAATCAGAATATGTGGATGATTGACAACCATATTTACGAGGGTATCTTCAATTTCTTTACCTGTGGAATCGCCTCTCGCTCTTAGTATTCTGGGATGGCTATGCCCTCCTTCTTTTGTAAAAACCAAATCTCCGTTTTCCCTGTCAAATTTTGCTCCCCAGCCGATTAATTCATTTACACGCTTTGGACCATCTCTGACTATCCCGCTAACTATCACATCGTCACAAAGACCTTGACCTGTATTAAGAGTATCGTTTATGTGTTCTTTAAAACTATCTTCAGGACACAGTCTGGCAGCGATCCCCCCTTGTGCATGTTCAGTGGAGTTCTCATTTATCTTAGCTTTAGTTACTATTAAGACGGAACCTCCTTTGGCAGCATGAATAGCGGCGCTTAATCCTGCGATACCGCTTCCCACGATAAGTGTATCAGTAAAAATATGTTGAAGAGCCGTACTATTAAATGATACCAAATATCTCCTGAATGTATTTTCGCTTGTCATTGTAAACAAATATTGTTAAATTATTAAAGATTAACTGTAAGTAGATTCTATACTTACAAAATAATATTGTCAAAAATTAAATATCACGATATTAATATTATATGGTAATCGATAAAACACAGTTTGCAGTATGATTTGATTGTAATTATAGAATTTACCTTTTCCATCAAAATTTTCTTTACATCACAAAGTAAGTATTTTATATTCTTCAATATATAAAAGGTTATGCAAATTTTAGCGGGGTAAATATTTAATACAATGAAAGGGGGAGGTATCATATGGGAGCAACGGTAGATGGTTTTAAAGCAACACATCAAGCAGCGGCAGGTTTATTAGGACAGATAGATTCATCAAGCGGACAACAAAGGATTGATAATCTCAGTGCATTAAAGGATGCTTTATTAGCACATGTTGGTGAGGAAAACGAAGTCATAAAAGAGGCAATGGGCAAGGCAGACGCTGATGATTCATTTAAGACAGCAGGTCAAACATTTTTGGATGAACTTGGCAATATTGCTCAAACCGCGTTATTGCCTTTTTTTGATAAATATTCATCTGCTGATGCAGTAGACAGTGATGAGTTTACAAACGATTTCGGTGGTATAAAAGGCGCACTTGCAGATAGGATAGCATTTGAGGAAGGAAAGTTTTATCCAGAACTAGAGAGGTTAGGTTATTAAGCTTTATTTTTTGTTATTAAATTGATTTCGTTTTTGCCCCGCTTTAATTTAGTAGCTAATCTTTTATTATTTATTATAACCCGATGACAATTTCTATCTTAGTTAGGATTTGTTGTTTATTTTCTAAAAAAATAACATAGTTAAAAATAGTTAAGGCTACACGACTATTTTCATATTCCCTGCTGGTTCAGGTTTGTAGCCCGAACCAGCAGACCTCATACACTGTAATATTGAAATAAGAAAGTAACCTTATTTGCATTGTTTTATCCTGCATTATTTTCTCTACCTCAAACTTAAACCGAACAAGTAGGAAGTGGGATTAAGACTTCAGCCTTTTATTTGAAATAGTTTTCTTACCAGAATTATTCAAAAATTATTATTAAGGCTTAAACCCTCCCGTTAATCATTAGTTGCCGTCCATATCTCCTGTAGCCATAACCTCCGGGCTCAACGGGTGAAGCTTCTGCCAACTGGCATTGTTCTTCATAATCCACATGCCAATTCCTGTTCCAAAGTCTATAATGACCTCATCCTTGCCATTGCCGTCCATATCACCTGTAACCATAGTCTCCGGGCTCAACGGGTGAAGCTTCTGCCAACTGGCATTGTTCTTCATAATCCACATGCCAATTCCTGTTCCAAAGTCTATAATGACCTCATCCTTGCCATTGCCGTCCATATCACCTGTAACCATAGTCTCCGGGCTCAACGGATGAAGTTTCTGCCAACTGGCATTGTTCCTCCTAATCCATATGCCAATACCAGGTCCAAAGTCTATGACGACCTCATCCTTGCCGTTTCCGTCCATATCCCCCGTAACCATAGTCTCCGGGCTCAACGGATGAAGTTTCTGCCAACTGGCATCGTTCTTCATAATCCATATGCCAATACCAGGTCCAAAGTCTATGATGACCTCATCCTTGCCGTTTCCGTCCATATCCCCCGTAACCATAGTCTCCGGGCTCAACGGATGAAGTTTCTGCCAACTGGCATCGTTCCTCCTAATCCATATGCCAATACCAGGTCCAAAGTCTATGACGACCTCATCCTTGCCGTTTCCGTCCGTATCCCCCGTAACCATAGTCTCTGGGCGCAACGGATGAAGTTTCTGCCAACTGGTATCGTTCTTCATAATCCATATGCCAATACCAGGACCAAAGTCTATAACAACTTCGCCCTTGCCATTGCCGTCCATATCACCTGTTGTCATGATCTCTGGAGAAACTTTGTGCAGCTTTTTCCATTTGCTGTTGTTCATCAGTATCCAGGCACCATGAATCTTGCCAAAATCAATGATGACTTCGTCAAGATAAGTTATAGCTACCGTAAACATATTTGGAAGCGTAGCAGATTGGTTATCTGGATTTGTTACCACCACGTTCCATTCCCCTGTCTTTGCGCCAGCGAGATTGATTGCGCACGTGATTTGGATTGAACTGACAACGGTTACATTGGTGGCGTCAATGTATGTCTGGCCAGCCTTTGTCAGCTTCACGGTTGCGTCTTTCTTAAATCCACTGCCTGCAATA
Organism: Candidatus Scalinduaceae bacterium; assembly: GCA_046759445.1. GTDB lineage: Bacteria > Planctomycetota > Brocadiia > Brocadiales > Scalinduaceae > Scalindua_A. Next base: position 28,575 of record JBHICG010000028.1, read on the forward strand.
TTTGCGGTAACACTCTGACCTTTCTTGCCGAATGAGGGGGTGATTGTAGATACCGCTAATGGTGAATCGTAATAAATTGTTATTACTTGTGCAGTTATGTTTTTGTTATTACTGTTGTCATAGGCCATTACGGTTATGGGGTTTGCTCCAAGATTTAGATTTACCACAATGTTCCAGTTAGCCGTAACATTACCCGATGCAGTATCATTATTCGCCCTGATTCCGTTTACTGTTACCTTCTCGATACCATTGTTGCCCAGACCTTCATCAGTCGCATTCCCTCTTAATGTTATGCTAGACGTGTTTACGTGATCTTCATTGTTATGACTCGTTATATTGAGGCTCGGACCATTTGTGTCAGGAGGATTATAGGTTACAATGATTGTATCTTCGCTGCTAACATTACCAGCTACATCATATGCCCTTGCCTTAATTGTGTTAGTATCGGAAGTTAGAGTTATTCCAGCTACAGAAAAGGAAGCAGAATTGCCTGAAACACTGTTATCCCATCCACTGCTACTATTTGTTGTTTGGTTATAAACATAAACCTTATCTAATCCCGATCCACCAGAATCAGTAGCAGAACCACCTATCGTAATTAATGACGTTGAAGCAGGGCATGATGAATTGCAGGGAGAAGTTATGTCTACTGTGGGGGAGATATTGTCAGATGGCTGACCTGTCATATCCACTGTCACAGATACTGTTTGTATAGTACCCCAATTTCCTGCATCATCCTTTCCTCTTACATTAATTTGGTATGGAGAATTGGTTGCAATCCAGGAAGATGTGTTTACGATTGCCTGTACGTTTTCTTGTATAGAATTAAATGTGCCATCCACTGCATTCATTGCAGTTCCATTGCCTTCTCCAGGGTCAGAATTTCCAATGTAATATTCAGCAGCAGCAATGTTTGAGTTGCCATTTGAAGTATCATCAATTATTGCAGAAATCGTTATGGAATTATCGACTCCTTCTGTAATAGTGGCCTTTGAGGAGGACAGGTTTGTTACAATTGGGGCTATAGTATCATCTACAGTAAGTGTTATATTCACGCCATTAGGATAAGGATTTTCATCAGGATCATTAGAATAAACTATTAAACGATCAGTATTAGTTCCATAGTTTGCAAGACTCGGATTAACAATTACTGTTACATTTTGTGAATTTCCAGAATTGATGCTAAATGGTGGAGGAGGAGAAAAACTAAGCCACGAAGAATTATTTTCTTTAATTATATCGGTTATATTAAGGATACCTAAACCATCGTTATAAATTGTGAATGTTTTTGATTGTGACCCACTAGTCAAAACATCTGCAGTCATAATATCGCCATAATTGGAAATATTTATTACAGAGATGTTTGTAGAAGTACCATTTTTCAATTTGGAATTAGGTAAGGTAGAATCAGTGAAGCTCGAATTATTTCCACTAAAATAAAACATATCAGTATCAGCACGGCTTTCGTTTTCGTCCAATTTACTTTTTCCTAAACTCCCCTCATTGGCCTCCTCGATATCCACCCCTTTATCGTTTTCATCAGCATTAACCGTATTAGAACCAGGCCAGAGAACAGTCTTCAATTTATCAATATGATATATAACAAGACCACCATGCCCAGAGGCGCCTGTCCATCTCTGGAAGCCGATGTCGTAGCCAGAAGATTGCCTGTTTTCTATAAGGAAATATTGGTTTGGGTCTGTAGTATTTATCCTGAATATCGAAGCACTATTACCATCTGCCTTTGGGAAGGTAATTGATTGCCCTGACAATATAGTGGTTACTGTTCCCCATCCAAGAGATTCTTTACTCCATGCACAAAGATGTGTTGGAGAAGAACCTGCGTTAGACCCTGATGCAGCCCCCCAACTTCCTGTACCCATTAACCCAAATCCACCAATTCCTGCCGAATCCCCATTTAATGGTACCGTATCATAAAGATCCGGCAATGAAAACATCAAATGCCCGAGTTCATGGCACATAATACCAATAGTAGCTAAATTTGCTCCATGCCTTTCACCAATCTGAGCATATTCAATTATTGTTTTCCCATCCACAGAAGGGTTACCAACACCCCACATACTCGACTTATGTCCCCATACTGACGGTGAAAGTGAGCCAGATATTGATGCCTCATAGCCGGCTACTATGATAATGATTGACAGTTCTGTTGTTTCAATAATACTGTTACCATTAGTATCATACTGTGAATAATCAATGTAAGGATCAGCAGCTACAATTGCATCTTTTGCTATTTGCTGATTTGCAATTACAATTGAAGATCCCGTATTGGGGTGGCTCCCACTCACCCTTATCCATCCTACAAATCCGTCGTTGGCAGTACCATGAGATTCGGTTGCTGGAGAGACGCCTACGTTTGAGTATGAGATATTACTAAAATAATCTGCAACGCTGCCACTGGAGCCAAAAAATAGAGGTTGAATTTGTGTTACAGAATAATTAGCAGGCTGATCCGAATAATCTACCCCTATTACGAGTAGATTTTTAGTACCACTAACTGGCGCCTGTAAAGACATAGCTTCTGATGTAATTTTTGATGTAAGCATACTGGGTGACGTTTTTTTAGGAGGTCGTAAACCTTTGGGAATGCCTAACGTGGAAGGATATACCTCACCTACTACAATTTCAGTCATGATGTTCAAACTTAAAGATGAGGCATTAGAATTCTTTTCACCAGAAGGTACAAGATATTCCCAATTGCCATTGTCTTGATTATGCGAGATCCCATAACCATCTTTTGTCTCAAACCAGTTATACCATTCATCCCCTTTCTGTCTCGCCTCAAAGGAATAACCCAATGGTTGCTGTAATTCTATAAGTCCATCATAAGCTGGGACAGCCCATGAAATTGCCGGGCTAAAAAATATAAAAATAAATAATAGCCAAAGATATTTGTTAATATGATAAAACGTTTTTTTGTAATCCATTGTTTGCATGGCATTAAAAATACGAAAGATAAACTCTCAGAATAAAAATATAAGTATCTAATACTAATGAAATAGAACTTAGTTCGCTCCGCTCACAGTTGGAATGGCTGCTTGATACTTGTTTCACGTTTAAACTCGAAATCCGAATATCGAAATCCGAAACAAATTCTAAATTCAAATTTTCAAATGTTCAAAACAACATAAGCTAAGCTTAGCTTTGGATATTTCGTATTTCGTACTTCGGATTTCAAAAGTCGAGAATCCAGTATCCATGAGTTAACAAATTGCAAGCCCAAAAATCTTTTAATATCAAATATCAAGAAGTTATAGAATTCTCGAGACGTTTGGATAAAGCTAAATGCCTTCCTCATTATCAAACACCTCAACCAGGAATAAATACTGCCCCCATTCATCGCCTGAAACTCGAAGTACTAAAGATATTTTGACTCCGATTTTAATAGATGGTGGAATACCGATCTCAGAAAATATTTCAACTGACTTCCCTACATAATCATTTCCAAAGTTAACATAATCGCCAAATTGTTCTACTTTATCTATTTTCATAATAATTTTATGAATCCCCTTTTGCTCACATACAATGTCTTTTACTATCCCAGTAGCAACAAATTTATTCTCAATGACAACTCCAGCTAATTTACAAAATAAATTATCCGATAGCGTATTTATGCCAAACATGTTATTGTGATAATTTATCTTAGCTAACTCTTCATTATTGGTAACAGCAGAAGTTGTTTTCATATAGACAAAACCTTGAACAAATAGGATTAAAAATATGATTAACAAGTAATTAATTTTTTTCATTATTAAGAACATCCTATGCAAATTGTTTAATAATGTAGGGTTGGACTGCCTTTCCCAGGGAGACATTGCACACCATAATTTATAACTTCAAAAATCAAGAGATGTTGGATCTATTCTTATATCTGGTGATTGTGTTATAATCACATTAATAGAAATACTCTGAATATTCCCCCAATTTCCCGCAACGTCTCTTCCTCGTACATTTACGGTGTATGGAGAATTGGCTGCTGTCCATGATGAGGTATCTATATTTGCCTGAACATTTTCACTTGTTGAATTAAATGATCCATCTGTAGGCGACATTGATAACCCATTCCCGTTTCCTGGATCAGAATTTCCGCTGTAATACTCAGCAGCGGCAATATTTGAATTGCCTGTTGTATTATCATCAATGGTTGTAGAAATTGTTATAGAATTATCACCTTCAGTAATAGGATTCTTCGAAGGTACGGGTATTGTTGGAACAGGGCCTGTGGTGTCAACAGTTCCGGAAATCACTGCTTGGGTGTACGAACCCGTAACACTTAGCCCCTGCCCATCATCGACCGTCACCTGGATCGTACAGTTCTGCTGGCTACCAGTCGTGTTCGGAGGTGACATCCATGTCGGGTTCTGCACATTTGGGTTGCTAAAACTCCCGTTCGACCCGAGTCCCTGACAGCTCGCCGTCCATACGTAACTCGGTTCGTGCCCCAGCGAGTCCGTAGCCGTCGCACTCAGGTTTACCGTCCCCTCAGAGATTACAGGATTATTATCACCGCTTGGCCCACTCGTAATGTTTAGCGTGTGTCCAACCTCGAATACTAATTGGGCTATACCCCCCGACTCGAAGTTCGTAATAGGTTCCTGGCCTGGAATATTGTCGAATTTGGCATAGATCATTACCGTAGCTGTGGTGGCTAAACCAGGTAAGTCATTAGCAAGAAGTTTGGTGTACTGATAAGTCTCTCCTGGATTGAGCGATAATGGTGACCCAAACTGCTCGGAAGGCCAGGTTCGCTCGTAAACAAACCCATCTTTATCCTTAAATTCACCGATTGCTTGAACACGGTCTAGTATTACTGTGACACCACTTGTATTTTTTATTGTCACATCAACTGTAGCACTTCCATTAAGCACATAAGGCGGAGGTTCCAGAAGTCTTATTCCATCAACAATACTCAATGATGTTACTCCACCTGGATCAACTTTATGAATATATGTACTCTGTTGACTCAAGCCTTGTCCATCGCTAACAGTTACTCCAATTGTGCAATCCTGCTGACTACCAGTATTGTTTACCGGGGCTATCCAGCTCGGTAACCGAGTTGCGGTTCCAATGAGTGTTCCATTTGACGACAGGGTAGGACAAGATGCAGTCCACGCATAGCTTAAATTGTGTCCTAACGAGTCCACCGCTGTCACGCTCAGATTTGCAGTTCCTCTTGGGACCACTGGGTTTGGACTCCCGTTTGCCCCGCTTATGATGTCCAGTGTGTGAGAGAGGGTAGGTGTAAAATTAGCCACAAGTGTTCTATTAGCACTGGCTGTGAATGTATAAGTGGATGTTGTGTTGACTTCTATCCCATTTTCAGTCCAATTCGCAAAACTGTAACCAGTGTTAGCACTTGCCACTACAAACACAATTACTCCATTAGAATAGCCTCCGTCTCCACTGGTTGTTCCTCCTTGTGATGGTGAGGCGCTAGTGTTAATCGTATAAATGGTGCTTAGAACCGTAATTTTATTGGGGGTTGTACTGCCGATGTTGTTATTCTCATTAGCTTCGGTAACAACACCTGGCGCTGGGCCATCGGCATAAACCGTTATCCAATAGTCTCCTTGCAAAGCATTAGTAGGAATCGTAACATCTTTGATTACTGTACTGGATTCATTTGGAGCAAGAGAGGCCATTGAGAAATTAGCCAATAGATTCTGAGTTCCATAAGCACTCGTAGCTAAGGAAATTCTATTATTAAATCCTCCTGATGCAGCATCGCCTATGTTTTTCACCGTAAAGGTGACTGGAATGGTTGATCCTGCGCTTACTGCTGAAGAAGTGTCAACCGAAACTGAAAGTACAGTAAGATCGGACAATGTACCGGGTGATGTAACGTTAACATTTGTCTTAAAATAGATTGTTTCTTTCCATATTACGTTCTCGGTCACATTTTTTTTTTCTAAATTTGCTGTTATTTTTACCTCCTTTTTCCCGGTAGAGTTATAAGTATGATTAGGATTCCATCCGGTACCAGTCCCGCCGTCTCCAAAATCCCATGCTAAACTAAGTATATCAAGTCCTGCTAAGCTAGATGCAATAGGATAGATATTGCCATTAAACTCTATTTCAATGTCTTTCTGGAGTAATAAAGGATCTGCATTGTTGGCTATTCCTTCATTATTAATGATATAGGTTTTTTCAGGGATACTTAAAGAAACATTATATCTTGTATCAGCAACTGCTGCGGGGTCTCTAAAGACGCGACCTGGGGCATTTATAGGGGTAAAATTATTATAGATGGTATATTTTATTCGTATTGGTGGACATTGTTGACCTAGATTATTTACTATGGGCCTATAATCAGGTATGGTCCAAGGAGGATGCGCCTGATTGTTGTCTGAACCTGTTGGCTCAGTACCGCAAAATGCATCATAACCCTGTGAATCTGTACAATAAATACAATCAGAATCAGGATCTTCTTTAAGATCCCAAAGTTTTTTTATATCTATTAGATCATATTTATAAAAGCTGTCATAAAAACTGTTAAGTTTGTTAAGGTCAGGTTCCTCATGGGCAAAATTACCAAAATTTACATATACGACACCCGGAGTAAACTTATCATTATTGTTATACCAATTACCTATATTTATGCCAGCTACAGTGCACTTATATTTATCAAAATAAATCCCATGACCTCTTGATTCTATAAATGCAACATAACGATGGTCTCCATATTTATTAACTCCCTCGTTAATATCACTGGAACCTTGAGCTGGGATTACCGTTATATTCTGGCCAATTGGATAATTCATCCAGATGTTATGAGCCATAGACTCTATAATAATTAAATCACCATAATCACTGCCATCCTTTTTTATAACAAAAAGCATTGCCTCCATATCATTTTCATGTTCAAATCTCTTTGTGATATTATTCTCATCCTTAATAGTCGCCCAATCTCTTGGATGAAAAACAGCGTAGTAGATAAACCAATGTGTATCAGTTTCTTTGACATCATAATACACGGATGCGTATAAGGGATTAATTTCTGCGCCAATCCAATTATCGTCTCCGCATATTGTGCCTATGGTTCCGGCACGATCATCAAAATCAAAATTTGTAATAAAATCAGCTCTACCATTCAGACCATTATTCACAGGGAGAATGCTATTGTCTACTTTTTGATAAATCACAGGCGCCCAATGTTCGGCTAATTCCCTTTTAAAATCAGTAGTAGCACTAGAAGATGTTTTTCCAAGTTTCATAATTGCACCATCAGTCCCATTAGTTCCTTTTTCTGTCCAATATATGCTTATACTGTCTTCTACAATATCATATGGACCATTCAAACCACTTGCTAATGTAGCAATAGCACCTCCATTAATAGATATTTTCTTTATTGAGCCAGCCCCTGCAACTCCATTAGCATATTCTGTAAAGTATAAATTATTATTGTCAACTGCAATTCGGAATGGATTATCTAACCCTGTGGCTAAAGTAGTTACTGATCCACCATTAATCGGAACTTTCTTAACTGAGCCTGCATTTGGTTCGACCCAGTATACATTGCTTTCATCAACTGCAATTCCAGATGCGTTGTTTGCCAAATTTGTAGCTAAATCAATTACACTTCCACCCTCTTTATTAATCTTAGCGATAAAATAAACGGTTCCAGTGAAAAAACTAAAAGTAAAATAACTAAAATAAACATGTGTATCGTCAATTGCCATAATACCTGTATTACCACCTTTAGTGGTAAGGGTAATTAGGTCGCCACCATTTATTGGAATCTTCCTTATCCCAGTAAAGCTGGGTGTACCACTGTTGTTGTCAGACCAGTATACATAGGCACTATCTACTGCAATGTCTCCTGGTTGATTAGCATCTGATGATAGAGTAGTTCTAACTCCACCTGTGATAGGAATTTTGTATATAATACCACTGCCACCACCAGGATTCCAACCCCAGTACACAGAGGTATTATCTACTGCAATGTCTGTCCACCCAGTTCCACCAGCAAAACCAAGAAATTGACTTGAGACAGTAGAAACTGCTCCTCCAATAATAGGAACCTTCTTCACTTCCCCTGTTTTATTAGGAAACGAAGTTTCAGTCCAATAAACATTATTTTGATCTACGGTGAGGAAATTGGGGCTATCCAAACCACTAACTAAAGTGGTAGGTAGATCTGCTCTGGATTGTCCTATGAAGATAAAGCAAATAGGAAACAGTAATGAAATAATTAACATCTTTGAAAAGGTTGTGGTTATTTTATAAAAAAAACTCATTTTTTTTTCTCAGAAAGGTAAAAATAGTATTGTCTGTTCTCCTTTTAATTAAAATAGGGTCTGTTTAAAGCCAGTGGTACTTTCTCCTATTCTCTAATCAATTATTCTTTGTTCAAGATTTATATTAGTATTAGACATAGGACATTTAAAGTGGACTAAAGTGCCTAAAGTTAAAAGAATTGTAACTACTCAGGCACAAAGTTTATATACCTATAGAGTGAGCTAAAGTGTAAAGTGTTCTAAAATGCCTAAAGTTTAACAAACCATTTTCATCTACAATTTATAATATTAATTCAGACTAAGCTAAGCTTTGCAGGATAAACCCGCCTGCGGCGGACCTAGAAATTGCACACAGGGGCACCTCTGGCGGTAGAATTAACACGATTGACCCACCCAACGTTTATGCGGATATCTCTTGACAAAAAGTGTTTTATACATTAATAATTATATTCATTTGCTATAATTATAATAAACAGAGGCAATGATTATTGAATCACTAAAAACACTCTAAAAAAACTAAAAGACCTGAATATTACCTACAGGAGGTAAAACACATTGGAAAACAGAATAGAAGTTAACCCAGATATTTGTCATGGCCAGCCATGTATAAAAGGAACAAGAATAATGGTTTATATCGTCATTGAACTTCTCGAATCCGGTTTAACACCAGATAACATTATAAGGGACTATTATCCAAACATCACAAAGGAAGACATAAGACAATGTCTGCATTATGCCGCTTCTCTTATTAAAGACCAGGAATACATCCCATTTGAAGAGGCTACTCAGCATTGAGATTTCTTATCGATGAAAACATCTTTCCTCACATAACTTCCTATATTCGAAAATCAGGTCATGATGTCAAAACTGTTCAAGAGTCTGGTCTAATCAAGGCTCCAGATGATAAGATCGTTGATTTATCAATCAAGGAAAAAAGAACCATTATCACATTTGACAAACATTTTGGTGACACACTCAGATATCCACCACAAAATCTATTTGGTATAATTCTTATAAGGATTCATCCTCCTATATTAGACGACATCTGTCATGCTATAGATAACCTCTTTAAAAACTATCAAGCCGATTCTTTCAAAGGAAGGCTTATTGTGCTATCTAAATCAGGGTATAGGATAAGATAATAAATTGTTTATTAGAGCACTTACCCTCATTCTTTTACCAATTACTCTTTTTTCACGATTTCCATTCATAATAGTTATTAGCTAACTTTGTTAGTTGTTATTAGTTCATTCGTTATTAGCTGGCTATTCAGTTTGTTCGTCCAATTTGACGATAAAATGAAAAAAAGTACGAATATATATGTTCTCTATAAACTCGAAAAAAAGTAATCAAGAAATTCGTTAGATTTATTTGAAAAGTTTCGTAAACACAGAAACGTGATATAAGTGATGTAAGATGATATGATTTATGATTACGTCTCTGCAGAGGTCTCTGCACAGAATGCAGAGAATGCAGAGATTGCAGATATAGATGTGAAAAAAATGCGGAACCGTAACAGCAAAACGTTGTCTTCTGCATTACCAGCACTCCCATGGCATTATGTGTGGGTGATTGGCTAACTTTTAAAATTACGTTCAATAGCGCAATTTTATAACATATTTTCAAAGAAAAAACAATTGGTCAAAAGTTGCAGCCGAAATGCAACTTTAGTTTGATTCGACAGATATAACAAACTTGATAAGAAAAAAGATATTACCTGAATCTTGCACGAAAAGCGACAAATCCCCCCTTGCCCCTTTACTAAAGGGGGACTAAGGGGGATTAGATTTTAACCAAATAGGTTATACTACAGTTTCTTCTTCGTTGTGTGAAAAAGCACAATTAAAATATCATTTCTCGTGCAAGAAATTTCTTTCACATAATTATGGTGCAAGATTCAGGTATTAATCTGTGCACTCCTTTTTCTGGAGTATTTGATGTAGTTTAAATTGGTTTGTTTTAATGGCAATGACGGCAAGCTGTAGCCTGTCAGTGACTCCTGTCTTTTTATATATCCTGTTCAGGTGTGATTTGACAGATTGCTCACTGATGTTTAGGTCCTTCATAATTTCCCTGTTAGAATATCCCCGGCAAATCATTTTGACTATTTCCAGCTCCCTTCTGGACAAGAGAGTGCTCTTTTTGGCTGACACATCATTCGTAATGGTAATAATGTCTCGGTATTTATTACGATCAAACCAGAGTTCTCCAGAGATAACACTCTTTATTGCTTTTAGTAATTGAGATAAATTGGTATCGGGTGACAGGATACCAACGAGCCCTTTTGAGATAAAATCTAAAAAAAACTTATTCTCTATCATCGGGAGGCATTCTGATTCTAAGAGCAATATTTTCATATCGTGCTCTAAGGGAATGTCATGAAACTTATGCGACAGTGTATTAAAATCGGCAATTACCAGATCGGGTTTTTCCTTAATAATTTCTTTGAGGCCGCAGCACCTAATAGAGACATTTATGTCAAATTTCATTCCTTTTAATAACTCTTTGACACCTTCACTAATGATATT
>JBHICG010000029.1:0-38972 GCA_046759445.1 Candidatus Scalinduaceae bacterium
TTATAAGAGATGACCTGAATGAAACCGAAGACATGCGAGTACTTGATTATAACGGTCAACTTGCTTTTGAAAGATTTTCTTTTGAGGAATTGGGTGAGATGATTAAACACGAGGGACACAATATATAAGCCCAAAATAAACTAACACCTAAATTGAGCGATTTTTGTTGCCGCAAGCTTCAGGTTGCGTAACTTACGTGAAATTTTCATAAACTCATCAGATGATAGGAAACGCAGGCTAAAGCCTGCGACTACATTGACATACATATAAAATAGCTCAATTTAGATAATAACAACTAGATTAATGAAGTAGGGTAGGCAATGCCCACCCTACTTTTAAAGCTTTTTGTGTCTTAGTATTTGTGGTAAATTTTGAAATTCCGATATAATAAATTGCAATGAACAAAGAAAATAACACAAACGACAGCTTCAAATCGGGAAGCAATCTTGAAAAACTGCTTAAGAAGGGAGAGTTCGTAGTTACGTCAGAACTGGGACCGCCCAGAGGTGCCAGCAGAGAAGCTGTTGAGAAAAAGGCAGAAATCCTCAAAGGCTATGCCGATGCCTTTAACTTAACAGATTGCCAAACAGCAATGGTGCGCCTTTCCAGTATCGCAAGTGGAGTCATACTTATTAACATGGATATGGAACCTGTCATTCAGATGACATGCAGAGATAGGAATAGGATAGCAATCCAAAGTGATATACTAGGCGCTGCAGCCTTAGGTATGAAAAACCTTTTGTGTTTGACTGGAGACCATCAATGCTTTGGTGACCACCCGGATGCAAAAGGTGTCTTCGACGTAGATTCGATTCAGCTCCTGGATATAGTCAGGCAAATGAGGGATGAAAAGAAATTCCAGTCAGGTGAAGAAATAAAAATTGAACCGCGCCTTTTCCTGGGTGCGGCGGAGAATCCCTTTGCCGATCCTTTCAAATTCCGTGCTATACGCCTTGCAAAGAAGATAAAGGCAGGAACTGATTTTATACAAACTCAGATTATCTACAATATAAAGAAATTTGAAGAATGGATGAACATCGTACGAGATATGGGGCTGCATAAGAAAGTATTCATTTTAGCAGGTGTTACTCCTATCAGGTCTCTCGGAATGGCCAAATACATGAAAAACAATGTTCCGGGTATGGATGTCCCTGATGAGATTATAAAACGCTTAGAAGGCGCAGAAAAGAAAAAGGCTGAAGGCATAAACATCTGCCTTGAGATAATAGAACAGGTACGAAATATTGAGGGAGTATCAGGAATTCATATCATGGCAATTGAGTGGGAAGACATAGTCCCGGAAATTGTAGAAAGAGCGGGTTTATTCCCAAGACCTACTCTACTATGAATCAAAAACCACCTTTCAAGTCTTTACTTGTAAAGGTTTATAAAAATATTGTTGAACTTTATTAGTTAATCTGTTATAATTTTGAATCCTAGAAATCCTTAATAAGGAACTTAGAAATGAAAGAAGAGAAAGATAAAAGAGAAAACGCCACCATCTGGGGCATTGCTTCCAATAATGAGGATAACCACAAAAGAATTACTAAAGGTGAAAATTTTTACTTATACGGAGGCTCTGAAGACAATCATAACAATATGATTGAAAGTGTACTCGAATTTAATGCATTAATAACAAAATATGGTAAACGCTTAGAAGATATCACTGAAAGTGAATATTTTGAAATTGTTAGTAAAATAAAAAGAAAAAATATTAATTGGCATTATTTCTTAAATCACTTCAAGAAATAATGCGTAACGCTCAAACCACATAAACGTGATTGTATTTCTTTCCTGCTTTAACAGCACTATAGAAGTAATAAAATATCGTTCTAGAAAACACAAATAAGAAAAACCCCTAAAACCATAATAACACTCCCCAAGAACCTTTCTTTTATATTTCTTTCATTAAAAAAAACAGCACCATAAACAACACAAAGGAGAAGGCTTAAACGTTTTACTGAGATCATATAAGATACTTCAACAAGGCTAATTGCCTTTAAATGCGTAATCATCATGATTGCCATAGATGTCCCTATAAGAAGGAAAAGTAATGGTTGGGAAACTAATTTTGGCAAGATACACTCAGTTTTGAAAAATATTATTAGAAATAAAGAAACCGAAAGTAATATCGAATAAAAAATACCAAAGAAAATTGGACTTGAATGTTGTACGGCTACTTTGCCTAGGTTTGTAGTTATACTGAATATAAAGGCAACAATAATCATAAGTACAGAACCCTTTTCTTTGCCTATTGCCTTAAATGGTTCAAGAAATCCAAGATTAACAGTATGAACATTCAGCAAATAAGCGCCAATTGCAATTAAAATTATTCCTATGAAGCCCGCCTTATCAGGCATTTCACCTAAAATCATGTATGATGTCCCAATCAAAAAGACAGGGGTTAAAGACAAAAAAGGAAGTGTTAATGAGAGAGGTGATACATCTATGGCTTTTATATATAGCAACAAAGCTATTATGTCTAATGGAAGGAGCAAAAACGTGATTATAAAAAATACACTATCAAGTTTGGGTATGTCAATAAAAGGAAAGATAAAAATCAGTAAAAAGGCCGCATATCCAAATCTGACCCAGGCCACAAGATATGGATCGTTATTAATTAATGCCTTTTTGCTAAGAGCGTCTGCTGTTGCAACACTTAAAGCACACACAAATGCATACATAAACCAGTTCATTTAAACTGATTTAGGAATTATGGTTTTTAAAAATTTTTTAGTAAGCATTTTTACTTATAAATCCCCTCCAAACAGTTAGCCACATTATTTCAAAATCAAGCATAAGGCTCCAATTTTCTATATAATACAAATCATATTCAATCCTTTTCTCAAGTGATGTATTACCTCTCCATCCATTGGCTTGGGCCCAACCTGTAATGCCTGCCTTCATCTTATGCCTTAACATATACTTTGGAATCTTATTTCTAAACTGCTGGATAAAGAAAGGTCTTTCAGGTCTAGGACCAACAATGCTCATATCTCCTTTCAGCACATTAAAGAATTGAGGAAGTTCGTCCATGCTGGTCTTTCTCAGAAATGCACCAATCAATGTCCTGCGATTATCATTTTTTGTTGCCCATACAGGACCTGTTTCCTCCTCCGCCTGGATTTTCATAGTCCTATATTTCAACATTGTAAAAACCTTACCGTCTAAGCCCATTCGCTCCTGTTTATACAACAAGGGGCCCTCGGACGTTACTTTTATGAGAAGCGAAATAAAAAGCACTAAGGGTGAAGTAATTAACATTATAAGCAAAGACAATAAAATATCTGTGCTTCTTTTGATTATTGCATTCCAACCATAAAGCGGTGTATCCCTTAAACTAATTATTGGCATACCTTCGAACTCTCCAATACCACCTCTGAGCGTAGTAAATTCATACAAATCAGGAAGTACCATTATTGAGACCATCTCGTCAGCCAGATTGTCAAGAATTGACTTTAACTTCTCATGAACACTAAGGGGAAGAGCTATCAAAACCATATCGATTCCATGATTTATTACAACACTTCGAATGTTTTCAAAAGTACCCAGTATTTGAAGCCCTTTTAGAGAATTGCCGACCTGTGAAGTATCCTCACATAAAAAACCTCTTATCTCAATTCCGAGTTCTGGATGAGCCTGCATCTTATCAGTGATTTCCTGACCTAAACTTCCCGTCCCAACAACCAAGGCATATCTTAAATTGTACCCCTTTTTCCTGATTAATCTCAAGAACTCACGAAAAAATATTCTGGTAACACACAAGGCAAAAACGCTTATTACCCAGAAATACAGAAAAGTAAGCCTTGAAAATTCATATCTTTTTACAAAGAATGTCAATGTAACTAAAATTAAGGTTGCTACGGTAGTTGCCTTAGCAATGTCCATTACCTCAGCAATCCTAGACGAGATTCTTCTTGGTCTGTAAAGGCCGAAGGCCTTAAACACTATACCCCAAAGTGGAATCATAATGATAAGGAGAGTAACGTATATGTACAATGATGAAAAGCCTTTAGACACAGGAATGATTGGAATATAAAAACGTAGATAGTAAGCCAACACCCAGGAAATTGAAAGTGTTACCCAATCAAAAAGCAGAACCAATGTCTCAAAAAATTTGCTGTGTTTTTTTAACATTTTACTTATTTCTTGAATTCACTATATTTTTGTTTAATATAGTTCTTGATTTTATCCTTAAATATAGCTCTGTCAAAAGATTCTGCATGTTCCCTGATTTTTTTCCTGTCAAATGAGTTCTTTATGCCCTCAAAATTAATTACTGCTTCTACCAAAGACTCAGGGTTCTGTTCATGAAAGAATATTCCCGTAGAACTATCTATGCCAACATTTTCATCCTTGACATTCAACTTGTTATTATCTAAGGGAACAACAGTCTCCAAAACACCTCCCTTTCCGTAAGCTATTACGGGCTTCGCACATGCCTGTGCTTCCAAAGGTACAATACCAAAATCTTCCACTCCTGGGAATATTAACGCCTTACAATTAACATAGTGATTTCTAACCACTCCATCAGATTGCCATCCAATAAGTTTAATGTTTATGCCTGCCATTTTTTTTAACCTTTTTTCTTCCTGTCCAGTACCAATTATCTTAAGTGGTAGACCAAGTTTATTGAATGCCTTGATGGCAATATCCACACGCTTATTGGGCGCTAAAGGTGTGACCATCAAGTAAAAATTCCCATTAGAAATCCCTGGCTTAAAATATGAGCAATCGACTGGTGGATATATTATGTCTGACTCCACACCATAGTATTTTCTAATTCTCTCAGCAATGAAACTTGAAATAGCCACAAACCTGTTCACACGCTTGCTGCTTTTTACATCCCACTTTTGCAAGTAACTTAGTACTAAAGAAACAGCCCCTCTTTTGATTATATTAGATCTTTCCTTTCCGAAATATAAGTCATATACATCCCAAATGTACCTCATTGGCGTAAAACAGTAACACACATGTAATGTATCAGAGTTTGTTATCACACCCTTTGCAACACAATGGCTACTTGATATAACAAGGCCATAATCTTCGAGATTGAATCTCTCAATAGCGGTAGGAAATATTGGCAAATAATGCCGATACTTCTTCTTTATAAGGGGTAGCTTCTGAACAAAGGAAGTACGAATATCCATATTTTCTATTGTGCTTGAAACACTCCCTTTATTATGCAACAGGGTATATAGGTGAGCATTAGGGAAAAGTTCACAGAATACCTCCAGTACCTTCTCTCCTCCCCGCATACCCGTTAACCAATCATGTACGAGTGCAACTTTCATAACTTTACAAGGACATATTTAAAATGGTTATATGCCTTAAAACTGAACAAAACCATTTCTCAAATATATCTTTAGAGAACCCTTCAGATCATAGACTACCCTTATGAACTAATTCAAATTAATCTGATCGATAACAAAATCCGCTATTACCTTCTGACCATATTGATTAAGGTGTCCGTCATTATGGTAATACATTGGTTTATTTTCATTTTCCTTATCTTTTAGGACCCGAATTGGATTCAACACGTGAACATCTGAGTTAAGCTTAAATATTTCTCGAATTTTTTTAATAAAAGGGTATTCGTTTTTTAGTATTTGTTTGGGGTAGTTGAAAATGGAACCAATATGAGTCATATTTTCAAGGTAACACTCATTAACCTGGCAAGCATGTGGAATAACCAAGATATAAGCCTCACATTCTCCACGTTTACAATACGAAACAAGTTCTTCTAATTTTTGAAGCAATACATAAAAATCCTTCTTACGTTTTCCTTTAACTAGAATATGATTCTCTAAAATCAATGGTTCCGCTTTTATATAAAGCCTTTCTCTTTTATTATATTCTCCTGCAGAGAAATGATTGTCAATATTATGGCTATATACTTGCTTTAACTTTTCTCTGTTTTTATTACCCTTTCCCGCACTTATCTGTCCCAGTCTATAATTTAAAAAGGAAATTGATCTAAAATAATTTGATGCTTTCCAATACATGTTACGTGAGAATGACAAAGTCCTCCAATTAACCGGATATGTAATATCAAAAAGATCGTTTCCAACGTATATCTGATAAATAAAAATGGAAGGCTTAAATTTTTTAAATCTCTTTGGAGCTATAATTGAAGCTTGTATTGCACCAGTTCCAGAAAGGCCAGAGTTGATAATCCTATAATTTCTCAGGTTTCTTTGCATAATATAAGGATAACTTTCTTGTCCTGCCGTAAAAGAGTCTCCCATGATAAGAATATTTTTCATACTTCCTTCGTTGTTTAAACCTTTATCCTTATTATAAGCTACTAGTTCTGGCATATATGTATCAATAATCTGTAACCTATAAAAAAATTCCAAGACAAATAATAAAAAGATAGAACAGAATAAGATGTAAGCAAAAAAAAAGCACAGTTTTCTAACTGTTTTGTACAATTGAAATCTACCAAACCTTATATTGTTGAACTATTTAGGAAATGTTGAAGAAGAAAAAGGAAGGAGATAAGTATCTAACTATTCGCTGTTTAAGTTTCTTTTTACTTTTAATGTTTAATGATTTTTTGTGATTATATTATTTTAAAAAAGTTTTTCTACCCATCTTTCTACCGTTTATTAGTTCTCTGTCCGATATACCCGTAATAAAAATACAAGGATTTATATTAATAGTAAGGATAAAGTGTAGATATCCTTACTATTCTAGATTGTTAAGCTCTGGGATATCCTCTATCGTTTCAACAAGTTTCTTTGTTAAGTACTTCTTATAAATATTTTAAAAACTCTAATGAGTCATAAGTGAATCAATGTCGGAGCCAATTTGGAGAAATAAAATTCAACATCTTTCCACTCAATATTCATTTTTACAAGTGGCTTTATGTCCGGTTCTTTTCTGCTATCTTCGAAAAATGTGAGTGCTTTGATATAATGGTATAAACTGTCCTCTGGTACAGAAAATTTCACACATACATCCTTTAATATATTTTCTATTTTGATGGAAGTATAATTCAGTATCGCGTACAAATCATAGAAATCTTTCCGTGCTCCTCTATCACCAATGGCGCCTATTTTCATAGCTGCTATATCTCGTAAAGACGCGATAGAAACATTGCAGTAATTTTCTAAAGGACAAAGCAAAGGGTATCTGTAATTGAACAAACTGAATTGAACTTCTTTAACTTTACAAACAAAAGAGTTATTTTTAACATCAATAGGAACATATGTACCTAACTGAGTTAAATCTTCGGTTAATGGAGTTGCAAGAAAATCATTCGGAGTAAAAAAATCAAGGTCAATAGAAACCCTATGACCAAGGAAAAGAGATAATGCCGTTCCACCAGCTAGATAGATACCTCCTATTTTTTCTAAAACAGGCCTTACATTCATCAACAAATCTATCACTTCTTTGGGAACAGCGTTTGTTTTGAAAGACATCTAATCCTTGAGATAGGTATGGAAAAATAAAAAGCCCAAAAATAGGCAGTTCTTATTGATAAAGAGCGGTTATTCATAACCACCTGTTTTATTGATTGAGAGCCATAATTTTTGAAAATCCATTGAATTCCTTCAAGCCCTCCGTATTGGAGAATCCTTCCAATAATAAAGTCCCTATGCTTTTGATAATCTATGGATTTCAGAGGCACATCCCAAAAAGCCTGAACTTTATATTGTGTAATGATTTGCGAAAAATTTTTGCTCATGTACTACTAAATTGTAAATAATGTCAAGGCGCTAAAACCATGAGTTACATACATCTACTAGAACGAAACTGAGGCTTTAGAATTGCGTATTTCCTCTATTATATCAACGAGTTTTCTTGTTAAGTACTTCATCTCGTACTTCCTGTAGGCACCATCTTTCCATTTGAGTTTAAGACTATCCTGTTCCCAGTCTTTATAAAGTTCATAAATTGCATTCTTAATCCCATCAATATCCTTAGGCCAAACAGTTATTCCCAATCTTTCCTTGATTATCAGATCCTTAGCCTCACCATCAGGTACCAAAGCCAGGATTGGTTTTCTCGCCCCTATATATTCAAACAATTTACCTGTAAGTATTGATTCCGATCCTTTACACGGACATATTAAAAGTAATAGCAAATCAGCTTCCATTTGATATTCAATACTCTTGTCATGAGAAACATAACCTGTTAATTCAACTAAATCACCTAAACCCAATCTCTTAACAAAATCTTTGTTATTATCACCAAAATTACCAACAAAACGTACCCGTATACTTTTAGATATGTCTTTTTCACTTAACAACTTAGATAATCCTTTTAAAAAATAATATGGGCTCTGGTCTATATCTAATGGTGGAATATTATCATTAAAGGTGCCAGTAAAGGTTATCAAAAACTTTTTATTATCCTTTCTTTCTTTATCTTTAAAATATTTGAAGTCTTCGTGGTCATAACCATTTGTAATGGTAATAAACTTCCCTTTGTCTAGCCATGGATATCTCTCAGTATAACCTTTGCGTATTAAATTGGTTGCAAACACAACCTTGCTGGCCTGTGATAATACTTTAGTTTCCCAAAATTTCTGAAAACGATTATCCCAAAGTCCCCTTGGATTAAGGGTCCATGCATCCCTAAAGTCTATTATCAAAGGCTTTTTTTTTATTTTGCTTAAAAAAGCGCCAACTAGAAACGCAGACCACGGATAACCAGAAACATATATAACTGATATATCCCTTCTCGACAGAAGACGTAAACCCGCGTAAATAGCGTTAGGGATCCAATAGTTTTTTTCATCTGGAAACCACAACGAATTATATAATAACTTTCGCAACCATATTATTCTGTAAGCAAACTTCTTATCATTTACATCATAATCAGTACTTGTGTGGGCCTTACTTTTCAAAAACCTAATGAATCTTGCAATTACCCCTATTTCCTTTGTCCTGATTACCTTCACCCTTGCAGGAACCTTCTCAAGTAAAGAAGAATCATTTGGGTGGAAATGATCATATCCATCACGGACAGTTAGTACCACAGGATTCCATTCATATTCCAACATGTATTTAACAAACTTTAATGTCCTTTGAACGGGCACACCACCAAATGGTGGAAAATAATAAGAAATGATTAATATCTTCTTTTTCTTCATCAGGCTTTCCTAATATATCCTAAAAGTAATTGCATCTCTTGGCTAATAATATCTATTTTGATAATCATATTTACATTTTCAATTTACTTATTCTGCTTTGTTTTAAAAGCATTTCATATCTTTTAAAATGGGTTTGATATTGCCAATATCTTTTTCGTGCCCAAGTTAAGAACGTAAAAAATATCATTCTTCTTGTATATCAAATCATGATGTCTTAGTAAATCTAATAATACAGAGTGCGCATCATTCATAATAAAGAGATCAATGTCATCTCTAAGAAATAAACCCATCCATTCTCAGTTTAAATCCCAAATCCTTTCAGGCGAGATTCGGCACCTTAGATACACACCAATATCAATGTTACCCTTTTAGATTTTACTGCTTTAACATACGAACCAAAAATGAAAACTAAATCAGTATCGTAATTATCAACGATTTCCAGAATGTAATCTATTAATCATTAACGAAAATTATAATCCGTGGACCTTCTTCCACACAGCAAAATTTATAATCCGCCAAATATTGGTAAAACCACTTTTTGGCTGGTTACTAATTATCATATCCCAGTCCTTCACTATTTGCTTAACATTAATAAATTCTTCCAATTCAGTTGTTATATAATTTCTCAGTTCATCTTTCATTCTACTTAGCCATTGAAACTCAGGTGTAGCAAAACCCACTTTATCTTTCCTCAACCTGATCTCTTCCGGTATTAAACCCTTTGTTGATTCCCTTAAAAGATACTTGCTCCAACCATTATGTATTTTATAAACAGAAGGTATCTGAAAAACATATTCTAAAAGATTTACGTCATCTGCAAAAGGAGTTCTAGATTCTATGGAAAATCGCATCGAATTTCTATCTTCATACCTGAGTAGAGATTTGAGGCTTTGCCATGATATGTGTTGAAAAAGTATATCGTTCAGAGATGCAACGCTTTTATATCTTACAAGTTCCAATCTATCCTTATGATTATTCCAGAAATCGGCATTCAAATATTTACACTCTTTACTTGTCATCCTAAAAACAAGCTTTTTCAGGTTTGGCGAGAATAATCGTGCACAATAAAGCTTTACCATAGAAGTAAATAGAAATCTAATATTTAATGGAGAATTATCCAGGTTTTTTAATTCTCGTACGAATGTACTTATAGTTAGATTTTTTAGTATCTCTGCAAAAAAAGTTCTGTAATACGCCTGATATCCTGCAAATAGTTCATCCGCTCCCTGCCCATCCAGCAATACTTTTACGTTGGCCTCTTTCGCAAGCTTCATAACTCTATATTGAGCATATATGGTTGTAGAACCAAATGGTATATCCTGAGTATAAACGATATCCTCTAAGTCTTCAAGAAGATCAGTATCGTTTGGAAATGTTTGGTACCAGGAAGTTCTTGTACGTTCAGCCACTATCTTTGCCCATTTGGTTTCATCTATTGCTTCATTATCACCATAACATGCCGTAAAAACCTTTTGTCTTTCCCCTATCTGTACCATGCACTCATTTTCGAGAATTTTGTTTACAATGCATACTATTGTAGAACTATCAATGCCCCCACTCAGACAGGTTCCAACTGGAACATCTGAACGAAGCCTTAAAGTTACAGCATTAGAGATAAGCCCACTGATCCTCTCTGTAAATTCATTAAATTTTCTCTCATCAAACTTTTCCCAATTCTCTGAATATCTTAGAGTATAATATCTCCATTTCTTGAATGTTTTTGTAGATGGATAATAGTAAAATCCACAAGAAGGTTGAAGCTCAAAAATATTCTTAAAAAACCCCTCTTCTTCATTCTCCTGCCAGTTAAACACAAAATAATCAAACACTGCATTTGAGTTTACGGAGGTTTTTATATAAGGAATTTTGATTAATGATTTTATTTCTGATGCAAAAGCAAATAAGTCTGAATTTATATAATAATATAAAGGTTTCACACCAAACCTATCCCTTGAACCAAAAACTACATTCTTTCTTTTATCATAAATGACAAATGCCCACATCCCATTAAGTTTGGTTAGGCAATTTTCACCCCACTCTTCGTATGCAGCCAATAAAACCTCAGTATCGGTGTTTGTATTGAAGTTGTAACCCAAGGCCTTCAATTCTTCTCTTAACTCTATATAGTTATAAATCTCTCCATTATGTACAATCCAAATGGTTTTGTCCCTGTTACTCATTGGTTGATGCCCTAGTGAAGAAGTATCTAGTATAGCTAGCCTTCTGTGCCCAAGAAACAAATCCACGTTTTGATTAAATTCTTCAATCCTTGAATAATTTACCTTACTATCCTTTCCTGCTAGTTGATAAATCTCTTTTTTCCTAGTATCTATGGCCAAAAATCCCTCATCATCTGGTCCTCTATGCCTAAGGGTATTAGTCATATTTATTATCCACTCAGGTCTGTTATTCTGTTTGTTGCTAAGAATTCCTGCTATTCCACACATTTTTGTTTGCTCATTTTGTAAGCTTCATGAAACTTCATGTTTTAAAATATCTGCCACCAATTTCTCAAACTCTTGACTATTTCTTTCAAAGGAAAGCTCATGTGCTGCTTTATCAGACTGGTACTTATAATAGTCAATTTTATCTTTAGCCATAGATTCAGGTTTAAAATCTTATGTTACAATGCCACAATCATACTTCTTGACAATTCTAGCCATTTCGGGAGATGGGCCTATTGCCACTACTAATCTCGCTTGAATAAACTCAAAAAATTTATTAGGAAGAGCATATTTATTATTAAAACTATTTTCTTCTAAATATATACTCCGATATCATATTTATACATTCTACCTTTGTATCCGTTTGTATTAGACACCAACAGTAAGTTTTAAAAGGAGTTTAAAACATTTCATGTAGATTTTTCTCTATTGAAGCTATAATATCCTATTAACTTTACAGAAAGCTATCTTCACATCTCTTGTAAGTCTAAGGCTATGAAGGACTCACCTGTAAAAAAAACTTTTTAGTCAAACTTCTAATTTCTTGAGCACCAATCAGCAGCCAAATGAGTAATGATATACCACAGACTACCAAAAACGCTTTGCTAATAATCGTCACATATAGTGATAATTTTATTACATATTCCAATCCACTACATATTAGGAAAAATATCACTACTATAATGGCAGATATTATAATTTTTTTCCATTTATGCTGAACAAAATAAAACCTCTGACTTATAATCATATAAAGTGAAAAAGCGAGTAAACCACTTATTAAAGTAGCCAGTGCCGCACCACTAATTCCAATAAATGGTATAAGAACAAAATTTAGAATGGTATTTACTACAGCAGAAATGATATTAATTGTCGCTATTAATTTGGTTTTTTTGGCAATACTAAGTCCAGGGGCAAAAATATACATATTTGAAAGCAAAATTGCCATGGCCAGTAAAGGTATAACCTGAGAAGCTGAATAATACTCTGGGGTAGTAAAAATTATCAAAATCTCATTAGAAAATACTGCCAATCCCAAAATAAATGGCAATATCAGCGCAAGAAAATAGCAAAAAAGTTTTGCTAACTCATCTGGTGTATTTTGTTTTTGGTAGTTTGAATAGATAAGGGGGGTTAATGCACTCTGGAAACCTATTAATAATATTCCAACCACAGATGCGAACCTAAAACCTACTCCATACAACCCCAGATCATCAAATGTCATTAACTCTTTAATAGCTATGCGATCTATATATAGAGAAACAAAAACCGCTATACTGGATGGTACTAAAGGGGCAGCAAAGCTTAACATCTCTTTGCATTTATGCCAGTCAAAGATTAGTTTGTAACTCTCTTTAGCGAATATCAGCGCTAACAAACTACCAGTAATTCCTCCTGCTATTAGACCATAAAAAACTCCTATAACTCCATAATCTAAAACCAATATCAGAAAAACTGTTAAACCAGCAGATGTAAGAGTATAGACAACGTTTGTTATGGCATAGCGCTTAGATTGTAACTGCCATCGAAGTTGGTTCTGTAAAATATAGAAAATTCCATTGGTTAGAGATGAAAGTGCCCAAATCCGAAGAATTGTTTGATGGTAGGTGGTATCTAAAATCCACTTACTTAAAGGCTTCGACAGCAAAAAGGTTATCACTACAAACACGCTATACATAAACACAGCAAACCAAAGCGCTGTAGAAGCAAAAGCAATTTTGTCTCTTTTCGTTTCTGCATCAGAGTAATAGCGAGCAACCCCTTGAGAGATCTCCAATGCTACAGTTAGATTTACGAGTGCGGCTGCGATGGTTAAGATTTCTATATTCCCATAGTCTGCGGGGGAGAAAACACGCGTATATATAGGCAATAATATTACTGATATACCACGAGAAAGAATACTGCTTAAACCGTAGACGAGACTATCTTTGAAAAATTGTTTAAGCATTAAGACCCATCACCACGAGCAAATTCCACGAACATGCGCTCTAAATCCGGTTTGTCAGAGAGCTGGAGTGCTTCCTTGCCACCTCTTTCGATCACTGACTTAATCAATTCCTTAGATCGGTACTCAGGAAGCCCACACCCATTTAAATAGCTGATATCTTTCGGATCATACAGCCAATCTTCAGGGATATTACCTTTTATTAGTTGTAAATATCGTCTAGCTACTTTCTTGGGTGCCCAATTAGTTTCTACAAACTGTTTAACTTTTCTACCTAATTCCATACGGTATTTTTCGTCCATAATAAGCTTTTCAATAGCCTTCTCTATTTCATCTGGATGACAGAAAAAAACAAGTGGCATCTTATCAGCAGGAAAAATTCTACGTATCTCAGCTTGACCATAACCACCAACAATAGTTGGGTTACCAAAAAAGGCCGCCTCCGTAGCTAAACCAGCCATAGGAGTATCTGAATATAGTTGGTCGATAACAAAGTCGCAGTTCGCCAGTTCGTTTAGGACTATGGTATTTGATTTGCCAGTGATTTCAACGAACTCAAGCGGGTGACCTTTGGCTTGTAAACTCTTTATTGCCTTGCGGATCCTGGACGTCCCTTTACCTTCGGGATTGGAAGGAGAATGAAGAATTCTAATTCCATGGTTGTGTCGAAACTCTGCGTTAATGCGATTATCTTTGTCACACTTAAATGGGATACCAATTATTTGAACAACAATAACTGGTTTTTCATGAAGGTGAGAGGACAGAGGATTGCCAATAATTATATCAGCATAACGTTCAATCCTTTTCAGTGTGTTTTTTTGCTTTCGAGTCAGATTGATGCAATCCTCAACTGTTAAACCACCGTTCATTGACATAATGCTTCCGTCTATATAAGGTGGTCTGGAGTCGCTTCCATGAAATATGTAAATAACCTTTTTTTTAAAGAACTTTAGGATAGGAAGATCATAGAAGGACAAAAAACTGGACTTATATCCAAAAATAAATACATCGTATCTCAAAATTGCCCAAGCAAACAATACTGTCCACAAGATTTGTCGTAGAGCCCTCCACAATACTTTGAGAAATATACTAGACCTATGTGTTGATGCTAGTTTCGCTGTAACGCTTTTCCTCAGTTTTATTAAAATATTTTGTGTGTCGTCACCGCCATATTCAAAGGGATGACCACCCAAGTTAACAAAAACAGATTTTACTCCAAGCTCATCAAAGCCCTTCTTGAGATTGGTATAATATCCGGCTACGTCAGTCAGGCCAATGAAGATTTTCATGATCTTATTTTTACTCCTGATTACAGTTTAGATATTTACCACTACACATCATGTATAAAACTCACATCTCCTGACTCGTCAAACTTTACACTATTTATTGGCTTCCGTGATATCCCAGACACAACGATGTATAGAGATATATCCCAATTGATAAAGGGTGTATATGCTCAGTAATTAGGCAACTCTTTTTTACTATAACACTATTAGAAAACAATACATAAGACTAAGTTTATTACTAAATTATTGAGCTAGTACAACATGCACCAATCACACAATAATTTACGATGGTCACGCCTTTGTCAATGAGCGTTTGGCTCCAGATGTAGCAACAATTATTCTCAATACTCAAAAATAGACATACTCTCGGTTACTACACGAATCAAGTACAAACCAATTCAAATCATTCATGATTATAGTGTTGCCGTAAGAGAGGTACGTCATACACCCAACAAGAACCTATTCAGGTCATATCTTCTACAATATTCATTTTACATTATTTGAATGGTTCTATATATCATTTAATAAATTGATTTTTGTAAAGTTCGGCAGTAAATACCTTATTGATTCGAATATTTTATCGCCGAAAGTACAAGACGATATTAGAACATGATCAGTAGGTTTGTTTATTAATTCTTTTTTGGATTCAACGGGAATATTAATACCGGGATAGTAAGTTCCTTGAAGTAACGGATTATCATCAAAAAACCTGCAGTTTAACAAATCAATATTTTCCATAAAAATAGCGTTAATTAATCTAGCAGGTACATATATACCTAATGTTTTGTGTTTGTGTTTTGTATTTTTTATGTATTCTGAAATATTCTCAGCGTTTTGCATGGCTTTGATCTTATAAGAATTATATCGTTGAACTTGATCCAGGGCAGAAATTTTAATTGAGTCTGCATTATTTTCCCCTATTTGCCCTGAGGCATATAATGCGCTCCCAAATCCTGATTTCTCAATTTTTATGTTTTTTACACCTGAAAGGAACAAAGTATTGTATAAAGACTCCTTACAGAAATAACTAAAATGTTCATGAAAGAGCATTGAGACATCACCATTATCAATAGATACACCTTCGTCTGGGGCAGACAAAATCATGTAACCTTCTTTGGTTAAGTTATTCAAAATGCTTTCTAAAAATTGAACAGGGTCTTCTATATGCTCTAATACACCGTAAAGCAAAATAATGTCAAAATATCCATTAACTTTATTTGAAGGGTAATAATCATGAATAATTTCTACCTTATATTTAATGCTGCCTTTTATTCCATGCGCTCCAGGCTCAATTCCAATGCATTTAGCTCCTTTATCTTTTAATCGTTTCAACAAATAACCTGTTCCACACCCTATTTCTAATATTCTTTTCCCCTTTAAAGAATTACTAGTTGCCTCGGTTATGTAAGTAAGAAAATCCTCCGCGTAATCTTTCCCAATGCCTTCTTCCTCCATCATACCTGTAATCATAGATCCTATTGAATAGGCTTTTTCTAATGATGATAAAACTTTTTTACATGGTACTTGTAAAATTCGGCCTGTTTCTTCACAAACTCCAAGCTCAAAAGGCAGATTATTTGGTAGCCCATGACTATTATTGGGCTCTTTTAATGGCCCCCAATAAAAGGGTAAGTTATGAATAAACCAATTTTTATCGCCTATCATTCGGTAAATAGTTTTTAGTTGCTTGTAATTAACCTTTCTATTAACCCTCTGGTAATCATGCCACTTTTATATTTAAAATGAGGAGTAATTTTTTCACCAAAAATATGTGTACGTATTAATATATCAGGCTCATTGTAACCTACTAAAGCTCTCAGTGAAGTGGTACCTGAAAATCTCGGATTAATTTCAAATACATAGATTTTGCTATCAACTAATCTACATTGAATATTAACAGCCCCTCGACAACCTAAAGTCGATGTAATCTTTTCTGCCTGTTTTGTAACTTCAGGGAATTTTCCTATCTCTCCCTGCGATATACCGCTACTAATTGTGAGAATTGGCCCAAACTCAGGATTACCTGTTGCGTTTTGAACCTTTATACGATTACTCAACCCTGAGAGTATGTTACGTTTAACTGCAATTGAATTTAACAGCTCACCTTCCATTGAAAAAAGAACTCCTATGGTATATTCAGAGTCTGGAGTACCGATATATTGTTGAGCAATAAAACTTTTGAAATAGCTTAGTAAATATTGTGCAAACATTTTCAACTCTTCCTTTGTTTGAACTATATATGTGTTAGCAGAACCACCACCGCCTATCGAAGGTTTTAATATAAGGGGTAGATAATTTATTTTTTCTATATCATTAATTGAAGTAATTTGAACGGTTTCAGGAAATAGAAAGTTATTCTGCTTTAAAAACTCCATTGTTTTGAACTTATCCATGCAAATATCAATAACATTTGGAGGGTTGATTGGAAGGAATATCGCTTCTTTTTCAATAATGTCACGATGCCTACTCATTAACTTAAGCTCTGGTTCAGAACCATGAAAAAGCGCTTTTACATTATGTTTTATGCATATACCTAACAATTCATCCAAATACCCTTTATCTGTTGCAGGTGGAATAATATAAGGATAATCTGCTTCCATTAACCCTATACTTGTAGGAGACATATCCGCACAAATAATAGTGTATTGAGTTTTTGCCATGCGAAGAGCTTTTAATATTTGTTCGCCATGCCCACCACCCCCAACACCAGTAACCATAACATTTAATTCCATTGGTATATCACTACCCACTAATCACTTTTCCTATAATAAGATTTTCTTTGGTTCTTCTTTTCATACAGTTCAAAACGTTTTCATGAACTATTGCTTCATATTTTTTTATAATGAAGTCTGTATCTAATAAAACTCGAAATATTTCTACTTTACCCTGTCCTATATTATGCAAAACACAACTTAATAAATTACCTTGATCGCGAGGCAAACCACAAGAACCTACATTGACGACAGTTATATTACCGACTTTTTTAATAAATGGCAGATGAGTATGCCCCATAAAAACGAAATCACAATCAAGGTAAGAGAAATTTGCAAGGTCAGAATTCGGATAAATGTATCCATTAACAGGATTCCATGGGCTACCATGTAAACACAGGATTCTTTTAGAATTAATCTCAATCCTACTAAAAGGTAACCATGAAGAAATAACTGAAAAACAATTATTATCTATGATTTTTTTTGTTTCATAAATCTTATAAATTTTATCCAGTTGGTCATCTAAGTCCAACTGGCCTATCAACATAGCATCATGATTGCCTAATAGACAGATAATGTTTTCTGCAATTAGTAAATTAAGTACTTCATTAGGATTAGGGAAATATCCAACTGCATCTCCAAGAAAGATAATTTTTTCAGCCCCATTTTTTTTCAAAAAATCTATACATTTTTTTAACCCTATATAATTACCATGGGCATCAGATATAAAGCCTAACATCATATTTTTTTTTACTCTTTATAAATTCAAACCAATGTTTAATTCCATTAGAAAGAGGGATTTCCGGTTTCCAAGCCAAGTATTTTTTAGCTTTTGAAATATCGATAATAGTCCTGAAGTCCTCCTGTGGGTCAGGCTTTTCAGATTTGATTACCCGACTTTTAGTTCCTGGGGTACATTTAATTACCAAATGTGCCAAGTCTTTCATACTTATAGGGTTTCCGCTGGCAATATTAAAAATCTCGGTTGAACATTCATTAAACATCCATCCTCTAATGGCATTACTAATTGCATTTGCAATATCGGATGAGTGCGTAAAATCCTGGCTCCGCATACCGCTGCCAAAATAAGTCAAATCATTATTTAAAAGAGCATTCTCAATAAAAACTTTAAGAACTGTCCGAGCTTTTTGCATCGGACTATAAGGAGCACTAACTCTCATCAATATGGACTTGTTTTTTATTTCTTTAATTCGGTTTTCAGTCCTGATTTTTGCTTTTAAATATGGTCCAATTGGATTTGTTTTAGTTATTTCAGTCCAAGGTGATTTAGATAATCCATAAACACTTGTGCCGGATATAAAAATTAAGCGACATCCAATTTCCTGCGTACAATATTGAATAATTCTATCATCTATAATTTCATTTAACTTGGCAGCTTCTAATGCTTTTTCACCTACAAATTCTTTTGGAAGAATTGCAGCACAATGTACTATTATATCAGGCTTAGTCTTTTCTATTCTTCCAATGCTATTAAAATCTAATAAATCCGAAACAAGAACGTTCCATTTATTTTTATCTGTTGGAGCTGTTCGGTAAAGCCCAAAAACCTCATAACCGCTTGAATAGAGATTTTCTACCACATGACAACCTATTAAACCACCAGCACCTGTAACAAGTATTTTCATTAAACAGTGAGTCTTTAATACAATCTATGCTCTCGATCCTAAACTAATTGGTATCTGTAAAGAAAAAGCCCTGTTTTTCGCTCAACATAACTATCCGGCACTATACTTCTTAACGATTTTCTTCCCACTAACAAAGTAGCCGCTATGCTCCCATCCAGGAGGCTGAATACATTTCAAGTTCACAAAACCAGCCTCTTCAAACCAACTCAGGACTTCCTCCTTTTTATGATGACTGGCATAACGGGGATGATACCAATCCTGATTTACGAGGTGAGCGTATTCATCATCCTGTCCAGGGTTATACCAACACTTAACAAAATGATCATATATAAAACTCTGCAAATCATATTTACCCGCCTTAATCTCTAAAAGGTCAATGTCTTCTTCTATTACTAGAGGTTGATTTATCTTTTTTAATGCCTTGCCTAGCATTGTCATCTCACGGGAAAATTTCATGCAATCATCATAATTCATTTCTGTAGTCAGCTTACGTACCTCTTGATCACACAACTCCCTAATAAAAGGTTTTCTATTATAAATATATATACCCAAAATACCTCCACTCGCAACTTTTTTGCCAATTCCTAAGATAGCACCTTTAGGATCCGGTGTGTGATGCACTACACCTCCAGAATATACAACATCAAACATTTCATCAGGGTAGGGAAGCTCAAATACAGAAGCCTGTGAAACCGTTACATGGGGAATATGGGCTGTATTTTTACGGGCAATTTCTACTGATAGACTAATATCAACACAATGTCTTTCTGCTTCTGGATTCAAATCAAAAAGATATTCAGACCAGGCTACACCACAACCAGCATTTAAAGTGTTATTGGCATGTTTAAAAAGTTGTTTCAATTCTTTTTGTGAGGTACATCCCAACATTGCTAAGAAAATTTCCAGCAAAGAACTACGATCAAAATCAGCTGAACCAAGGGCTTGATTCCGTGGACTACACCATTTTTCTCCAAACGATCGTCCTGTTTGTACCTCATCAGTAATATCATTAACAGATTTTTGATAAAATTCAGGAGAAACAAAACGTGGAATTCCATTAATCACTGGATAAGAAATATTTCCATCCTCTGTAATAAGAACTGACTCCTTCGACTGATAAATCAGAGAATGTTTTGTTTTGGGATCAATAAATCGATTAAAATTAGCCATCCTGATTTACACGATCATCTAAAAAAAAATCTTACACCAATGTTCGAAATTAAGCAGAGACCAGATAAATAACCTTCGATTTAGTTTTCCTTCCATGTGTTCGTCTAACAATTTTTGCACAGAGGCTTTATCTAAAAAATTATAGACTTGGGCTTTTCCATCATACAATGTATCACGGACGTAATCAATGCTTTCACCCTTAAACCAACTGGCATCTGGAGCCGTAAACCCATGCTTAACACACTCGGTTATTTCAGCAGGAATGCAACGTTCCATAACTTTGCGTAGTAGCAATTTGCCGTCTTTGGTTTTTGCGAAATACTTAGCTGTTTTTGATCCAGGTTCATTTTCATTAATACTCACTATCTCTGTCAGATTACCCAGTTTAAGCCTTACAGGCACCTTCATTGCAAAATCAACAAGATCGTTGTCAAGAAAAGGCACCCTAGTTTCCAGACTATGGGCCATACTTAGCTTATCTTCAACTACAAGCAAGCCGTGTAAAAAGGTCTTTGCCTCAAAGTATAGCGAATGGTTAATATAGTCTTCTGGTCGCGTCAGCTTTTCCGAGTGTTCATGAAATACATCACGAAAAATATCACGAGTCCACACGTGTTTTACTCGACTCCATACAGGCTTAAAGACCTCGTGAATTTCCTTATTAGGAATCAACCTCTGCCAGAATTTATAATACTTGTCAACGTAATGTTCAAAGTCATCATTTACGACAGCTCTATAATAACGCCATGGATATCCCCCAAATAGCTCATCACCACCAGCACCAGAAAGTACGACCTTAACAAACTTTGAAGCTAATTGGGCAGTATAGTAATTAGGATAACTCTGCCCTACTCTAGGTTCCTCCAAATGCCAGGCCAACTTCGAAAGAACTCTCTCCATGTCCCCTGCTTTTAAAACCATTTCATAGTGCTCTGTTTTGAAAAGGTAAGACATGTATTCGGCTTTCTCGCGTTCGTCATATCCAAGCTCCAGACCGGATGCTGAATTGAGATCAAACCCGCAGGTAAATGTCCTCATATATGGCAACTGAGTTGCCGCAATCGCCGTAATAGAACCTGAATCCATTCCACCGCTGAGATAGGAACCTACATCTACATCACTAACCAGTTGCCGGTTTACGGCCTGACGAAAAAGGTAATTTAGCTCTTCAAGGTATTCTTTCTCATCAGCAGGACAATCTGGTTCAATAAAATTAAAATCCCAATAAAGAACCGGAGTAAAGCGATCGATAATAGACCCTAACGGCAGTTTTGCCCAGTGGCCGGCAGGAAATATATGAATATCTTTAAAGAATGTCTTGTCTGTAAAGATGTTTTGAAAGGTAAAATATTCAATCAGCGCTTCTAAATTAATCTCTCGGCTCACAGATGGATGAGTTAATATTGCTTTCTGTTCAGAAGCAAAAATAAAAGTCCGCCCTGCAAAAGTATAATAGAGAGGCTTTATCCCGTACCGATCCCTGGCGAAAAATAGTTCTTGTCGAGATTTGTCCCAAATAGCAAATGAGAACATACCATTGAACTTATTCAAACATTCGACTCCCCATTGAACATATGCATGGAGAACCACTTCAGAATCAGTTCTAGACCTGAACCTGTGTCCAAGGGTTTCAAGTTCTAGTCTCAATTCCCTAAAGTTGTATACCTCACCGTTGTAAGTAATAGCAAATTGCTCATCTTCTGTAATCATAGGTTGCTGTCCAGCAGGTGAAAGGTCTATGATAGCAAGACGTCGGTGTCCCAAACCTACAAAACTATCCGTATAGAAACCTTCTCCATCAGGCCCCCTATGCGCTATTGCATCAGTCATCCTACGCAATAGAACAGGAGAAACAGGTTCACCATTCAAATTGAAAATACCGGCTATTCCACACATAAATTAAAGCTCAAAGGTATAAGCTAAAAAGCTGAAAGTTAAAAAAATAAAGGACAGGAAATAGAGAATTAATTGCTGGACTTGTGTAACGAATTTATGAGACCTTTTGTCATAGACACTATTTCTTTCCCCTCAGATTCAAAATGTGAGTAGTCAGAATTTGAAATCCACTTCTTTCTTCTAAATATTTCAAGCAAGGTCATGGTTTCATATAAAGAACCACGAGAAATATAGCAAAAGTGTACAAATTCTTTTTTCGAGAAGCGTCCTTTGCCTTCTGCGATATTCATTGCTATGCTTGTCGAGCTCGCTTCTATCTGTTCTAAAAGACGGTAATGCTTCCTTGATGTATTAATATTTTCTATAAGATCAATAATGCTTACCGCAAAATCAACAGATCTGTTCCAAACCTCTAAATCCTCATAACCAAATTTCACTTTATTACTCCTTCCTTTCAGCTTTTAGCTTTGAGCTTTTATTTGTTCAGTCACATACTCAAATTCTTCATCTGTCATTTGAGAATAAAGAGGCAAGGTGATGCTCAATCTATCTGCTGCATATGAATTGACATAATCTACATCATTTAGATTGTATTTCCCCTTGTAATATCCCAAAGTGTGCACCGCGTGAGTCCCTTGCCTAGTAGCTATCCCTTTTCTCTCCAATCTATCCATAAACTTGTTTCTTAATACATTTAAATTATTTATTTTCTCCATGTCCAAGTTGGACACGTCGTCACCATCAGTAAATAAACAGACATACGATTGGTAACCGTGTGTGTAGCCTTCTGGAACATAAGGTGGAATTAAGTGCTCAACCTCTTTTAAAGCTTCATCATATCGTTCGGCTATTTTCCTTCGTTTATTTATAATATCTCCTGCCTTTTTCATCTGAGATACACCCAGAGCACCCTGAATATCAGTCATTCTATAGTTGTACCCGAGAATATTGTAATCAGGCAAAAGAGTTCCACCTTTATTTATGTGTCGTTCCAGGTCTGACTTAGATGCACCATGATCCCTTAGTTTTCTCACAAGTTTCGATAACTGTTCGTCATTTGAAATAAATATCCCACCTTCCCCAGTTGTTATGGACTTTCTGGGGTGAAAGCTAAAACAACCTCCATAGCCAAAAGTACCGGAATGACACAAACGATTTTTGCTTAATCCATTAAAAGGAACATAAGCGCCAAAAGCACATGCTGAATCTTCCAAAACTTTGAGACCATATTTGTCTGCAATCTCGCATATTGCAGGCATATCGGCACACAAACCAAAAAGACTGACAGGGACAATAGCCTTTAACTTCTTGTTTTGAGCTTTGCGTTTGCAAATTTCCT
The DNA here is from genome assembly GCA_046759445.1 of Candidatus Scalinduaceae bacterium. Lineage (GTDB taxonomy): Bacteria > Planctomycetota > Brocadiia > Brocadiales > Scalinduaceae > Scalindua_A. The sequence goes on from JBHICG010000029.1 coordinate 23,538, forward strand.
CCAACATATTTACGTCCATATTGAATGTTCTTAATTCTATGTCGCAGAAAACAGGCTTAGCCTGGCAATACTCTACTGCGTTTACAGTAGCGATGAAGGTAAAAGAGGGAACAATCACCTCGTCTCCCGGACTAACTCCCAAAGCAAGAAGTCCCAGATGTAATGCAGTAGTGCAAGAACTGGTAGCCACAGCGTGCTTTACATTAACGGATTTTGCAAATAATTCTTCGAACTCTTTAACATTTGGCCCCTGAACTATCCACCCAGTTTCCAAAGGACGTGAAATAGCCCTTTTATCTTCTTCGTCAAAAACAGGTTTTGTTATCGGTATCTTCATTGCAAACCTTTGGCTCTCTTTTCAACAAGTTCTTTATGGGCAGAACGCCAGTCAATTAATTTAACCAACCCTTCTCTTAGAGATATTCCGGCCTTAAACTCTATTTCATTCTCCGCCTTTTCTGTACTCCCGATACGGTTAGTCACAAACGTTTGCCCTGCCGTTTCAAACTGGATTTTGAGATCAGAATTAGTTAACTCCAGTAAAATATCGCAAAGCTCTTTTATAGAGGTTTTTGTACCAGCTCCTACATTATAAAAAGTGTCCACGGCTTTACTTTTTAAGGCGCAAATATTGGCTCTGGCTGCATCAGCAACATAGACGAAATCATAAGATTGAGAACCATCTCCATAAACAATAGGTGGTAGGCCGTTGTTTATTCTATCAAGTATTTTCATAATAACGGCAATATAAGTACCCTTATAATCCTGCCGCGCACCATAAACATTCATATAGCGAAGACCTGCATAGTTAAGACCGTATCGATGGTGGAAAGCCCTGCACATGTGTTCTCCGGCTATCTTTGTAGCGCCGTAGAAGGTTATATTATTGTAAGGATGATCTTCTTTCATTGGAATTTCCAGAGCATCACCATAAACAGAAGCAGATGAGGAATAAACCAATTTTTTTATATTGTTATGAACACAAGCCTCCAGCACATTGAAAGTTCCCCTAATATTCACATCAAATGCCGCTCGTGGATAATCATGGCATTGGAGTAGCCAAAGGGCGGCTAAGTGAATTACATAATCTACTCCCTTCATGGCAGAACCTAAAATATCTGGTTGACAAATGTCACCACCAATTTCATAAATTTTAACTCGTGAATCCCGCAAAACATCTTCAAGGTTATCCACACTCCCCCGGCAGAAATTATCATAAACAATTACTCCTTTAATGTCTTCTTTAAGTAGTTCTTCTACTACGTGTGAACCAATGAAACCTGCTCCACCAATTACTAATACTTTGCTCCCTTTAATATCACACATTTTGTTAGTTTACCTTTCTTATTATGGTATGCCTTGAATCAAAAAAAAGGATTATTGCATTTGTACAGACTAATCCCCTCTCAGTTACATACATAAATACACATAACATCTTAACTCGCAAGTAATAACAACTAATTGTATGTGTCCAATATCCTTTTAAGAGGATGGTTGTAAAGCAAATTGAACAATATTTCTTTTGTTCTATTCTCTAAGAGCAATAACCTTAACTTTTTCTTGTTTCCTACGAAAAACCTCTATTTCATCCTTATTGAAAGAAGCAAGGATTAGGATGTTTTTGTTTGACTTTAGAAACTCGTCCATCCCAACTATCGTATAACCAAACCACTCTTCCCCTTTTCTATCATTGTCAACTACACAATCCAATCTTAACCCCAGTTCTTTTAACACAATAAATAAAACCTCTGCTATATGATTTACTCCATATATTGAAACATTTTTCACGCCATCATTTTTAATATGTACTATCTTTTCTTTGATTACCTTTTTTGCCTCTAAGTAAAAATGTATAGTACTTTCAATCCTTTTATACAATAAGCTTGACTTCTCCTTAGCTCCTTGTGGAGTAATTAAGTACCTTATTTTCTTGGCATTTATATTCTTTATCTTAATCCAACCTTTCCTTGCCATCTTCTTTAGAAGATGGTTCACCAACCCTAATGCTATCCCTACCTCCTTAGACAAATCTCTCTGGGTCAGATGACCGTTGTTTTCTATTTTCTCCAATATCTCTAATTCTCTAACATCTAGATTGTTAAAATTTTCTTTCATTTAAACATCACCACGTAACACAAAAATATTAATTAGTATCTGTTGCGGAAACACTATATTGTCACCCTGAATCCTGTGCTGAACTCGCCTCAGTATCGTTTCAGGGCCTCTGACCCTGAACTTGATTCAGGATTGATGTATATAGATCCTGAAAGAGATACTGAAATAAATTCAGCATGACATTATTCAGGACCTGCTTCAGGTGTGATTCTACTCACCTATCCGAAGGACAGGCATAATCACCTAAGCAATTCTGCTGTTGCAGAATTGCCAATGACATTTTTGGGCATTTAAGCTTTCCGCAACATAAATTAATTAAAAAAATAAGACATTGTTCACATAATGAACATTAATACTAAAAAAATACTTTTATTTGTCAACTGTTTTTTAATTTTTTGGAAAAGGCTTTTGAATGTATGTAAATTGAGTTTCCATTTTATTAAGAATATAATCTTGTTTAAAAATTTTATGAAAAAAATATTATCAGAGTCACAAGTGATGAATCCCCATACCTTACTACGCATCCACATCTTACAAAATATTTTAATTGGTTTATACTCTTACTTTTTTTCTTTAATTGCACTCCGCCGTCCAGCCTAACACTTGTAACCGTTGAGCGATTTCTTTGGCGATTGTTTCTTTGGTTCGCTTTGTGTAGTGAACATCATCTATGAAGTGCTCCAGGTCGCTGGGAATTATCGTTTCCAAATCGACATATGGAATGCCTTTTTCACGTGCGAGCAGGCGAGTTATCTCATTAAAGTGTTTCATCCCGGTGAGTAATGATGGCACATCGGCTTGCCTGCCATGTTCTACGCAAAATAAGCGCGGGAATTTGAGCATGGCAAACTCTTGTGGAGTAATTGACTCGTGATAGAAAAATGGTTGGGTTAAAAAAATTAATTTCACCCCAGCCAATTTTATATTGTCCGCCAATAGTCGCAGATTACGCTCGAACACAGGTAGTGATCTGAAATTGTCGAATGGAACCTCCATCACCTTGTCTTCAGTTTCTCTAAAATCCGAGCACCACACCTTGAAAAATGCGTTATCAACAAGTCTCTCAAGGTATGGCTGACGCGGTCTGGCCCAGTTAACGGCAGTGCCATAGTAATGTCCATAGTCACTGCGGAAAGGACCAAGCGTCAGGCTAGTGTTCTCAAACGAACGGATCAAGTCGTTGACAGCATGCATGACAATCACTATATCCGGATGATAGTCCTGTGCCACGGTTAACCAAACTATAAGTGAATGCTCAGAACTGTACATTGGTGTGCCTAAGTTAAGCACCTCTACGGCACCGGAACCAAGCTCTCTTTCAATTTCCTGCTCCAGATACCACGGATAGCCCCAGCTAGGCGGAACGACCTTCCAGTTGTGAGCAGTAGTCGAGCCTCCCAGGCAAACAATGCGTAATACTCCCGATGGCTTCTCCTTGGTAACCGCTAGTTTGTTGGGATAATAATCATTCTGTAAAAATGGATGATATGGTTCCTTAAGGCGCTTATGCTCACCCCTTACATAATATTTCCACGCACACCAGGGCAATAGTAAAGCAACTGAAGTTGCTACTATTATCAGTATGAAAACCAACCATTTGAGTATGAGACCTGGGTTTTGGCGCAACCTCCATGCACACCACAAACACCAGGCAAAAAATACCGCTATCACCACCAGCACAACTGAGTATCTCACACTATATTTCCCAAACAAGGCCGGATTTGGGCTTGAATGAAAAAAATACCCTGCCATAAAAGTTGTGAATAACCAAAATAAAATCCACCATACTATCTTGACTGTGCGAGAACATCCCTCTATCTTTGGCAATTTGGAACCCTCTATTGAATTCAGTCCAGGAACAGTTTGTTCTTTTGCCATCAAAGCCTCTTCATTACAAATCTATATTCCAATCCTATCAAGCATATTGCATATGGATTTGTTTGTTATTTATAAAAAATTTCTCTATTAAATAAATCACAACAAGTAAGCAACTAAGCGCTAATTAATAAAGCACCTTGTATAAGAGTGTATTCTTGCCATTTAAAGAGGTTTTCTCTACATATTTATATACCAGCAGTAATTGGTTGTTCTTTACATACTTTCTCAACTCTTCTTTTATAACCTGATATTCTTTTTGTGTAATTACTATATAATCGGCTTTTCTCGCTCTTGCTAAAGAAAGTACACTATCAATGTTTGTCATCTGAATATGTTTTCCCCCGGCATAATAAGCATTTCTAGGAGATAAACTTATAATCGCTGGCGAAGGTTTATCAGAATTTCCCTTTATCCATTGACCAACTTTCTTAATTCTCAACTTGTCGAGACCCTGGGGCTTAAATGTTTTTGGTAGTAAGACTCCAATAACAACCAATAATACTATCAGCTGGATTACCCACACACTCCTTAATAACTCGCCAAAACCAGACCTCAATCTGTTAAGCGGAAACCTTTTATGTAGCCAGGTTCCAGCAGTATAAACGCCTATCCCTACGCAAAAGAGTGCAGGTATGATTATGGGCATCAAATGTCTTCTACTGGGATACTGATAAATATCATCATAGGTTGCTATGAAAGTTATGTTTAATCTGTATAGTACAATCAGATAAAACAAGATAATTGTTGTTATATAAAATCCGAAAAGTTGTGTCTCCCTTATTCTCGCCCAATTTATCACACCTATTATAAGGAACATAAATAATAATGGGTGAAGTGTACTTAAGTACTTATTCATAATATAAAAGATACTCTTTAGATGTATTTTAAAATCTATTTTACCAATAACTGTTTGTTTTTTATTATTTACATCTAAAACCTCTTTATTATTAACAACATTTTCTCCAGCTAATTTTTCATTACTTCGTTTACTTAACTTATTTGATTTACCAACAACTGTTTGCTTAATAATATGTATATCCGAACTTCCTTTTTTACTAATTTTTCTTACGCCCGATTTTTCATTACTTTGGCTACTCAACTCCTTTTCAATTCCTAGTATTTGAGATAAATTCTTTTTCTTTGTAAGCTGCCATGAGCCTGTTTCTTTTTCAATATATACAAGATAAGGTAATGAAAAAACAAGAAATGAAACAACCAGGACTAATATCGAAACCAACTTTTCTTTCCAAGCTATCTTAATTTTGAAGAAATCCCTGAAAAGATACCAGCAGATTACTATAAAAATGATCCCTATTCCTTCAGGGCGAGTAAGATAAGCAAATGCAGTACATATTCCTGTAAGAGCAAACAATAAAAGTTTTTTGTTTGTTATCGCAAAAAATCCTAAGCCAAGGGCAGATATAAAAAAAAAGAAATAAGTAGATTCTGATATTATGTTCGCTGAAAATCTCACAGCATAAGGATGGAAGGCCATAATAATAGAAGAAATAAATGCTATCTTCTGATCAAAAATACCTTTACCAATTAGATAAAATGCTACTACCGCAAACATACCAAAAAAAACAGATGTGATTGTGCCTGACAGTTCCATGTTCGGGACGATCTTGTACAGACCCGCCATAATAAGAGAGTACAACGGATGATAAGGATGTCTTAACCCACTTAAGAAATCACCATCAGCAAAATACTCCGCATTTTGCATAAAGGCAACACTGTCATTCTGAATTACATATGTAAAAATGCCTAAGTATATTCTCGCAAATAGAGAAACAAACAGTAGTATCCAGAAGTATTTATCACTTAACAATTTCATTTCAATTCACAGTAACTACTCTATTACTCTTGGAAAGCTGTTAGTAAGTAATATTAGAAATACAGAACATAGTAAATGTAACCGGGGCCGTAATCTTACAATATTTCCTTTGTAATTACAAATACGTTAACGGGATATTCTGAATGAGGACGGAGAGAATAGTGTGCATTAAAGTAAGGAATACCAGGTGTATAATAAGCCACCTATACGAGATATCCTTCTCACTCTACTAACTAAAGACAGATTAGAAAATAAAGTTTTGGACCATCAGCGGAACAAGTTAGATTCCCCCCGCTGCCCCCACAGCTTGCTAGCACAAGCTAGCAGTGGGGGCAAGATGCGGGGCGGGAATCACACATTTGCTCAGGAATGTCATTGGCAATTCCGCAAAAGCGGAATTGCTTAGGTGATTCTGTTAAACTGTCCGAAGGACAGACAGAATCACACCCGGACTTGATCGGGAATCTGTAAACATTGAAATTCCTAAACATAAACTTAGGCATGTTTTTTTGTTACATTTACGAGGTAAGGGGTTTATACTATGTCTTGGGGTAGTGTCTTAAATAAATATTACTCTTTTTCTTTCTTAAGCTTCTCTTGTACTTCATTGAAAAATTCTGGATTTCCTTCTGTAGCTGCCTTTTTTTTTGCATCTTCCTTAATCTTCTTAACATCTACAATATCACCTAAACATTCTTCTGCCGCCTTACACCACACGACGCATGTAGGTGTTGCATCCTTAAAAACCGTTGCCCCACATTTACAATCAGCCTTTTCCTCATCACTCCATATCTCAATCATGCTACCGCATTTTGTACACTTTCGTTCAAGCGGTTCAGGCACAGTGGTTTTCATGCTTCCTGGACATCTAACCTTTGCCAATGTATCTATCCTCCTTATATCTTTAAGGTAAAACAATTACAAATAATTATTACTTTTAAAGTAAACAGAATATATCGTCAAGGGGTTTTTGCAGGTAATAACCAGAACTATTCATGACCATTCAGTTTTTCAACCTTAATCGCACATGACTTATATTCAGGAATCTTGCATACTGGATCGAGTGCATTATTAGTAAGGAGGTTTGTTAAGGCATCTCGATTATGGAATGCAAGGAACGTAATACCAGGCTGTGCTCTGTCAGTTATGTGTACCTTCACCTCCATCTTACCTCTTCTTGAACTGGCGAGAACCTTTTCGCTATCCTTTATGTTAAATCTCCTGGCATCATATGGATTGAGTTCTATTGTTTCATCTGGCCATTGGTTAAAGATCTTACTGGACCTCCTTGTCATAGAACCATTATTATAATGTTGCCTACGACGACCGGTTGTAAGGATTAAGGGAAACTCGTCATCAGGGACTTCTGCCGATGCGATATGATCGATAAAATTAAACTTGGCGCGGCCATTTGGCCTGTTGAATTTTTCAGTATACATAATTGCTGTACCAGGATGGTCTATATCAGGGCATGGCCACTGGATTCCATCACCTTCGAGCTTTTCGTGATTTACTCCGGCAAACATAGGAGCAAGGCTCGCAAGCTCATCCCATATTTCAGATGGTGAAGAATAATCCATTTTTATACCAAGGGCATTTGCTACAAGGCATATCGTTTCCCAATCCGCTTTACCACCCAATGGTTCTATTGCCTTTCGAACCAGTTGAATCCTTCGTTCACCATTAGTGAAAGTACCATCCTTCTCGGCATGACTTGAGCCTGGAAGTACTACGTGGGCAAGTTCTGAAGTCTCTGTTGGCAATATATCTTGCACGACAAGAAATTCCAATTTCTTGAGAGCTGCTTTCACGTAATTGGAATTCGCATTCGTCATTGCAGGGTCCTCACCAAATACATAGTATGCCTTCAACTTTCCTGCATGCATTGCGTCATCCATCTCTGTGCAGGTTAAACCTTTTTTATCATCCAGCTTAACACCCCATGCCTTGTCAAATTTTGCTTGAGCCTTTTTATCCCCAACCATCTGATAACCCACAAATTTATCAGGCAGTGCTCCCATATCACAAGCTCCTTGCACGTTGTTCTGTCCACGAGTTGGATTTATGCCAACGTGAGACCTTCCAAGATGGCCTGTAACTGTGGCAAGGTTTGCCAGGGACATAACGTTATAAGTACCTGTCGTATGCTCTGTCATACCGAGACTGTATATTATCATTGCCTTGTCAGTTTTCGCATATAGTCTGGCGGCATCAATAATTCTATCCTTTGCTACACCCGTTATACCTGAAACATATTCGGGCGTGTATTTCTTAACACCTTTCTTAAGTTCATCGAAACCCTCAGTACGATTCTTAATAAATTCCTTGTCCTCAAGTCCTTCACTTAAGATTACGTTAATAATTCCATTTAATAGTGCAATGTTTGTACCGGGTAATAGGTTCAGCCATATATCCGCCTGATCTACAAGTTGGGTCTTTCGCGGGTCACCAACGATTAGTTTTGCACCATTTTTAATTGCATCTTTTATTTTAAGACCAACAATAGGATGGGCCTCATAGGGATTGGCGCCTATTACGAATAGTAGCTCAGCATCAGGAATCTGGCCAAACGAATTAGTTGCAGCACCACTGCCGTAACATGCAGCAAGCCCAGAAACGCTTGCGCTATGGCATACCCTTGCACAGTTATCAACGTTGTTCGTGCCCATCATCCGCCCCATTTTTTGGAATATGTAATTCTCTTCGTTTGTGCATCTTGATGATGATAAAAACCCCAGACTATCCGGGCCATATTTATCCTTAATCTCTTTAAATTTTGTCGCAATGAGGGTTATAGCCTCATCCCAGCTGGCTTCTTCTAACTTTCCATTCTTTCTTATGAGTGGCGTAGTCAATCTGTCCTTATGATGGATATGCTCGTAACCAAATCTGCCTTTTACACAGAGGCTTCCTTTATTGTTTACCGGGGCTTCAAAACACTCTGAAATAGAAACAACCTTATTATCTTTTACATTAAAATAATAATTACATCCTGTCCCACAATAAGTACAGGTTGTCCTTACCTTTTTAAACTGCCAGATTCTTCCCTTGCCTTTAGTAGATAATTCTTGTATTGATCCAACTGGACAAGCCTCTATGCATTGGCCGCATAGTTCGCAATCACCTACTTTAGAAATATTGGTCTTATTTGGAGTACCTAATGCCGTAAACCCTCCAGCCTTGAAACCGAGTGCATAAGACCCTTGAAGCTCTGCACAGGTCCTTGAGCACCTGGTACACATAATACACTTATCTCGATCCCATTCTATCACCCCATTGTTAGGCATCTCGGAATATTTTCGTATTGTTTGTTGACTCCATTCCGCATGTACGTCAAACTGGTAAGCATAATTTTGGAGTTTACAGTTACCTGTCCTTTCACAGGTCATACAATCATTAGGATGGTTTGCGAGAATTAGTCTCAGATTGTTTCTTCGAAGTTCTGCAATATTATCACTTTCAGTTATCACGCTCATGCCATCCCAAACAGGAGTATTACATGCCGTTACAGGACCCAAGTTCCCATCGACTTCTACAACACACATCTTGCATTGTCCAAAAGGCTCTAAATATTTCCAATAACACAAATAAGGAACATGAATCTTGTTTTTCTTAGTAACTTGAATTATCGTTTCACCCTCATTTGATTCATATTCCTTGTGGTTAATTTGTATCCTTACCTTCTTCATATTTCCTCCTGAATCAAATCATCTTATAACAAAAGGTTAACGCTTTAATTCCGTGGAAATTAAAACCTTAACCTTTTTATTTTAATTACTTTCTTCAAAAATTCTCGTTTGAACAATTACTTGGCGTCAGCGGTTACGGCAACCTTCTTTTCAATATACGTTAATGCAAAAGTTTTGCACGCCTCCACACATGCCATGTCATCAAACCCTTTACAATCATCACAATTTATTGCAACTTCCATCTCTACTTCTTTTGTTATTGCCTTAAAGGGACAGGCATCAACGCAGGCCCAACAGCCAGTACATTTTTCTTGACTTATAACGACGTTACCATCCTCATATTTTGTAATCGCATCATACTCACATGATTCCTTACATTTTGGCTTAGCACAGTTCTGACAAACAGTCGCATATGGCTTATCTTTTCTGAAACTAATGTTTATTCTGGGAACTGGTGAGGGCTTTTCTGATGCAGATGAATACAACTCCATTGATTGTGAATGCCTGATTGAACACTCAACCATACAGCGTTTACAGGTAACACAGTTCTTGCTTGTAAATTTTTTCTTTAACATTTCTGAATTATCTCAAAAAGATTTTTCTTATATATAAATTTAAGAAACATAACCACTAAATTTTACTAAAATATTATAAATGTTCAACATAATTTTCAAAACCTGTAAGAACAAAGATTTATGCTTTTACGGCATCTATAAATTTTTTGATTAACCTCCTGTCTTTTTTGCCAGGCTTAATCTCTACACCAGAAGAAACATCAACCCCGTAGGGATTTGCAATTTTTATTGCACGCGAGACATTTAAGTGCGTTAAGCCTCCTGCTATTATTATTGGTCTGGATGTCTTTACTTTCTTAACAATACTCCAATCAAAGGATGCACCTGTGCCCCCCATTCTGTTTTCTGCATATCCATCAAGCAATATTGCACTAGCTTCATACTTATTTATTGGGTTAATGTCTCTCTCAGTTTGTATTCTAAACGCCTTAATAATTTTATAACGTCTTAGTTTACTCAAGAAACCAGGTGGCTCATTTCCATGAAGCTGTATGGCATTCAGACTACAATACTCACAAATATCTTCTATATTCTTTGTAGTTTCATTTACAAAAAGTCCCACTAATGTAACAAACGGTGGTAATTTTTGTACAATTGCCTTAGCTTTTTCTGCACTTATCTTTCGAACGCTTTTAGCGAACACAAAGCCGATAGCATCCGCACCATAATCAATAGCAATTTTCGCATAATTTAAATTTGTTACACCACAAATTTTTACCTTTGTCATTCTGTTAATTTACCTTAATTATTCAGTTGTGGAAAGATAATTTAGAAAAAAGATGAAAACTTCTTTATATGTGAATAGTATGATTCTTACTGGCTGGGTTAAATATGGGCTGGTAAAAGTATCTCGAAACATTAAAGATGAAATTTTAGAAAATCAATCAATTGACAATGGTGGGCTTTGCATAATTTCTATTGGTTTGATCGTTTCATCAATAATTTTTTTTGTATTAACTACATTCAATTTTTCAAAGAGAAAAACAAACTTTTTTTCCAATATAGATCCAATATTTTCCTTAACACTACTTGGCAAGTCCCATATTTTCTCTTTGAAAGGCCCAAACGCCTTTTTTCTTGTCTTATAAATAAATTGTTCGTCTGTTTGGCCTTCCTTCCTTTCATCGGCACAATTCTTTTTTAAATAATCATATATCTCTTCTCTTAATTCCTTGGGGAATTGTTCATTTTCATAAATCATATTTTGGAATTCAGTAGCCAGGTGCACCTCTGCAGTCCCAGTTTTTGGAAATTTATCAAATGCATCTCCCGGTAATGTGGAAGCGCCATGTTGCACTGCACCACTTAGCCCATACTCATCCCTTGCAACTTTTGAAAGCCTTTGCAGGGTATCAAAGTCCAGTTTCACTTTTGCAATACTACCATCTGGCAACGGTACCCCACCGTGTGTGGTACCAGTCTGAATACTTATCTTGCTAATTCCTTTTTTATCACTAATAGTTTTTAGATAATTATCCATAAATACCCTTAATTCTTCCTCGGTACTATTCTTTCCACCAACTTCGCCTATCTCGCCACCAACTGAAACCATGACACCATCAGGTTGGTTTTCACGAATATATGAAGTGAACTGCGCCGCTAATTCAAAATTAAGTCTCTGTTGTTCAACTATATCTTGTTTGTTCAAATCAACTAATGTAGATGTATCTATGTCAATATTGTAGAAATCTGCTTCTAATGCCTCCTTGATTAGGTCTCTAACCGTGTTAAATTCGCTTTCTGGATCTTTAGCATATTTTTTTGCATTTACCTGAAAATGATCACCTTGAATAAAAATTGGCCCTTGATACCCCTCTCTAATAGCAGCAGCAAGAACTACTGCCGTGTATTCAGACGGACGTTGTTCCGTATATCCTATCTCAGACTTTGCTATTTCAAAGATAAATGCTCCCACATCATTCTTTTTTGCAGCCCTTATAATCGACCTTGCAACATCATAAGTTAAACCCCTTATATTAATAGCAGGAACTGTAAATCCGGTATATTCACTTCTGCCCATCCTTTCGTACAATCCTTGAATAGAAGCAGAGATTATACCTAAGGCACAACCACTTTGCCTTATTAACCATCTTGAAATGCCTTTCAAATCTCTTTTTTCATTAAAGACGGCATTATGCACTAAACGATCCAGCTTCTCATTCCGATAAAGAGATTCATTTATTATATTTACCTTGCCTCCTAAAAGAATTTCCAGCGTATCTTTAACATAATCTCTTATTTCTGTAACCTCTTTGAACATCATTGTTCATTCTCCTTTTATGAAGTAAATTATAAATTGATTACCGTGTATAATCAGTAACAAACTTTTGATAAGTAAGCACATCTTCCGTACTTCCAATAATTAGGGGTATCTTTTGATGTAGTTCGGTTGGCTGAATATCCATAATATCCTCGCTACCAGTAGTAGCCAATCCACCGGCCTGTTCCACAATAAACGCTAACGGAGAGGCCTCGTATAATAGACGTAATTTACCTTTAGGTTTCTTTGGGTCTTTATAATCGGCCGGGTATAAGAAAATACCACCGTATAGTAGATTCCTATGAAAATCAGCTACGAGAGAACCAATATAACGTAAAGAATATGGTCTGCCTGATGCAGGATCTTTTTCTTTTAGATAACTGATATATTTTTTAGTACTTTCATCCCAAAAATTTGAATTTCCTTCATTCGCACTATAGATTTTCCCTTTTGGTGGTATTTTTATGTCCTCATGGGATAAGAGGAACTCCCCTACGCTTGGATCAAGTGTAAAACCATTTACACCCTGACCTGTTGTATAAACCAACACCGTACTGGAACCATAAATTATGTAACCTGCTGCTATCTGTTCACTCCCCTTTTGAAGGCAATCTTCGAGGCTTCCTTCTTCACCGCCTGTCTTTTTTTGATGTATGGAAAATATTGTTCCTATACTAACGTTCGCATCAATATTTGACGAACCATCAAGCGGGTCGAAAAGTAGCACATATTTACCTTTGGGAAATTTATCTGGAATAGGAATAACTTCATCATTCTCCTCTGAGGCCATTATGCAAAGATGTCCTCCATGATCCATAGCGTTATACAATTTGTCGTTTGCATATTCATCCAGCTTCTTGACTTCTTCACCATGAATGTTTTCATCACCAGTAAGACCAAGGATATCCACAAGACCAGCTTTATTAACTTCTCTTGATATGACCTTTGCCGCATATATTAAATCCATTAATAAGCCAGTTAGGCTACCTGTTGCCTGGGGATATTGTCTTTCTTGTTCTACGATGTGTCTTTGGACACTAATTCCTTTCCTTCCCATAATAACATCTCTCGTGTTGAACATGATTGGTTTTAAGAAATAGTATTACGTCTATTCTCCTAAGGTATGTGATTAAATAACAGGTTAGTCATATCTACTGCGAGCATTTTACATTTTATATAAATATAAGTCAATTCAAATGCTATCCAGTACTGGTAGTTAATCTTAAGAATACGGTCTGATAGCGAAAAAGTATTATTAGCAATTTAGCCGTTGCATAAAGAAAGTTTCTTTTGTAATTTGTTATCTGAAAATGTTTAATGTATAAAAAAGCTCATTCGTAGCAAATTCAGTAAGTGTCTTTTTTTATGTCAGAACAATGTCAATTTATACACAAACAGATGAGCGTGTTTCTTGGTCGGAGGTCTTGCGTAAGCGTGACGTGATACACAAGCGGTACGCTAGCATATGGCAAGTCCCCGTTCTACGAAAGCGCTTTAGACTCATTCTATCATTGTTAATTGACGGTGCGCGGGTTTTGGATGTGGGAGCAGGCGATGCTGGGTGGGGTCCGCGTTTACAGAAAGCCACCACAAACATTACCTACAAGACAGTCGACATCGATCCAAACCAGAGTCCGGATTACCGCAGTATGCAAGAAATCCAGCAAGAGTTCGACCTGATTATTTCTTTGGAGGTCATAGAACATCTAACTCTTGCAGATGGTGAGAATATGATCAGGGAGTGCGAGAGGATTTTGAGTCCTGGTGGTAAGCTCGTAATCAGCACTCCGAATATTTTTAATCCCTCACGCTTCCTTATGGATTCGACACACCTGACACCATACAGCTATGAGGAACTCGGTGGACTGTGTTTGAGAGCTGGACTCGAAGTGCAAGAGATTTATAGGACGTTTAATGCATCAACGGTACAATTCTTTCTAAAGAGGGCATTCGTAACACCTATCCATCGATTTATCGGGATAGACTATACGAAATCTATCATTATCGTCGCTAAGAAAAGGGCCTGATTCCAAGTACTACTTCTCATACAGGAAAGCAGAATCTGGAAAACACATGCGTCACCACCAAGGATGGCACAGTCAAGATAAATCGGCGTATTAAGATGGGAAACCTTGAGGTTTTATAAGAAATTCTATTATGATTTTTTAATTACCAAGGAGCAATAAATGATAATTTTGGGAGTTACACATCCCATTTCGTGGAATAATGGCGCATGTATCCTCGTAGACGATAAGTTGATTGCCATGGTAGAAGAGGAAAGATTTAACAGATTTAAGCATTCACCAAGGATAGCTGCTAAGAGGTCTATCGAATTTTGTCTTAATAAGGCTAACGTAACGTTGGACGATGTGGATTACATCGCCATAGGTTGGGAATCCTCAAAACGACAGGAAAAGAAAAAGAGATATGCATGGGACTTTTTGCTTAAACAGTTACCCTTCAGTTACGAAAATGAAAAAATAAGATTTGTAAGACATCATACTGCCCATGCATTAAGCTCTTATTACGTCTCAGGATTTGATTGTTCAAATATTATATCCCTTGATGGTTACGGAGGCAGCGAATCTGGCGTCCTGGCGATTGGAGAGGAAGACGAATTCAGGATTGTGAAGTCTATACCAAACAAAAATAGTTGGGGACACCTATACAGTGAGATCACAAGAATATTAGGGTTTACGTTCCATAGTGATGAAGGTAAGGTAATGGGCCTTGCTGCATACGGACAACCAATTGAAGATGAATTTAAATTTATTGATTGGGACAACGATATCCCCGTAATAGACAAGAAAGGCTTTAAGAAATATCTTTTCAGTATCACGCCAAGGAAAAAAGGGGAAGACCTAAACCAGTTTCATAAAGACCTGGCAGCTACTGTACAGCATACACTTGAGAAGGCCACTCTGCAGATGAATTCTTATCTCTATAACATCACGGGTTTTAAAAACCTGTGCATGTCAGGTGGATGCGCCCTGAACTGCTCAATGAATGGTGTACTCTTAAGGTCAGATCATGTTGATAATATATTTATTCAGCCTGCTGCTCATGACGTGGGTACCGCATTAG
>JBHICG010000030.1:0-36704 GCA_046759445.1 Candidatus Scalinduaceae bacterium
AGCAAAGCCAGCCCTAGCTGGCCCTTTGTGCCAGCACACCTGAGCAAAGCCAGCCCTAGCTGGCCCTTTGTGCCAGCACACCTGAGCAAAGCCAGCCGTCATTACACTACTTTATTAAACCTATATAGCTTATATATATTTTATACTGAAACTCATATCTAAATAAAGTTACCAAGTCTTACCTCTTGACAAAATCAAATAAGCGGCATAAAATACAGAAGATGAAATACTTTGTTGATAAAGGTGCAAAAGATAATGTATCAAAATACTTTTATGATATTTCAAAGATCATAGTTGGAACTGCCGTAATTGCCCCCTTTATCAATCAAGATTACAAGATTAAAACCGTAGTTTTGGGTTTACTAGTATCAATCATATTCTTTATTTTAGGATACCTTACTGATAAAATGGAGATATAACCTTATGAATACTTTGGAATTCGCATATCTAATTCTCGGGAGTTTAGGATTGATAGGAATTATATTTGTGCTTATTCATAATCGCAAAATTAAGCATATTAAACATAAAGTAAAATAAGATATAAATTTTTATCTATTCGTACCTTCTTTTATCTATTTTTTCTGAACTTGATATCTTCCGTTTTTCCCTCCATGTACGTTAAGTCATTATAATAGAGAGCGTTTAAATACAGTTGTATCTCCTTCTGGTAAATGATCTAAAATGCCTAAGGTTGAATGGCAAATTTATTCCAAATTTCAACAGGTTAAACCGTCATCAAGCTGCCCCGTTGTGCTGATCTAGTGTGCAAGTCAGCCGTCATTAAGCTGGTTTTGCTCGCCCTGTTGAATATGGTATAATACCATTTTGCTCAACAATCCATCTCCTACCATCTAGCTGATGTCCCATCAGCTGCCATAACGTTTGAACGGATATCTCTTGACAAATAGTACTATTTTCATTAAAAGTAAAAATCATATGATTAGGACTACAGCGACATTTCAAATACTAATATACAATATTGCTGTTATGCTTATTGTTTTGCACAATTTATAGTTTACAAAACAATAATTTGTCCCTGTAGTGTTAGGAATTTCAAAATAGCCACAAAGGTGTTAAGCCACTAATTAAAAGAAAGGATAATTACTATGAAGCAAGAAGTTTTAAATGACACTGTTGATATCCTCCATAAGATCGAGACCATTGAAAAAGAAGTCATGGATTTGAAATTATCTGTTCTCAAAAAGCTCACCCCAACAGGCAAAAAAGTTATATCGCTCAAAGGTATTCTCAAAGGTATAGATATTACCGATAAAGATATTGCTTCCGCAAAAAAGTCGCTATACAGCAAAATATCTCAATCTCCCCATAATCACAAGGGATGAAAAACTTATCAATATAAAGACCATATGGTAATAAAAATTCCATTGCTCAACGCAATGAAGACTCATGTAAGATCAGAAGAATATCCACCCCTTAGCATCATAAAAAATTCAGGGACACTTCCTCTATTCTTTTGCTAATTACTCTTTTTTCACGGTTTCAATTCACACGGTTTCAATTCATAATAGTTTTCAATCATAGGTAATAGGTTGTAAGGTAAAGGTGGTAGTACTTCAGCATCTTCTGGTTGTCCAATTATTTAAGTTTATCCTATCTTTGCATCTCCTTAGCCCATTTTGTAATACTATCAACGTTTACGGGTTCACCACCTGTTACAATCTTGAGTTGTTTTCCTTCAAATACTTCTTTTACTTCACCTTCTGAAGTTACCGTTGCCTTGCCCTTCGTCACTGTAACAAAAATCCTATGTTCTGATACCTTAATGTCAATATTACTGTCGTTTGCAGTTACGTTGCTGTTATTTGCCGTTATCGTAAAAGGGTTTGCGTCTGCTTTTATTGATACAAGTATTTGTCCTTTTGAAATATCAATCTTCCTTTTTCCTATGAGTTTAATTTCCGTATCTACGTCCATTATGATATGTGTGCTATCCTTTAGCAGAAAGGATGCTTTGCTGCTTTTCCCGGTTTTCAATGTGGCGCCATTGTGAATTCTGGTATTTGATGATAACGCGAGCCATCCTGTACCCTTTGCCGGAAGCATTTTAACAAGACCCGTTGTTTCTAAAAATTCTGCTTTTGCTGGAAGTGTGAGAATCAAAAATATAATGTATATTAATAGTGCGCCTGAGCCCAATAATATGTTGAATCGTATGATAGCCTTTTTTGTAGGCCTTATTATGAGGATACCCACTTCATAAAGGGCAATCATTGGTATGGCCGTCATTACTTGTGTAAATGGATCTGGTGGTGTTATTATGGCTGCGAGAATAAACATAATAAGGATGGCATACATGCGCCATTTAACAAAATCTTCGGCATTGAATATTCCAATTTTAGAAATGAATAACATTATAAGGGGTAGCTGAAACACGATGCCTAAAGCAAAAGTTAACAAGGAAATGAGGGTGATGTATTGACTCATCGTAATAATGGGTTGTATATTCGGTCCAAGTATCTTTATCAAGAATTGAAGACCAAACGGTATCAGGAGAAAATATCCGAAAAGTACGCCTATTATGAATGCCGTTAAGGAAATTGGAGAAAATATTTTTACATACCTGCGCTCTCTCTTATATAAACCGGTTTCGACAAATTTCCAGATTTGATATGCGATTATAGGATATGACATAAAGATGGCGGTTATTAAACATAGCTTTATGTAAGCGTAAAAACCTTCCTGGTAGCTCAGTACCTGAAGGGATGGTGATATGCCCAGGTTTTCCATGGCAAAATTATGTGGTTTCATTACGATATCCATGATTTTCGATTTGAAAATCCAGCTGATAAAGAAGAAACCAATAACGACAAGGATGGAATATATAATCCTTGATCTTAACTCTTCCAGGTGTTCACTTATGGGCAGCCTTTTTTCATCAACTACTTTGTCTCTTTCTCTTCCGTTTTGCATCAAATATATCCTGATTAATTAAGTTTCCGCTTTTATTTTTCAGGCAAGATTATAATACTAGGATAGGTATGAAATTACAAGATTCAATATAATTATCTAAGGTTTTAATACTCCAAGCGGGTATTAGAAAAGCCTTGCAAGGGAAATTTATTTCTGATACTATCCTTTGTGAGTTATGCTTTTCTTCCTTTATGATTAGGAGATAATATCATGGTTAAATCATTTGAAGGTAATTTTGTTGGTACTGGTAAGACTTTTGGTATCGTTGTTAGTCGGTTTAATAGTTTTATTACAAAGAGAATGTTAGAGGGCGCTCAGGATTGTTTAATTAGACATGGTGTAAATGATGGTGATATTGATGTGTTTTGGGTCCCAGGCTCCTGTGAAATACCAATTACGGCTATGAGACTAGCTAAAGGAGCCAGGTATAATGGTATTATCTGCTTGGGGGCAATAATACGTGGGGAAACCCCTCATTTTGATTATGTATCCGGTGAAGCAGCCAGGGGTATTACTGAAGTTGGTCTTACAACAGGTATACCAACAATTTATGGAGTCATTACTACGGAAACACTGGAACAGGCCATAGATAGGGCTGGCGCAAGAGGCGGGAATAAGGGAGCAGAGGCAGCTCTTACGGTTTTGGAGATGGTGGATTTGTTTGATAATATTAAGGATGTATAAAAGTTCCACTTACTGTAGATTCGCCCTGTTAGGTGTATAATATCTAACAGGGAAACCGCTGAGATCACAGAGATGTTTAGCAAAAGTATGATAAATTATTTTGGTGAGTTTATTGAACCATCTTTGATTTTAATGTTTGCTTTGCGTGCTCTGCACACTCTGTGGTGAACATTTTTATTGTGGAGATTTGTGGATGAGGAAAAGAACACGTTCTCGTGAAATTGCATTACAGGCTCTTTATCAGTTGGAGATACGCGGTGATGAAATTATAAGCGAGATAGATTCTTTTTGTAGAGAACGCGGTAAGGAACCGGTGGTGAGTGATTTTGCCATCATCTTAGTTAAAGGTTGCATTAAGTTTATGCAGGAAATCGATAAAAAGATAGTTTCTATATCAGAGAAATGGAATTTGCACAGGATGCCAGTAATAGACAGGATTATTTTAAGAATAGCGTGTTATGAGCTTCTTTATTTGAGTGATATACCCCCTAAAGTTTCTATTAATGAGGCAATTGACCTGGCTAAAAAATACAGTACTGAGAAATCTGGTTTGTTCGTAAATGGAGTGCTGGATAAGATGTATTCACTTTACGTAAAGAAAGATAAAAGGGTTAAAAAAGGCATCTCTAGTTTGACGGAGGTTAATTTAGAAAAGGAGAGTTACAAAGGAGCTGATTTACACATACACACAGAATATTCTGATGGCACTATGTCACCTGAGCAGGTGGTTGAGGAAGCGCTAAAACTCAAGTTGCATACAATTGCAATAACTGATCATGATAGCATTGATGCTATTGAAATTGCTCAGGCCATTTGTGTTGAAAAGGGATTGAATATTATTCCTGCAATAGAACTTTCATCATATTATTGTGCTGCAGATATTCACATTTTGGGCTACTTTATAGACATAAAGAATAGCACACTATTAGAAAAATTGACTGAGTTGCGTTTTGAAAGGGTGGAGCGAATAAAGAAAATAACTAAGAAATTGGTTAGTTTGGGTGTTATTGTAGACCCGCAAGAAGTTTATGATGTTGCCGGAAAAGGGGTGCCTGGCCGAATGCACGTTGCTGATGTTTTGTGCAGAAAAGGCTATTGCAGCAGTATTCAGGAAAGCTTTCAAAGGTATTTGTCAGACAATGGTCCTGCTTTTGTTCCAAAGGTAGCATTGTCATTAGAAAATGCTATAAAACTTATAAACTCTTCAGATGGTATTTCTGTTCTTTCTCACCCAGGTACTACAAAAAGAGATGAATTAATCCCGAAGATGGTAGAATTTGGACTACAAGGAATTGAGGTTTATTCTCCATCACAACTGGCAAATGATATAGAGAGATATATTCGATTGGCAAATGAATATGATCTTGTAATTACGGGTGGTTCAGACTGTCATGGTGAGCGAAGACCGGATATCAGGTTGGGTAGTATAACAATAGATAATGACATAGTTGAAAAGATTAAGGAAAGACACGATAATATGATTGGTATGTTGAGTTGTAATAACTAAGGCAAGGTGAGATTATGGCTTGGTTTTCAAAAAAGGGATCGGGATTGTCTACTCAAGAAGATGTGGAAGACAAATCATTATTTCCCTTCCAAATATTGAGAAGAGGTTTAGAGAAGACACGTACAAAAATAACCTCTAGGTTTAAAGATTTATTATCATTCAGAGGGAAGATTGATGAGAGTATTTTGGAGGAATTAGAAGTTATATTAATCGAATCTGATATGGGTGTAATCCCGGCAACTAAGATTATACAGGATGTAAGAGAAGCCTGGAAATCTAAGGAAATTGAGGATACATCCGGTGTCTGCGATTTTTTAAAAGATAAGCTTAAACAAAGACTAAAGGGATTGGATGCTTCATTAAAGATTGCGCCTGTTCCACCAACGGTTATTATGGTTGCTGGCGTTAATGGTGCAGGAAAAACCACTTCAATTGCAAAGCTTGCAAATTTACATATAAAACAGGGCAAGAAAGTGATGTTAGCGGCAAGTGATACCTACCGCGCTGCAGCTATGGAACAACTGGATATTTGGAGTAAAAGGATTGGTGCGGATATCGTGAAGCATCAAACAGGCGCTGATCCTGCGGCGGTTACTTTTGATGCACTTGAAGCTAGTTTAAGTAGAGGAATAGATGTTTTGATCGTTGATACTGCGGGACGTTTGCATACTCATGATAATTTAATGAATGAGTTATCAAAAATAAAACGAGTAATTTCAAGAAAAATAGAAAATGCGCCTCATGAAGTTCTACTTGTTTTGGATGCTACTACTGGACAAAACGCTATTTCACAGGCAAAACTATTCAAGCGAGCGGTTGATATTACAGGGATATTTTTATCAAAACTTGATGGAACCGCTAAGGGTGGTGCCATTTTAGGTATGCATGATGAGATAGATATACCAGTAAAATTTATTGGTTTAGGCGAAGGCGCTGATGATATTCAGGAGTTTGATGCAAATAAGTTTGTGGATGTATTATTTGATTAGATGAAAAAAGCAGATCATTTCTTTTGCAATTGTTTTTTTCTTCCCAAATATCATCAAGTAAAAATACAAAATTCGCACGGAGACACAAAGCCACAAAGAAAATGAGTGAAAACGAAATTGGAAAAATTGTTGTTGACAGTGCTGTTTGCCTGCATAAGGAGCTTGGGCCTGGACTTCTTGAATCTGTCTATGAAGTGCTACTCTCCTATGAATTGCAATCGAGAGGTTTGAAATTAAAGCGGCAGGTTTCAATCCCAATAGAGTACCGTGGAATTAAATTTGATGAAGGCTTCAAAGCTGATATAATTGTAGAGAACAAAGTGATTCTAGAACTCAAATCGGTCGAGACAGCTTCAAAGGCACACAAGAAACAGGTATTAACATATTTAAAATTGACTGGAATGAAACTGGGATATTTGTTGAATTTTGGAGAATCTCTGATGAAGGATGGAATCACAAGACTGCTTAACGGGGAAATTTGATAAATATCTCCGTGGCTTTGTGGCTTTGTGCAAGAAATAAACGAAATTTTCAGAAAACGTGTTTTTAATCCTCCTACATTATGAAAAATAATATCTCAAGAAGGTCTTTTCTCAAAACTAGTGTTTCCATTGGTGCAGGACTTTGTGGTTTGTCATATTTGAGTTCAATTGAAAGACCGAGGCACTTAAAGGGGTTAAAGGAAAATAGTTTTAAAAAAGATCTGGTTATAGTACATGGTGACATTGATGAAAGAAATGATGAAGTTTCTGTTATAAAGGAAATGTTGCGTAGAGGAATTAAGGTCCTTGGCGGCATGGAAAAACTGGTATCGAAGGGGGATAAAATTGTGATCAAACCTAATATAGCATGGGACAGGCAACCTGAGTATGCAGTGAATACGAATCCCTTTGTTGTTGCTGCATTGGTTGAGCTGTGTAGAGAGGCTGGAGCATATAGAGTAAAAGTTCTTGATCATACTTGCTCGACGAACCCGGGACCGTCGTACATTAATAGTGGAATCGAAAAAGCTGCAAGAGAAGCGGGTGCAGACGTAAGGTTTATTAATAAGAAGTTATTTAAAGATGTTAGGATAGAAGACGGTAAAGTACTTGATTCATGGTTGTTTTATGAGGAATTGATATACCAGGATGAGATTGATGTATTGATTAATGTTCCTATAGCTAAACAGCATAGCACTTCGCGTTTATCTATGGCCCTTAAAAACACATTGGGAATGGTAGGTGGCAATAGGGGTTTACTTCACAAGGATATACATCCAAAAATAGCAGATCTTAATAAAGTTGTTAAGGTCGACCTTACGGTACTTGATGCATTTAGAATTTTAAAGCGACATGGGCCTACAGGAGGAAGATTAGAAGATGTTGATAATACCTTTGAAAATGCGAGAAGATTAGTAATAAGTACGGACCCCGTAGCGGTAGATTCTTATGGCGCTACTATGTTCGGATATGAAGGTAAGGACATAGGTTTTATCCAGGAATCGTATGAGGCTGGATTGGGAGAAATCGATTTTAAATTAAGTGGCTTTGAAGAAATAAGTATTTAAAAGAAGGATTGAGGGTGCCCATGTATCTCTGTTAGGTATTCTCGGACAGCCTGTCAATTGAAGACTTCATATTAGCTATTAAAATTCTTTTCCTTATTTGATCGCTTTTCTTGTTTCCAGATTGTATTTAGATCACGTGCCCCATGAATAAATCCGATTATATAAACGGTCCCCTCAGCCACTTGGTATATCATCCTATAACTTCTCACAAATATTTCATGAATATTCTGATTGTTTAACTCAGGCACTATTCGTCCTCGTTCAGCAAAATTAGTTAATGAACGTGCAGCATCTCGTGCCTCACGAACAAATGCAGCAGCGTAATAAGGTGAATCCTTAGCAATATGGTTTGCAACTTCCTCAAGGTCACTCCATGCTACATTAGTCCATTTTACTTTCCAAGCCATTTGGACATCCTTCGCTCAACTTCTTCATGATCTAAGACACGGCCTTCTTCAATATCTTTCAGCCCAAGTCGAATCTTTTCCTGAACATAAATGTGATATTGAATATCTTCATACGAAGCATTATCAGGAATCTGATCAAGCATTTTCCTTATGTTTTCTTTTGCCGTAACCATATCCACCTCCAGTTAAATTATCTGTGCCAAAAATACTTTTATTATAGAAAAAATGAATTTTATCTTTTATTTGTTCCTTTTCAATAGATTTTATTGAAAGGATAAAAGAATTTAAAAATTTTAACTTATCATAATTATCCTGTAAATTCAGTCTAAATTTCTTTTGCATATTCATATGATTGAAAAAATACACCTAATATCGATATTTAAGATGTGTTAATTATTCTCCAACGATAAAATAGGCAACCCCCTATTATTGTCTAGATTTACGATCTGGAATTTAGACGATTTAATAGGGACAGCTGTCCCTATTTTCCTTTCCTCACCTATCGCCAAATATAGAGCAGCTTTAGCAGCCATTTGGACGGAAAGGAGAATTGGATGATGTCTTTTCATGATTGGAGAGGGATGGGGAATGGCCAATTCCATTGCAATCCGATTAGCAATGGCTTCCTCAAGACAGTCAGCAGCCTCGACAATGGCACCCCTTAGTTCTAATTGCTTCCGGTAAATCAGGAAAAGTAACAACAAAGCCAGCATCTTTTTTGTCCCGGGTGATTTTAGCTGGATAAATAAAATTTTCCATTTTTTACTCCTTAAGATCGTTTAATGAAAGTCCAAGTTGGTCGATCATTGCGTGTAATGTACCATCTGTAAGAGAATAAGGGTGGGATTACCTTGGCCTACTCGACTTAATCATGTCTAAAAAATTGAAATTTGTGCCGAAAATAATTATTCACTATTCAACAGGTTGTCCGAGAACTGTCATTCCGCTCCCATTCCTAGCTTACGCAAGGAAGCTATGGGGGGCAGAATCTAAAACCTCTGTAAATACTTATAATTATAGATTCTGACCCCGCTTCTTGCTTTCGCAAGAAAGCAGTGGGGTCAGAATGACAAAAATGACGCTTTTGCTAATTCTCGGACAACCTGTCAAGACGTGACCATCTCTCCTCCAACGCAAATACCTTGCAACAAGAATTATTTTCTGCTCATTTTTCTTGCATATTAAGGCTGATGTAAAATCAGAAGGCTGATGGTGTAATTCTTCGAATTAACTTAACCAGAAGGCAACGGATTCATATTAAATGATATGCAACCCTGAACATTCCTATTCGTTCACTTGATTTTCTTTTTTGGTATTAAAGATAGAAACTCAAGTTTAATCCCATAAGATTTTTCTCCAAGCAAACAGTCTTTGAAGAAGATTAGATCTTCTTGAGCGGTATCAAATCTTTCATCTTCATCATGTAAGAGAGAGAGCGCGCTGTTATAGCATCCTCTATCAGAATATCCTCCACATGAAAATATTCCTCTGTTAACTTCTTTATTGCCTATGCAGAAGCTTCTCCTTTTGAAACTTTACCTTTAAGATAATCATTAGTTTTCTCGACAACCTCTTTCCCCCCCCCTACCTTACACATATTATTCGCACCCCCATAATTGTATCACGAGACATCATTGAAAGGGAATTGTAAAGAGATAAAAGTTGGCTGATGTAGGTTTGGCAGTTTTTCCTAAACATTATGTCAAAGACGAAAAAAATGTAATAAATGAAAGATGACCCAACTTGTTGAATAAATTAGTTTTTGTCATATTGGTTTTCTACTTAAATGTTACTTTTAGCGCAAATTTCCTTAAATTGACAATCTTTAATATCCTTAAACTGCAGTCCAATACCTGGAACACACATATTTTTACCCCAATCATTCTTCCATAGTACTTGCCCTCGTATAGGTGTTTTGTCCTTTAATTCCTTAATGATAAACCAAGCATCATTACCTACTCCCAGTTACTACTTGAAAAAATAAAACATCCTCCTAGATCAATATTCATTATTACAGTCTTCTCATAATCTCCAGAACTCACGTTCTTACTTTTAGACAAAATAACGTTAAAGTTAATATCTCTTCTAAGATTAGATCGAATTATCCTTGCACTAAAAGAACAACATTGTTGAGTTATGAAATTATCTAATGTCCCACTCCCTTTAACTTTGCCAATGTAAAGCGTTCTTATTTGTCCAGATTTCATATCAAAAGTAAGTTGTATTACAGGATAATGTTCAAATATATTCTGAGCCCTCCCTTTTTCATCACTATGACTTCTTATTTTTGTTAGCATGTCAATCATCAATCCATTATAGGGCATACCGACAATTACTTTGAAAAGCTCTTTGAATGATGAAACAACATCTACTCGGGCTCCTAACTTTTTACTTGCATCCAAATATTTTTGTCTGGCGCTTCCTTTTTTGCAAACAAGTAATATCCTAACACTCATTAAGAACACCTTTTTCCTGTAAATTATTTTTCAATATGTGGTTGTTTATTGATGAGTAAGGAATTTGATGTTGTGGTATATTGTATCGTAGAATACGATTACAATAATAAAGTCATTTTGTCAAGAAGTGTTTTATATGATAAATCGGGGGACACCATACCTATTTAATTGATTTATGAGAGTATGAAAGCTAATATTTTGCTATGCCATAATTGCCCGAGTAACTGTACCAAGTATTCTACATCACGCTTGCGGCACATCGTTGACATATAACCCAAAGGTAAAACCGTAGACAAAAGATCTTTTATTTCAGTTTTAATTTTTAGTAGCAGATTTGCCTGTTGTTAGTTCAGGCTTGTAGCCGGAACCTAAACGTTTCGGTTCAATCTAAAAGATTGAACCAGCAATAGTAATGGGTGTTTAATTTCGGATGGAATGATATTTTGCATCGCCTTTACTTTGCGTGTCTGTTGCCGCATTATATAAATGCGCTGAGAAATTTGCTTGCGCTGATAATTCGGATGTTTCCTTTTATAAAATCAACGTTCTCATCTTTAACCACTTCATAAATAAAAGGAATTTTGAGCTTTTTTCCGAAGTACTTTAAAGAAACTGGCACATCTTTTTTATAAGAACTCTTAACTTCAACACAAAACCATATCCTGTTTTGGACAGTAATCAGAAAATCTTCTTTTAAATCGTCTAAAATATAATTTTGTAGATACCTTTTAATCATCAGTTTAAACGGGATAACAAGTCAGATAAATTATACCAAAGTAGAAAATATTATAGATATTATTATACTTTAGTCAAAATAAAAAACTTTGTTTTTAAGCAGGCATTTAAGTGGAAAGGAGGATAGGTAAAGATGGAAAGGGTATTATTTTTGATGACATTATGAATGAGAAAATATAAGATATTATATTGTATAGCTTTCAAAATTATATAACAATACCAGATATAAAAGATTTAAGAATGACAGGACATAGAGATGTAAATGTAAAAAAAGGTTCAATAACTTACAAAATTAGACTATTTGTACAAGCCTTCATTTTTATCATTTTTATTTGTCTACTAATATATGCTGATCCTATTGCTGAAAGGGATAAAGCCGTAAACATTTTTCTTCGTTTAAGTCCTCTATCCGCAATTGGCGCAATGGTGGCTGCTAAGGAATTTATTGTTATGTATTGGCCAGCTGCCATTATATTAGTAGCATCAGTATTTATGGGCCGTTTCTTTTGTGGTTGGGTATGTCCTCTTGGGACAACTATAGATATTACCGACAACTTACTTAAGGAACAAAGGAAGAGAACTTCATATAAGATTTATGATGCTAAAAAATTTAAATATTATTTGTTGGCTTTTCTACTTTTAAGTTTATTTATAAGCCATCAGATGGTTGGCTGGTTTGATCCACTTAGCATTGTAACAAACGCATATACTATTGTTATCCATCCATACTTTGTTTCTCTAATTGATTCACTTTTCAATTTTCTTCATAAATTCTACCTGATAAGCTTTGTAAGCTATAGTATTCATGGTTTTTTCAAAGAGATATTATTTGCATTACACGCCCCTTTTTTCAGAGGCCATTTTATTTTCCTGATTATACTTTCTGTTATTGTTGGTTTAGGCATTTTTTACAGGAGATATTGGTGTAGAAATATATGCCCCTTGGGCGCCTTGTTATCTTTGCTTTCAGACTGGTCACTATTCAAACGTGTTGTGGGAGAAAATATTTGTGAAGGGTGTGAGAAATGTTATGTGGAATGCAAGATGGGGGCCATTGATAGTACAGGCAAAAAGACACAAGAGGGTGAGTGTATTTTATGTATGAAATGTCAGGATATATGTCCTGCTGGAACTGTCAGGTTTACGCGTAGGCAGCCATCCAGGCAAGAATTATCTGTTAGTTTGACAAAAAGAGGTTTTATGACAGCGTGTGTTTCCAGCGTTGTTGTAGCGCCACTTCTGTCACTAAACTTTCGCAAAAAAAATAGTGAAGGCAATCTTGGTATAATTAGGCCTCCTGGGTCGGTGCCTGAAGATGAATTTCTGGCGAAATGTGTAAGATGTGGTGAATGTATGAGAGTGTGTAAGACAAATGGATTACATCCAACAATTTTAGAAGCAGATTTGAGTGGGATGTGGACACCACAATTGATTCCACGTATAGGATATTGTGCCCATGATTGTGTGCTTTGTACAAGGGTTTGCCCTTCCGGGGCAATCACCAAAATTCCTAAAGAAAAGAAACAATGGTTGGCAATTGGAAAAGCCAGGATAGATAGGAACAGATGTATTCCCTGGGTAGGCTATGCGGGATTGCCGGATTTAGAAAAGAATTGGGAAGATGTTAATTGTGGAGTATGTGAAGAGGTTTGTCCTGTTCCAACAAAGGCAATTCACTTCAATACGTATGTCCACGGTGAAGGTAAAGAGATAAGAAGGGTTTACGTTAGAGAAGATGCCTGTATTGGTTGTGGTTTTTGTGAGAAGGTTTGTCCCGTAGCTGGTCATTCTGCAATTGTTGTAGAGGGAATACAACCACAAGTAATGACCAATAAGGTTGATGTAATAGAAAGCGATTTTTTTCCTGAGTCTATTGCCCAATGGCAAAGGAAAGAAGGGCCAACTGTATATATTGGCAAGAACAGACTTTTTGAATATATAAATGGTGGTGCGGAAACATATTTATCTTATTCGTTTGTTAAGGTATCAACGTCAGTGTATATTAAAAAGGGTACGGGAAATTCTATAAACGTAAACATATGGGAATTTGATGATTCTGATGATGCTTATGGTGTGTTTGCGAAGGACAAAGCCGGGCAAGCTATAAAGGTAGGACATGGGGCTTCTTTATATGATAATTATTTGTGGATATGGAAGGGGAAATATTTTATAAGTGTAGAACCGTATAAAGGTAGTATTACACCTGACGAAGCGATATTTTTCGGTAATTCGATAGTAAATAATATTCCTTCTCTCAAGGTGCAGGAGCCAACTATTTTGAAATTATTGCCTGAAAAGGGCTATATACAGGGAAGTTCAAAATTTTTTCACAAAAAGATAAATTTTGATAATATTTATGTTTCTGACAAGTTTATGAATAAAAATATATTAAATCTTGGCGAGCAAACGGACGCAGTAGTTGCTGAGTATAAATCTGAAGAAAATAATCTGCCTTTCAAAATTTTACTAGTCAAGTACCGTAATAAAGCAATAGCAGAAGAATCACTTAAGAATTTTATAGAGTTACGGAAATCATGGGGCGAAAAAGTTATTCGTACTGACGCATTATATACGTTTGAAGACTTAAAAGGTAGATATAGTAGTGTAACTTGCATAAATAGTTTCGTTATTGCGACGTTTCTTGTAGGGACAAGGAAGGATTCTGAGGCTTATGTTCAGGATATTATGCTAAATACTTTAGCAGGCTATAGATAAGTTTTTTGTTGAAAATTTTACGACCATTGTGATATATTAAACCAAATTTTTAGGAGATATTAAATGAGTATAGCAAAAGAGTTTAAAAAACAAATAATTGAAGATAGTAGAATACATGAGAATGACACGGGTTCGCCGGAAGTACAAATCACCTTGTTAACTGAACAGATAAAACATCTGACTAATCATCTTAAGGTGCACAAAAAAGATCATACCTCAAGACGAGGTTTGCTTATGATGGTAGGGAAGAGGGCCTCTTTACTAAAATACCTTAGTAAGAGAAACGTGGAAGGTTACAAGACGTTGGTAAAGAAACTGGGTATACGTCAAAAAATTAGCTAACGAAAGGATTGTTAAGATGAAATTAAAAGTTGAGGAGACCATTGGTAAAGAGGTTTTTAGCATTGAAAGCGGTGAAGTAGCAAAGCAGGCAGATGGCGCTGTTATAGTCCGTTATGGAGATACGGTTGTGTTGGTTGCGGCAGTATGTGGAGAGACGAAAGGTGATGGTGGATTTCTCCCATTAACGGTTGATTATAGGGAAAAGACTTATGCCGCGGGGAAATTTCCTGGTGGATTTTATAAACGTGAAAGTAGGCCCACCAACAAAGAAATATTAACAATGAGGATGACAGATAGACCTATGCGTCCCCTTTTTCCGGAAGGATATTCAAATGAAATACAAATAATGGCGGTAGTTCTATCTGCTGATAAAGAAAACGACCCCGACGTTATTGCTATGGTAGGAGCTTCTGCAGCAATAGCTGTATCGAGTATACCGTTTAATGGCCCTACCGGCTCAGTAAGGGTAGGTTTAATAAATGATGAATTTGTAATTAACCCTAAAAACTCAGAGCTTGAATCTAGCGCCCTTAATTTGGTTGTTTCCGGGACAGAAGATGCTGTAATGATGGTAGAAGCTTCTGGAAAAGAAATTTCCGAGGATAGATTTGTTGATGCAATAATGTTCGGTTTTGAAGAAATTAAAAAGATAGTACAAATGCAAAAAGACCTGATTTCCGAATGTGGGAGGGAAAAACAAGAACATGAGGAACCAACAATAGACTCTTCGCTTTTTAATGACATAAAGACAAAGGCTTATGAAGAGATTAAGGAACGATCTAGAGTCATTGGGAAGTTTGCCCGCAAAAAGGCGTTAAAAGAAGTACGCGATAGATTAATTGAAGAATATTTGACTGATACAGATGACGAAGATAGAGAAGAAAAGGTTAAGACAATTTTTGGAAAGCTTGTGGAACAAGTAGTACAGGAACAAATTATTAAAGAGAGAAAAAGGATTGACGGTAGGGGTCTTGAAGATATAAGACCAATTACATGTGAGGTCAGTTACTTGCCTAGAACACATGGTTCCGCTTTGTTTACCAGAGGTGAAACTCAAGCACTTGTAGTTTCTACCCTGGGAACGTCAATGGATGAACAGCGTGTAGATGGTTTGGTAGAAGGATATAAAAAAAAGTTTATGCTTGATTACAATTTCCCCTCTTTTTGTGTAGGTGAAGTAAAGCCAATCCGTGGGCCAGGTAGAAGGGAAATAGGCCACGGGTCCCTAGCTGAAAAGGCTTTAGAACCAATGATACCTTCTTATGAAGATTTTCCTTACACAATTCGTATAGTATCGGACATTCTTGAATCAAATGGTTCATCTTCAATGGCTTCTGTGTGCGGTGGTACACTTTCGATGATGGATGCTGGAATTCCGATAAAACGACCTGTTGCTGGTATAGCAATGGGATTGGTAAAAGAAGGTGAGGAAGTTCGAATACTATCTGATATATTGGGAGATGAGGATCATTTGGGGGCTATGGACTTTAAAGTAGCTGGAACAGAACAAGGCATAACCGCCCTTCAGATGGATCTGAAAATATCAGGCATAAATGAACAAATTATGAGGGATGCGCTTGCTCAGGCCAAAGAAGGTAGAATGCATATTTTGAAGGAAATGCTAATTGCCATTGAGAAACCTCGCAGTGAGGTTTCAGTACATGCTCCGAAACTTATTAAGATTAAAATAAATCCTGATAAGATTGGATTAGTTATTGGCCCTGGAGGCAAGATGATCAAAAGGATACAAGAAGAATCGGATTCGCGTGTAGAAATTGAAGACGATGGAACCATTGTTATTTCATCTGATACTTTCGAATCAGTAGAGAATGCTAAGACATATATTATGGGACTCACAGAGGATGCGGAAATAGGAAAAACCTACGTGGGTAAGGTTGTAGCAGTGAAAGATTATGGCGCTTTTGTTGAGATAATGCCAGGAAAAGAAGGCCTGGTGCACATTTCTGAACTTTCGAATGATTATATTGAGAAGGTAGAAGATGTAGTGAAAGTCGGACAAGAAATAAAAGTAAAATTGATAGGAATTGATGATCAAAAAAGAATAAAGTTAAGCAGGAAGGCCACTTTAAAAGAAGAAGGTATTAAGACGGGTACATAATATTACAATTATAAATAATAAAATTTTTTGTATTAGTAATAAGAATTTTTTATAGGAGGTAAAGTAAAAAAAGAAAATAATGAGAAATATTGATTAAGTTTTTTATTTTATATGTTGTGTGTTCTTAAATGAGGAGAAGAAATGTCGACTAAAGGCAAAGTAAAGTGGTTTGATGTAAAAAAAGGTTTTGGCTTTATTCAACAAGAAGATGGCAATGATGTATTTGTTCATTATTCAAACATTATCGGAAAAGGCTTTAAAGTTTTAGAGGATGGTGAAGAAGTAGAGTTTGATGTTGTAGATGGATCAAAAGGACTACAGGCTCAAAACGTTGTTTCTGTAAATAAAGAATAAGCTTTGAGTTTATTTATAAGCCAGGAAAGTAAGTAAAAAATATACTTCACATCCTGGCTTATTTTTTTATTTGGTTATTTTTCTACCCCTGTAAGTGTAGACCGCAACTATTAGGGGCAAATCAATTCAAGCTATCTCTTTTCAAGGTAGTTGTTGACTACATATATATTTTACAATTTAAGTATTAAAGAGTTTAATAAGGATGATTAAGAAAAACAAGGATTCTGATAAATTAAATAATCTTGATACATTAGGCGCTGGTTTAGTGCATGAAATAAAGAATCCCTTAAATACAATAAGTGTAAATTTACAGTTACTTAATGAGGATTTACAAAATAATAATTCAGAAAATAACTTGAAAATGTTAAGAAAGGTTCAGTTGTTACAAAAAGAAGTTTTTAGATTGGAGAATATACTTAGTGATTTCCTGAGATTTACGAAAAAACATGAACTTCATTTTGAAGAGTGTGATATTAACGAAATTATTGGCAGTGTACTTGATTTTATAACTCCTGAAGCCATGCAAAACTCTATTAGAATACTTAAGAGTTTTGATAAAAGATTGCCAAAATGTAATCTTGATAGTAATATAATAAAGCAGGCATTTTTAAACATAATCCTTAATGCACAACAGGCAATGCCAGAAGGTGGAGAACTTATAGTACGAACTTATAAAAACGAAGAATATATCTGTGTCGATATTACAGACACAGGGGTCGGAATATTACCAGACAAAATGGATAAGATGTTTAAAGTATACTATTCAACTAAGAAAAAGGGTACAGGTCTTGGATTACCTACAGCCAAAAGAATTATTGAAGAAAATGAAGGTACGATTAGTGTGCATAGTGAGTATGGTAAAGGAAGTAGCTTTTTGATAAAGATACCATTCCACAAGAATGGAGTTTCGCCTAGTGAATAAATATTCATGAGAATAAAATATCATGAAACGAGAAGCGAATATTCTTATAATCGATGATGAAAAAGATCAGGCTGAAGCTATTGCTGAGAGCTTGAGAAAAGTTGGATATGAGTGCATTTCCGTCATGAGCGGTAATGAAGGGCGTAACATGATTAGGAAAGATAGAATTGACTTAGTGATTACGGACCTAGTTATGCAGGATTTTAATGGAATGGAAATTCTAAAGGAGGCAAAAGAAAAATCACCAGATACGGAGGTTATCTTAATAACTGGTTATGGTACAGTTGAAAATGCAGTTACTGCAATGCAAAAAGGAGCAGCAACATATCTCTTAAAACCCGTTAACATAAATCAGCTAAGAGCAGTAGTTGATAAAGTGGTTGAAAAGCAAAATCTAATGAGAAGTAATATAGAACTGCATAAACAACTCGAAGAAAAGTATGGCTTTGGAGGTATTATAGGCAATAGCCAACAAATGCATAGGATATTTAATATACTTAAACAGATTTCTTTAACTACGGCAATAGTATTAATAATGGGTGAAAGTGGCACTGGTAAAGAGTTAATAGCCAGTTCAATACATTACAATAGCCCGCGAAAAAATAATCCTTTTGTAGCTATAAATTCTGCTGCAATTTCAGAAACTTTACTAGAGAGTGAATTATTTGGGCACGAAAAAGGTGCTTTTACGGGAGCTGTATATCAAAGAAAAGGAACATTTGAATATGCAAATAATGGCACTTTGTTTCTAGATGAAATTGGAGATATGCCACTTTCAATTCAGGCAAAACTGTTAAGAGTAATAGAGGATGGAAGAATTACGCGTGTCGGTAGTAATGAGTCTATAAAAGTAGATGTAAGAATAATCGCTGCCACAAATAAGGACCTGGGGGAGTTAGTAAGGGAGGGCAATTTTAGAGAGGATTTATACTATAGATTCAATGTTATATGTCTGAGACTACCACCTTTAAGAGAGAGGCCGGAAGACATCTTTTTGTTGATTGATACTTTTCTTCAAGGATTCTCAAGAAAATATGGTAAAATAATTAAAGGTATGACTCCAGAAGCAAGGAAAACGCTCTATCGATATAGCTGGCCTGGAAATATCAGGGAACTTAAAAATTGTATAGAAAGTATGGTGGTTATCAGTCAGAATGATTTCCTCGATGTGAATGAAATTCCCGAACATATATATAATAGTGATAGAACAGCCTTACCAGGACCAGTCTTTCCTGCTGGGATAACGTTGGATGAAATGGAGAAGGAGTTAATAAAAAACACATTGACATATGTAAGTGGAAATAGAGGAGAAACAGCAAAAATACTGGGAATTGGCGAGCGAACTCTTTATAGAAAGCTTGACAAGTACGGCTTAAAATAAAGGAAATAATTGTGACAGAAATATTAATTTGTGGTCGATGTAAAAGGAGCATTCCCAACAAAGATTTTGAATCTGGTTTAACAATAGAGCGTTACGGTCATATAATTTGTCGAGAGTGTTCCACTATTCTTAGTAAGAACAAAAAAGGGGGGTACGATGAGCAAAAATTTTTCTTTGAATCTATTCTTAACGAGGTGAAAAATATTACAAGGTTATTAACGTATGAACATAGTTCCTGGTTGAATATTATTGCTGCTGTAGCTCAGTGTTTTGTTTTTGGTTCCTTAATTTTTGCTTACATTAATAGAAATGGTGATGTACATTCAATCTTGCTCCTTACTATAGTCTTTCAGCTTATGGCGCTAACTTTTTTTGTGATTAAAAGATAATCATAATATTAGCAATCTTTTCTACATGTTTACAATTTCTAAACGTTCAAGAATCTGAAATGAAAATAGTGTTTATTGCACGATTATAAGGCATTTTATCTTTACATAAATATTAGGAGTTCTGTATGCGGAATCAGGTAACTATAAGATATGGTGTTTTGAGGAATATCGAAAACGTTTATACTGGTATTTCCACTTTGATGAAAGGAGATATGGTGATTATACGTTCATCACGTGGTGAAGAAATTGCCGAAGTTGTTTCGCGGCCACAAAGTATAGATGATGAGATGGATGTCACAAGTATGGGAGAAGTCCTATGCAAGGCAACAGAAGAAGATAAGAAAAAGCAGCATGAACTTGAAGAGGAAA
The DNA here is from genome assembly GCA_046759445.1 of Candidatus Scalinduaceae bacterium. Taxonomy (GTDB): domain Bacteria; phylum Planctomycetota; class Brocadiia; order Brocadiales; family Scalinduaceae; genus Scalindua_A. The sequence continues at coordinate 19,850 of JBHICG010000030.1, forward strand.
GAATTCCATCAGCATTCAGTTTTTGTAAGAAGAAAATGAAAGAACATAATTTACAAATGAAACTTGTTAGTGTAGATCATCTATTTGGAAGCAGAAAGATAATATTTTATTTTCTAGCCAAAGGAAGGGTTGATTTTAGAGAACTAGTTAAAGATCTGGCAAAGGAATACAAAGCTAGGATAGAGATGAAACAGATCGGTGTTCGAGATGAAGCTAAATTGTTAGCTGAATATCAACATTGTGGTCGTGAACTATGTTGTAGAACCTTCCTTAAAGATCTGGAGCCAGTTACCATGAGGATGGCTAAAAATCAAAAAACAACACTAGATCCATCAAAAATATCTGGAAGATGTGGTAGGTTAATGTGCTGTCTTAGATACGAGGATGATGCTTATGAAGAACTTAAACATTATCTTCCTAAGAAAGGGACGCTTATCGTAACTACTAAAGGAGTAGGTGAGGTTGTTGATTATGATGTTTTACAACAAAAAGTAACTATGGAAACAAAAGATAATAAATTAATTGTCATATCGAAGGATGAAATTTTGGAAAAAGTAAGCGAAACAAGAACGAACATGGAAGATGGATGTGGAAAGAACTGTGGAAGTAAATGTGGATAGAAAAACATTTTATGTTACTACACCGATTTATTATGTTAATGATATACCCCATATAGGACATTCGTATACTACAATAGCCGCTGATGTCTTAGCAAGATACAAGAGGATGAAGGGTTATGACGTGTTCTTTCTGACTGGAACAGATGAACATGGGCAAAAAATACTGAAGGCTGCTAAGTCAAACAACGAAGAGCCCATTGAATTGGCAAATAGAACGGTCGAGAAGTATAAATGCCTTTGGAAAGTCCTCAATATCTCAAATGATGACTTCATTAGAACTACAGAGAGCAAACATGTTAAGCAAATAGTGAGCATATTTGAAATAATATATGAAAATGGTGATATCTATTTAGGAGAGTATGAAGGTTGGTATTGTATACCTTGTGAAAGTTTCTGGACTGCTTCACAATTATCTTCAGGAAACTGTCCAGAATGCGGCCGTTCAGTAGAAAGACTTAGAGAGAAGAATTACTTCTTTAGATTATCAAAATATAGAGATTTACTTTTAAAATACATAGAAGAACATCCTGATTTTATAAGACCAGAATCCAGACGAAACGAATTATGTAAAAAAATATTAGCTGGTATGGATGATATTAGTGTGAGTAGAGCTGCAGTCGAATGGGGCATTCCAGTGCCAATGGAAAAAACACACACTATTTACGTGTGGGTGGATGCACTTTTTAATTATATAACTGCCTTAGGTTATTATGATAATTCTGAGAAACTAACAAAATACTGGCCTGCCAATGTTCAGCTAATTGGCAAGGAGATTCTGTGGTTCCATGGTGTTATATGGCCTGCAATGTTGATGTCATTGGGAATAGAAGTACCTTATAAAATTTACGCACATGGCTGGTGGACAATAGAAGGGCAAAAGATATCTAAATCCTTAGGTAATGCAATTGACCCTGTTAGAATAACAGATAAATACGGAGTTGATGCATATAGATATTTTATGCTCAGAGAAGTGCCTTTTGGGCTAGATGGCAATTTTTCTTACAATGCCCTTGTAAATAGAATCAATTGTGATTTGGCAAACGACTTAGGAAATCTCCTACATAGAGCTCTAACTATGATTGAAAAATATTGTGATGGAAAAGTTCCAGAAGCGAGAGTTGTGTCAAAAGAAGGTCGGGAGTTGTTTGAAAAATACAAAGTGCTTAATGATAAAGTTGAGCATGCAATGGAAGATTTACAATTCAGTATTGCGCTGGAAGCGATTTGGGAATATATTGGATTAGTTAATAAATATGTGGAAATATCGAAACCCTGGGTGTTGGCAAAAGACCCTGATACAAGGAACAAGCTTAATGAAGTTCTATACAACCTGGTTGAGGCTATTAGAATAATTTCATTTTTTATCTTACCATTCATGCCAAACACGGCTGAAGAGATACAAAAACAATTGGGATTATCTGAGGATAAGAAGCCTGTTGGAGATGATATTACTTGGGGTAATATGCAACCAGGAATAAGTGTGTGTAAGGGAAAACCAATTTTTCCTAAGGTAATTGCTGTATAGCTAACTAAGTAAGTAGTAATAGTAAAGAACATTTATAACCTAAGGTTTAGAGGAAAGAATATGGGTAAAAAAAATGTGATTGATACATGGAAGAGATTGCAGGAGATTGTTAAGAAAGATAAGCGATATTCATTACAATCATACCAATTTATTTTTGAAGCTCTTGATTATACTGCTTCTAAACTAGGCAAAAAATATAGTAGCTCCAGGGATGAAGAACGCCATGTTACAGGACAAGAACTTTCTGAAGGAATTAGACAATACGCTTTGGAAAAATATGGTTTCATGGCAAGGAGTATTTTCAAACAATGGGGGATAAGTAAAAGTAAAGATTTTGGTGAAATAGTATTTAATTTGGTTGATAGTGGACTAATGGGTAAGACAGAATCAGATTCGTTGGAAGATTTTAAAGATCTATATGATTTTAAAACAGAGTTCGACGATAAATTCAAATTTGATGGTGCTTTTAATCTTACTCAGGATTGGGATATTTTCAGGAAGAAGAAGTAGGTATCCGGTTTTCATACAGAAAAAAATAGTTTAAAGCCTAAGTTCACAAGCTGGACAAATGAATTCATTTTGTTTATATATGTTTCTAGTAGATGGATATCAAAAAAACTTTTCTACTATGTTTATTTTAATTTAAGTACAATCTTTTAGAATTTTAAGTATTAAATCAAATTACATCCTTAACGCAACGAAAACCAACATTGTTATCTTTACCACTTGGAACACTGCAACTCCTGTAAGCACATCTTAGAATATACATATGGTTTATCCATGATCCTCCACGAACTACGCGATATTTTCCAACCGTATACCATTCTTGACACCATTCCCAGACGTTTCCTGACATGTCATGACAACCGTACATACTCACTCCTGATGGATGTGTTCCAACAGGAGCAGGGTAGCCTTTTGAAATATCTAAGTTGAAGACAGCCAGTTGTTTGTCAGGTTTTACATTACCCCATGGGTATTCCCTTCCGTCTGTACCTCTAGAGGCTTTTTCCCATTCTTTTTCCTTTGGCAATCTCTTTTCAGCCCATTTTGCATAAGCAACTGCGTCATTCCAACTCGCACCTACTACGGGTTGTTTTGGGTTATTAAATCTATTATCATTCCAAAAAGCTGGTTCATTATAGTTTGTTTCTTCAATGAAATTTTTATATTGAGCATTTGTTATTGAATATTTGTCAATGTAAAATGCATCAACTTTTACAGATTCTTTTTCATTGCCCATTAAAAAAGTGCCAGAAGGAATATATAACATAGCTGAAGCATCTTTTTCACTTTTGATCTCTTTCTTATGAACAAGATTATCCATTATTAAAATATTAAAGGGTAAGAGGTTAGCTTTGCTTGTCTTGATATGTATATGTTATTATGCCAAAGATTTCCCTACGTTCACATATATCGGGTAAATTATAAAAATAGCTTCCTAAGTTTGCAAGGATAAAGACATATTTTATTTTAGCTGTTCCACTTATATATGGAGAAAGGATTGAAATTATTCGTCCTGTTTTTCATGAGAATTATCTGCACGGTGCATACCATGCAGTGCACACTAGAGCCATCACTAACCCAAGTAAAAAGATACGACCTTCTGTGGTAGTGAGGAGCATTATCCACATACGTTTTTTTTCGTCTGATAGCGTGGGATCAGGTTCTTTACGATTTTTTGACACAATCTTGTTTCTATATTCAGTCTGATAATTATGATAAGTGTGTAAAATATTTACAAATAGTTATAGATACGAGAGGTAACGGCAAATACAATGGTAATATCTTACCACTATCTTTCTAAATACGGGTCATACTGTCCAAATCGTTAGTCTCTAAATCATGTTCTGTTAATTTAAAAATTTTATTTTGAGATATTTAAGAAGGATTTTATCACAATACAACAATAATTAAAATGTTTTTAAGTCCTTAGGTTAAAGTGGTTAGATTTTGTTTGATATTGAGTTTGTTTAGTATAAATTGTTTTAGGTGTCATAATGGCAGCAAAAAAAATTAGCCAAAATATTAAGTGTCAAAGTGGCAGTAATTGGTTATTTTTTGCATTTTTTGTAAATTACATAAATTTATTAATTCTTGCTACTTATGTAAAATTAAACAGTAGTAAAGTATATTAAAAATATGTTGGCATTCTTTTTGCCATTATACTATCTAATATGATGACATTCTTAAAATACGAAAAAGATAATTATAGGATTTTGATAACTGACGACGATGAAGATTGTCGGCATTCCCTACAAAATATATTCGAACCAGAGGGTTATATAACTTACTTAGCAAGTTGTGGAAAGGAAGCAGTTGAAATCGCCAGGCAGAAATTCTTGCATCTGTTAATATTAGACATACATCTACCAGATTTTAGCGGTTTTGAGACTTTTGAATTCATAAAAGAGGAAAAAAAAACATTAATCCCATGTATTTTTGTGTCAGCCGATGACTCTAAAGAGTTAAAAATGGATGCAATAGAAGCAAATGCTTACACACTTATTTCGAAACCGATAAATAAGGAGATGATCAAGTATGTAGTAGAACAGTCAATAGAAAAATATTATTAGAATCTAAATTGAGCGATTTGTGTAGCCGCAACCTTTAGGTTGCGTAACTTACGTGAAATCTTCATATACCCATCAGGTGATGAGAAACGCAGGCTTATCCCGTTGCTAATATCTACGGGACTTTTAAGCGCTGCGGCTACAGTAATATATAATATAAAATCGCTCAATTTAGGTAGAAGTAATTTATAGTATGAAATTTTTTATGTTTTAGCGAAAGGATGAAAAGTAAAAATGAAAACGAAACCAGTAGGGGAAAAAATATTAGTGAAAAGATTGGAACCAGTAGAGAAAACGGCAGGAGGTATAGTTTTACCAGATACTGCTAAAGAAAAGCCAAAAGAAGGAAAAGTAATTGCTTTAGGTGATGGAAAATTATTGGATAATGGACAAAGGGCAAAATATCAAGTACGGAAAGGGGACAAAGTAGTATTTTCCTCTTATGCTGGAACTGAAGTTGAGATTGAAGGGGAAGAATATCTTTTGATGTCTGAAGAAGATATTCTTGCCGTAATATAGTAATGTTTTTTAGGAGGAAACAATGGCTGCAAAGAAGGTTATATATGGTCATGATACTGGAGAAGCTATAAAAATAGGAATAAGTAAGTTGGCAGAAGCTGTCAAGATTACACTTGGTCCAAAGGGTAGAAATGTTGTTATTGAAAAAAGTTTTGGTTCTCCAACCATTACGAAAGACGGAGTCACGGTTGCAAAAGAAATAGAATTCGAGGATCCCCATGAAGATATAGGGGCAAAAATGGTAAAAGAAGTTGCATCTAAGACAAGTGACATTGCCGGTGATGGTACTACAACTTCAATTGTATTGGCAGAAGCAATATTTAAAGAGGGCCTGAAAAGTATTGTGTCTGGAACCAATCCGGTTGAAATTAAGCGAGGAATTGAGAAAGCCGTTGAGGCTATTATTAAAGAATTTAATAATATGAGTATTAACGTTACCGGGAAAAAAGAAATAATGCAAGTAGCCACCATTGCTGCAAACAATGATTCTGAAATTGGAGAGCAAATATCAAATGCCATGGAACAAGCGGGGAAGGATGGAGTTATAGCAGTTGAAGAAGGTAAAGGTTTGGATACGACAGTAGAATTGGTAGAAGGAATGCAATTTGACAAGGGGTATCTGTCTCCATATTTTATTACTGATACTGAAAAAATGGAGGCGGTTTTAGAGAATCCATATATACTTATTTATGAAAAAAAGATATCAACCATAAAAGATCTTTTGCCTTTGATTGAAAATATATCTCAATCAGGGAAGCCATTATTAATGATTGCTGAAGATATAGAAGGGGAAGCTCTTACAACTTTAGTAGTTAATAAAATTCGTGGCATTCTGAAATGTGTTGCAATAAAGGCGCCTGAATTTGGAGATAGAAGGAAGGCAATGCTTGAAGATATTGCCGTTTTAACTGGTGGGAATGCTATATTCGAGGACCTTGGTATCGAATTATGTAATGTTAAACTTTCAGATTTAGGTAGGGCAAAAAGGGTTGTTATAGGTAAAGAAAATACGATGATAATTGAAGGTGGTGCCTCAACTAAGGCTATTCAAGGCAGAATTGCACAGATACGTAATGAGATCGAAAATACTACTTCAGATTATGATAAGGAGAAATTACAAGGAAGGTTAGCTAAACTAGCAGGGGGAATAGCAAAAATAAATGTTGGCGCCGCAACAGAAGCTGAGATGAAGGAGAAAAAGGCACGGATAGAAGATGCCGTTAATGCTACAAAGGCCGCGGTCGAAGAAGGAATATTACCCGGGGGAGGAGTGGCGCTTTTAAGGGCGTTAAGTGTCTTGAATAAAGTGGAATCGGAAGCTGGCGAAGATGAAAAAGTTGGAATAAACATAATAAGGAAATCATTAGATATTCCGCTTAAGCAAATTGCTGAAAATGCAGGTTATAATGGAGCTTTAGTTGTTCAAAAAGTAAAAGAATCGAAAGGTAATTTTGGCTTTGATGTGGTCCGAGAAGAATACACAGATTTGGTCAAGGCAGGTGTGATAGATCCCACAAAGGTTGTTAGAACTGCTTTACAAAACAGCGCAAGTATTGCTGGTCTATTACTAACAACTGATGCTATAGTAAGTGAGATGCCTGAAGAAAAAATAGAAAAAAAGAAGTAGACATAACATAGACAGAATAACTATTATATAATGCCATCTTTAAAAAAGATGGCATTTTTTTTAATTATATTTATATTACAATAATGCGCTTAAAACAATTAGGCAAAGAAATCGTTGAGACATCATACATTGAGGGGAATTTTATTTTAAGCTCTGGCAGAAGGAGTAAGTATATTTTCGACAAATATGCATTTGAAACAAGACCAATAATTTTAGAAGCTATTGCCAAAAAGATGATAAAAATGATTAGCGGTAATATAACTAAGATTGCTGGTATGGAATTAGGTGGAGTGCCACTTGCTACGGCAATTTCAATTAAAAAAAAATTACCTTTTGTTATAGTGAGAAAAGGTAAAAAGGGGTATGGCATTGATAGGATGATAGAAGGCCATATAAATAATAAGGATAAAGTTGTTCTAATTGAAGACATTGCAACTACTGGTAAACAAGCGCTGTTGGCTGCTAAAATAATTGAGAGGGCTGGGGCATCAGTGTTAAAAATAATATACGTAATAGATAGAGAAGAAGGCGCAAGAAAAAAGATAGAAAATAAAGGTTATAAATTTGAATCATTATTCACAAAATCAGATTTGGGTATAGCATAAAAGAGGAACAAAATGTTAAATGTCAAAAGGTTTGATAAATATCAAAGTCCCTTAGTGGAAAGATATGCCGGTAAAGAAATGTGTCATAATTTTTCAGATATACTTAAATATGGTACATGGAGAAAACTTTGGATTGCGTTAGCGGAAACACAACAAGTTCTCGGGATTAAGGCTATAACTAAAAAACAGATTGATGAAATGAAAAAATTCCAGGATAAAATAAATTTTAATGTTGCAAAGAAACACGAACTCAGAGTGAAACATGACGTGATGGCGCATATTCTCGCTTTTGGCGAACAATGTCCTAATGCTAAGCCGATAATTCATTTGGGCGCAACGAGCGCATTTGTTCAAGACAACACAGACTTAATACAAATTAAGAGAGGTATGAATATATTATTAAAAAAGTTGGTTAACATAGTTGACGCTCTTGCAGATTTTGCTAAAAGAAATAAAAATGTAATTACATTGGGTTATACACATTATCAACCGGCTCAACTTACAACCGTTGGCAAAAGGTCATGTTTATGGATGCAAGATTACATTCTTGACATCGAGGACATTAATTACAGGATTGATAATTTAAGATTTCGAGGTGCAAAAGGTACGATAGGTACACAAAATAGTTTTATGGCCTTATTCAATAACAATGAAGGAAAAGTGAAGAGACTTGATGTGGAAATTGCAAAAAAAATGGGTTTCAACAAAATCTTTCCCATTACGGGTCAAATATATCCTCGTAAAGTAGATAGCCAAATTTCAGACGTTTTATCTGGCATTGCCCAATCTGCTCATAAGTTTGCAAATGATATTAGATTACTACATAATTTAAGAGAAATTGAAGAGCCGTTTGAAAAAAAACAAATAGGTTCTTCTGCAATGCCTTATAAAAGAAACCCAATGCGATGCGAGAGGATTACATCACTGGCTCGTTATATAATCTGCAATAGTATGAACACAGACCTCACTAGTAGTGCTCAATGGCTTGAAAGAACACTTGATGATTCTGCAAACAGGCGTTTAGTGCTGCCTGAGATTTTTCTTGCATCTGACGCAATGCTGAATATTGTCCTTGGTGTTGTAAGAGGTATGGTGGTTTATCCAAAAATGATAGAGCGACATGTAATGCAGGAATTACCATTTATGGCTTCAGAAAGTATACTGATGGAGGCGGTAAAGGCGGGTGGGGATAGACAAATACTTCATGAGAAGATACGAAAATATTCAATGGAGACTGCCAATCTTATGAAAGAAAAGGGCGTAGACAATAATTTACTGGAAAGAATCAATAAGGATGATGATTTTGCAATTATTAGGGATAAAATACAGAATATCCTTGATCCAAAGAATTTTGTAGGTAGGGCGCCGAAGCAGGTAGACGAATTTATTAAAGAGGTTGCAAATCCTTTACTTAGAAAATTTAAAAACTTACTTGGCTTGAGTGTAGATTTCAGGGTTTAAAAATAATGTTAAAAATTATTAAGAAATTTGATCTTGTTTTGATTACTAACGGAAAAATTTGTGAATCTGAGCTTACAACTATTATTACACAAGCTCTTGAAGGGGGAGTAAGGACTGTCCAATTAAGAGAAAAGGATTTAAGTACCAAAAAATTATTTGAATTAGCGAAAAGGCTCCGTGAAATAACTAAAGACTTAGACGCAAACCTTATAATTAATGATCGAGTAGATATAGCATTAGCAGTTAATGCGGATGGAGTTCATTTGGGCTGGCAATCTTTGGATATAGATGTGATAAGAAAGATAATTGGGCATGAGAAATTGATTGGCTTTTCCGCACATAATTTACAAGAAGCAAGAAAGGCAGATATTAAGGGAGCAGATTACATCACACTTAGTCCTATATTTAACACATCGTATAAGGATTTTTTAATACAGCCTTTAGGGATAGAAGAAATAGGGAAGATAAAGAAACAAATAAGTATACCCGTCATTGCATTGGGTGGTATTAACGAGGACAATATCAGGGAGGTTCTGGAAAACGGCGCAGATGGTATTGCTGTTGTTTCTAATATAATCTTATCAGAAGACCCTGGACAAAGCGCAAGTAGGCTTTGCGATGAAATTAAAAGATTTAAACAAGAATCTGAAAATAGAATTTTAGTAAGGGAGACATGATGCAGCTATTAAACAATTTAAAATTTAATGATAAAGGTCTAATACCAGCTATTATCGTTGATATGATTGATAATAGAGTTCTAACACTATGCTACATGAACCAAACTGCCTTAGAAAAAACAATAGAAACTGGCAAGGTTTATGTTTTTCGTCGTTCAAAAAACAGGTTGATGCTTAAAGGCGAAACTTCCGGGCATATTCAGCTTGTGAAGGAAGTATTTTTAGATTGTGAAGGAAACTCATTAGTTATTAAGGTTGAACAAAACGTTGCAGCGTGTCACGAAGGATATAGGTCTTGTTATTTCAGAAAATATAACGAAAAAACCGACAATGTTGAAATAGTAGAAAAAAGAATCTTTGATCCTGAAAAGATATATAAAGCTTGAGTTATAAAATTCATAAATGGTCAGAAATAACTTGAAAAGGATATTATCAAGTGTTATATTCGTTCTTAACTTAAAGTAAACTGTACGTGATACGTATAATTAGTATCTTATTATTGATATCCAAAATATGAAATATTTTACGAAATATCTAAAAACTTATTTTTATATTAAAGGGAAATAATGGGGGAAGCAAAACATGAAGAGAAATTGGCGTTATAGCGGATTCGTGTTTTTTTCTTTATTGGTTTTTGGTTTTATCCCGGGGTGTGCGGAACTAGACGAACTAAGGACGGCAAACCGTCGTCAGGCAATTACTGTTCGTGATCAAATGGATGAAATTGAAAAAATGAAGATAGAACTTGAAGCGGCTAGGAAGCTTAACACGGCATATGAAGATCGCGCACAGGCTGATGAGGAATTAAAAAAGAAGCTTCGTGGCGACTTGGAAAGGCTTGCAAGATCAATAGGTGGTGGAGCCACTGTTAGAGATACTATTGAGGGTCCAGTAATTCAACTTCCAGAGAAAATTCTTTTTGATTCAGGCCTTGCAGAGATAAAGAATGACGGCAAATCAGCTTTAGGAAAAATAGCCGAACACCTTAAATCAAAATCTTCTGCGTTTGTAAGAATTGACGGCCATACGGATACTGATCCCATTTTTAAATCAAAATATTTGTGGAATTCCAATCATCATCTTTCAGCAGGAAGGGCGCTTAGTGTGTTCCTTTTCCTTACTAAAGAGAAAGGTATAGATGAGAAAAGAATACACATAGCCGGTTATGGTCCGAACCGACCCATTGCCTCTAATGATACCAAAGTGGGGAAGAGACAGAATAGAAGAGTAGAATTTCTTATCTTGCCCCCATTAGCTGGAAAAATTAATACCAAAACAGGAACCTAATGACGACGGTATTTCATTTCTAAGTGATTAAAAAAAACTTCTTACTCAACTTAAAAATATCAATTTAAGGGGTGGAAGATGTGTACAGATATAAAGGGTAAAAATTCAGTAAGGCAGTATGACAAAAGTAACAAAGTCAGGAAAGAAAAGGGTAAAAAATGATAGTAAAGTTTGGCAGTTTTTGTGCTCTGTTAAGCTTGCCGTAATCATCATAATAATACTTGCTGTTGCATGTATTGCAGGTACGTTAATACTTCAACAGCGATCGGCTGAAGAATATATAGCAAAATATGGTGAAGGCCTTACTAAATTCTTTACAGTAGTTCAACTTACGGATATATTTCATTCCTACTGGTTTGCATTCCTTTTAATATTATTATGCGTCAACCTGACTAGTTGCACAATCAGGAGATGGCGAAATACTGTACTCCAAATAGGTTTTTTAGTTACACATATTAGTATAATACTGACCTTAATTGGTTGCCTTATTGATTTCCAACTTGGTGAAAACGGTGGTGTAAATGTTTATGAAGGCGAATATGTTGATTATTATCTAAAACGTGACTACGAGAAGGTACCATTAGATTTTCAGGTGTACTGCGATGATTTTATAATAGAAAGACATCCTCCAAAGTACAGATTAGTGTCTTATGTAAAAGATAAAGACAGGCAAAAAACTATTCCAGTAAAAATGGGCAAAAGGATCAAGATTCCGGGTTCCTACTACGCAGTTACAGTTAAAGATTATTATCCTGATGCAGAATATTTGCGTGAACCAATCAATATATCCAAAGAACCAGAAAATCCTGCAATATATGTACAACTGTTTGGTTCTCAACATATTGCTGCTGAAGGATGGCTTCTTGCTAGAGGGCGTAATTGGTACAATGACAGCGAGCGAGATTTAAAGATTGAATATTTGTGGGCAGATAATGACGAGGATTATGAGAGACTACTTAAAACAACAAAGAAAAGTAAAAAAGCAGAACTAAGTATTATCCTTGAAGAAAAGAATATTCTGAAAAAAGTACCAATTGAAGTGGGGAAAGGTATTGCAATTGATGGTACAGATTATCAGATTGAGATTAAGGAATTCACGCTGGACTATGCAAACAGGTCAAAACCATTAAAAGAGCAGGCTCCAAATAACCCAGGCGTTAGAGTTGAGATAATAGGTCCTCAGGGCATAGATTCTCGCTGGTCATTTACAAAGTATCCTGATTATTGGGATAAAGCCCACCAAACAAAATACAAGGATGTTAAGTTAATTTGTTATGTTCCTGATGATTTTTCACTTGCTTCAAACAGATTAAGGATAGTTCAAAACAAAAATGGAAAACAGGCTTTTTCTTATATAAAGGACGAAAATGTAATTAGCATTACAGATTGGGAAATTAATAAGGTATACGATATCGATGAGACAGACCTGCAACTAAAAATAATAAAGTATTTTCCATCGTATAGTGTGAGAAAGGAAGTTGTTAGAAAGTCTGACAATCATGAGGGTCATGCTCATCCGCCTGGTGAACATGTGGGAACTCCTGCGATATTTGTAGAAATAGATGGGCCCAGGGGTAAAGTAGGAGAGTGGATACTGTCACAGAATCCTCCCGTATGGTACACAGATAATAACTTTGCGCTTTTGTATGAAAGATCTGGCATGGCAGTAAAAGATTACAAGAGTAAATTGAGAGTGCTTGAAGATGGAAAAACTGTACTATCAAAAACAATTGAAGTAAATGATCCTTTAAAATATAAAGGTTATGTGTTTTATCAGTCTAGTTATGATCCTGAAGGAGAGAGGTATACGGGATTACAAGTAACCAGAAATCCTGGTCTAAGTGTGGTTTATTCTGGATTTATTCTTTTATGTGTTGGTGTTGTATTTATTTTTTATGTAAAGCCATTCTTAAGACGTAAATTGAAGAAAGGGCAAAGGGTGGAAGAATATTATACTGAAGAAGAGATTGTGGCAGAGCATATAGATTGATGATAAATAGTAATCGTTTAACAAGAATATAAAAGAGAGGTGCGTGAGACATGAATATTATGCTAAATATTACTTATTATGTGTTTATTTTGGGTATAGTAGCTTACGTAGTCAGAGAAATATGGAGAACAAAAGCATTGCGCTGGATAGCATTTGGTATCCTTTCCTGTGCTTTTATATTGAATACAATCCTGGTACTAACAAGATGGATTGAAGCAAATCATGCTCCGATGTCTGATAAGTATGAGTCATTTGTTTTCTTTGCATGGACTATAGGTCTTGTATATCTGATTATGGAGTTGGTAACTATCTTTATTGTACGTGTTCACGAATCTCGTTTAGGGATTATAGGTGCATTGCAATGTGTTTTGGCTGCATGGATGTTATACCTTGCAATCAATACTGATAGTACCATAAAGGAATTGCCTCCAGCGCTTCAAAGTACCTGGTTGGTTATACACGTGATAAATTACTTTATATCTTATTCAGGCCTGAGCATATCTTTCTCGGCTGCAATTGTTTATCTAATATACAGGGCAATATATCGTGGAAGGGCGCAAGAAATAGTTATGTCTGGTACAGACAGTAAATTAAGTAAGGACATAACCTTTGATAAGTTAGCTTATATCTCCGTTACTATTGGCTTCCCCTTTTTAACCGTTGGACTTATTACGGGTTCGATTTGGGCTAAAGGGGCCTGGGGTACTTATTGGGGATGGGATCCTAAAGAAACCTGGTCTTTAATTAGCTGGCTTGTTTATCTTGCTTACCTGCATTTACCTATGATTTTGCCCAAGACAAAGATTAAGAAAACCTTTGCGCCTATTTTACTCTCTATAGTACTATTGGTTGCTTTTCCTATTGTTTTATTTACCTTTATGGGTATGCACAAGCTTCCTACTGCCGCTGATAGCGATCATATTTATGCAGAATGATCCTCAAGAATATATTTAGTCTTGCATAAAATACATACTACATATATCATATCCACGTAAACACTCCATGTGAAAAACGGAAAATGTCCTGAATTAATTTTTAAAAATACAGGGCAATTTTCCGTTTTTTTTAATATAATCTTCCAGTTAAATAGCAGCAAGACTTACAACATGTTACCGTAAACTCAGACTTAAAGTCTTATAATATGGCATAAAATGATGTAATAAAATAAAAGTGGAAAAGGCAAGAGCGCATATTTTTGTTGATGGCAGAGTTCAAGGAGTGTTTTTCAGGGCTAACACAAGGGAAGAGGCATATTCGTTGGGATTGACTGGTTGGGTGAGAAATTGCTGGGATGGTCGTGTTGAAGCAGTTTTCGAAGGCGAAAGGGATAAAGTTGAAAAGATTATAAGTTGGTGTAAAAAAGGACCACCTGGAGCGTTAGTAAGAAATGTTGAAATAAACTGGGAACAGGCAACTGATGAATATGACACATTTTCAATAAAATATTAAATCGACATAATAACGCATTTTCGATATCATAACCTCGTTCCCACGCAGAGCATGGGAACAAGGTGTCTTGAACTAGGAATTTGTAATAAAGTCTTGCTGTTTTGTTTTAAAGTCTTGCTCCCACGCTCTGCGTGGGAGCACTGTGTCTTGTTACCAAGAATTTGTAATGAATTTAGACTGGTTCCCATGCTCTGCGTGGGAACCAGTTCTTGACACTTTTAAGTTACAAATATTAGGTTAATCTGTGGGAAGAGGTAGATATAAAACAATTGAAAACAAATGTCCTCATTTTCTTACTTGTACCGTAATTAAATGGATTCCAATTTTCAAAGATAGAGACACAGTACAAATTCTGTTAGATTCTTTACATTATTTACAAGAGCAAAGCCGTTTGAAACTTTATGGTTTCGTTATCATGGAAAATCATATTCACCTCATAGCTTCAAGCTATGATTTAGTTAAAGAAATAGGTCACTTCAAGTCGTTTACGGCAAGAGAGATTATTGATTATCTTAAAGATAATAAAATGGAAGTGATACTTAAGCAATTGGAATATTACAAACTTAGACACAAAAAGGATAGGAAATATCAGTTTTGGCAAGAGGGCAGTCATCCAGAGTTGATTCAAGGTGAGAAAATAATGAGACAAAAGTTAGAATACATGCATTACAATCCTGTAAAAAGAGGATATGTAGAAGACCCTATCCATTGGCATTATTCCAGTGCAAGGAACTATGCTGAGCAAGAAAGTTTACTTGATATTTGTATGGAGTGGTAACTTAGAGCGTCTTGAAGTAGCCGTTCCCATGCAGAGCCTGGGAACGAGATGTAAAGTCTTACTGTCTTGTTTTAAAGTCTTGCTGTTTTGTTTTAAAGTCTTGCTCCCACGCTCTGCGTCTTGTTACCAGGAATTTGTAATGAATGAATTAGATAGTACATTAATAACAGAGAAGAAGGTTATAGCGCAGAATCTGGCTGATTTGCAAAGACGCATAGGGCTGGCGAGATTACGCTCCAGGCATAATCATGGCCCAGTTGAATTAGTAATTTCGACAAAGTATGTAGACGCACACATCATAAAAGTGTTATATGAATTGGGTATTTCATGCGTAGGTGAAAACCGTTTACAGGATACGGAGAGAAAATTAAAAACTTTGAGTAACCTGGATTTACACTGGCATATGTTTGGACACCTTCAACGAAATAAGGTTAAAAAGGCAATCCGTATCTTCGATCTGATCCACTCGGTAGAAAATATACGCCTTGCAGAGGAAATAAACAAAGAGTCTTTAAAGCTGAATAAAAAAACCAGAATACTGGTGGAGGTAAACGTAAGTGGTGAAGAGTCTAAATATGGTCTTTCTTCAGGTGACGTTATTCCTTTTATGTATGAATTAAGTAAAATGGAAGGAATTAGCATTGAGGGTTTGATGACAATGGCGCCTATTGTTGATGATCCCGAAGAATGCAGGCCAATTTTCAGGGGGTTATGTGAGTTGAGTGAGAAGGTTGAAAACGAAGGCGTAAATGGTATTGAGATGAAGTATCTTTCAATGGGAATGACTCAGGATTTTGAAGTTGCAATTGAAGAAGGCGCAAACATGGTTCGCGTTGGATCTGCGGTTTTTAAAGGGATATAAATTAGCTCACTCCCTACCTGTCGGTAGACAGGCGTTCGCTAATTTATTGCATTTTGCTCCGTAAAATGAGATTAAGATTAAATATATGCAAATTCTGTAGGGTGGGCATTGCCCAACATACAATATCTAATAAATTTTATAAGATTAAATGTTTCAATAGGTTACAGAGCTAAGCTCAGCTTTGTAGAATTTCCAAGAAGTTAAGTTGTGTAGCGGAAGGCTTCAGCCTTCCACTTCCACATTGTGAATTAACGGAGGCGTGGGTGGCATGGATTCACCCTGTGGAATGAGTAAGTATAGTAATTCTAAAATAAGTTCAATTTGCAAAATAGCTATCATTTATTCATTTGATAAGTAAATGTAAATTCCACAGTGCAGGCTTGTTTGTCCGTGTAAACTGTGTCCTAAAAACATAAAGAAAGTAGGGTGGATTAAGGACGAAGGACGAATCCACCAATAAGGGATATGAATATAAAAGGATTAATCGTAACAATCTGCGTTTATCAGCGTCCTATTATTTCGTGATGATCAAGATCAGAGAAACGAAAGATGGAATAATAATACCTGCAAAGATACAGCCAAATTCAAGCAAAGAAAAGATCCTGGGCGAATACGCTGAAAAACTGAAAATTGCAGTCACATCACCACCCTTAAAGGGAAAGGCAAATAAGGCAATAGTTAAAGCCCTTGCTAAATGGTTAAATATCAAAACCTCTGATATTCAAATAGTCTCCGGCGAAAAATCAAAAGACAAAGAAATATTTGTAAGAAATATTACAGAAAAAGACGTATACAGGCTGATTTAGTAAATGAGCTATAAGGATACTATAAATTTACCAAAAACAAAATTTTCCATGAAGGGAAACCTTATCCAAAAGGAAC
>JBHICG010000031.1:0-35374 GCA_046759445.1 Candidatus Scalinduaceae bacterium
TACCCATAATCAAGTATGCTTATGAAAGAGAATTAGGTACTGCAGATATAAAAAACATTAACGTGGTGGGTGAGAAAATAAGCAAAGTTTCAGTCCACGATTTCAAGAAACCTTCCAGCTCTGCACAAGATTTTGCATCTAAATACATTCCTAACTTCATCCTAGCAAAGATGTTTGATAATAGTTGTACCTCTGTTTCTTCCGTATACGAGCCGAATTGTACTAGATGCTATGAATGTATCAAAAATTGCCCTGCAAAAGCAATGTCCGCTCCTGATGGCATGGTAATAGTGGATGAGGATAAGTGTATAGGCTGTTTTTGCTGTGATGAGGTTTGTAACTACAAGGCAATAGTGATGAAACGTTCGTTTATGGGTAGAACCTTTTTAAAGATGGCTCAGTTTCTGGGTGTAGAAAGGGTGCAGTAGAAATGTATTACAAATGACCTATAGACTTCAGATATAGTAGAACTTAACTACCCTTCGCTAATAAAAAACAAACCATTATACGGTTAAATGGTTTCGTAGCTTAAGCTATTTTTCATCTTGCGTCTTCCGTACTATTTTAATATCATCATAAACGTTAGTCGTTTCCAGTTACACGACCATTTAACAGCCTTCGTTTATTTATATTAAGTTTTCAAAAATCTTGAGACATTAAAACAGTGGATACAATTTCAAACATAATAAAAATGGTAAGAGGAACCCCTTTCTCTGACATAAAGATGATAAAATGGGTTACTAGGTTACTATCTTTTCAGATCGATGGCCGACTTAATAATGGTTATAGTTTTTTGCCATATATAATACACATAAAAATAGAAAGAACTGATTTGTTGGATTGTTACAAATGGAACACTACTTGATAAATACGCAAGTGAAATTGTCGAAATTGGAGTAGACGTTCTATACATCTCGCTCGATGGACCAGACAGAAGATATTCACAATAATCATCGTAAATAACATTTGAGCGATTTAATCTATCATCCCAAGCTTAATTCTCGAAACTGAAGAATATTTTATAATGAAGTGGTATAAAATATTTACACCTGAATTAAAAGAACTCATTGAAAGCAAAAATTTTAAGGGGTTAAGCCATATCTTGAGAGAGCTTCACCCGGCAGATATTGTAGATATTATAAGAGAGCTGGAACCCACGGAAAGCGTGATAGCCTTCCGTGTACTGGACAAGACAAAAATTGCAGAAGTTTTTTCCCTTCTTCATCCTGAGGAAGAAGAAGATTTGCTCAAATATTTTACTGAATATAGGGTGAAAGAAATTTTATTGGAGATGAGCCCTGATGACAGGACACAACTCCTTGACGAGCTTCCAGCTTCAGTTGTGAAAAAGTATCTAAGGTTATTGCCAAAGGAAGAGAGAGATGAAGCAAATATACTGCTAAATTACCCACCGCAATCGGCTGGAAGGGTAATGACTACTGAATATGTGGATCTGAAAACAGAAATGTTAATTTCAGAAGCGCTCGAACATATAAGAAGGACGGGGCCTGACAGAGAAACCATATATACGTGTTATGCGATTAATGAAAAGAGGATTCTATGTGGTGTGGTTTCGCTTAAAGACATTATCCTGGCAAAACCTGATCAGAAAGTAAGCCAGATAATGAACGAAAAAATCTTAAAGGTAAATACAACTGATGATCAAGAAGAAGTGGCCAGGGCTATTCAAAAATATGATTTCCTGTCTTTACCTGTAGTGGATAGTGAGAATCGTCTGGTAGGTATTGTTACGGTTGATGACATCCTTGATATAGTACAGGAAGAGGCAACAGAGGATTTTCACAAAATGGCCGCAATGCAATTGCCGGAGGAACAGTATTTCCGTGCAGGGTTTTTTAAACATGTGTCTGGAAGAGTTGTGTGGTTATTTGTCTTGATCCTTGCAGCTACTGTTTCAGGAAAAATTCTTCAGAAATATTCACTCGCACTTAGTTCTATAATAGCGCTCGCATATTTTATACCGATGTTAATGGGCGCTGGTGGTAATATTGGTTCGCAATCATCTACTCTGGTAATTAGAGCCCTGGCAACTGGAGAATTAACGCTTAAGCAATGGTGGAAAGTGCTCTTGAGAGAAGCTGGTGCTGGTGTCGTCATAGGTATCACTCTTGGATTTACCGCGTTCGCTATAGCTATGATTTTCCTTGGAGATAAAATGATGGGAATCACAGTGGGTGTATCTGTTACCATAGTAGTTCTTGTAGGGAATATGGCTGGGGCAATCACACCTTTAGTATTCCGCTATTTAAGACTGGATCCGGCAATTGTTTCTGCGCCGCTTATCACTACAATAATTGACGTGACTGGAATTATCATTTACTTTGAAATAGCGAGAAGGATATTGAGTATATCTGACTGAGCAAGTTATTCAGTATGCAAATTAGTGAACATTATCTGCCAATTCATGTCAACGGGGCGTAGCTCAGCTTGGTTTAGAGTGCGGCGTTCGGGACGCCGAGGTCGGCCGTTCGAATCGGCTCGCCCCGATCAAAAATTACAGATTATCTTTCAACGATTAAGATTTTTTTCCACCCGGCTAACCTTTCTATCGGACAGAGATGTTCAGACAAAGAAGTAATGGAGCCTCAAGTTGTTGCTAAATGATAACTTATAAACCAGATACAAAGTTATTAAAAAGGATTATTGTCTTGATTCAAGTACAATTTTTTAGATTTTAAATAGGTAGAAAATTCAGTACGATAATTAAAGCGTAAATATACATATTAACTAATATTCTGTCATTCACAATAATACCATATATGTAATTAATATTTAAGTATTATACAAAATATTGTGTTTTTGTCTTGACATTTTAATTTAATTTGTTAGATTTATTTGCACTTAAACACTAATGTACAAGTTCATGTTGTCATTGTTAAAAAACTCATCTAAAAAACATTTTTTTTGCTTCATCCTTAGGTATTCTGCAGAATTGTAAAATAAGGGATTATTACATTAATAGTCCTCACATTCAGCTTAGATACTCGTATAAAAGAGTACTAGCAAAAATAGCGGTAAAGAAGATACCGATAAGAAAACTATGGATGTGCTATAAAGAATTGTAGTAGAAGTTAAGAAAGATCTAAAAAAGTATGATATATTGATGGCATTTTTAAATAGGAGGTTGAGGTATTATGAAGTATGTCTATACGGCGCCAGAATGCCCAAAGTGCGAAACGTTGAAGGGTAAATATAAAACTCAAGGTGTGAAATATATTGAGAGGGATGCGGAGAGACTCCAAAAACCCGCAGAAGATAGGGACGATATTGATATCGAAGCATTTGTACAGCTATCAATGCAAAACATGGTTTTGCCTGTAGAAATAGACAAATAAAGGAAGATTTACTCTTTATTGGTTAAAATGCTGTTCTTGTTTTATCCAGGAATCGCTAAGCAACAAATAGTTATATTACTAGCATACAGTCCCCATAGCTATAAAACCTATAGCCTAGGCTTATGGCGGTTTCATAAGCCTCAAGGATGTTCTCCCTTCCTGCAAAAGCTGATACGAGTAAAATTAATGATGTCTTCTGCAAATGAAAGTTCGTTATTAATGAATCAGTAAGCATAAAATTATATGGTGGATATATAAACAGATCGGTCCACCCTGAGTTTTCTTTTATCTTACCATTTCTTGCTATAGTTTCGAGTACTCTACACGCTGTTGTTCCTGTTGCGATGATTTTCTTGCCAAGTAACTTTGCCTTATTAATTTTATCTATTGTCTCTTTAGAGATAGTGTAAAATTCCTTGTGCATAGTGTGTTTTGTAAAGTTTTCTTCCTTAATACTCTTAAATGTTCCTAATCCAACATGTAAGGTTAAGTAAACTATTTTTATGCCTTTTTTGTTTATTTTCTCTAAAAGAGTTTCCGTAAAGTGAAGTCCGGCAGTGGGAGCGGCAATGGCTCCCGTTTTTTTTGCATAAATTGTTTGGTAACATTTCTCGTCCATCTTTCTTAATGGCTCATCCTCAGAATTTCTCTTTATGTATGGTGGTAGAGGCATTCTGCCAGAGTTTTCTAAAAACTCTATAAATTTTTTTGCGTCTTTAAACTTAATTACCCAGCTTCCTGTCTTATTTTTACATACGATTTCCCCTTTCAAAGTTTTGTCATCAAAAAACAGGGGTTCGTTTTCCATTAATTTATTATTGGATCTTAGAAGCATTTCCCATACTCCGTCATTTATCTCTTTTATGACAAGAGCTTCTACTTTACCACCAGTTATCCTATAACCTGATATCTTTGCATGAATGACTTTTGTGTCATTCAGTACTAAGACATCTCCACTATTAAAGTATTCAATAATTTCGAAAAACCTTTTATGTTCAATTCTCGAACTTTTCCTATGAAGAACAAGCAAACGAGATTCATCTCTTTTAGCCTTTGGATGCTGTGCAATAAGCTTCCTGGGTAAAGTATAATCGTAGTCTGTAATTTTAAATGAACGCAAACTCATAATTTCTATCTGAACGTATATCCCTACTCCCTTTAATTAAAAGGGGATAGAGAGTGATTATATTTTCACGATACTTTTTGCCAAATTATCAGCATTATTTTTCATTAAAAATGTGAGATCAGGATAAAAAATTTTTTTAATTTTTTTTGCGAGTAGCAATACAACATGTTGTTATTTTTCTTTTACAATTAATAGATATAGCAAACTAAAAATAATTTCAAGATTAATTGCAAAAAAAATTTAAAAATATCTTGACAAAGGGAAAAATTGGTGTATTGTCTCATGAAATTGGTGAATATTGGGTAAAAATGGGGGATAAAACCATGTTCACGGGAAAATACCAGCACATAATCGATGATAATAACAGGCTCGCCATCCCTTCTCCTCTACGTAAGTGTATAGATGAAAAAATAGAGGGGAAAGGCTTTTATATAACACCCGGTTTGGACAAGTGTCTTGCCGTATATCCACCTCGTCAATTTAACGAGTTAACAAGAAAACTTGGACAGCTTATGTTCACTAATCAAAAGGCGCGAAATTTTCAGCGCCTTTTTTTTTCGAAGTCAAGTGGTCTTGTAACCTGTGACAAACAAGGAAGAATTATCATACCTCAAATACTTAAAGAGCATGCGGGTTTAGAGAAGGAAGTCGCTATTATTGGTGTAATGAATAAAATTGAGATGTGGGACCTTAAATGTTGGAATGAATTTGAAACGGATCATGAACGAAGTTTTGAAGAAGAAGCAGAAGATCTTTTCAAATTGGGTTTTGCTCTAAATCCGGGACAAAATCCACCGATTCCGTATAATCCTAATAATCCTACAGATGTGTAAAAATTTTTATTAATGGTTTATTTTGACGATGAACAATTACCACATATGCCTGTTATGCTTGATGAGGTTATAAATTTTATCAAGCCTTGTAAAGGTGATGTCATTGTTGACGCAACAGTTGGTGCGGGAGGACATAGCTGTGAGATACTAAAAAGAATAAGACCTGGTGGTTTACTGATAGGAATAGATAAGGATGAAGAGATATTAAAAATAGCAAGAAATTATTTATTGAAAATAAGTAAATCCTTTAAATTGTTTCACGCCAACTATATAGATTTAAGGTGCATATTGAGTGAATTAAAAATAAATAAGGTTAATGGCATCCTTCTTGACTTAGGAGTCTCGTCATTTCAATTAGATTCACCAGAGCGCGGTTTTAGTTTAAACAAGGAAGGTCCTTTGGATATGAGGATGGATAGGTCACAGGGTATTACGGCTAAAGACCTATTAAGGAGACTGACAGAAAAAGAAATGAGAGAAATTTTTTGGAGGTATGGTGAAGAAAAAAGATCTAAGAGTATTGCCAGGGCAATATTACGTGAAAGGAAAAAAGGGGAAGGTATAAAAACAACGACCCAAATGGCAAGAATTATCGAAAAGGCCGTATTCACATCAAAAAAGCGTCCGAAAAGAAGGAAAATCCATCCTGCTACTCTAGTATTTCAGGCCTTGCGTATAGTCATAAACGATGAGTTAAAAAACCTAGAGTCTTTCTTAAGTAATGCACATGAGTTTCTTTTACGGGGTTCAAGGATTGTTGTAATATCATTTCATTCGCTTGAGGATCGTTTAGTCAAGAATGCCTTTCGTAAAGGCAAAAACACATCCATTCTAAAGATATTAACACGTAAACCGTTAAGACCCATTAAATCAGAAATAAGGGCAAACGTCAGATCTAGAAGCGCTAAACTCCGAGCAGCAGAAAGGTTATAAATTATGAAAGTGTGTAGATATATTTGTATACTCTTAATTATTTTAATCATGACGATATTTACTATTTCTGAAAGTTCCAGAATTATAAGAATTGGGTATAAGATTGCAAGAATGGAAGAAGAATTAAAAAAGCTACCAGAGGAAAGCAGAAAATTAATATACAAAACGGACAAATTGAAGACTCTCAATAAGATATCTTTAAGGGTAAAAGATATGAAACTAAAACTGATTATTCTAGATAACTCAAATGGTGATGATGATATTGCTCTTGTGAAAACTCCTCAAAAACATCTTAAAAGAAATCAACATGGAAAGATTGAAGCGTAGGAGAGATTACGTCTGATTTTTTGGTTATTTGGTGGCAGTTTGAAATCTTGGAAGGTGATTGAAAAAGGATCTGAATAAATTAAACACCTAGAGAAACATATTAAAGAATACAGAAAATCTTAAGATAGTTAAAGTTATGATTAATCGTTTTGCATCTGATTCTAAACTTTATGTGACAAAAAAATCGAGTTATGAGTTGCTGGATTTAAATGATCTAATAAGATCATCGATAAAATTTATTGAACACATGGAGAGCCTTGAGCGTATATCTTTGCAGAAAAAGTTAACACCAAAATTACCTGAGGTGCGAGCCAATGCTGGTGATATTTCCCTTGTAATTGTAAATCTTTTGACTAACTCATTAGACAGTATGCCTGATGGTGGAAAATTATTAATTAAATCACAGTTCTGTAAAGAACATGAATCCTGTGTGCAGTTATCTATATCAGATACAGGATGCGGAATTAAAGAAGACGAAATGGATAAAATCTATAGTCCCTTTTTTACAACAAAAGACAAGTTGAAAGGTATGGGCCTGGGGCTTGCTATAAGCAAAAGGATTATAGAAGACCATGACGGAAAAATTAAGGTAGTGAGTTCATTAGGGGAAGGAGCAACCTTTATTGTATGTTTTCCTGCTGCAGATAAAGGATTACCAAATAATTAAAAGACTCTTGGTCAGATGGAATCATCTTAATGATAGAACAAGAAAATGCTGAATAGAAAAAAAATTCCAATATATTATAGGATCAAGGTAAACATCTTGTTTGTTGGCATCTTTGTAATCTTCTTTGCATTACTGTATCAGCTAATTCGTATTCAGATTCTTGATCACAAAAAATATTCCAAATTGGCATTATCACAGCAATATAAAAAATTAGAAATTCCAACAAGAAGAGGGCTCATCTTCGATAGAAATGGGGTAAAACTGGCAGAATCAATTCAAGTAAATTCTGTCTTTGCAGACCCTTTGTTAGTAAGAGATAAGGAAAGGATAGCGCAAACAATAGCAAACGTGTTGCATTTAAATACTGGAAAAGTTCTAAATTTATTAAACAAACAAAATAGATTTGTATGGATAAAAAGGAAGATAACAGACAAGCAAGCAAAAGCGATAAAACGTCTTATGCTTCAAGGCATAGGGCTCAGGGATGAATACATTAGGGTTTATCCTCATGGAAATCTGTGTTCCCACGTAATAGGTTTTACTGATGTAGATGAGAACGGTTTAGGAGGTATCGAATATTCTCTCAACCAAGTTCTTTCTGGGAGTAAGGGGTATAAGGTAGTCGAGACAGATGGACTTCAACGACAATTTTCCACAATAAATGGCGAGACTGTTTCCGCTAGATATGGAGACAGTGTTGTTTTAACCATTGATGGTGAAATTCAATCAATAGTTGAAAGTGAGCTTAAAGACTCATGTTTGAAGTGGGAACCAGATTCAGCTACTGCAATTGTAATGGCCCCTTCAACAGGAGAGGTA
Source organism: Candidatus Scalinduaceae bacterium (assembly GCA_046759445.1). Classification (GTDB taxonomy): domain Bacteria; phylum Planctomycetota; class Brocadiia; order Brocadiales; family Scalinduaceae; genus Scalindua_A. The sequence goes on from JBHICG010000031.1 coordinate 8,062, forward strand.
TTAGCAATGGCTAACTATCCTACGTTTAATCCAAACTTTGTGCAGGATTCTAAACAGAAGGAGAGGCGTAATAAAGCAATTACGGATTGTTTTGAACCAGGCTCATCGATTAAGCCCTTAATCGTATGTGTTGCGCTGGATAGCGGTTATATAAAAGAAGACGATATGTTTTTCTGCCATAACGGAACTTACAGAGTTAGAAAAAGGGTAATTAGGGATATCCATCCATACGATTATCTAACTATACCGGAAATAATAATTAATTCTAGCAATATCGGAATGGCACAAATAGGAATGCTTATGGAAAGAAGAGGATTATACAGTCATTTGAGGAATTTCTCTTTTGGTGAAAAAACAGGAATAAGACTACCGGGTGAAGCCAAGGGAATAATAAGATCCTTAAACCTATGGTCGGCTGATTCATTAATTTCTGTTTCTTTTGGTTATGAGATTGCAACGACACCAATACAATTAATAACAGCTTTTTGCTCGATTGCTAACGGTGGAATGTTACTGAAGCCACAAATTATTTCTGCAATAACTGACTTCTCAGGTAAAAGGAAAAGAAAAAAAAACAAAGTTCCTGAACGAATTAGACGTGTGATCTCTCCAGAAATAGCGAGGGAAGTAATGACTCCCATATTGGAGAACGTTGTAGAAGAAGGTACGGGTAGAAATGCTATGCTTTTTGAGTATAGCGTTGCAGGAAAAACTGGCACAACTAAAAAATTACAAAGGGTTGGTAATAAAATTAAATATTCCAGTAGTAAATATATTAGCTCATTTATTGGTTATGCTCCAGCAAATGATCCAAGGATTTGTGTCCTTGTAATATTGAATGAACCAAAAAATGGTGCTTATTATGGAGGTACCGTAGCTGCACCTATAGTGAGAGAAATCATAAAAAAGGTGTTTTATTATTTGAAGATTGAACCACAATATATCCGAACTGCTCAAAGATAATTTTGTGGGAATTGTTTTTTTGTGAAGGGGGGTGATATATGACCAAAAATGCTGGAAGGTAGGTACATCAGTGGGTGATGTATTGATACTCTATGCTGCCCCAAAATTTGGGGCCAGCATAGGGTGTCTAGTTGAGAATTATGAAAAATCTAAAAAAGGAGAAAATATAAGGAGAAAATATTATGACTTATAGGGAACTAGAAAAACAGAATTTTCTTACCTGGTGTAGATACGCTACACCCGAAGAAATTAAAAAAGCAAAAGGCACAAACAAAAAAGAATTGGAAAGATTATTGAAAGAATATGCAGATGAAATCAAGAAGGTAAGCAAATCTGAGGACTTATATGAATCTATATCACAACATGATGAAGAGGTGCAAAAAATAGATCTTTCCTTGGAAATTTCAAAGTCATAAATATGGCCTTGAAATGAAATTAAGTGCATTAGTTAGCCATTTAGATTCAGAAGACATACTAAACTTTAATGATGTTGAGATAACGGGTATTACTAATGATTCTAGAAAAGTAAGGCAGGGTCACCTCTTTGTTGCGATTAAGGGGTATAAAACAAATGGACATAATTTTATAGTAAAGTCTATTGAAAATGGCGCAGTAGTTATAGTTAGTGAAAAGAAACTTTATCTTGGTTCAAGAATTCCACAAGTAATTGTACGCAACTCAAGGAAGGCTCTTTCCAACTTAAGTAGTTGTTTTTACGGTAATCCATCTCAAAAAATTAAAGTTGTTTGTATAACAGGAACAAATGGCAAGACTACTACAACATTTCTAACCAAATCTATAATTGAAGTAGCAGGGTATGAAACTGGCTTAATTGGTACAATTAATTATCAAATAGGCAAAAAAATTATACCCGCACAAGAAACAACACCAGAATCAGTAGAGCTCCAAGACCTCTTCGCACAAATGGTAGCTTCAAAGATTAAGTTTGCTGTAATGGAAGCATCTTCCCACTCACTGGTTCAACACCGGATTGAGGACATCAATTTAAAAGCCGCTGTCTTTACAAATCTAAGTGCTGAACATCTAGATTACCACGAAACTATCTCGAATTATATGGATGCTAAAATAGGGCTTTTCAAATATTTAAAAAGAGATTCGTTTGCAATATTAAATGCAGATGATAAATTGAGTATAAATTTTGCTGATAAAACAAGAGCACAGGTTTTATGGTTTGGAATAAAAAATAATGCTGACATAAAAGCAAAAATATACAGTGAATCCATGAGAAATACTTTGATTAAGCTAACTTATTTAGGGATGGAAATAGATATTAACATACCCCTTATGGGCCTGCATAATGTGTACAATACATTAGCCTCGGCAGCCGGAGCTCTTTCACTTGGATTTGAATTAGAGACAGTAAAAGAGGGTATTGAGAATGCACCTGTTATACCAGGCAGATTGGAGAGTATACCTAATAAACTAGGATTTAGTATTTTTGTAGACTATGCTCACACTCCGCATGCACTTGAAACAGTATTGCATACGCTTAGGAAACTGGCAAAAGGCAGGATAATACTTGTTTTTGGTTGTGGAGGTGACAGAGACAAAAGTAAACGTCCAGAGATGGGTAAAATAGCAGATGATAATTCAGACATTTTTTGGATAACAAACGATAACCCACGTTCAGAAAATCCGATAAAGATAATAGAGGACATCAAAACTGGGATAAGTGCTGGTAGATCATTTCACATCCAAACAAATAGATATGAAGCAATAGAAGAAGCAATTATCGAGGCAAAAAAAAATGATATTATCTTGATTGCGGGGAAGGGTCATGAGAAATGTCAAATACTTAAAGACTCCGTCATATCTTTTGATGATAAAGAAGTAATAACAAAGATACTCTCAGACCATTCATCTTAAAACTGCAAAATTTAAATCATATTTAATTGTTTTTTGTTGTATAATCAAGATGTTACCTATAAAAAATGTTTTATCTGAATTTCTCTAATTGTGATTTGATGGATAGTATAAGTTTATCTGATATTATAAAGGCGATTGATGGAAAACTAATAAATACTGATCCTGGAATAAATATTAAAGGTGTCTCAACTAATACAAGGTCTTTAAAACAAGGAGAAATATTCTTTGCCCTGGATGGTAAGAATTATGATGGACATAAGTTTATCAAACAAGCTATAGATAAGGGGGCAATTGGTGTCATAGTATCTAATACCAAAAAAAATGAATACTTTTCTTTTAAGGGTCTTGAGAAATGCGTCTTAATAGAAGTGGCAGACACCTTAAAAGCTTTAGGTGACCTGGCAAGTTATTATCGTCAATGTTTACGTACCAGGTTTGTGGCGATCACGGGCAGTAATGGTAAAACGACAACAAAAGACATGGTTTATCATGTTCTTAAAAATTTCAAGAATGTGTCAAGATCAAGAAATAGTCATAATAATTTTGTTGGAGTTCCATTGACAATCTTTGAAACGGATCGAACTCATGATTTTTGTGTTGTGGAAATGGGTACAAATGCGCCTGGAGAAATCAAGAGATTGTCTAAAATTATATCTCCAAATTTTACTATATTAACTAACATAGCTCATGCTCATCTTGAAGGTCTTGGAAGTATTGAAGGTGTTGCAGATGAAAAGGCTGAATTTATTGAAAATATGGATAAAAATGGAACATTAATCACAAATACTGATGACTATTGGTGTAATCAAATTAGTAGCCGTTTTAATGGAAGGATTATTAGCTTCGGCTTTAAAGAAAATGTCCAGATAAGAGCATCAAAAGTTAAACGTAACAAATCAGGTTTTGTTTTTACCGTTAACGGATCTTTTCCTATCACTTTACCTGTTTTGGGTAAGCACAATATTTATAATTCTTTGGCAACTATAGCCGTGTGCAGTGCAATCGGTATTAATATAGAGGAAATATGTAAAAAATTTTCTGATTTCAAGCTTCCATCTATGCGCATGGAAAAGCAAATTTGCGGTGATATTGTTATTATCAATGACTCATACAATTCTAATCCATCATCAATGTTGGCAGCATTAGATGAATTCTCACAATTACCAGTTCCCGGAAGAAAGATACTTGTATGCGGAGATATGCTGGAATTAGGAGAAGAAGCAGAAAAGCAACATAAGCAAATTGGGGAGAAGGTTGCTAAAGCTAAGATTGACGTTCTTTTGACAGTAGGCCCTTTTTCCGGGTTTGTGGCTGAAGGAGCGATTGACGGTGGTATGCCATCAGAAAATGTTCTTAGCTATAAGACCTCAGAAGAGATATGTTATTTTGTTGCTTCACTGCTAAAGAGTAAAGACACAATTCTAATAAAAGGTTCAAGAAAGATGAAGCTTGAGAGTGTCTTACACCAAATCAAAAATTGTTGCTCAGAAGAGAAAACCGTAAGATCGCATAGCAGAGTATAGTTTTAACTAAAAAATACCGTTATCACAGCTCATCAAAGTAATGACAAGGCTGTTCTGGAGAAGATAGTTGTTTTATAGTTGGATTTATCCACTTCATAATCAAATACACCAACTCTCGATAATAAAATACATATCATTCAGGGCTGGTCTCGCAGCAATAACAGCTTTCTTAATAAGCGTATTCATAGGAGCAAAAATAATAAAGATACTTGAAAAATATAATGTTTCAGAAGACACTACAAAAAAAGATTCTGAAATGTTAAAAGACCTTCATAAGGATAAAAAAGACGTCCCTACAATGGGTGGTATCATTATAATGATTGCTATTATTGTTTCCACCTTGCTTTGGTGTGACCTCTCTAACATATATGTGTTAATGGTGTTATTTGTAGCTGTTTGGCTTGGTATCCTGGGGTTTCTTGACGACTATATAAAACTTACCCAGAAGCATTCTTCTGGTTTATCTAGTACATCAAAACTCATTTTTCAATGTGGCCTTGGACTAATCCTGGGTTTGGTATTGTATTTTCATTTCATTGATATTAACGATGGAACAAGTCTTATGATTCCATTCTTCAAAGGAATTAGACCTGACCTGGGGGCATTTTATGTGTTATTAGTAATGTTCTTCATAGTAGGAATGTCAAATGCAGTTAATGTCACTGATGGTCTTGATGGCCTGGCGATTGGATGTACAATAATTGCCGGCTTGGCCTTTACCTTGATAACGTATGTAGTTGGAAGAATCGACTTTAGTAGCTACTTAAATGTGCCTTATGTTCCGGGGAGTGGTGAATTGAGCATATTTTGCTCTGCTTTAGTAGGCGCCGGATTGGGATTTATGTGGTTTAATTGTTTCCCCGCACAAGCATTTATGGGTGATGTCGGCTCATTGCCGTTGGGTGGAATACTCGGTCTTATAGCTATAATAGTAAAACAAGAACTACTTTTATTTTTTATATGTATTATATTCATTGTGGAAACGCTTTCTGTAGTATTACAGGTAGGGGTATACAAGATTACGAGGAAGAGAACTTTCATGTGCGCACCTTTACATCATCACTTCCAATTTAAGGGTTGGCCAGAAACAAAAATTACAATAAGATTTCTAATAATTGCTGCAATAATGGCACTTTTTAGTCTGATAACTCTGAAATTATGAATACCATAAAAAATCAATTTACAGTTACCAGAGAAATTTGCCGTTTGGAACCTGCAAATATTATAGTCTGTCTGGTTACAACCTTACTTGCAATTGGCATAATTATGATATACAGTACAAGCTCAATAAGAGTTGTTGAAGGCCATAATACCATTAACATTCCTTTTCTTAAGCATATCCTGTGGATAATATTTGCAATCATATGTATGTTAGTCATGATGAAACTTGATTATCATTACTTATTAAGATATAGCAACTTAATCTTCTTTGTTGCTCTTGTTGGACTAGTAATTGTGCTCATTCCAGGAGTAGGAACCGTTACTAATGGTGCTTGCAGGTGGATAAGATTTGGAGGTTGCTTTGGTTTTCAGCCGTCTGAATTTGCCAAACTTGCAATGATTATCTTTATGTCAAGTTATATAGCAAAAAATCAAGAAAAGATGTCGCATTTCAATAAAGGTTTTGTGATTCCTGTTATATTAATAGGTGCTGTATCTCTACTTATTTTGAAAGAGCCAGATTTTGGAACTGCCGTATTCATAACATTAATTTCATTTATATTGATTATGGTGGGAGGAACCAGAATAATTTATATAATTTTTGCCGTTATGGCATCAATTCCCCACATATATGAAATCATGTATAAGATGCCAACTTATCAGAAAAACAGATTAATTGCGTTTCTTGACCCCTGGAAAGATCCTGAAGGAATAGGTTATCAAATTATACAATCATGGATTGCACTCGGTTCAGGAGGATTAACGGGTTTAGGGTTGGGTGGAAGTCATCAGAAATTGTTTTTTCTACCTGAAAGCAGTAGTGACTTTGTATTCTCAATAATAGGAGAAGAACTAGGATTCATAGGAACGGCGTTAATTATCATTATGTTTGCCTTATTAGCGTGGCAGGGAGTGAGAGTTTGCAAGTTGGCGCCAGATATGTTTGGTTTTATCCTTTCATTAGGTATAACTTTTTCTATTGCCATACAATCTGCCATAAACATTGCTGTTGCCACAGGTTCCGTACCAACAAAGGGACTTCCATTGCCATTTATCAGTACGGGAGGGTCATCACTATTGTTTTCGTTGCTTGGAATAGGAATACTCTTAAACATTGCAAAGCAATCAAAAGATAATGCTGTTTCAGTGAAAGACGCCCTTAATAACAGGAGCTTTGTCACTTGAAGATTATCTTTGCTGGTGGCGGTACTGGCGGACATTTAGTGGCCGGAATTAGTATAGCAGATGAAATATTATTACGATTCCCGGATACGGATATTGTCTTTTTAGGAACAGATAAAAAGAGGGAAGCTAGATACATAGAAAAAAGTGGTTATAAGTTCGAACAAATAAAAGCACGCAAACTAACATCAATAATTTGCTTACCCGCTTTTGTCTTAGTCTCCATAATCGGGATTATACATTCTTTAATTAGCATTATTAGAATTAAGCCTGATATAATCATCGGACTGGGTGGATATGGTTCCGTTTTACCTGTAATTGCCTCATATATTATTGGCATTCCGATTGTCTTGATAGAACAAAATGTTATTCCTGGTAGAGCTAATTTATTAATGGCAAAATGGGCGGATACAATATTCTGTCATTGGGAAGGTACAACAAAGTGGTTTAAAAAGGTACATTCTATTCATGTTACGGGTATTCCAATACGTAGGAACATCATAAAAAAGAAGACAGACATTCCTAAAAATGTTCTTGGTTTTAATCCTCAGAAAAAGACGTTATTGGTAATGGGCGGCAGTCAGGGTGCACAGGCAATAAATCTGGTGTTGTTACAAAGTGTTCCGAAACTTAAAACCTTAATTCCGGACTTGCAAATTATTCATCTTACTGGAAAACATGGATATAAAGATGTTAAAGATACTTATGATAAGGTGGGAATAAAAGCCTTTGTATCTGAGTTTTTTGACGACATTAGCATTGCCTATGCACTGTCAGATTTGGTTATTTGTCGTGCAGGAGCGAATACTATTGCAGAAATTTCTGCTGTAGGTATTCCCACGATTTTAATACCTTATCCGTATGCAACTGATAACCATCAATACTGGAATGCTTATGAACTTGCAAAGAGGGGAGGAGCCGTAATCATAAAGCAGGAAGAACTAAATCCTGAAAGGATTATAGAATTAGTATCAAGTTTGCTTATAAATGATGAAAAACTGAATAATATGAAAAAGATCAACAAAAACTTAAATAAACCGTTTGCAGCTACGAGTCTTATAGATATAATATGTCAGATATCTGAGGCAAAGAATACCAAAAAAGATATAATCCCTGCCCAAAGTACAGGCGAGGATGAAACAAGAAATTATACAAGAAAAAATGAACCTTACCTTTCAAAAACATTATAAAGGGATCAGTCAACGACAGTATCTCAACCATGCTAATTATAGCGATATCAGAGGGAAACACGTTTACTTCATTGGCATTGGGGGTGTAGGAATGAGTGCAATTGCCAAGATATTAATAGATGAGGGTTGTTTTGTTTCTGGTTCCGATTCAGAATGTTCTCCAGTTACACGTAATCTTGAAAAACTGGGTGCCAAGATTAATGCGAGACAGGATGGGAGAGACATTAATCATCGTACAAGCTTAGTAATAACATCAGCTGCCATTCGTGAGAATAACCCTGATCTAATAAAGGCAAAGAAGTTAGGGCTGAAAATTATTAAATATTCTGAGTTTTTGGGTTCTTTAATGAAAAATAGGTGCGGCATTACGGTTAGTGGTACACATGGTAAAACTACAACAAGTGCAATGATTTCAACAATACTAAAAAATGAAGGATATGAACCTGCCTTTGTAATTGGTGGTAATGTTGAAGGAATCGGAGGTAGTTCTTGTCTTGGGAGAGGAAACTTTTTTATTGCTGAAGCATGTGAATATGATAGAACCTTTTTGAGACTATCACCACAGGTAGGCGTAATCACTAATATTGAGGAGGACCATCTTGATTATTATAAAGATATCGATGGAATTACAGGTGCCTTTTCAGAGTTTGTATCTTTAATACCTGAAGATGGATTACTTGTTGTAAATAATGATGATATAAATATAAAAAAGGTCATTAAAAGTGCAGAATGCAGGATTGAAAACTATTCAGTTATTATGGCAACTAATAAAGACCTGCCTGACTATGTTATTCAGGCAGGAAGGACGTTCATACCTGAGTCCTCTTCGATTAATAAAGTATCGGAACCTCTAGCTGATGAATTACATAAAGAAATATATTTAGAATCTGATTCGAAATGGATTGCCGTTATGTATTATTTTGATAAAGGAGTGAGTTATTTTCGCGTATTTAATGAAGGTAAACATTTTGGTGATTTTTACTTGAATATGCCTGGGTTACATAATGTATCAAATGCACTTGCTGCAATTACAGTTTGCAGTTATATCGGTTTAGATAAAAAAGATATTAGAAAAGCGTTAAAGACATTTAAGGGTGTACACCGTCGTTTTCAAACCATTAATAACAAATATGGTATTACAATTATTGATGATTATGCCCACCATCCCACGGAAATCAGATTGACATTGGAAACTGCAAAGTCAATTTATCCTTCACAACGACTTTATTGTGTGTTTCAGCCACATCAGCACAACCGTACAAGGCTTCTTCTAAAGGAATTTGCGAAGGCACTTACGCTTGCTGACAAAATAATCATTACTGATATTTATGCGGCAAGAGATTCGGGTATGGAAAGAGCTTCCGTTAGTTCTTCAGACCTTGTGCAAGAATTGCAAGAAATTGGTGGAGATGTTAAATACGTAAAAAGCCTGAGTAAGATTATAAACAGCTTGTCCTCAGATGTAAAAAAAGATGATATTATTTTAACCATGGGTGCAGGTAATATCTGGAAAGTAGCTCATGGTCTAAAAAGCAACCTCGAAAGCAAATATGATCAGTAATATAGAAATTGTTGATGACATATTTCAGTATGATGTGTCTCTGCAAAGATATACCTCCTTCAAGACAGGGGGTGTGGCTGAGATATTTACAGAACCAAGGGATATATCCGAATTAAAGAGAGTCCTCCAATATTGTAAGAATGAGCAGAAAAAGATATTCATTTTGGGAAATGGAAGTAACGTATTGGTCAATGACAATGGTATCCAGGGTGTGGTAATCTATTTAGGTGGAACCAATTTTAAAAACGTAAAAAGAAATGACAACTATGTGTTATCGGAGGCAGGAACAAATCTCTCACAGCTTATCCGGAAAACGTCTCTGTGGGGATTAGAAGGTTTAGAACTATTGGTAGGAATTCCGGGTACTGTAGGTGGTGCTGTAATGATGAATGCAGGAGGGAAATACGGAAGTATAAGCGAAACTATAAGTTCCGTAACCACTATGACTTTTGATGGTGAAATCAGGAACCATAATCGTGAGGATGTTGATTTTACGTATCGTGGATGTAATCTTACTGAGCAAATAGTTATTGAAGTAAAATTTGTGCTTAAAGAATCAATAAAAGAGAAAATCCTTGCAAGGATGAACAATATTTATAAAGAAAAAAAAGAAAAACAACCCTTATCAACATTTAATGCCGGTTGCGTATTTAAGAATACACATAGGTTTAAGGCTGCAGAACTCATAGATAAGGCTGGTCTTAAAGGAAAGAATGTAGGGGGTGCCATTGTCTCAGAAAAACATGCAAATTTTATAGTCAATGTCGGAAACGCTACAAGCAATGATATTCTTGAACTCATAAAAATAGTCAAAGAGACTATCAAGGGAAAATATAATATCTCGTTAGAACTGGAAATAAAAATCTGGTAACTAATTTATATACAATATAAAAAGGATTCTTTATTCAATGTTTCAATCTGAAAAAGTATTAGGAATTATAGTAACCGATAGGGATGGAGTTGTAAAGTCAGTAAGTTATAGTAATGGCAATTTTAATTCCGACATAATTGGAGATAAGTGGTACAATGCCTTTCGGATTCCTGGTAAAGATTTTTTTAAAGTAGAAGGTGAATATCCTAAGATATACAAATTACCAGAAATCGGACAAAAAATCTTAGTACATCCTTCCCATGGTGAAACAGGAGACACATGCGGATACCACATCCTGGTTGAGCAAATAGATGATGAAGAAAAGTCTACACAGTATCTGAATAGAATGTTATGCTTTGGAAAAATAGTTCCTGGGATTGCCCATGAGATTTGTAACCCCTTGACCTATGTATCTGGATGGTTACAAATGTTCCTTTCGGAAACACATGATAATGACCCCAAAAAAAAGACCTACGAGACACTTGTCCAAGAGTTTGACCGTATAGCCAAGTTGGTTAGTTGCTTACTTGAATTTGCAAAACAAACTCCCACATCAAAAAAAATATTTGATGTAAATCAAGTAATAGAAGATGTTATTTTAATGGTTGGCTATACTATGAAAAATGAAAATATTGAGGTTACTAAGAATCTGTTGTATTCAGAACTTAAGATAGAGGGAGATTGCAATAGATTGAAACAGGTTTTCCTTAATTTGCTACAAAATGCGAGGGAAGCCATGCCAAATGGTGGTAAGATTTATTTAAGTACTAATCTTATCCACGATAATTCAATTATGATTCAATTTCGTGATACGGGATGTGGTATCACAAGGGATCAAAGAAGCAAAGCCTTTCGCCCTTTTTATACTACCAAAATCAATAACAATGGCACTGGTTTAGGGTTGTCAGTATGTAAAGCAATGATTGAAGAAATTGGTGGAACAATTGATTTAGATAGTAAAATAGGAGAGGGAACAGTTATTACTATTATCCTGCCAGGTTATTCTTCTGATTAATTAATATAAGAGTTTTGAAATGTCAGCCAATCCTAAAATTCTTGTTGTATTCAGAGAAGATGAAAATATGAAAGCTGCTGTGAAACTTTTGGCAGAGAAGGGTTACGATGTTTTTTCTAAAACAAGCGTGTTCCAGGCAGTAGCTACAGTTGCTGAAAGAAAAACGGATATTGTTGTTCTTGATATAGACGATTTGGAATTAAAGGAGATGGAATTCTTTGATGTTGTAAAAAAAATTAATCCGAAGCTATTTATTTTGGTTTCCTTCTCTTTTGTAAATAGGGAGAAAGCCATCAAATCTCTCGAAAGTGGTGCTGATTGCTATATTTTAAAACCCTTTTATATAAATGAGTTACTTGCTATTATTCACAAATTTTTAGATAGGACCAGTCATAACGGAAGCATCTTGAAGGAATCAAATGGAAAACAATTGTCTGTAAAACGTATGGCATTGAGGATTGCGCATGAAATTAATAATCCTTTAACGACAATCAGTGGTCAGTTACAATTGCTCTTGTTAGGACGGATAAACAAAGACCCCAACTACCCCGTATATGTAACTTTAGAGGAGGAAACACAGAGAATTGCTGAAGCTGTAAGAAATCTAGTGACCTATGCTCAACTTAGAGAACCTAATAAGTCATTTGTGAATTTGAACGATATCATAAAAGAAGTAATCAATTTCTTTAAGGATACAAAGCAAGAAAGAGATACTCAAATAATAGAAGCCTTTGATAGAGATTTACCAATGATTATGGCCGACAAAGAACAAATCTCCTTGGTTTGTAAAAATATAATTTGTAATTCTCAAAAGGCTGTTGGTAAAAAAGGCGTCTTAAAAATTTCCACGGAAAAAGATAACCAAAATATAATTGCTACATTTTATGATTCAGGTAAAGGAATTCCTTCTAAGGTAATTGAAAGGATTTTTGATCCTTTCTTAGTAGTTGATGAAGCTGAAGGAGGAATAGGTCTGGGACTCTGTGTTTCTCATAACATAATTAAGAGGCATGGAGGGGATTTAACCGTAAAAAGCCAGGAGCACAAAGGTACCGTCTTTAGTTTCACATTGCCGTTAGAACCAATTAAAATCTTGTAATCTATTAGAGGAATAAACATGGATGAAGGGATAAGAATCTTAGTTGTAGATGATGAACCTAAGATATGCCAATTAATTGAAGAATTGCTTAGACGTGAAGGTTATCAGACAGACACAAGTTTATCAGGTGTTGAGGCATTACAGATGATGAAGAAGCATAATTATCAAATGTTGTTAACCGACTTAAAGATGCCTGGAATTGATGGCCTTGAACTGATTCGAAAGGCTAAGAAGGAATATCCGGAAATCAGGACTATAATGGTCACTGGTTATGCAACTGTAGAGACTGCCGTTCAGTCGCTAAGACATGGAGTGGATGATTATATAACCAAGCCCTTTAATATTTTTGAATTAAAAAAGGCCGTAAATAGAACCTTATATGGCCATCAGATTGCAATGGAAAATAAACAACTTCTAGATGATTTAAAAAAAACAAATATTGAACTTGACTTTTATAAACAAAAATTAACTCTAGAGGTCCAGACAACTGGTAAGCATCTTACAGATGCCAATAAAGAGCTTGTTCAAAGAATAAACGAATTAGACACAATAAACGAGATTAGTAAAGCAATTACGTCGGTTTTAGATACGAATGAACTCTTAAACTTATGTCTGGGAAAAATTAACGAAAAGCTAAAGGTAAAGCAAAGTTCAATCATGTTGCTTGATGAAGAAAAAAAAGAGTTGATAGTTAAGGCATACCAAGGTGACAGATGCAACCTGGTTATAGGTAAAACTCGAAAGATAGGCGAAGGAATTGCAGGGCGTGTTGCGAAAGAAAGAAAGCCCATTTTGGTCAAGAATATTATTGATGATAACAGGCTTAGAGGAAGTGAAAAACCTGATTATGTAACAAAGTCATTTGTTTCTGCACCTTTAATTTCGGGTAAAAGGCTTCTTGGAGTAATAAACATCACAGACAAAATTTCAAGAGAGAGTTTTAGTGAGACAGATGTTAATCTCCTTTGTATTATGGCAGGGCAGGTAAGTATTGCATTAGAAAACATGAGACTTTACAAGACAATAGAAGAAAATTGTTTTAATACGGTTAGGTCTTTGGCTAATCTTCTAGAGGCAAGAGATAGTTTTACAAATGGTCATTCTCAAAGAGTATCAGAATACGCACTCTCCATCGCAGATATGATAGGAGTGTCACCCAAAGAAAAAGACATATTGCATCATGCAGCACAATTGCATGACATAGGCAAAATAGGTATATCAGAACGTATACTTAATAAGCCTGATAAATTGAGTAAATCTGAATTTGATGTAATAAAGTCCCATCCTATTATAGGTGAAAAAATAATAGAGCCTTTAGATTTTCTCAAAGAAGCAAGTCACTATATAAGAGGTCACCACGAGAGTTTTGATGGTAGTGGGTATCCTGATAAATTGGGTGGAAAAGATATACCACTTTTGACTAAGATAATGACAGTAGCCGATGCTTTCGATGCAATGACATCAGAAAGGACATACCGGCCATCTAAAAAGATAAACGAAGCGATTTCAGAACTCAATAGAGTATCTGGGAAACAATTAGATCCTGTATTAGTAGATGCATTTGCTTCTCATGAAATGACCAAGATAAGTTCTGAATTAGAATCTTATTCATAAAATAGATATGCAGTTTATTATTATATCTGAAAATGATGACCTGCGTTTACTGAAATATAGCCTGAGCAGGGTGCCAGGTTGTAATGTACGTATGCTTGATAGTGTCTTCGTCACTCTACTCGAATTGAAAGAAAATCCCGCAGACTTGATCATACTTGATACAAAAGGAATGGAATCAAGTTCGAATGAAATACTGGATGTTATACATCAGCGCACTCCGGGATCTCAGATAATTGTGATTTCAGACTATTCGAATAGTAAGATATATAAACCTAATAGCAATAATACTATGTTAGGTGATAGTGGCATAATAAACTCGTTTTCGAGACCTTTTGTATTTGACGAGTTGTTAGGAACGATTACTAGATATATCAGAAATAAATCAATAAGCTATGAATCCAAACAGAAAGTCAAATTAAAAAACGATAACATAGAGTTAAAGACCAACCCTACCTTAACACTTGCAAAAGAAACCGGTTTTTGTTCAAATGGCATGACCTGGCAAAAAAACGGGAACGATAATTATATTGAGAAATTACTAAAGACCATGAATAATATGGAGGAATTGTCTGACATAATAGTTCAAGCTTGTGCGGCTAGAGTAAAGTCAGAAAAATGTTCCCTTATGTTATTGGACAGAAAAAGTCAAACACTTACAGTAACGAAAGCAACTGGTATTAACGTAAACAAAATAAAAAATACGAAAGTCAAATTAGGCGAAAGTGTTGCTGGATTGGTAGCGCTCAAGGGTGAGACGTTTTTAGTAACTGATACAAAAAATAAGAGGGAAGACTTTGACATAAGTAATTCTTATAGATACAAATCCAGCTCATTTATTTCTATACCTCTAAAAGTTAAATCAGATACAATAGGTGTACTTAATTTAACAGATAAAATCAATAATCAACACTTTACAGAAAACGATTTAAATTCATTATCAACATTTGCTTCTTATGCAGCAATTGCCATTAGAAATAATTTGCTCTTTAACGAACTTCAGGATTTATCTGTTATAGATGAACTTACAGGATTATACAATAAAAGGCATTTTTTAAGTTGCCTGGAAAATGAGATAGAAAGGTCATGTCGTTACAATTGCCATTTTGCCTTGGCTATATTCGGTATTGACGATTTCAAATATTATAATGACACTTATGGCAGATCGATTGGAAACTTCGTCTTAAATCAAATTTCAGATATCATTAAAATATACACAAGGAATAGTGATATTGTTGCGCGTTATGGTGAGGGAGAATTTGCCGCGCTCTTTCCCGAAACGCGTGGTACTGAGAATTCATTAACCAGTACCATCTCAGGTCTCCAATTTCCTGATAGGTTAAGGACTGCAGTTGAGAGTCACGGATTCTCACGTATTGATCCTCTTAAAAGGGTTTGTATAACAATCAGTGGTGGTGTGGCCATATTTCCGCTTGATGGTAAAACAAAGAAAGAACTTATTTCTAGAGCTGAAGAAAATTTGTGTTACGCAAAAAAGAAAGGAAAAAACACAATATATATTGGTCGAGTATATCCACATGACTATCATATAAAAATCCTTCGGGGGAAACCATACTACACCCCATTATGCAAGAAGGTGTAAATTAGAATTTTTTGAGAATAAGTATCAGGTTTTATTTATCCAATTACCCATCAAAACGGTTTTGCCCACCATGGTAAGCGGTTTGGGCTGGTATGAAAGAATCTAATGTGATATCGGAGTTGTCTTTATAACCAATATAAAATGCACAGAGAATATAGAAAAAAATAAAAATAATAAAAACCTATAAAACCAATAATTAGGTCTATACTATAATTCTCTGTGCATTCAAAAAAAATATGCTTGATAAAAAAAACATTGCAGTATTAATGGGTGGCATATCATCTGAAAGAGAAATATCATTTCAGTCCGGTAAGGCTGTTGCAAATGCCTTGAGAAAGACCAATAACAACGTTATCGAAATAGTCGTCAATGATAGCGTTGTTGATGAACTTGATAATCATGAAATTGATGTGGCATTCATAGCCCTTCATGGGTATTTTGGCGAGGATGGTGGTATTCAGGAGATTCTGGAATCAAAGGGCATTCCGTACACTGGCTCTGGTGTTTATGCAAGCAAACTTGCAATGAACAAACTAAAATCTAAGAGTATTTTTAAAAAGAACAATATACTAACCCCGGATTATCAATCAGTCTCTACTAAACAGACTGTTCGCGTAATCATTAAAAGAGCTGAAAAACTTGGTTTACCTGTTGTTACCAAACCCATAGACAATGGTTCCAGTGCAGGAATATCTTTGATTAAAGAGTATGATGAATTAAAAGATGGAATAAATTATGCAGGACTATTTGGGAATGAAATTCTTATTGAAAAATATATTGAAGGCAGGGAATTGGCTGTTGGCATTCTTAATGATAAACTTTTACCCATAATTGAGATAAAACCTGCTTCAAAGTTCTATGATTATGTTGCAAAGTACAAGGATAAAAGAACCCAATATATAGTCTTGAAATCTGATAATAAATCATTGTTTCATTCAACATATACTGATGCTCAGGAACTGGCGGTTCAAGCACACAATAGCCTTGAATGTCGTGGTTTCTCAAGAGTAGATATGATATTAGGCAAAGACGGTAAAATATACGTCCTTGAAGTTAATACTATCCCGGGGTTCACGGAAAGAAGTCTATTGCCAAAGGCAGCTAATGCCGTAAACATTGGTTTTGTAGAATTATGTAGTATCATCGTTGATACTGCACTCAAACATAAACACACCCAGTCGTCTGAACAATCCGTTCAGGTAGGTGACAAGGCAGCAAAGAAGACAACGGAGAAATCCAACCAGTCCTGTTATATATAGAAACTAATAAAATTACAGCTCACGAATGAAACAAATCCTTAAATATCTTTACGATAAGGCCGCAGACAAGACAAGAACTGGTATCGTTACCCTAAACCCATATCTTGAGAAGACACAGAAAAAAACCATATCCATTTTACTAAGGTCGTCCATCGTAATCATCGCAATCCTTGTTGTTATGTGGTTGGGTAAATTCACATGGAAACATTTAACAAATCGAGCAATGTTTATGGTAAGTCCTGTAACATTCTCGTTTGAGACTCCAACATGGGCGACTGATAAATTCATCCATAAGGTAAAGAACCTCCCCGGTCTGAAGAAAAAATACAATATGTTTGAAAAGGATTTAACAAAAAAAATTGCTGCGATATATGAAAATAGTCCTCTTATTTCTAAGGTTTGCTATATAGAAAGAGAACTTCCTAACTGCATAAACCTAAAATTTGAATTGCACAGGCCGATAGCCATCATCAAGAATAAGGGTAAAGAGATCCTGGTAGATAAGGATTGTGTTAGACTTCCAGGAGAATTCTATAAATATCCTGAAGAAGGTGAAAATCCAATCTATATAATCAGTAGCAGGTCTTTAAGGGTTCCTAAATGCGGTGAAAGATGTAATAACAGGTCAATCAGGGAAGGCGTAAATCTTTTAAATTATCTAAAGTTTAACAAAATAGATAAACTTCTAAAAATTGCGTCTATAGATGTTTCTAATGTGGGTAGGAGACTTAAAAGTGGTAAAAGTGATATTATGTTACGGACACAAAATGGAGCTATGATAAAATGGGGATGTCCAAAATCATGCGAACAGCCGTATGAACTCTCTGATTATGGAAAACTTCAGAACCTGTTGAGTGTCATAAAGGAGGAAGGAACAGAACTTGCTAATATGGAATATGTTGACGTTAGATGGAAGATCCCGTTCGGTAAACACATGAATGTTCCTATGAAAGACAAGTCCCAGTATCATACACAGATTGTAAAATAAAACATACTTTTGTTAGTTCATTCATGCTGATTGAAACAGATGTAGCGGATGGCTTAAGGCCATTCGAGAGAATGGCACGCCTTCCATAACTCCTCTGGTTATTTGCTGAATACCTTTTTTAGTAGTTCGGTAACTCTTGCTGCTGGCTCAGTCCTGATCTTCTTTTCTTCCTGTCCTATCATATAAAAAAGTCCATCTAGTGCTTTGTTCGTTACATAATGGTCAATGTCTAGAGATTCAAACTTCATAAATGGTAAAGTTGTATACTTACTTATCATATCTTTATAAAAACGTGTCACATTGACTTCGCTCATACTTGATGAAATTATTGGCTTGAATGCCTTATAGAGTTTTTGATTTGTTTTTGTCTTGAAATAGTCTGTTGCGGCAGTATTACCTCCGTTGAGGATCTTTTTGGCATCTTCAAAGGTCATTTCCTTTATTGAGTCGACAAAAAAGGATATCGCTTTAGGTGCAGCTTTTTCTGCTGCCCGGTTCATACTGAGGATAAAATCATCAACCTGTTTTTGGTATCCAATCTTTCTGAGACTATCTGCAACCATATTGATTTTTTCTGGCATGAGTATCTTAATAGTTTGATTTCCAAAATAACCATTAACTTTCGAAACTGAATTTACGGCATTCTCTGTTCCTATTGATAGAGCCTCCTTAAGGCCGGATATTATGTTCCCCTCGGCAGATTTTTTCTGTGATTCCAGGCCAATTCCCTTCTTGATTTCTTCAAAAATTCCTGCATAACATAAGCTTACGATAAAGAAGTGAACGAATATAATTGCAAAGAAAATATTTATTTTTTTCATTTACCAACCTCCCTTAATTTATCTTTGAGTTTTAAAGCAAACGACTGTGTGCAAAACTGAGCCCTGTTATAGACGTGTTTACATGTTGTTGTCAAGGATTGAATTGTTCTGTCAAAGGAAAAGGGTCTATCACTATTTATTTATAATTATATTTTGAAAGTTTAAGCCTCTTTCCTCAGAGATTTGTTAGTCATTGTAGGGTTCATCTTCCTCAAGCCGTTTACCAAGCCCAACAACATTATCATCTGTATAGCCAATAGCCTGGTAGAACTCAATTACGTCCTTATTGGCTGACCGAACTTGCAGGTTGATTCTAGGGCAACCTTTCTCTTTTATACGCCCCTCGACAGCTTCCATGATTAAGCGTCCATAACCCTTTCTCTGGTATTTCGGATCTACAGCGAGGTAGTTTATCCAGCCGCGGTGACCTTCATATCCCCCCATCACACTGGCTATGATTTTACCGTTTACGTTTCCTACAAGAAAAAGATCACGATCTACTTTCATTTTTCTTTCAATATCTCGTTTTGGATTGCTCCTTGGAAGTACTAAATTACACTTAAACCAAAGCTTGATGACTTCTTTTTCATCACTTTCTTGATACTCTCGAATTTCCATGATACTTTATCTTTATATATAGACAATTTAATAAAACTTCTATATCAGAGAAACCTCAAAGATATATCTGTTTTAAAATCAGATTAGGCGTAGTCATTCCCTCTTTCGACGGTTACTGTTTCCAATTCATTGTATCCTCTATTTCTTATAAACGGGCCTAATCTTTGATTAGGCATAATCTCCCTTTATAGATCTCTTCAGTCCAGCATAATCTGAAATGAGCGCATTCTTGACATTTACTGAGCAAACCTCTCCTTTCCATAAGTTCTTTTCCCAAAAGAGACTTTTCTGCTTCATTACGTTTCAGGAGTAGACATAAAGGCTCTTTCGTCAGACAACCATGTTGATTATAACAAGTAATACATATGTTTCTTTTTTCTGGTTTTTTATCTGACATGATGTTTTTTAAACCTGACCATTAGAAGCCTCACATAGTGGATAAGATTCATCATCAGAAAAAAGAGATTCACCCATCCTCAAGGCAACATCTCGGGAACGGGAAATGCTTTAAGACGGAGGAGGGTTATTAAACACCGTACGAGATAAATCCTCTGTTTCGTGCGCTTCGGAATTAATAGCATTTAGATTGATTATGCTCTAGTGCTCAAGGCAATAAAAAGAAAACCCCCCTTGAGGCTGTGTCATAATGTTGAAAATTGGAATCTTGTCATTTCTGAAAGCGTTAGAGACTGGAGAATCTCGCTCAGGACTGGCTCCATGCGAAAGGTCTTGCCTTTGTGATGCCTTGAATAAACTCCACGAATGAAAAATCTATTAGAATCAATAATATATAAAATCGAAATTCTTCGCCTAAAGTTTTTATTATGCTATGATTTCCTATTCTTTTTTGATGTGTGCCTCTTCCACAATCACATCATATTTGTAACCACTCCCAAAATCTTTATCCTTATACAAGGTTCCATTTACGGTTACAACATCACCCACTGAAGGATTATCCTGAGTGGTAACCACAAGGTCGTGCGTGTTATTCTTCTGTTCTCCGGTTCCATCCTGAATATGGAGCCAGTTCTTTCCCATAATTCCAACAGAAACCTTCATCACTTTACCTCGAATAAGAATGTTTTGCTTATCAAGCTTGTCACCTTTTTCATACAGTTCTGCTACTGTATAAGCATTTGAACCGGAAGCCTTTTCCACATTTATTGCTTCTTCGGTATGGACTACCGTACCCTTGCTGCCTATGCCCTCAGGTTTGTGTGATTCGGATGATCCATGTGAGACGGGGCCTGTAGAAAAAATGATCCTGTCGAATGTGCGGTTTAAGGTTTTACTCGTGAAATCGAACATTTCATGACCGGGCTCAAAAGACATCTCCTGACCAACAGCAACTTTCATTTCCATTACGGCAACCCACATTTTTTTCCCATCCTTTTCAAGGAGGAGATACGTATAACCGCCACTGTTCATCGTTTCTACGATTTTGCCAGAAAGTGGGGTTGATGTATGTTCCGATCCTGCTTGCGTTGTTTGCATTGAGACAATCATTCCCCATGTTATAAAAATAGTCATACAAATGGTAAGTTTTTTCATATAAATGCTCCTTTATGTCATTTTGTTGAGTTAGCAAGATAAAGATCTACAACAAGAAATTGCCTTTTTAAACTGATAAATGAATTAAAACAGAATTCCATGAGATTTCAATCTTTTTTCAGATTTTATTACAAATGATTTTTTGAACATACCTCTAAGACCTGATTGATTTGGGCATGATTATATGAATAAATATCAGCATAAACAAAGGATATCGCTGGTGAGGTGTGGTTTGGGGTGGACTAAAAATATATTTACTAACTCGGATTTCATATTTAGAATTTTGGTTTTCCCTCTTAGATACTGCGTACGTTAATGACTCCTTCTATGTTTTTCAGAGCAGAAAGGAAATCCGGTGTCGGTGGGGATTCTATATCAATCAAATTATACGCAATCTCGTGACGGCTCTTATTGAGCATCTCACTAATATTGATGTTCCTATCTGCGAGAATGGAAAGGATCCCTCCTAACATTCCAGGAACATTTTTGTTAGATAGCGCAATCCGGTACTCACTGGTTCGTTCTAAAGATGATGTTGGGAAATTGACCGAGTTTTTGATATTTCCGTGTTCAAGGAAAGAGATAAGTTGATCCACGGCCATCACTGCGCAGGTATCTTCTGCTTCTGTCGTACATGAACCGATATGGGGCAGAAGAATCGTGTTTTTCCTTCCGATCAAATCCGGTGTTGGAAAATCTGTAACATATTGTGCAAGCTGCCCGCTTTCTAAAGCTGATATGACTGCTGAAGAATTAACGATCTCTCCCCGAGAAAAATTAAGTAAATGAGCGCCAAGTTTAAAAAATTTTACTGTCTCACTGTTGATCGTATCCCGAGTTGCTTCCAACACAGGCAGATGCAGTGTTACGTAATCCGATTTGGACAAAAGAGAACGAAGGTTTTCCATTTTTTGTGTTTTATTAGACAATCTCCAGGCAGCATCTACAGATAACTCAGGATCGAAACCAACCACATCCATCCCAAGTTTAAGCCCCATGTCAGACACTAAAGATCCAATTGCTCCCAGTCCAACAACTCCAAGGGTTTTTCCAGCAAGTTCCCGTCCTTGAAAATTATTCTTGTTAGTTTCCACTAACTTCTTCATTTCTTCAGCGTCAGTAACATGGTCAAGACCGTTCACATACAGAATTCCATCTAGGCACCTGCGGGAGCTAAATATTAAGGCAGCCAATACTAATTCTTTAACAGCGTTTGCATTTGCTCCAGGTGTATTAAACACGGGGATTCCACGTTCTGTACAAGCTTCAACCGGAATGTTATTCACACCAACTCCGGCTCTGGCAATGGCCTTTAACGGAGGGTAAATATATTCCGGAGTTAACGGTTGACTCCGGACTAAAATGGCATCCGGCTGGTTTGCTTCACTCGTAATCTCATAACGATCAGGGGCAAATTTCCCTAAACCCTTTGTCGATATTTGATTCAGTTTTAAAATTTTGTACATTTGTCCTCTTATTTAACATAATTTAATTGATGTAGTTCTCATATTAACAACATATTTTAAACCATTTTTATTGACTTTTCTCCATTGTATACAACTCCCCTAATTATGACAGGAGAAAAAGTCAACAATGTTTTCTGTGTAACTCCTTTTTATACAAAGAAATAGTGAATTTTATCTATTATAAAATAAGATAGTTAAGGATATCAAATGGCTTGCTTTAGTCAACGTAAAAAGGGGTTCTAAATCCTCAGATATAGGAGTTTTAAACGAAGATTGTCAAGAGGTGTGTTTTACTACTTTAGACTTTGAGTTTAAACAGTAACATTAGAAAGGCATCCTTGCATCTTAATGACACAAGGGTGCCTTTATGTTTAGTCTAATAAACAATCGCTGTTATATATGCTCAGTAATTAGGTAGCTCTTTTAGTATGATAAAGCAAAAACCAAAAAATATCTTACGCAATGTTCTCAACAAGCCTACTTACAATAATGCAAACAGCCTTTTAATGATAATCATACAGTGTGATAATTACTAGCATCCATGGCGCCTATAATATCTATAGGTGTATGGTCTATGTAAGTACCCGGGATTGTAGTAATAACCATGTCTGTAATATCTACCGTGGTGTTTTTTATACCTATAGTGTCTGCCGTTATGCTTATAATGGTGGTGGCTTCCGTGGTCATAATGCTTTTTATAGCTATGGCCATAATGACGATTGTGATGTCTTGAGTCGCTATTATGATGACGGTCGTTCCCATAGGCAATAGGATAGCTTGATAAGAATATGCTCATACAACATATTACAATTACTATTAGTTTATTCATCATACACCTCACTTTCCCTACGTTTTAATACAACTAATATGATGAAATTGTTCCTAATTATTTCCACTAAAAATAAATAATTATCTATCATATTATTTTAAAATATAATAAACCTTATGAAAAATCAATAATACTCACTAATCAAGATGTGCACCCATTTTCACAGAAGTTCACTTACCATTTGAAAAGAACCTTTTGATCATACGATCAAGGTCGAGTCTATGCTGTGCAAATAGTTTATAAAAGAAGTTGAAAAAATGTTTTAAGACAGGCCAGCTAGTTGATGATACTAACCAACGTAGCCCAATGGCGCCATATGCTTGTCGAACAACCTCAATTCCTCCTATCACTCGACCATCAGGAAATACCCCATGGATGTTTCCCTTCAAATCATTCAAAGATTTTCCATACCGCATAGGATCAAAATCTTCGTGAGAAATATCTTCAAAAACAATTACACCCTTTCGATTTAAAAGACTTAATAAGAGTACTTCAACTCGACAAATATGGTATGCTCCATCGTATAATATTTTAAAATTCCAGTCAGACAAAGAAACCTCCTGACCATTAATGCAAAACTTGTGGTTCAATCATCATCAACATAGAATATTTATAAAAGTGTAAATTATTAAGAATTGAGATTTAAACCCTTTTTTCTTATGTTATAGAAGCTTCCATATACATTTAGTAGGATAATAAACTACTAAATAAAATCAAGGGGAAATGGGAAGGGTTTACAAAATTATGTAGATTTCCTTTGACCCGCATTGCGGGCAATTTCTCTTTTTAAGCAAGGATTGATTTATGTTAAAAGATACACCTGGTTGCAAATCAGGCATAAATATGTATGTCTGTCCCATATCTAATATCAAACTAATGCAGTCAAGGGGAGATTCGACCCCTTTTCCTTTTGATGGATTGAAGCATTTGTCAAATAAAATAGTGTCCCCTTTTTCCTTTTTATATTATGATTTGAGAAGATTATCCGTGGATTGAAGTATTTGTCAATATGATTATGCCTGATCTTAGATCAGGGGTTTAACTCTCGTTTCCTTCCAACTGTTCCTATTTTAATGGATAAGAAAAAACTGGCGGTTATTCACATTGTTAAAAAGGAATTATCCTTGAGTGATGACGAGTACCGGAATATTCTTGAACGAATCACCGGTGTTCGATCCGCAAAGGATTTGACCGACAATCAGTTTCATAAACTGATGCGTTATTTTGTCAGAACCCGCCATTATCGAGTGACAAGCAGAGGAATAACCATGCGGCAGAAATATTATATACGACAGTTGAAAGAGAAACTTCAGTGGGATGACGCCCATTTTCAAAATTATATGCACAAATATTTCCATAACCGAGAGCTCATAACCTATACCAGGCACGACGCCAGCAATCTGATTGTTGCATTAACAGAGATCTTGAAAAGCCACGGCACGTAAACCGGAAGACCGATTGCACCAGGTATAATGTCATTAATCTGTACCAATCTCTTTGACATTATATTGTTTTTCCTGATTGCCTAAAATAATCTACGCCTTCTTCTCTCTTAAAGCAAGGATTGATTTATGTTAAAAGATGTGGTCTTATCAATTAGGCATAATATTTTTTTTAATGGTCACTGTCCTTTTCATGCTTAATCAGTCTATTTTCAATTTGTGGATAAAGCTTGTCAATTTCCTTCTGAATTTCTATTGTCTTTTTTAAAGCAGTTACTACTTTGCAGTAATGTCGAATGTCGTCAAGGGTTAGTCTTTTGCCTTTTCTGTCTTTCAACCATTTATCTAATACTTGATAACCGCCAATTTGATATTCCCACAACTCTTTCTCAATCCCTTCAAAATACTGGTTTTTGTTAATGTGAACTCTCTTTTCATCCTCATTATACCTTAACTTTTCCACTAGACTTGTCCCATCGCCCTGAAACTTTGATATTGGATTGTTTAATGACTTTGATTTTAACAGGTGTAGTTCCGTAAGCTCTTTTCCTAAAACAGACATCTTTTGAAAGAGTTTAAAATCCTTTGTGAATGGAACCTTCGGGAAATCTATCTTCAGAAATTCAGCATATTTAGTGCGGTAAATGTTTGAATAAAGCACTGCATAAATATAGAAGAATATTTGTTCTGGAATTGGTTCTTGCTTAAAATTCATTGTAAGTTGTTCGAGAAATACCCTAGAGAGATTTGACCTTTTTGTACCGTAATCTGCCTTTGGTTCAAAAAGCATCATAGTACTACTAGAAGACCGTTTTTTAGGGTCAGTTTTTTGGGGATAGAGATATAGTGGGAATACAAAACCTGCACCTCTATTACTTATAAAAAGTCTTCTATCTGAAATTTCATTTGCACAAAGAATATAGTTATAAATTTTTACAAAATCATAAAGGTATTGTCGCATTACTATCAAACCGATATTATCTTTAACAAAATGTTGCATTACATCATAACGATCTCGGTCTATTAGTTCTGTAAGATAACAAATATATCTATTATCAAAGGGTCGATAAGAATATGGTATTATGGATTTTTGCCAATCTTTATTTTTTATTTTATTCCTTGCTTGCGCTATCTTGAAGTCATTAGTGTCCTTTAAGGTTAATCCCTGCCTTACTAATTCATCAGGTAAGTTACCAGTAAAAGTTCTCATCTTTTGTCTGACTTCCTCTTTTGTAAAACCAATTACAAAATGATCACGATGAGTCGTTACACCACTTGAAGATTTATTAAATATTTTTTGAATAGATATAAATTGATTATAGTTTCCTTGTAGCGAAAAATCTTTTTCCTCAAAGAAATAATGAGGTTCTGACGGCTGTAATTCTATCCATTTCGTAGATTGAATATCATTTTTATTTAAATACGTATATTTCTTTTCTCTCAGGCCATAAACATCTTCATAAAAAACCTTTCCCAAGCCTTTATGTTTTTTGTTTTTGATAAATAAAACAATAGAGACTCCCTGCTGGATATCAAAAACGTTTTCATCTTTACCTCCGTCAGGACATTTCTCACCAATACGGCTATTGCCATGTAGATTTAAAACATAAATCTCATTGAAACTCTCTAATAATTTTTTGCGCATACCACGATGAATTAATCCTGAAATGTAGGAATTATTAGTAATCATACCTATAATACCTTTTCCTTCTTTTTCAATTTTCCAGTGTGCAAAGCGAATAAACTTAATGTAGTCATCGGAAAGAGGTTGTATATTTCTTTCGTCTCGAACATCTTCCTTGTAAAGTTCCATTTCTTTTTCAATAAAACTAGATTTATTGATAGAACTTACAGAATACGGAGGATTACCCATTATTACCAATACAGGCGTCTTCTTTTTTACCTTTCCTGCAAGTCGAGATTCCTCAGCTAAGGATGACATGCCGGGAAATTCAGATTGGGCTAGATCTTCCATTTCCAGGGTATTTGTCAGATACAACTTGAATCTATCATCCTTTCTTAATTTGTAATCTAATTCCTCCATTAGAAATGACATCTTCAAATGACCTACAGCATAAGGCGCCATCATGAGTTCAAAGGCGTAGAAATTCTTCAAAATATGTTCTTTGATTAAGTCCTTTTTGCCTGCCTCGCCATATTTAGTGGTAAATTCTGTAGTAGCCAGTTTGCTTGCCTCAGCAAGAAATGTCAAAGTGCCGGCAGCAGGATCAAGTACAGTTACAGAGCTTGATGCAAAACCTTCGTCTTTACCAAATCTCTGCTTTAAGACGTAATGTAATAAACGAACAATATATGAAACTACAGGTTCCGGAGTGTAATAAACACCCCTTCGCTCCCGTTCTTTTGGATCATACTCAGCAAGGAATGTTTCGTAAAAGTGAATGATTGGATCTTTCCCCTTACCTTCATGAAAATACTTGTGAAGTATATTATTTACATTGGTAACAGCTAAGACTTCTGCAATATCATCAACAATCCATTCCATCTGTTTAGGTAGATCTTCAAGTGAAATGAACCTAAATACATCTCTTAAGATTCCTATCGTGCGAGGAATATTATCGAATGCAAGTTTACGATTAAAACCGTTTTCTGATCTCGTTCTTGCAGCAAAAAGACCATACGTAATAGTCTGTGAATATAAATCTGCAAAAT
>JBHICG010000032.1:0-35071 GCA_046759445.1 Candidatus Scalinduaceae bacterium
CCGAGAATCACCAGATGTTGAACTAACGGCAGTCAACCGGATAAGCCTATTTAATTTTTCTTTCAAAAATTTAATTTGGGAAATGTTTATGGAAACATATTGTCAATTACTTAGAAAAATAGGGAAGCAAGAGAACGATCCAGCAATAAATATAAAGATTTTGAATGGAAGTATAGCTAAATATTTGGGTGCATTCATTGATGACAATGAAATTGAACCAACAGAAGATACTTTGGCTTTTTTATTTGATAAGATAACCAACGAACTTGCCGAAAATATCATAGAAAATTTTGGAATTGAGCTTAAGGAAATAATACCTTTTATTGCAGAAAAATACGGTATTGCGAGAACGCATTATTACAAATTATAAGATAAATCAAAGACCGTAATGAAACAATATGAAGCTGTTATAAAAGTAATGCAACATAATGGAGGATATGCAACTCTTGGTTTCTTATATCAAGAGGTATTAAAAATTAAGAAATGCGAATGGAAAACTAAAACTCCTTTTGCAAGTATTAGAAGAATCGTCCAAGATGAAAGATTCTTTTTTAAAATAAAACCTGGACTATGGGCATTAAAAACACACAAAGATAAATTACCGCCAGAAATTCTACCCGTTAAAAGCATACCAAAAGCAAAACAAGAAGAATACAACCATACTTATTATCAAGGCTTGCTTGTTGAGATAGGAAATTTGAAAAAATATAAAACATTTGTCCCAAACCAAGATAAAAATAGATTATTTTTAGGCAAAAAGCTTTGTAATATAGCAACTGTATCTGCTATTTACAGATTTAGTTATGACCATTTACTTCAAAGAGCCAAAACAGTTGATGTAACTTGGTTTAATAATAGAAATATGCCTGACAGCCTTTTTGAAATAGAACATACTGCTCCCATACAAAACTCGCTATCAAAATTTGTTGACCTTCAAGACTTTTACGCAAAATTTTTCATTGTGGCTGATTCTGTCAGAGAAAATGATTATAAAGCAAAATTATCTTATACAGCTTTTGTTGATATTCGTGAAAGGACTAAATTTATGTCTTATAACCAACTATCAGAGTGGCACTCTAAGACTTATCAGTTAGTCAGTTTGGAAAGTTCGATTGGAATATAACGCACTGAATTCATTTCCTTATAACAGTTTCTAATTTATAAACTGAATATTTAAATTAATGAATAATTGTTTGGGGGAAATATATGAAATCTAAAAGAAATAACAAAAACAAAGTTTATACAATTGAAGGTGGAATTTTAGGTTCTGGGTTGTATGCTGGTGTTGCAATTTTAGATACTTCTGAAATAGAAGATTTAGCCGATTACGGAGGACTACTCTATGAACTTAAAAAAATGGGAATTAGAGATGGTGAAGAATATCAAATTGATAATGGTGGTGACTTGCTAATGTATTATGATTCTTATAAAAAATGTAAGAATATTTTAAAAAAATTTAAAGTAACAGCAGCAAATCTATAAGTATCTTGACACAATATTACACTTCCAAAAAGAAGAAGTCTGGCAACCAATCGTTATAAACCAAAATTACTTTCTGTTGGATGGACAACATAGATTGAGATTGGCATTCCGTACCGGCATGAAATATATAGATGTGATAGTTGAAAAGAAAAAAGACCCTGATGTAAGTAAAAGTATGAAAGAAGAAATCAAAAAGAGAGAAAAATTTAAAAAGAAAGCCAGAAAAATACTCAAAATTAAAAAAAATGATTCTTGGTTATATTGGTGAATCTTAGTTTTGTAAAAAAGGTATTGATAAGATTTTTTTTATGTTTATGTTATAAAGTATTATATGATTATAAACATAAACATCAGAGTTTCAACAATCTACTAAAGTCTTGCTTTATGAAACAAACATTAAAACATCTGTCATTTGTATTCATTTTAGCTTTACTATCATCATCTTTACAAGCTCAGGAATTAGTCAAAGTAATCAAGATAATTGATGGAGATACACTATGGCTACTAGACTACAAAGGGCAAAGGGGGAAAATAAAGCTTATAGGCATAGACGCACCAGAAAGCAAGGCTAATTATAAGGCTGAAAGGGATGCCGAAAAAACTGGACAGGACATAAATACAATTACTGCTATGGGTAAAAGGGCAACAAATTATGTAAGTAGCTTAGTAAAACCAGGGGACAATGTAAGGATAGAGTTTGATGTACGACAACGGGATAGTTATGGAAGACTGTTATGCTACGTCTATCTTTTAAATGGTAAAATATTGAATGAGGAGATTTTAAAGGCTGGTTATGCTAATGTTAAGACTATATCACCTAACCTTAAATACAAGGATAGGTTTTTAAAAGCCTACAAAGAGGCAAGGAAAAGTAAGATGGGATTATGGGAAGAATGAAAATAATTTTTTAACATTCTGAAGATTCTAACAATTAAGAAAAGGGATTGCAGCAATTAAGAGAAGTTTTGATTATCCTACCCTAAGGCCTTCTTCAACCGTTTTGTTTATCATTTCTTTTTCTTGTTCATCAATCTCCGCAAACGCAACAGAAACTCCACACATGGAAGAGCTTTGATGTGCCTTAATGCGTGTTACTGTACCAACACAGTTTATGGGAAGTAAGGACTTAGAAAAGCCTATTTTTAAATCTAGAAGTGCACCAACTCCTAATATTTTGTTACAAAAAAAGAAAACACCTCCTGCCCCTAAATCCTTCATAGCAACCATATCCCATTTATCGGAAACCGTCTTCCGGTATTCATCTGGTCTTGCTCGAAACCTCACTGTGAAAGGTTTTTCTGTTTTTTTATATTCTATTCTTTTATATTTCCTTTTTTCCACGCCGTTATACATAGTAAGCTACCTTTCATGATAAGGTTTTTTGCGGGTAAGTTGCATATTCTATCATTTTTTAATGGTGTGTCAAGATTTTGTAAGCTATATTATTAAAAATACCGATAATGTCACATGCGGAAGCACGGGAGTGTTTTTAATTCCCCTAATTTACTATAAACGGTCAGATCCATTAAAAAAATATATTAGGTTCTTTACTGAATTTCAAAGCGACACCTAATTTTTTGTTGTGATTGAAGAAGCCTTTATCATCTATTCTGACAATTACTCCAGATCCATTAACCCAAACTCTTCTTTCTGTTAGCACAGATTTAGAGTATATTCCTTCTATATAAACCATTATCTCTTTTCCAAGTGGATAATTTTCGACATCTTTTGTTATAACTTCAAAATAAACTCCGTTTGGGCTGATATTCTTTGTTTTAGCTTTGCAGTCAAATATCGTCATTGGTAACGAGAGTTCTGTCCTTTTTTCAGTTCTCCTTTCATTTCCTCTTAGATGGCTTGCAACAGTCTTCTTTCTTGAAATATTGATAGTGCTCTTCATGGTTGTTTTCTCCTTTAACCTAAAATCTTATTTTTGTTTAAAATTTCGCTTGTATATATTCTAACAGTTCGAATGTCATCATGCTTTAAAAGGCAAATGTCTGTATTTTGGTTTGTTATGTGCAATGGAAGGTGACGTGGGTGATACTTGTAATACATAATTCTAAACATTAAACTTGCAATATGCGTACCATTAATTCATCTCCAAAGACTAAAGATCAAGGCCGTACATTAAGTTATAGTATAACAAAGAGATATAACTTCGAGCGAAGCAATGGAATAAACATTTTTATACTGTTTATTTAAAACTTGAGAAATACTTTCTAAATCTCTAGAAAATTTAAAGAACCACTCATAGTTTACGCTTTTTATTTTTTCTAAAATTCTTTTATATCCTGAGAAAAACAATTTGGGTAAAATATGAAAAAAAAAGTTGAAGTTTTACAGGTTTTTGTTTTAGTATCCACACCTGTTCAAAAAAAGAGTTATTATTACCCAAAAAATTATTTGTAATAGAACTAAAGAAATACCACTTTTGTACTGATGAACCTGATAAATTAGTAAAAATGATTAATACATTAAGAAAATATAGAGAGTAGAACTTCGAAAATGTATCAGTTTTTAGATAAGTTTTTTCTAATATTTCATTCATTCATTGTTGTTTTTATTCTATTTGGCTGGATATGGAAGAAAACACGAAAAGTCAATCTGATTGTTATTTTACTAACGGCATTTTCCTGGTTTATTTTAGGCATCTGGTATGGCATAGGTTACTGTTTTTGCACAGACTGGCACTGGCAGGTTAGAATAAAATTAGGATATCGCAACATGCCAAATTCTTATATAAAATTTCTTGCAGATACTTTAACGGGTTTTGATTTTAATGCAAACCTGGTTGATACTTTAACGACTGTATGTTTTGTATTAGCATTGGCTGCATCTGTTTACACAAACCTTAAAGATTGGGGGCAAAAATAGATAAGATGAACACAACGGTAGCCATTAATATCAATTGATTTCAAAGGCTAATTTTCCTATTATTAGATGATTCCTCAATTAATAAATTAGCTCCCTTTGGTTGGCAATTTATGTAGTTTTGATACGCAAGATTTAAGTATATGACATGATTATTCAGGATGTAAGCATAAGAAACGAAGTAAGACTTAATAATATCACGAAATGTTATAGGAGGATGTAATGGAAAAGGTATACATGACAAAAAATGGTTATGATAAGTTGAAAATGGAATTGGATGATTTGAAAAATGTAAAGAGATCTGAAGTTGAGGCAGCGATTGGGAAGGCGAGAGCATTCGGTGACCTTAGTGAGAATGCAGAATATCATGCCGCAAGGGAGGCACAGGGGTTGCTCGAAGCAAAGATTCGTAATCTTGAGGATAAACTTGCAAGGACTGAGATTGTAGATTCTTCTAATATTCCAAATGATGCCATCCATTTTGGAGCAAAGATTGAAATTAAGGACATGGAGTCAGGAGATATTGAACATTATCAATTGATAGGCGCTGGTGAAGATGATCCCTTAAATGGTAAAATACTGGCCACTTCACCATTTGCTAAGGCATTTTTAGGCCGCAAGGTAAATGAAGTAGTAGAGGTGGAAGCGCCTATGGGCAAGTTGCAGTATGAAATATTGAAGATTGAATATTGAATATTAATCACAAGTTAGACACTATTGCACTTAAAAGGAGGTTATTATTATGAAATCATCTTTTGCCAATAGTTTGCCAACACACGCTGAACTACAGGCAGCCCTTAAAGCTGTAGTTGCGGAGGAAAATGGAGGATTTGGTTTTAATATGTGGGCGACCATAGTTGACAGGGATGGTGTGGTAAAGACTATAGTGTTTACGGGTAATGACAGAGGTGATCAGTGGCCGGGTAGCCGTGTTATTTCTGCACAAAAAGCGAATACGGCAAATGCATTCAGTCTGCCAGGATTTGCGTTATCAACTGCGAACCTTTTTTCGGCAGTTCAGCCAGGTGGCAGTCTGCACGGCTTACAGTTTAGTAATCCTATTGCAACTGATGTGGCGTATAAAGGTTCATCTGAAGATTATGGAACCGAGAGTGACCCTATGGTGGGGTATAAGATTGGCGGAGTGAATGTGTTTGGTGGTGGTTTGCCACTGTATGATAGGGATGGCATACTTGTTGGCGCCATTGGAGTCAGTGGTGATAGTTCTTGTGCAGACCATAATATTGCATGGAAATTGCGTTACAAACTTAATCTAAGTAATGTTCCCGCAGGCGTGAGCCCTACCAGCGATGACAACATAATAAATGACATTACCGACGGTGTTAGTGCAAGTGGGTGGGGGCATCCGGAGTGTTCTCCTAAGTCTACCAAGATTGCCAGGGATCTTCTAAAAACACACCCGTTAGAACAAAAATAGTTGCAAATGCTTTTATTTTTTAAAATATAAATGACTATTTTCAATGGATGAAATCAATTGTTATTATGAATGAAGAACAAAAATTCGAAATCATTAAATATGATGGGGTGCCGTACACTATTTATAAATATTCTAAATTGGATTCTACCAATACGTTTTTAAAACAGCATTGCTCAACGTTGGCAGATTATACCGTCATCTGGGCTGAAGAACAGACACAGGGGAGTGGTCGTTTTGGCCGGATGTGGAAATCGGAGCCAGGTGAAGACCTCACATTCTCATTTCTGCTGCCACTTTCTTCTCTTAAACTGAAATTGAGACAGAATATTACGCAGTTAGCAGCCCTTGCGGTTGTACGATTACTAGAGAGTCACGGATTGAAGCCGGCTGTAAAATGGCCTAATGATGTGCTTATAAAAGGTAAAAAAATATGTGGTATACTGTGTGAGACGGTTGAAGTAAAGAAGAAGGCATATGCAATACTTGGGATCGGACTTAACGTAAACAGTTCGAAGGAATCATTTGTCCCTCTTGATAAGCCTGCCACATCAATTCGCGGCGAAATGCACCGTAGAATTGGCAGGATTGAAGTGCTTAGGGATCTTCTTGAGAACATAATTAAATGTTTTAACGAACTATGTCAGGAAGGTTTTAAGAAGATCAGAATGGAAATAAAGAAAAGATTGACATTTATAAATGAGCGGATTATTGTTACTGACGGTGCAAATAATTTACATCCAGGGAAGATAATTGATCTTAATAATGATGGCACATTACTTTTTAACTGTGAGGAATGTGATGTTATCAGTTTAAATTCAGGAGAAGTATCATTTAAGGGTTAAGGCCTTAAAGGGGGTACTTTATGATCAGTGATGCATTTATGCTTATGCTTATGGGCATGGGAGTTGTATTTGTTTTTCTTGTGATTTTGAATATAGCAATATCTTTGCTTGAGTATTGTACCAGGGGATATACGCTAAAGGAGGAAACTGCCATTGTTGAAGAGGAGCTCGCACGCAGGGGAAAGAAAAGAAAGGATACATTGGCAGGAGGCGGTGACACACATGCTGCAGCCATATCGGCGGCCGTTCATACATACAGAAACACCTGATTTTTAGTATTGATATACTTATACACTTTTACTTTTATCCAGCATTGTCCGGTTAGATTTTTGCGTGTTTAATTTGTTGCCCCCAAAGCTGTCATTCCCGCATGTTTTTATCGGGAATCTAGGATGAATGAACCTCTAGTTACCCGACAAAAGAGTTTGAGTATGACAAAACCCGCTCAAGCAAAAATCTAACCGGACAATGCTGACTTTTACCTAAAATGAGCGATTTATTGGGAACTTTATTCAGCCTAAGGTTTTAGCCTGTGTTTACAGACAGGTGTAAAGGTTGCGGCTACATAAATCGTACAACTAGTTTTTACTGAAATGGCAGTTGGTTATTTAGTTATAAACAATCGACATATCAAACGAAAGGGTGGCTTATTGTGAGAAGGGTTAGATTTATGGATACATCATTCAGGGATGGATTTCAGTCGGTTTTCGGCGCTCGTGTGCTTACACAAGACTTCATACCTGCAGTAGAAGCTGCGGTAGAAGCGGGTATTACCCATATGGAAGCTGGTGGAGGCGCACGGTTTCAATCTCTTTTCTTTTACTGTAATGAATCGGCATTTCACATGATGGATAAATTTCGAGAGGCTGCCGGGCCTGACGCCAATCTTCAGACTCTTGCACGGGGTATTAATGTAGTTGCATTATCTCAGTCACCCAAAGATATTATTAATCTTCATGCGATCCTTTTTAAGAAGCACGGGATTACGACTGTCCGTAATTTTGATGCCCTTAATGACATTCAAAACCTTGAATATTCTGGCAAATGTATAACAGATGCCGGTCTTCATCACCAGGTGTGTATAACACTCATGGATCTTCCTGCCGAATGTGATGAGGCTCATACAGCAAAATTCTATCTTAATCGTCTGAGGACAATATTGGATTCAGGAATTCCTTTTGAATCTATTTGTTTTAAGGATGCAAGCGGAACTGCCAATCCTCAGAAAGTGTATGAAACATTTCAAGGTGCCCGCAAACTCATCGGAGATGATGTGTTACTCTGGTACCATACCCATGATACTGCTGGAGTTGGTGTGACCTGTAATCTGGCTGCAATAGAGGGTGGGGCGACAAAAGACAACAACCTTGGTATTGACCTTGCAAAGAGTCCCGTATGCGGTGGCACAAGCCAGCCTGATATTATTTCGATGTGGCATGCTCTCAAAGGCAAGGGATGGACGATAGACATAGATGTTATGAAAGTCGTCGAGGCAGAAAATGTTTTTGAAGAATGCATGAAAGACTATTTTATTCCTATAGAGGCCAAGCAGGTCTCTCCAATCATCCCGCTTTCACCAATGCCAGGAGGTGCCCTAACAGCAAATACCATGATGATGCGAGACACTGGAACGCTTCACCTTTATCCTCAGGTTATTAAAGAGATGACTGAAGTTGTCAAAAAGGGTGGATTTGCTACATCTGTAACGCCAGTGTCACAGTTCTATTTCCAGCAAGCCTATGCTAATGTAACCCAGGGAAAATGGGAAAAGATTACGGAAGGATATGGTGATATGGTGCTTGGTTATTTTGGACGTACTCCTTCAAGTCCTGATCCAGAAATAGTAAAACTTGCTGAAAAACAATTAGGTAAAAAAGCGTTTGATGGTCACCCGTTGGATATTCTTGAACCTGGAATTCCTGGAGCTACGAAAAAACTTAAAGATAATCAGATTGAGATTACGGACGAAAATATTTTCATAGCTTGCACCTGCGGGGAAAAGGGCATCGAATTTCTGCGTGGAGAAATGAAAGCGAATATCAGGAAGATTAGCGATAAAGTAAAAGCTTCTCCTTCCCCTGTGCAGGTTCCCAGTAAAAAAGGTACTGGCAATTATAACGTTACCGTTGATGGCAAGTCATTTAATGTTACCGTTACCGAAGATACTGGTGCAGTTCAAGCCATTACTCCACAACCATCTGAGCCAATAGGGGCTGTAGAAGGTGAACCGATTGTTGCAAGCATGCCGGGTTCGGTTATGCGAATAGAAGTTGCGCTGGGAGATACCATAAAGGCTGGAGATGTTATTCTCGTCCTTGAGGCAATGAAAATGGAATCTCCAGTTAAGGCGCAAAAAGATTGTACAATCATCTCAATTGATGTGGCGGTTGGAGATAACGTGAAAAATGGTGACACGCTTGTTATGATTGGATAGTTTAATGTATGTTGAATCTAAAAATTGCGTGTGCGATTCTTTCTGCTTAGTATGTTCACATTGCAGATTTAGCAACTTGTAACTGAAACAAAAAACCGATATATCATCTATGCGTAAAATTACTTTTCTCATTATTACTTATTTTTTGCTGGTATCATCAGTAAATGCACAAGGGTATTTTTTAACCGACAATGATACTGTTACGCTATCAGTACCATCCGAATTAACCCTCCTAAAGGTATCACTAAAAGACGGTGCGGAACTTAAAATAGGCGACAAGATCAGAGAAGGGGATTTTATAGCCCTGTTTGTAGACCGGGACCATAACAAAGTAACTGTTACTGCAGGTATTACGGGAGAAATTACATATGTAAATGAGTCCTTTTATAAAAAATATACGTATATTCCCGTAGGAACCGTTCTTCTCAAAATAGCAAAACAGGATATAATTGTTCAATCAACGGCAACTGAAAAAGGCGAGAAAGAACTTTCATTTATTGTGATTTTTAAGAATTTAGTGAAAAGTACAGGTTTGTATGCGTTGATTGTTGATAACGCAATTGATTGGACAGAAGGTATGGGAAGAGCACTTATGATTAGTGTGGGATTACTTCTCATATATCTCGGCATTGCCAGGGAGTTTGAACCACTTCTTCTGATTCCAATAGGAATGGGAGCTGTGCTTTCGAATATTCCTCTTGCCTTTATTAATGAGGAGGGGGGGATTCTTCGATATGTGTATGATGCCGGTATCAAAACAGGTGTATTCCCACTTATAATTTTTATGGGTGTAGGAGCCATGACAGACTTCGGACCTTTGATCGCGAATCCACGCACCAGTCTCCTCGGAGCGGCAGCCCAATTTGGCATCTTTTCAACCCTGCTTGGAGCTGTCATTCTGACAAAATATGTTCCAGGCATAGACTTTTCACTCAAAGATGCATCATCCATCTCTATTATTGGAGGTGCAGATGGCCCAACCTCTATCTTCCTTGCTTCAAAACTTAGTCCTCGTTTACTTGGGTCAATTGCAGTTGCCGCATATTCATATATGGCGTTGGTTCCCATAATCCAGCCACCGATAATGAGGTTGCTTACTACTTCTGAGGAACGAAAAATCAAGATGATACAACTTAGATATGTTTCCCGTCTGGAGAAGATCATTTTTCCAATTGTTGTTATCATCATCTGTGCACTATTACTTCCATCGGCTGCACCGCTTATAGGGTTCCTGATGTTTGGAAACCTCATGCGAGAATCTGGTGTGGTCCAGCGATTGAGTGATACGACTCAGAATGCACTTATCAATACAGTGACGATTTTCCTTGGTCTTGGTGTGGGCAGTAAACTATCGGCTGATAAATTTCTTAATCTCGAGACGTTGGGTATTGTAGTTCTTGGCCTTTTTGCCTTCTCTTTTGGAACCGCTTCTGGAGTGCTGATGGCAAAAATCATGAATTTATTATCATCCAGAAAGACTAACCCTCTTATCGGATCTGCTGGTGTTTCAGCCGTTCCCATGGCAGCCAGAGTATCGAACAGGGTGGGGCTTGAAGAGGACCACCATAATTTCCTCCTGATGCATGCAATGGGACCTAATGTTGCTGGAGTGATCGGCTCTGCGGTTGCTGCTGGTGTGCTTCTTTCTGTGTTTTTGTAAGATAAAGATAATTGAATGTGACGGTTAATGTGGACAAAGTAAAGGAGTGGTTGTTTTTAAATTTCTAATTATACAAGAATTGAAGGTGATGGGAATTTATTCATCTGGAACATAAACCACTTTGCCACCTTTAAGTATATACGCAGTACCAAGGCGTTTACCTTCACCCTTTAGTTTGTTTGATGTGAGTTTTTTAATTTTAATTTCCTTACCCTTTTTCATTACCAGTTCAAACTCCCCGTTTTGTTTCTTTTTCATAATAGTCAGTTCAGATTCCGG
The DNA here is from genome assembly GCA_046759445.1 of Candidatus Scalinduaceae bacterium. Taxonomy (GTDB): domain Bacteria; phylum Planctomycetota; class Brocadiia; order Brocadiales; family Scalinduaceae; genus Scalindua_A. Next base: position 11,010 of record JBHICG010000032.1, read on the forward strand.
TGTAAATATCTCAATGAGACTGTAAGCACTTATAAGTGCAAACAATAATCCTACAATGAATACCAGTCCCACGTCAAAAAGATTTGCAACTCCACCCAGTGGGTCTTCCGTGTGTAAGTCAACATGTTTCCCAATAATTCTACGTCTTCTCTTTAGAAATTTCATATTTTCTCATTACGCCTTCTGTTAGGTATTCTATGTTTTTAATATCCTCGTTTAACCACCTGTTCTGCAACATGGAGGTGAAATAAGCGCCAATACCAATAAGAAGGCCAATTACTGTTGTGCTGAATGCTATAATCATACTGCCGGACATTTTTTCTATGTCACCTTGAGATAGTGCTGCAAGGGCGCTACCCATGGGAATAATTGTCCCCATAAGACCAAGGCTGGGCCCCACCCTTATCAACAACCTCAATCCGTCTAATTTCTTTGTCATTTGCTGTTCTCTACTCTGCAACAGATACTCAACTCTCATATCCGTATCATTACCACTCTTTTTCAGTTCTTGAACTATATCCATAAAATAATTTCTTGTATTATGCGGTAATCTAGGACTGAATTCTTCGACACGTTTTATAATATCGTGAAGTTCGCTGTTATTAATGTTGCCTATTAATTCTTTAGCATTATGCTTAACCAGATGTCTTCTTCTTGATATATATTCTCCAAGGAATCTTCCCATCGTAATAATAAGCATCATGAGTAAGCAAATTAACAAAATTATTACCGGATATATTAATGCAGAGGAAATTGTATATAGAATTGCTTGAAGGTACGTAATTACACTCATGGATTTCCTTTTTTTTACTTATAATCTTCCAGTTTAAAGTTAAATGCAATCTTCTTGATGGTAGTAAACGGAACACCTAATCGCTTAGCAGGTATAAAGGCTGCTTTCTTTAGTGCTTGACGGGCTGCCTTATCCAGGGATTTACAACCTGCTGAACTTAATATGTCAATATTAGCACACTTACCATTACTCTGGATTGTTACTTCCAATACAGTTGTCCCTTCATGACCACGTCTTTTACAACTTAAAGGGTAAACGGGCTTAAATACATTCTTAATCATAGCACCTATTAACACGCCTTTTTCCTTAACATCCGCTATTATCTCTTTGGAATCCTTAATGGTTGTATCTTTTTTCTGTATTTGTGACTGTTTAATATTGACTTCATTTTGAGTCTTAAAATATTCAGTACTATATGTTACTTCTTTCTGTTTTTGTTCTATATTTTCTTCAACCTTCACCCGCTCCCCTTTTGGATTTTCCTGTTTTTGTAAAGGTTTAGGATTTTCGACTGCTTTTTCTTCTATCTTGTGGACATCTTCTTGTATGTCATTCACAGATTCTGTGGAAGCAATTGATGCTATTGATGGTATAAGGTGCATCTTGAGGCTGGACTCACCCTTCTTGAATATCACTTCTGGTTCAGAAGTAACATTTGAGGTCATTACTAATGCCGCTAGGTGTAATGCTAAGGCTATTAATCCGGCTATAAATAAATCCTTCTTAAGCATAACGGCTATAAATTTTCTACAGATACTTCATCTAATTTTATAGTCTTGAGAATAAAGGTGGATTCGCTTCGCTTAATCCAACAATAATAGACTAAATTATTTGACTTTCTTTTCAATAGGTTGTGTTTCAAAATGTACTTCCTTGATCTCATCTTTTCTCAGAGTATCAAGTACGTTTATTACTACTCCAAGGTCAGCTTTCTTATCACCGTTAATGAATATCTTTGTTTCTTTTTTAGACCTTGCCTTTATTGCTTCTGATAGGTTTTCGAGTAGGATTTCTATCTTATCAAAATATATCTTGTTATCCTTATCCACAGTGATAGAAACATAATCTTTTCTGTCTATCTCTGCCGTTGTTGCCTGTGGGAGTTCTATTTTTAGTCCACGATGAACCACCATGGATAACATCGCATAAATAAAGAAAACCAATAGGAGAAAGACGATATCAATCAATGGTATCATCTCAATCCTTGGACTTTTTCTTCTCAGATTAAGGTTTATCTTCATCTTTAGCTTTTTTGTGAATTATTTCGAGATTGGTTGTACACTTTTCTATACTTCGCGCAGATCTTTCTACTTTAACAATAAAGTAGTTGTATGGAATTATAGTGGCAAGGGCAATAGTTAAACCAGCCGCTGTGGTAAATAAAGCCTGTGCTATCCCTCCTGTAACTGCCTTTGGGTCCTCAATACCGGCCTGTCCAAGGAAATCAAAAGAGATTATAATTCCGATCACTGTTCCCAGAATTCCGAGCAAGGGAGCCATAGTTATTATTGTATCCAGAATAACCATCCCTCTTTTCATTTTGTCTATTTCGTCTTCTGCTGCCATTTCAAGTGCATTTAACATGGAAGACTTATGATGTGAAAGGGCAAAGCATACTATCCTTATTAAGTAATCTTTTGACTTCTTGCCAAGAATCAAGGCTTTTTCATGAAATCCTTTTTCAATTTCTATAAATATCTCATCCAACAACCTTCGATCCATCCTCCTTTTCTCCTTTGACCAGAAGATAATTCGTTCAATAGTAATTGTAAGGGAAATAAATGAACAAATTAACAGGGGATACATTACGGGGCCACCTTTTAGAATGAGATTCAGCATTGTTTTCTTCCCTTTCTCCATCCATAGTAGAATAATCCTATACAAATTAAAAATATGGTAATAGATATCCAGGACATGTTTGATGTTCTTAAACCTTTTTCCATTTCCTGTTTTTCCTCTTCCATTTCATATCCTTCTATTACTTCTGTTTTTTCGGAACCTTCATTTTCTGTTTTTTGTTCAGTAATCTTCTCAGGTATTTCTTCCTGCCTCATTTGCCCGGGACCCTGTGCAAGCATGACAGCCTGTGCTTTAACAATCTTGTCCACTCCTTCTTCTCTCTTGTTTAGTCCCCTACCCGTTGCAACCCTCATTATCTCTGTGTACTTAGCCAGAGCCTCACGACTTAATAAGTTGGCATTAGCTACAACATCCATTGCGTATTTTTCTAAGACAGGATTATTACAAATAAGTTCGCTGCACGCGGCACCATGTTCTGTCACGGATTTAATGTATTCAGTTGCCAGGGTTTGTTTGACTTCTTCAGTAGGTTGCCAATAGCCTTTTCGGGTGGTTTCCAGCATTCGTGCAGTAAGGGCCTGATAGGCATAAGGGTTTTTTTCTCGGAAAAATTCTTCCAGATCCATCCCGTATTTATCCGCAACGTATACATCAAACGTTTGCTCCCAGCGGGAGGCATCAATTGTTTCCGGCATGGTAACCTGCCAGCCCCACATATTCTCAACAAATTCGGCCATCTTATTTGCCCCCTCAAAGCCTTCATTTTTCATCCCCTTAATCCACTCTGGATTCCAGTAACGGGAACGAAGCTCCATCCCCATCATCCTGTCAATTGCCGTCATCTCCGGCCTGGCAGGATTCATTATGTTTGTAATGACCAGGTCAGGCGATTGACCGTCCAATTCCCGTATTGCGGCGGCAAGCCCTCCGGCGTACATGAAGAAATCATCGTTATCAAGGGTACCATAGAGATTAGTAGAACGGCTGTGAAGGACCATGTCGGTTCCACTTAATACCATCTTATAGACCTCTTTCATCGGTTCTCCCCACAAACCGTTTCCGTAACCATAGCTCATATGACTAAAGTAATCTTCCGTGACTACTGACTCGTTTTCCCAGCTTCCACTGGCACTGACAATCCGTGAAACGTTCAGATCATAGCGTCCTGGAGGTTCATCAAAGATACGCACAGCGGCATACTGTTCGGCCTTCTTTTCCGGCCAGCCTTGCTGAATCAATTTTTCTGTAACTTCCCGTATATGTTGGCGAACCAAATTATCATTTTCATCAAGCATTTTTACCATCTGTACTGCCTGATCGATGTATTGGGTCAGTTGTCCAAACATCTCTTCCGCTGCTGAGGAAACAACGATATCTATCCGGGGACGTCCTAACGTGTCTTTTGGTATTATTCGGATCCCCGTTACCTTTCCCCATTCGTTCCAGATAGGCTCAATACCTAAGAGGTAAAGTATTTGGGATTCCAGTATTCCCTCATGTCGAATGGTTTCCGTTCCCCATATCACAAAGGATAATTTATCAGGATATCTTCCGTTGTTTTCTGCACGATAGTTTTTGAGAAGCTCTTTAGTTAGTTTAACGCCTACCTGCCATGCCTCCTTTTTTGGTATCTTATCCGGGTTAAAGGCATAAAAGTTTTTTCCGGTAGGTAATGAATTTGGATTTCTTACAGGATCGTTTCCGGTTCCAGTTGGTATATAACTCCCATTCATGGCCTTGATTGTGCTGGTGAGTTCCCGCCTTGCACTTTTCAGAATGTTCCTATCCAGTTCATCGGCAGTAACGTCCTTAATTACTTCCTTTATAGCCTGAATGGTAGATGTCCGAAGGGATTCTTCTGGTACCTTACCAAACGTATGCAGTCCATAAGGCATATTAAGCTGTTTCAATTCCTGCAGATATGATTCAATTTTGTGAATTACTTCGTGACCAAACGTATGCTGACCCTTTTCTTTGGTATCGAGATTAAGTGAATTACTAATTTCTATATCCTTCTCAAGCCCCAGCGCCTTAATCTTCTTTATAATATTTTCCATGTATTGCCTTGCCAACGCTGCATCCTGGTCAAGAGCTCTGTGATGGTCACTGATCAGCTCTTCAAGCTCAGCATATTCGTGATAGAGCCCGCCCTTCTTCAGGGGAGGGATCATATGGTCTATAACTACAGCTGCTCCACGCCGTTTTGCCACAATCCCTTCGCCAACATCATCCACTATGTAAGGGTAAACTACTGGTAAATCCTGAATCAATGCCTCTGGCGGATCGTCACCTGAAAGACCATTACTTTTACCAGGCAACCATTCATGTGTACCATGTGTACCAAAGTGAATAATTACATCTGCTCCAAAGCCGTATTTCAGCCATAAATAAACCCCTACGTATTGATGATGTGGCGCCAGATCATCACTGTGATACATGGCTTCCTTATCTTGCAACCAGCCTCTGACCGGCTGTGGAAGTATAACAGCATTCCCGCGTTGTACTGTGGGAATAACCATAAACTTCTTATTCTGTTTCGGATCTGTCCACATCATTACGTCTGATTCTTCAACTGGTCCCCAGTCCTTGTTTACGTCTTTAATAAATTCAGCAGGTAATTTCCTGCTCCACTTTCGGTAATCTTCTAAAGACAATAAGACACATTTTCCACCGCTTATCATTTTATCCAGTTCACCCGGTGCCCAATTGCCTATATTTCGTCCGTAGTTAAGTGAATTATCAAGGAGAACATCCTTATCGATTTTCTCTTGGCCAGTGTTGAAACCGGAATCTTTCATTTTTTTTAGGACATTTTCAATACTGGCAAATACGTTTAGATAACTTGCTCCAATCTGTTGCTTTCCCGGTGGGTAGTTCCAATAAAGTATAGCCACCTTCTTGTTGCTGTTATTTTTCCTTTGCAAATTAAGCCATGCCCTTATGCGATTTACAACACGCTTAACCTGTCCGGGAATATATTTTCGTTGTTCAACAAAAAAGCCCGTCTCATCATCTTTTTCCCGCATGCGGTATGAGACGACTGTGGGCTGGACGAGACCTGAGATTTCCGGAACGGCCAACTGCCAGCTTATTTCCAGAGAACTTAATCCTACGGGATCATTCTCCCACGTCTTTCCGTCCTTTCCATAAACCGTAATCAGATTAACCACAGGTACCCCACATTTTTCTAATGAAGAAGCAGCTTTAAAATCTGAAAAGCGAAACAAGAAAGAAAGTATGCCTGAAGCCCTTGAAACACCATTGGAATCAATCAGTAATTTTCCGATGACTTCAGAGGCCGGATAACCAAATGCCGTAAATGCATTCAGACCCTTATCTTCAAGGGTATGGACCAATTTGTCCTCTACAGATGTTTGTCCCTGTTCATAAAAAGAGGAATAAGTCAGGACTGCTACCCATTCTGCCCCTTCTTTATAGTAACCTGCTTCACGATACCAACTCTCATATTCTTCAAACGTCTTAAAGATCTTTTCCTCCTGTTCGTGACGATGGTAATAGGCCATCTTCAATCCTTCTTGGAAAGGTTTGACATTGATTTCTGAAATCCGTAAATATTTCTTTAGTGAAAGCAGGATCATGTTTTTGTAGTTTTCCAGGTTTCGATGTTTTGAATAAAAACGAATTTCCTTATCATAAGTCAGGCCAATGGCTGCATATTGTTTATTCAATCCTGCCGTCTCACCAATCGCCAGGGTTGTTGCACCATTATTAATTACGCCTTTCAATATTTTGGAGTCAAAGCCTGATTGGGTTGGCGTGGATATACGAATACCATGCACATCAAACATAATAATATCTGAATCCTTGATTTCCACGGGGTTAAAGCCTGAGTCCAGGTCCGTCTTGCTTATGAGTTCAAAGTCAACTTGATCCTTAATGAAAGGATAATCCTGCCAGATTGCCTTAATTGCCTTGACAATACTTGATGTCATGTAGTTTCCCACGATAAATGTGTATTTCTTAGTACTGTTATGGTGGTTTTCATGTGAATGACCCTCGTGAGCAAGAGAAGGATGTTGAAGGCCAAAAAGAAAAACAAACAAGATTAGAATCGTATACTTTTCTATTTTCAACATGCCAAACTCCATTACATCTTCTTTTTTTTGTAAGTTTTTATTATCAGTTTCAAATCCCCCTTAATCCCCCCGCTGCAAGCAAGATGCGGGGGGAAATTGGGGATTAAACTAGAGCTTTGATTGCGTCTATGATATGTTATTGATTTTGTAGTTACTCCTGATTTACTTATTTATTTTAGGAGAACAGATATCCTTGGTATAAATCCATTTTGTGTTATCATCTTTATGGAGGATACGTTCAAAGGCCAATTTGTCCGCACGCTTACCATTAATTTCATAGTACCATGCTTTATCTCCACGTTTGCCTTTAACACCGTCAATAGAAGTAACGAATACATAATCGTTAACCTGATGCGTTTCTACTTGGGCAACAGACTGAAGCACATCTAGGGCAGTTATTCCTTCTTTCCATTGTGTCTCTACTTCACGAAACTGACGTGTACTACCATAGTCAATTCCAACCTTTACTTTTTCATCTGCACAGGCTACTGCGCATAAAATGGTTATGTAAGTAAAAACAACACTAATTTTACTTATGACTTTCATTTACCCATTCTCCTTTCTAAAAAAAGATGATTTTACAGAGTAATAGTATAAACTTGCATACTGTAGCGGAATACCTTTGGGTTTCCATTACGACGGAGACCAAACGCAACATTTTTTACATTTTGTACTAATGTTTACAAATTTGTACTCGACGTTTATTGGAGGTCTAAAAGACCTCCGCTACATGCTAAGTTTTAAACCGAAAAAGAACCTTGCTCCTGCTGCCCTAAACCCCAAAATTTCATCATATTGAATGTTCAGCAGGTTTTCAGACCTTGAGTAAATCTGTAAGTGTTTTGAGAAATCGTATGTAAATGTAGCATCCAGTTTATGGACACCTGTATTAGTCCTTATAGTTGGTCTTCCAGGAGGTGTTATTCCGCCACCATTTGTACCATCTCTAGAATTTCCAACTATCGTATCGTCAATGTTAAGGTTAAACTTATTTAGAAAGCTGTAATTGATATTGACAGAACCTTGCTTCCTCGGCTGTCTTATCAATTCCTTTTTTGACTTATCTCTGGTATTAATCCTTGTAAATGTACCCCTTAATGTTAACCCTTTAAATGGTTTAACTATGGCTTCGGCTTCAATTCCCTCAGTCCTTACAGAATCAATATTCTGTGCCCTGAATATAAATCCACCTGTATTAACGGCTTGAATAAGATTTGAGAATCTGTTGTTAAAATATGTTACTCCAAAGTAGAGCCTATCTTCCAAAAGGTATTGCTCAATGCCTACGTCGTAACTTTCGCTTTCCTCTGGTTCCAGTGTAGGGTCTCCAAAATTTGGAAAGAACAACTCATTTAGTGTAGGTCCCCTAAAACCTTTCCCATAATTAGCCTTGAATTTTGTATCTGTTTCTTTCAGGAGATAGGCAAGCGAAAATTTTGGATTAACGTCTTTTCCATATGTGTTATTGTCATCTATCCTCACTCCTGCATTGAAGAAGAACCTATCCCATAATTTTAATTGATTCTGAAAGTACCAACCTCTATTGATTATGGCTTCTTCAAAGGTACGATTATCAGCTTCCTGGTCTTCAAATTCAAAACCAAATATAAAGGTATTGATATCTTTATATTTTATTGTATGCTGCCAGTCTCCCGTATAGATTTGTGTATCAAGACGGAATCTATTAAATGGACTTAAGGTTTCCGTCGTACCCGGGTTAGGCCTGTCAACACTTATCAAGTCAGCATCAGCAAACGAGAATTTTAGTTTGTGACTCCACCAGTCAGTTACATTGTGATTGAAAATTGCATTCAAGAAAAAATCCTCATTTTTAGAAAAACGGTTAGGGTCCTGCCGGAATGGCCCGTCATCGATTCCTATCATAGAATCGTTGTATCGTAGGGTGGTTTCAAAATATGATTTTTCGTTGATATTATACCCGAACCTTGAGGATATATTAGTCTTGTCATAATCATCATCAGCTCCGCGCCCGTCACTATCAATCCTTGCCACATCAACTGAATAATTAAAATTCTCTATACTTCCACTTGAGCTGATTGATTCATTAAATGTCTTTTCAAGGGTTCCAAATTCAGAACGAATACTTAATTTCGGCTTCCCTTTGCCTTTCCTTGTGATTATATTTATTAAGCCTCCCATGGCATCGGAGCCATACAGAGTACTTTGCGGTCCCCTTACTACTTCTATCCTCTCTATATTATCAGTCGTGAGGTTTGAGAAATTGAATGACCCTGTGGTTGGACTATTAACTTGCACACCATCGATCATAACCAAAACCTGGCTTGTACTAGAGCCTCTAATTGTTACGTTTGTTAGTCTACCGATAGAGCCGGACTTGCGTAAATTAAGGCCAGGTACACTTCGAAGGGCTTCAAATATAGTTGTTGCTTTTTGCTGTTCAATCTGTTCTCTTGATATTATGGTAACAGAATCTGCCAACTGACTGATTGGTGTTTCAGTCCTCGTTGCAGTCACAATTATTTCCTCAATATCTTCCTCCACAAGTTCCGAAGAATTATTTTCATCTTTTTTGTTCAGGTTTTTTGTTTTTTCTTCTTCGAGATTAGGGCTATTCTGTGCATAACTGAAATCAGAAAGAAAAATTAACGATGATGTAAAGAACACAATCAAATGATATTTCATTCATTCCTCCTTTTTCCCCTCGGAAAAAAGTTTTAGAAGAACGTGTAAGACAGGTTTCCTGGCTTTCGGATCTTCCTACTTTCTGCACCTTCCCATCTCAATTCAAGTAGAGACAGTGGCATTTTACAGATTTCGTTACCGATTACAGTTGCGGGGCAGCTCCCGTTACCCGAGAATGATTCGGGAGGGATTCCCTTATATCTCACACATAATAAAAAAGTTTTTATAAAATGTTATTGCAAATAATCACCTCCATTACCCACGAAAACCACGAAATACTACGAAAGTATTTTTTGTGTCTTTTCGTGTGTTTTGTGGGGACTGATCTCTTACGAAAATAAAAAAACCCGAATCTTCGGTGGGAAGATCCGGGTTTTTTACTGGTATTAGATTATGCATCATACCTTCACCTTCTTTACCATCGAAGAATTAGCGTGAAGCATTTACGGGCAGGTTTTCTGACTATCGGTTCATCCTAAACACTGCGCCTTCCCAATCCCGATCAAGACTCGGGATACAGTGGCTTATTGTCCAGAGTTATTTCTAGACATGCAGCTTTCGTTACCGATTACAGCGGCGGGTCCGTGCCCTTTATAAGGGTCTTCCCTATTATCTCGCCATATGCGAGCACCCGTAAATTGTTTTAAATTGTCAAAGTCCAATTAACTAAGGCTAGTGATTATACAAAAGCGAAAAAATATTGTCAATGAAATTAATTGCATAGCTTAGTTATTAATTGTTCTATTATGAGGGGCGGAGATAGACGGCTTGTTTTACATAGGAGGTCTGCCTCCAACATATCTTTCCATTTTTCAGGCATTTCTTCTTCTACAAAATTATGAGCCTCATTCAAAAACTTATCAATAAAGGGTCTTCTAACAGAAACATTTTTTAAAATATCTTCTTTGCTACCACCCTTATCCAAAATCTTTAAAGCCTTCCATAAATCTCTCATTCTTTTATGTATTGAATTTATCATTATTATAGCAATTGATTTTTCATCATATGTAATATTTTTGTTTTCATTTTCCATTCCATTATCAAAAATGTTTTTTGTTACCTTTATGGCAAGAGAAGCATCCTTCATTCCAATTGCATCAAGCAAGTTATAAAGCTTTTCTCTGTGACTTATTCCTAATAGTTTTTGAATGTCTTCTATTGTAATTTCATTCCTATTGCCGATGTAAATGGATAATACATCTATTTGTTTATCGATGATGGCCAGATTGTTTCCAGTTTTTTCCAGGAGGTAAAAAGCCGTTTTTAGATTCATCATTTTATTGTAACTCTTGACATGCATAGCAACCCACCTTGTTATTTCACTGTCGTATTCTGGTTTGTTCTTTTCCCAGGGTGCAGGACTATCATATAATCTATTACACTCGATAAGAATACCACGTTTATTGTCCAATGCCTTTGCCAATTTCGTCCTTTTGTCTATGGATAGAACATCTAAAATCAACCAGTTAGTGTTATAGGGATTTTTAATATATTCTAAAAGCTTGTCCTGATACCTACTTAAAAAATTATCAGCATTTTTAACAATTACCAGTTTATGTTTTCCAAACATAGAAGTGGTTCTTACTTCGTCGAGAATGTGATTAAATGATAAAATATATGTCTTGGTTCTTTCTTCTTCTACCCTTTCGGTTACCGCATTACCTGCAACGTCTTTACTATTAAATTCAAGAAAACCTTGTTCAGTACCTCCTTCAGAAAAGAATCGTTTTTTTATTTTAGCTAAAGTCTGTTGTTTGAGGAAATATTCATTTCCGCTTATTATATAAAATGGGTATTTGAGTATGTCCTTAGACTTATAAGCAAATTCGGCAAATTTCACAATGAAATCATAATGGCTTTTAGTGTTTTTTGCAAAGTAGAAATTGGATATCGTCTAACTATATTATTGTTAGAGATAATTTGGAATATTTTTCTCAAAGATATTGACATGATTACACTTATATGTATAATACTTTTCATATGATCAGTTCTGTTTCTTATTCTTTTTTTTAATAGCATGGGGTTAGTATTCTGAAACCTTTTTTGGGGGGGGGTAATAGAAATATGGTTACAATAACAAAGAGAGAAATTGCAGAGTCTATTTCTCAGAAATTAGGAAACCAACAAGTAAATACGAAGCAAATAATTCAATTATTCTTGGATTTGTGTATCGAAGAACTTGCAAAAGGTAACCGATTAGAATTCAGAGATTTTGGGATTCTTACTATAGTTGAAAGAGGTTCAAGGGTTGGAAGAAATCCAAAGACAGGGGTAATTGTATCTGTTCCTCCAAAAAGAGTTGTAAGGTTTAAATCAGGTAGACTTCTAAAAGAAAAGGTTCAAAAAATGGCTTGATAAATTTATTTATCTGCTATTTTTAACCTAATCTGTAATATTCTTGCTTTGACTGGAAATTTCAAAATGCTCGAGTTTGGCAGGTCGAGTCTTTGTTAAAAATGCAGAGAGATCGTTTATGCTCGGGAATATCATGTCTGCGCTTTTTAAATAATCTTGTGGGAGGGAGGTTTGTACTGCGAAGCATTTCAATCCTGCACTCTTTGCTGAAGCGATACCTGCCGGCGCGTTTTCAATTACTAAACAGTTTTCTTTTCTGACGTTCAACTCATTTACGGCTTTTAAGTATGGTTCCGGATTAGGCTTACCATTACTTACCATATCTCCAGTAATAATAACTTCAAAGATGTCCTCAAGCCCCATCTGTAAAACCTTTTTAACAACCTCTAATCGAGTACCTGTTACCAGAGCGATATGGTAATTGTTTCTGTGCAATTCAGATAAAAGTTCCTTTGAACCCTTCATTAGTTTTACGGTAAATATGTCTTTAAATATCTTCCGCTTAAGTTTAAGTACTTTTCTGATCATCTCACTGGAAAGAAATTTGTCGTTTTTACTAGCCAGTTCTTTTATCGTTTCTTCGCCTGTCATACCTTCCATAAGATAAATGTCAAGGTCAGTTACTGACATTCCTATAGTTGATAGTGACTTTTTCCATGATTTGATATGATACGGCATACCGTCAACGACAACACCGTCCATATCGAAGATAACTGAATTAATGTTTTTCATCATCCAGTAACTCCAAGGCGTATTTTATAGGAACCCCAAAATTTGCACCTCTAAAACCTCTGAAAATTCCATAATTTATGGCGGTTACTTTGCCTTTATTATTAAAAAGAGGACCTCCGCTGCCACCAACAGTTGTTTGTGCATCATATATAATTCTTTCTTTTAAAACATCGCTTATGTGTCCTTGGGTTGATAAAGGTTTTATTAAACCACGGTTGGATAGCTCTTGTGCTGCTTCAATGAAAGGTAATTTTGCTATCTCTTGAGCAATGTCTGGATCAGTCTTTGCAAGAATAGCATTCAACCCAGCAGGGTAGCCTAATAATACAACAGGTTCTCCTTCAGTAGCATCAATACCACTTAAATCTAATTTAAGTACAGGGATGTCTATCCCTTCAGGATTAAAACTTAGGAGGGCGACATCGGAATCTTCAGAAAGCTTTTCGACTTTAAGCGGGAAAGGTTTTTTCACGTTTGGGAAAAATGCCCTGAACTCCTCAAACCTGGGTTTGAGCCCTTGTTCTATAGAAATAAAATATGCCTTTTTCTGCCACCAAGGTTCTGCAATATGGCGATTTGTTAGAATTTTTCCATCTTTGCTTACTAAAAATCCTGTTCCAGTATAGTCATTTGTTAGTAGATGGCCATCACCCCATGCCTTTAACGGCTCACCTGTCTTATCAATTAATGAAAATGAACCCTGGATTAGACATACACCAGCGCTAAAAGTTTTAATTATTTTTTCTGCAACAGTACTTTCAAATTCTAAAACTTCTACTCTTTTTGTCGTTTCTGTTAATAGGGAATATCCAGTATAAAATAGTATAATAATTCCACTAATTATGACGAGGAAAATTAAAGAACTAACAATTTTGAATTTTAGCGAAGATTGTGTAAAGGCTTCGACTAGTAAGCTTTTGAAAAATACCAGTGCCGTAGTTAGTCTTCGACCTCTGTAAGGTTCTCTTGCAATGTCCATGGAATCTGCTAGCATTTCTCTGAATGGCTTACATACATCTCCTTCTTCGGTTTTTATCCTGAAACGTATTCTTGGTCCATCTTCACCATATTCAATAAGGTCACCATCATGCAGAACTACTTCATTTATCAACCTATTATTTACAAGAGTCCCTCTAGCACTATTAAGGTTCTTTAAAATATAGTCACAATTTTCGAGATGAATTTCAGCATGTACAGGATTGGTATTCTTATCTTTAGCGGGATCAAATATTAAATTACACGAAGAGTCAGTTCCAACAATAATCCGTGAATTAGTGAAGAACTCAGTTTTACCTCTTTTGCTACCAGATAGATGTACAAAAATGGCTTTCATTTGGTTTTTTTAACAAAATGCTTATATACAATATCAGCAAAGGCATTTAATCCTTTCACATCTTTGCCTAGCTTTGATATCTTATTTTCAAGTTCCATCTTATTTTTGAAATTCTTTGAGACATATTCAGCTACGAATGTTTGAGCAGAAATAAAATTCATATCAGAACCTTTATCGTTAGGAGTCTGGGAAATCTTATATGCTACTAAATTTGTAATCGTCTTTAATGTTATATCTTTCTTACTACTTATGCTATCTTTCACTGCATCAAAACTCAAATGGACTCTATCAGTATAGCATTGATAAACGGTATCCGCAAAAGCCTGCATTCCTTTTATGCCTCCGTCCAATTGTGACAATCTCTCATAAAATTCATCCATACTATCAAAGTTCTCTGAAACAAATTCTGCCATAGTTTTTTCCGCAGAAAGGAAATTATTTTCTGGTCCTTTATCATAGATACTTTTGGATATTTTAAATGCTACAATATCTGCGATAGATTTTATAGTAGCATCTTTACCGTTGTGAATCTTATTTCTAATTGTTTCAATATCCAGTTTTCCCTTCATCGAAGTGCATTATACTATCACTAAAATATATAAGTCAACTGTGATATATCATAACTTTTTTAAAGTTTTTAGATGTTTTTTTAAAGGACTGTTTTTAGAAAGGAAGTAAAATCTGGTTAGAAGTGACAGAAGATACGTAATTAGTTCAGCAAACTAGACAATATAATTTTAACACTAATTTTATTCTTGTATATAAGAAAGTAGGTAAGTTATAGTTTTTGAGGAAGTTTAGTTGAATAAAGGACTTCAGGGCATTTTTGGCCCTGAAGTCCCAATTGCTAAGATTTGAAATTAGTGGCCCTCACCAGCGTGAAGTCCTTCAGCTCCTAACTCAAATGTTACTTGGATGATTTCACCAGGATTAACTATTATTTCCTGAGATCCCGACCCACCATGTGGGCCTGTACAAGAAACTGTATATACACCTTTGTTTACCTGAAATACATAGTTTCCATTGTGGCCGGTAGTTTCAGATTCATCTCCCACACTCACTTCAGCATCATGAATTGGCGCGCCAAGCGCTATCACCTGTACTGTTACTCTTGCAGGCTCTTCATAATAAGCTGAGCTAATATTGCTTAAACAAAAAATTAAACCAGATGCCAATAGCGTCATAAAAACGTATTTACTTTTGCTTAACATAGTATTTCCCCTTTCTTTAAATTAAAAAGACATTTAAATTACGATAAAACTCATTTTATAATCATTTATGTTTATTGTACGGCTAGTATCACCCCCTCTCATCTTGAGAAGTTCTTTTAGCCTAAAGACAATTTTGATTTTCAAGATTATACAGTAAAACGTATTTTCGTCAAGATATTTTCTGTGTTATTCAGGCGATTAGGATAAGGCTTTAAACTGAGCAATACCTTAAACGTTGATAATGAGTTATTTTACAAATTATAATTGAGAAAAGTCCTTATAATCAAGAACAAAAATGAGTTCTTATATTAGAAAAAAAGTTTTATCTTCTGCGTAATCAAAGAGATAGTGGGTACATATTTATTGTAAAAGAACATAAAAGGAAAGAGAGCATTGAATACGTCCAATATGAGAATCTATTACTAATTCTATAAAATTCCGCTTAGCATATGGTGGTTTCTATTTGGGAAAATATAAAATTCTTCTACAGATACGTTATCTAATTTATTTAATAAATGGACATTTCTTTCGCATGCCTTGGAATTGTTTTAAGTGATTACGTATGTTCACTCTTTAGAAAAACCCACCACACGCCTAGCCAGACAGCAATGGCTATAATGCTTATCTCCAATACGACCCATCCTCCTTTATTAGCAGCCAGAATCACTGCCATTGATGTCCAGAGACCACCTCCCATAAATGGTTCGTGAAGGAGTTGCTTGTATCCGAATGCGGAAGTCGCATCTGTCTTTTGTTCAGGATCCACCGCCCTTAAAAGCAAAAGCCCTGTTGCCGTGACACCCATGGACTGACCCATTTCAGCAATTGCCCGTTCAAACCAGCAATTTGGCAGAATCCTCCTGGCAAGCCACATGACACAGAAGATATTCCAAAAGATGCCCCCTACTATAATAATAAGAAATGGGATAATGCCATTTATGACAATCTCCAACTGGATAGTACTAATAGCCGCAACCACGAGAAAATCTAGAGCTGTTCCTGCAAATCGCTGCATGAGGATATGATCAACTGGAGAAATTTTAGCGAAGTGGGAAAGAAAAAATTGTACTATAAGTCCACCGATCATGCAGAGAGGAAACAGAGGAAAACCAGCAAAGATACGTATTTCAGATAAACCAGGAATGTATTTCTCAGTAGTTACCAAACCGAACTTTATGCAGTAACCAATCATTACAGCAATACCGATAATGGCAAGATGCAGCGCAAGGCTGTCAACAGAATCTGCTGATGTTGTTTGAAAACCGGCAATTGGACGCTTATTGATCGGATACAAACCAGCATATTCTTCTGGTGTTATCAAATCTTTTTTAGTAAGGCTGTCTACGTACCCTTTTCTTGCGGCCCAGTTTATTAGTGTGATACCTACAATAATCGCTGAGATTATACCTGCTGTAGCAGAAGCGAGGCAAAAGGCAGATCCTTCAGTCCACGTAAGTTGACTAAACGTATCACTAAGTCCACCTGCTGTGCCATGCCCACCTTCAAAACCCACGGGGATTACGACTCCGAATAAATCAGGGATTTTAAAGATCGGTCCGAGTACAATCAAAACAAGTACTATCCCAACAACATATTGTCCCCATGCCACTATCTGGCCATAAGCAAGTTGGGGTCCAGCCCGTTTCCAGATAACAGAAAAGGGGGGGATAGAAACCCCTAGAAACAGTGTTGCAAATACGATGTTTATCAAAAATCCAGGTAGTCTTGGCCAACCGGCTGTCCAGTTTGTGGGAAGCGAATTGCCTGAAGTCTGAATGATTATAAGCCCAATAATCCCTCCAATTACTGACGATGGAAGATAAAGCTTCTGAAAAAGCTTTATTTTTACTCTAACAAGTTTTCCTATTATTAGGAGTAGACATAAACCGCAGAATGAAGTTACAATTATCATTGAATATAAGATTTGTTACTTATTGCAAAAATTTGCAAAATTGTGTTTGCGTTAAGCACTTGGTTATGTAATTACATTAAATATGCAACAAAATGTAATTTTTTTTTAAACTAGTATTCAAAAGGTTTTTTCTTAATACCAAATATCATGCGCATAGCAATTCTTGGTGCAACAGGCTGTGTTGGTCGAAACCTTATAAATAAACTAATCAAATCCAGCAAACATGAGATTATTGCATCATATCGTATTGACAAAGAAGTAAGTAAACGTTTGAAAAATAGGCGAATAATATGGACAAAGGTTAACATGCAAGATCCTGCTAGTACAGAGGAATTTTTACGTGATGCAGACGTCCTCGTATATTTAATACACTCGTTAGGGTATACCAAATTCGAGAGTCTGGATATAGAACTTGCTCATCAAGTATCTGATGCTTCAAAAAGGGTTGGTATAAAGAAAATAATTTATCTAAGCGGCATTATCTCAAAAGGGCAAAAACTATCGCATCATTTAAAAAGCAGAGTAGATACAGGTGTTGCCCTTGCGGCACATGGGATTAGTGTGGGAGAAGTTCGTGCCAGTATACTCCTCGGCACCTGCAGCGCTTCATATCGCATAGTATATTTTCTCTCAAAACGACTTCCCATAATGATAACACCTAGTTGGTTGAATTCTCTTTGTTCCCCAATTGCTTTAGAGGATGCTGTTTACGTGATTGAATCGTTAATTATGCGAGACATTAATGGCCATGAGATTTTTGAGATAGGTTCAGATGTATTACGGTACCGTGATCTTGTGTCTCTTTGCGGTAAGGCAATACATGGTTATAAAAATATAATTATTCCTGTACCTTTTTTTACCATTTCACTATCTGCATTATGGATTTGGCTTATAACTGGAGTCTCTCGTAATCTTGCAAGGGCACTGGCAGAAAGCATTGTTGACGATACTGTATTTTCTCATAATCGTTTCAAAGAAATAACAGGGAGAGATCCAATACCGGTTGAGCAAGCGCTGTACCAATGCGTAGAGGATATGAAGAAAAGAGAGCATCAAAAAACATAGTTTTAAACCATGTACTGTTGCAAATCTGAGCTTTTTATGTTTATTATGTGTTTCAAAAAATAGTGTTAGACATTGACAATCGTGAGATTTGTTGGTATTATCGGTAAACTTTAGAAATCACCAAAAGAGAGAATACATAATTTTTTCCTTCCAGCATAATGTCTTACCTGAAATATTTTGATAGTTTAAGCATCTGTCAACTTCCACAAATTTTTTTAATATTTTTTTATTATAAATTTCATATACTACTTGTATTCAATAACTTAAGGGAAATATATAGTAAATAACGTAACTAAGTTTAAAAGACATAAAAGACAAGTGATAGACTTGTACAGGTCTATATGTAAATAAAATGCATTTTGTCGAGGGGATAGTATGGTTAAATTTGAATGTTCATATTTGAAATTATTGTTGTTTATGGTACTGATTTTGTATGGTTGTAGTACACAAGTAGCGAAATTACCTGTTAAAGAAAGACGGATGGAACCCATAAAGCCTGAACCTAAGATAACTATACCGAGTTCAATTTTGAGTGAATTGCATAAATTTAAAGTTAGATCATGGAAATATATTGTTATTCATCATAGCGCTTCTAATTCAGGCAATGCGTATACTATTGGCAAATTTCATAGGGAAGTAAAAGGATGGGAAAACGGGTTGGGTTATCATTTTTTAATAGGGAATGGAAATGGCTCAGGAGATGGTGAGATAGAAGTTGGGGATAGATGGAATGATCAGATAGATGGTGCTCATGCTGGTAATAAGGAATATAATAGATTTGGAATAGGAATCTGTTTGATTGGTAACTTTGAGAATAGTTATCCTACAAAGTTGCAGATTTCATCTCTAGTGTATTTAATAAATTATCTTCATGAGCGTTGTAATATTCCTAGAGAAAATATTAAAATGCATAGTAATTTCAGAAAAACGGCGTGTCCAGGTGGGAATTTTCCTTATTATGAAGTAATGTCTAGTGTGAGATAATTAAAGAGGCATAATTATGATACCCATAAAAGACAGAAATCCATCAGGCTCATTTCCTTTTGTTACGGTAGGAATCATAGCCGTAAATGTTTTTGTGTTTATGTTAGAACTTTCTTTAGGTTCAGGGTTAGATGATTTTATAATGAAATATGGTATAGTGCCGCTTAAGGTTGGAAATTATTTCCAAGTTTTAGATTTGACATTTGTAGATACATTTCTTCCTTTTATAACATCAATGTTTTTACATGGTGGATTTGTACACCTAATTGGTAATATGTGGTATTTATGGATTTTTGGTGATAATATTGAAGATAAATTGGGGCACTTCAATTATCTATGTTTTTATGTCATGTGTGGAATAATTGCATCTTCTGTTCATGTAATTTACAACAATCAATCAAGTGTTCCCTGTATTGGTGCTAGTGGCGCTATTGCAGGAGTGCTGGGTGCTTATATGATTACTTTTCCCCGCGCAAGGGTAGTAACTATTCTTCCAATATGGTTTATATGGCAGGTTATAGAATTGCCAGCCTTTATTGTTCTGGGGCTCTGGTTTGTTATACAATTTTTTAACGGCACAGCATCTATTACGACATCAGCCTCTAGTGGAGGTGTTGCATGGTGGGCACACATAGGAGGTTTTGTTTCAGGAATATTCATAATTGTTATTTTACGAATAATTTATGGAATGACAAATAGAAGAAGTTATAAATATCGTTAACTGTATGGGAATTCTATTTTGGCACTTTTATATCCTGTTTTGCTACTTCTTTCAAGCTCATACCTTCTTTCCATAAGAATAGGAATCCAACCAAAGCGGTAGGGATAATGGTTATTGTCCAGAATATTATTGCATAACTTTGAGCAGAAGATACTCCAGCCCCAAATATATCTAAAGACTTCTGTGTGGCCACGTGAAAAACCCCTATAAACCCTGGTGCTTGAGGCAATGCTATTGCTAAAGCCAGGCAGACGATTACAAAACAGGCTCCTACAAAAGGCAATCTAATGTTGAAGGAATAAGCCAAAACATATACAACGGAGGCATTAAGTAGCCATATAATTAGAGAAAGAAACCCTATCCATATTAGTTGTTTTTTGTTATCAAATATTTGTAATCCAGAGACGAATGAACCAAGAAGATTAATGGATTTGTCTTTTAAATTATGTGGTAGAAAGAAGATTAGCCTTTCAACAACCGTTGCTGTCTTTTCTGGATAAATTGATAAAAGAAATAGTAAAGTTATTGCAAGTATTCCAATGAATGCAAATATAGCTGACCAATTTTTCAATTGCTTTAACGTAGACAAATCTTCGTTTCTAACACCGTTGATACTAGATGAGTGCACTCCTGAGCTATGTTTAAGGCCTTTTGCAATTAATTCTTCTTTAGATGATTCGGGATAATTTGTGACAATACCATTTTTCTTATGTGATGTTTCGGATGGAAAGATAAGTAAAATCAGAGATGCAAAAACAATAATACATAATAAATCAAGGATTCTTTCAATTACAACTGTAGCAAAAGATGTTGTAAATTTAATATTTTCTTTCCGTCCTATTATAATGGGCTTGATGATTTCTCCCATTCTTGCGGGCAATATGCAGTTAACCATAAGACCAATCATGGTTGCAGAAAATAGGTTTAGTAAAAAAGTCCTTTTTATGGGTGCTATTAAGCCTGACCATCTAACAGCCCTTATAAAGTGACTTAAGAAAGTAATTAAGATTGCCGGTAGGACATAAATATAATTTGCTTCTGCAAATGCCTTATTTAAACCAGACCATTCTATGTCTTTTACAAAAAGCCATGAGCAAATAATACTTATTAATATTCCTGATACGAATACAATTTTCTTTTTATTTAATTTCAATGTATTTTCTGGCTTTTTGTAAGAGTGTATAATTTAAAAAAAAATAAAATTATCAGTAACTTGCAAAATACTTAAACTATACTGCAGTAATAGTTCCAGTGTGAAATGTTATAGAATTTCCTTCTACTTTCACTATTATTTCACTCCCCTCCTTAAATCTTCCCTGAAGTATTTCCAATGAGAGCGGGTTTTCGATATACTTTTGGATTGTACGTTTTAACGGCCTTGCACCATATGTAACATCATATCCTTCTTCTATCAATCTACGTTTGGCATCTTCTGTTACTGTTATAGTTAAATTATGTTGAGATAATCTTTTTTGTAATTCTTTAAGCTGTATCTCAATGACCTTTCCAATTTGTTCTTTTGTTAAACTGTTAAATATTATTATTTCATCGATACGATTTAGGAATTCTGGTCTGAATACATCCTTTAACAATTTTCTAATTGCTTCTTTTAATTTTTCCTTATCCTCATGACCTACAAGATCTTGGATGAACTGGCTTCCTATATTTGATGTCATTGCAATAATAGTGTTCTTGAAGTCAACGGTTCTACCGTGTCCATCTGTTAATCTTCCGTCATCAAAGATCTGGAGTAAGAGGTTAAAGACGTCTCGATGAGCCTTCTCAATTTCGTCAAATAATATTGCGGAATATGGTCTTCGTCTTATGGCTTCTGTTAGTCTTCCTCCTTCTTCGTATCCCACATAACCCGGTGGTGCGCCTATAAGCCTGGCTATGGAATGTTGTTCCATGAACTCAGACATATCAATCCTGACCATTGCATTTTCATCGTCAAAAAGAAAAGAAGCCAATGCCTTACATAGCTCTGTCTTTCCAACACCCGTAGGTCCCAGAAACAGGAAGGTCCCGATCGGACGACTGGGATCTTGAAGACCAGCTCGGGCACGTCTTACTGAGTTTGAAACTGCTTCTATTGCCTCCTCTTGGCCGACTACTCTTTCCTTCAAGCGATCTTCCATCTTGATAAGCTTTTCTTTTTCACCCTCCATCATCTTTGATACGGGAATTCCAGTCCATTTAGATACAACTTCAGCTATATCATCCGTATCAACCTCTTCTTTGAGTAAACATCTATCCTTTTGTATATCTAATAATTCTTTATGTTTTTGTTTTAGATTATTTTCATAATTTCTTAATATGCTATAGCGTATCTCTGCTACCTTTTCTAGATCGCCATTTCTTTGAGATGTTTGTTCATCTATACGTGCTTGATCGATTTTTGCATTTAATTCTTGAATTTCCTTTATGATTTTTTTTTCGTTCTCCCACTGCGCTTTTAATGCGCCGGTTTCTTCTCTAAATTCCGACAGATGACGTTCCAGTTTTTCCATCCTTTTTTTTGACTCAGTATCCTTTTCTTTCTTTAATGCCTCTTTTTCAATTTCCATTTGAGTAATTTTCCGCTCCACTTCATCAAGTTCTGTAGGCATACTGTCTATTTCCATCCTTAATCTTGACGCTGCTTCATCTATTAAGTCGATAGCCTTGTCGGGCAAAAATCTATCAGAGATATATCTATGTGAAAGTGTTGCAGCTGTAACTAGAGCGGAGTCCTTGATTCGCACACCATGATGTAGGTCATAACGTTCCTTTAATCCTCTGAGTATCGCAATTGTGTCCTCCACAGAAGGTTCACCGACATATACTGGTTGGAACCTTCTTTCCAGCGCCGCATCTTTTTCAATGTGTTTTCTATATTCGTCTAATGTTGTTGCGCCTATACATCGAAGTTCGCCACGAGCTAGAGATGGTTTCAGGAGGTTGGAAGCGTCTATTGCTCCTTCTGCCGCCCCTGCGCCCACTACTGTATGTAGTTCATCAATAAAAAGTATTGTCTGTCCCTCGGACGCATCGATATCCTTTAATACGGCTTTTAATCTATCTTCAAACTCCCCTCTATATTTTGCTCCGGCAATTAGTGCCCCCATATCTAGCGACATTAACTTTTTATTTCTTAATCCTTCAGGCACATCACCGTTAACAATCCTTAGGGCCAATCCTTCTGCTATAGAGGTTTTCCCCACTCCTGGTTCACCAATTAGAACTGGGTTATTTTTGGTCCTGCGAGATAATACTTGTATAATACGCCTTATTTCATTATCCCTTCCTATGACAGGATCTAATTTCCCCTTACTTGCCAAATCTACAAGATCCTTACTGTAGCGCTTTAATGCCTGATATTTTTCTTCAGGATTCTGATCAGTAATCCTCTGGCTTCCCCTTATATCTTTGAGAGCTGCGAATATTTCATCTTTGTTAACACCTGATTCAAAAAGTATTTTTCCCGCAGTACTTTGCTTTTCGTCTGCCAAGGCAATCAAAAGATGTTCTGTGCTTATATACTCATCTTTTAGTCTATTGGCTTCAACAAGGGCATTATTGAAAATATTGTTTAGTGCGTTGCTGATATATTGTCCTTGACTTCCATTTACCTGAGGAAGTGTTTCGATAGTATTAAGGGTTTTAGCAAGTATTTCATCCTTATTGGCCCCCAATTTTTTTATGATAGGGAGAACTATTCCTTGTTGTTGCTTGAGCAAACAAGCAAGAAGATGTAAGGTTTCTATTTGTTGGTGTCTTTTTGAAGCTGCAAGTTGTTGAGCTTCCTGGATCGCATCCTGTGCTTTTATTGTATATTTGTCTAATCTCATTTTACTATTGATAAAAAAAAGTCGGGTGCTACCCGACTTTTTTGGTTTTGGTTTATGTCAAATAATGACTGTGTTCTTAGTACGACGTGTTAATCCTTGACCTCATAATCGGCATCTATTACATCTTCTCCTTCTTTATCTTTTTTAGGTTCTTTTTCTGAAGGTTTTTCTTCAGCTTTTTTACCTGTCGCTTGTTCTTTTTTAGATGCGTCTTCATACATGGCCTGTGCTAATTTGTGAGAAGCAGATTGTAACTCATCAATGACTTTTTTGATTTCATTTGCATCATCTCCATCTTTTATCTTTTTAAGTTTTTCTATTACAAGGTTTATGTTGCTTTTTTCAGTTTCACTAATTTTGTCACCTTGTTCTTTCAGAGTTTTTTCTGTTGAATAAATTGCCTGGTCAGCCTGATTCCTTGCATCGATTAATTCTCTTTTCTTCTTATCTTCTTCGGAGTGTTGTTCTGCTTCAGTTTGCATCTTTTTGATTTCCGCTTCAGATAATCCAGAAGATGATTTTATCTGAATTGATTGTTCCTTGCCTGTTCCAAGGTCTTTTGCTG
>JBHICG010000033.1:0-34776 GCA_046759445.1 Candidatus Scalinduaceae bacterium
AGTAGATGTTATATTAGATAAAGCGGGTCAAAAGGGAACGGGTAAATGGATGAGTACAAACGCCCTGGATTTAGGAGCAGCTATCCCCACAATTACGGCTGCCGTTGATGGAAGAACCCTATCCTCACAAAAAGATGAACGCATGCGTGCAGCGAACATTTTATCTGGTCCAACGAAAAAATACAATGGTAATTCCTCACAAGAGTTGATAGATGCAGTGAGAGATGCGCTTTATGCGTCCAAGATTTGTTCCTATGCTCAGGGCATAAGTTTACTTAAAAAGGCCTCTGAGGAATACAAGTATAATTTGGACTTAGGGGCAATCGCAAAGATCTGGCGGGCAGGATGCATCATTAGGGCCAGACTCCTTAATGACATAACAAATGCCTATGTCCGAGACATGGATCTGCCTAACCTGCTTGTTAATGAAGAGTTCCAAAAAGCCGTAAATAGCCGCCAGGAAGCATGGCGGTTGGTCATCCAACGTGCCATAGGATCAGGCATTCCCATGCCGGCGATGAGTGCTTCACTGGCTTATTATGATGCCTACCGCAGCGAGTGTCTGCCTGCTAACCTAATTCAAGCACAAAGAGATTTCTTTGGCGCCCATACCTTTGAGCGCATTGATAAACCCGGTATTTTCCATGCTGATTGGGAGGAGGAATAAATTCAAAACATGATAAAAATAAAACATAAACCTTTATTTACTGAACAAGGGGTGAGAAATGAAAAAACCTGACCCAGTTACCATCGTTATTTTTGGTGCGTCTGGAGATTTAACCAAGCGTAAATTAATACCGGCTTTGTTTCAGCTAGCTCAGAAAGATTTACTATCAAAACAAACTTTGATTGTTGGATTTTCACGAAAAGAAAAATCTAACGATCAGTTTCGCGCTGAAATGGAAAAAGCTTTAGTGGAATTTGCTCAATCTAAACCTAAGACTGGACAGAAGGAGTTACATGAATTTACCTCTATATTATACTATCACACCGGAAAATACGATGATAGTAAAAGCTTCAAAGATTTGAAAACATCACTAGATAGGCTTGATGAAGATAGTGGGATACCTTCCGGCAAAGGCAACCGTCTATTTTACCTGTCCACGCCTCCCAATATTTTCTCCGAAATCCTTACCATGCTTGGACAAACTGACCATATTGTAGAACCAGACAATAAAAAACGTTGGACACGAGTTATTATCGAAAAACCGTTCGGACGAGATCTTGAATCCGCCTGTACGTTAAATAAAAACATCTTATCCATATTTAACGAAAGCCAGGTATATCGCATTGACCATTATCTCGGTAAAGAAACCGTGCAAAATATCATGGCCTTTCGCTTTGGTAACAGCATATTCGAACCACTTTGGGACCGTCGCTATGTGAGTCATGTTAATATCACCGTAGCAGAAGCCGTGAGTGTGGATAATCGTGGAGGTTATTATGATAATTCCGGCGCACTCCGCGATATGGTTCAAAATCACATGTTGCAACTATTGGCCCTGGTTGCAATGGAACCGCCTGCCTCTTTTGCGCCCAATGCTGTTAGAGACGAAAAAGTAAAGGTGCTAAGCGCTATTCCTCCTATTGGGTTGGATGAAGTAAGCCAGTGTACAGTACGTGGACAGTATGCGGCTGGAACTATAAATGGGAAATCAATTCCGGATTACCTAAGAGAACCTGGTGTAAACGCCAACTCAATGACTGAAACATTTGTTGCACTGAGGTTGTGTGTGGACAATTGGCGTTGGGCTGGCGTGCCGTTTTATCTTCGCACGGGAAAAGCTTTGTCCAAGCGTCTTACTGAAATAAATATTGAATTTCGGCAGCCACCCCTCGCTCTCTTTAGCCATGCTGAACAGGACGGACATAAAGAAGGAGACCGCATGCAACCAAACACGCTCTCTTTACGTGTTCAACCAAATGAGGGCATCCGTTTGTCAGTCGGTTTGAAAGTTCCCGGACCAAAAATGATTTTACAGCCTACAGATATGGAATTTTGTTACAGTAATGTTTTTGACGTCGAACCACCAAAAGCATACGAGCGTTTGATTTTAGACGCCATATTAGGCGATAGCACTCTCTTTATTCGACAGGATGAGGTTGAGGCTGCATGGACATTGATAGATGGTGTGCTTGATGGATGGGCAGATGAAAAGGCACCCCGTATTCACCTTTATCGAGCTGGTACCTGGGGGCCATATGCCGCTGATGAGTTTATTTCTAAAGATTTAAGACGATGGACAGCATTCTAGTTGAAACGAATTTCATTCTTATAAAAACAGTGTATTATTTTTGAATCGTCACCCTTACATTGAGTGATACCTCCCTTAGCTATTCAATTGCAGCAGGTAGCACTCTAAAATATTAAACAACCTAAGGTATATTTACAAATTTTTAGCGGAAGAAATACGCAGTTTAATCATTAACATAATCTATATCGGAATGGTATTTTCTTTTAAGCAGTTTACCCCAATAGGCATTATAAGGATAAACCTTCTGAACAGTTGTGTGACCCTGAATGAGCGGTTTCCCCTCATTAGCCCATTTAAATATCGACCCTTCCAGGTTGTACACTCTGGTGAACCCCATGCCTTGCAGCTTCCTAACCAGAATGGAAGAACGATATCCCACAGAACAATAAACAACGATATAGTTGTCCGGGTTGATGTCTGCTAAAAATTCTAAAGTATCTTTATTATGAGGTATATTAAGGGCCCCTGAAAGATGGCTTACCTGAAACTCTTTTTTTTTCTCGAGCGTCTACCAGCATAACAGACTCGTGTTTAGAATCTGTCATCCATAAATACAATTCGTCAGTCTGGAGGTACTTTACATCAGAAAAAGTAGTGCGAATATTTTTTAACACTTCATCCCAGTTTGGGGTTTCCTTATTGTCAGAACATCCTACCAGGATTTCTATGACAAATACCAACATGTTTAAGATAAGGGACTTCTTCTTCATTTTATTGAAACAATACAACTAACTGAATAATATTATTTTGAATCAGGACGTTCCTAAATAAGACAGGAATACTTAATAATATGAATCGTAAGAATAACGCCTTAATCTGCATGTATCTATCTATTTATTATGATGTTATGAATACTTTATGTTAAAGAATACAGCTTTGGCATTGTGCTTGCGAATATAAATATCAGAATTTTTTGTGAAAATAATACAAAATTCATTAAAAGGAGGCAACATCATGGGAAGGGCTATAATATACTATTCTTATATACAGATACTAAATGATAGTAAAATTACACTTTGGTTGGCAGAGTGGGTGAGAACATTCTTTACAGTTGTTTGCAATCGAATAAAGACAACATTTTTATTAATCAGAGATTGGTGTGAAGACCGCAATTCCCACTATAGCACAGTCAATACACACCATTATGGCACAAAGATACTGTTAATAAACGCCTTGCACAATCGTTAATCATAATTCCAAAGATGTCAGGCCAAAACTTGATATGGACTTGCCAGAATACTTTTCGAGTTAATCAACATCAACACAATGTCTTTTTATTCATTCAACTTCTTACTATTCATCCCGGTATTATGTTCATTCTTCTTTGTATCAAATTAAAATGGATTATTTCATTCTCTTATATGTCGTAGCTGCTCCATCTGGTTCGTCCGTTAACGTAATCTCATTTTCAGAAATGTAAATCTTAAAGGACATTGGCTTTAATAACTTACCATAAAATCCTTTCCCAAAATTCACTTTCAAGCGATTATTGTCAACAAACTTATAATAACCCCTTACTATTTGATGAGAACCTGCTTCATTACCAATCAATATGGTTCCATCATCAAAAAATTCAAGAGATTCTGTTTCCTTAAGATTCATCCACTTGCCAATCACATTTTTCTTCAACTCTACAAAAGATTCATTTTCTATCTCGTCAGAATTTCCTGTTACTTTATCGGCTGACTTTTCCGTTGTCGTCGTTTCTTTCTCTGCCGAGCTATTTCGAGGCAGCCCCCCATGTCCCATTAGATTAGACCACCTGCCAATCATACTTTTCTCCAATTCTGCTAGAGATCTTTTTTTTGTCTCGTTATAATTTCCTGTTACTTTATCGGCTGACTTTTTCCTTGTCGTTTCTTTCTCCACCGGTCTAGTTTGAGGTAAATTATGTCCTGTATTTTGTGTGTCATCTAGTGGGGGTTTTGATTGGAGTTCCGCAACTGATGGCTCAGGAATATTGGTATTATGCGTTGTTTGACAGCCAGAAGCCGCCAATAACAAGATCAACATATAGGAAAACAAATACAACACAACTCTTTGATAGTTATTCATTTATTGGATTCCCCTCGTATTAAATGTAGACTGATTAATTTAAAGCGGCAGCTATATTACTATTTTCAATGGAGACTGTAAAGATATAAAAAGTAGTTTAAGATGACCTAAGAGAAATTTATCAATGGAAGAAAAAATAAAAATTTGAACTAAATATTATCATTTATTTATGAGAGGGTGGGGACTGCGCTAACATTTATATAAATTATTCCCTTTCTTGTTCGAATTTTCTTTTCACAGTATATATCAAGTTTTGCTCTATTGAGTTTTTGCAATCTATTCAGGGGATATGATAAGCACTTTTTGAATTTTTATTGAATCTGTCCTCTTAATTTTGCCCAGAGTATTCCTAAGTATTCATGAAAAGCTATTTCGGATTTTCTTAAAGCACTACTGCTTGGGAAAAAAGAAAAAGGAGTTAATTTCATACTTTTTCTAACCAAATGCATGGTAGGAGCTGGTATAGGCTCCATTCCATTGTTCTTAAACAAAGCCACAGACCGCGGCATGTGAGCGGCTGAAGTAACTAAGACAAATGGATTTTTGTCAATTATTGATTTTATGAAATGAGCTTGATCTCTTGTATCTCTGGAATCAGATTCAATAATTATATCACTTTTGTCAATTCCGATAGATTTTGCAACATCTGCCATAGCCTCAGCTTCGGTATAAAGCTTACTCCCGCCTCCGCCCGATAGAACAAGTTTACTACCTGGATACTTTCGATACAAACGAATTCCTTCTATTAGACGCATTAATGTGGAATCACTCAATTGACTTAATATTGGGATTGCGGGATCAGGGACGATGCCACCTGCTAGCACAACAATGTATTTCACTGAATTTTGATTTTCGAGCAACTCATTTTCCGCAGAAAAATCAGGTATGCATGCATCATATTGATGTTCTAGCGGCGCAAGAAGTGGTTTTGATACTTGATCATAACTTAGTAAAACCAGAAAACATAGGCCAAAAGAAACCATTATCTTACCAACCTTTTGCTTCCTTGTGAACAAAATAAGAAATAATCCCAGAAAAGAGATAAGAAGACAGAAAGGTATAGGAAGAAAAAATGGAGCGACTATTTTCTTAAAAAGAAACATATCTTTTACTTACAATTAATAGCTACTTATTAGTACAGTAAGAAAAGCTGTTGTTAGATTGCTATTTGAGTTGATAATTATTTCAAAAGTAGATTATTATGTTTTTTACTAACAAACATTGTACTGTGTCAAGACAAAATTAAGTTTTAGCTCTTTGAAATTGTTAAAACAAAATAACACATACCCTGAATCTTCCTTTGATACTTCTGCAAAATTAAACTAATAACACACTTCAGTCCAAGTACCCATTCCCTTTTTAATATTGAAACATTCATCTAAAAGAACTAAAATTCCCACTTATAAATGAATAATGAGAAAATAATCATCTTTACAGATTTAGATGGTACGTTATTAGACCATCGAACTTATTCTTATAGTGAAGCAGAGGAAGCCCTAAAGCTTGTAAAAGAAAGAAAAGTTCCTCTTATCTTATGTTCCAGTAAGACCAGGGATGAAATAGAAGTTTATCGTAAAAAGCTTTCAAACAGTGAGCCCTTTATATCAGAAAATGGTGGCGCTATCTTTATCCCTCAACGATACATGGACCTGAAATTTGAATTTGATAAGGTTGAAAATGATTATTTGATAATAGAAATGGGTTCTGAATATAAGACGCTTGTTGATGCTCTCGAGAAGATAAAGATTAAGAGCGGCATAAAAATAAAGAGTATTAACGAATTTGATGTAGATGAAATTATGCGATTAACGGGCCTAAACAAGGAAGAGGCTTTGCTTGCCGTAAAAAGAAAATATTCATTACCTTTTATTATAAATGGTAGAGAGAGTGAGTTTAAGTGTATTAAAGATGAGATATTGTCAAAAGGGCTCAATTATACTGAAGGTGCAATATTTATACATCTGATGGGCGCAAACGATAAGGGTAAAGCCGTAAAAATTCTGACAGACATCTTTAAAAGGAATCTTCCAGAGACAAAAATAATCACTGCAGGCATTGGTGATAGCCTTAATGACCTTCCAATGCTGGAGGTCGTAGATAGGGCATTTCTTGTAAAAAAGGAGTCAGGAAATTACGAGGAACGCATAAAGGTTGAAAACCTTGTATATGCTGATGGGATCGGCCCAGTTGGTTGGAATAAGGCAGTCTTAAATTTGCTTAATCAAAACTAAACTTAGTTCGGTTCTATCACAATTAGTCATCAGTCATTAACAAGATGACTTTATGACGGCAAAGCAAATTGCATACGACAACTACTAAGTATCAAGTAATTGCAATTTTTTTGTCAAAACCCAAAAAATAAGGAGGTTATAGACATGGGTGATTTTCATCAAACAGGAGAAATAACAACCTTACACAGATTTGGAAATATGGATGTTGCCAAGTTGGAATCCGAAATAAAGAGGCACTCGCGCTTGAGGCCTATTGCTCTTGTGTTGCCTACTATTTTTTCCGAACTGGAAGGTGATGCGTTGCCGAATATTGTGAATGAATTGAAGGATGTTAAATATCTAAAACAAATAATAGTAACTTTGGGTAGATTTAATAAAGAACAGTTCAGGCATGCAAAAAAATTCTTTTCTGTTTTACCCCAGGAAGTAAAGTTAATATGGAATGATGGAAATCGGATGAAAAAGCTTTATAAACTTCTTGATGATGAAAATGTCTCAGCCGGTGCCGATGGCAAGGGCAGGTCTGCGTGGATGGCTTACGGTTATGTTCTGGCAAGCGAAGAATCAAAGGTAATCGTATTGCACGACTGTGACGTCTTAACGTATAATAGAGAATTTCTTGCACGATTATGCTATCCAATTGTGAATCAAAATCTGGATTTCGAATTCTGCAAGGGATATTACAGTCGCATTACTGATCGTATGCATGGTAGAGTAACCAGATTGTTTGTAACTCCTCTGTTAAGGGCTTTGGGCAGAATATTAGGGGATTCAGATTTTCTTAAATACATGGATAGCTTTAGATACATTCTGGCAGGTGAATTTTCCATGTTAGCTGATCTTGCAAGGGTAAATAGGATTCCCGGTGATTGGGGATTGGAAGTGGGAGTCCTGGCAGAGGTTTACAGGAATTGTTCTAAAAAAAGGATATGCCAGGTAGATCTGTGTGAAACATACGAACACAAACACCAACCACTCTCAGAAGAAGACATTAAAACTGGATTAATGAAGATGAGTATAGACATTACCAAGACCCTTTTTACGATACTGGCAAGTACGGGAATAATATTCAGTGATGGTTTCTTCAGAACTCTGAGAATTACATATCTAAGAACCGCCCAGGCTTTCATTGAAAAATATCAAAATGATTCGGCCATAAACAGGCTGTACTTTGATAGGCATCTGGAGATAAAGGCAATAGAAGCGTTTACTAAAGGACTTGGGATAGCCGGGGATCAGTTCCTTGAGGATCCAAGTGGTACGCCTCTAATACCGAACTGGAGCAGAATAACCTCAGCAATTCCTGATTTTTTCGAAAAGCTTCTTGATGCAGTTGAGAGTGATAATAAATAAATTAGTTTACTCCGTGCACTAATTTATGGCATTTTGCTGCACAAAATAAAAATTTATATAAAGAAAATTTGGTTAATTCAGGACAAATAAAGTGTATTCCATAGGATTGAAGTCAGACGCAAAATTAAAGACATTAAAGTGATAAACAGGATTTGAAAACTGTCTTGCCTGCCTGTTCGTTACTTGATTACGAACGTTGTTGTTCAGGCAGACAAACAGAGTCAGATTTTATCCTGTTATCATGTCAGAGAAATAAAAGAGTTCAAAATGAATCATATCAGCATAAAAGACAACATATATTGGGTTGGTGTACTAGACCCTGATATGAGAATATTTGATATAACCTTAAGGACTGATCGAGGAACTACTTACAATTCTTACCTTATTAAGGATGAAAAAACTGTATTAATAGATACAGTTAAAGAGCCATTTACTGATGATTTTATAACTAATATTACGTCCCTAGTTGATCCCAAAGACATTGCTTATATCGTGGCCAACCATACAGAACCAGATCATTCAGGAGTACTTTTCGAACTTTTAAAACTCGCAATTAATGCAAAGGTTATTGCATCAAAGTCAGGCGGACATTTACTAAAGAACATAATAAATAAGCCTTTTGATCTGATAACCATTGAAGAGTATGGGTGTATTAATCTAGGAACTTGCGAGCTCAAATTTGTATCTGCACCGTATTTACATTGGCCTGATACAATCTTTACTTATTTAGAAAAGGAAAAGATACTTTTTACGTGCGATGCATTTGGTTCACATTTCTGTGACAAAAGAATGTTTGATGACTTAGTCGGTGATTTTGACTGTTATTTTCAGTATTACTACGACAACATAATGCGTCCTTTTAAACCTTATATCCTGAAAGCTATAGAAAAGATCAAGGGAATGAATATTGATATAATTGCGACGGGGCATGGGCCAATTTTACGCAAAGACCCCTGGAAATATGTTGAAAGCTACTTTAACTGGAGTAAAATTCTAATAGATGCAAAAAAGAATGTTCTAATCCTGTATGTCAGTATATACGGAAATACTAAAAAGATGGCAGAAGCCATAGCTGAGGGAGTGTCAGAGGAGAATGCATGCGTTACATTGTTCGATATAAATGCTTCAGATTATAAGCTTGTCAGGGATGCTATTGAAAAAGCAGATGGTATACTTATTGGCTCGCCTACGATTGTGGGTGATGCCCCCAAGCCTGTCTGGGATGTTCTTTCCCTTCTTGCCACGGTTAAATCAAGGATTAGGCTGGGCTCAACTTTTGGCTCTTACGGTTGGAGTGGTGAAGCAACGAAAATGATTGAGGACAGACTAAATGGGCTTCACATTAAACTTTACGAAACTGCTTTAAAAATAAAACTGATTCCAGACAATGCAAGTTTACGGGAATGCCATGAATTTGGGAAGCAATTTGCAATTGCCATGGAACAAAGATCAGGTTCATTAACACATTAGGAATATTAGCAAAATAAGTTGTATTGATTATATTCAATAAGTTATATTTATTATAAAAACATAGAATTGAAATTAAACACCATTGATCTCAGGAAACAAGCTGAGGAAATATTTAAACACGTAATACACGCACTAGACCCAGAGCGGTTAGTTAAGAATAAAGTATGTATTCAAGGTTCTACCCTTTTGGTAGAACAAAAAGAATATAATCTCGAAAACTATGAACACATCTATGTGGTCGGTGGCGGGAAGGCGTGTGCCCCAATGGCTAAAGCAATGGAGGAGATTCTTGGAGACAGATTAGATAATGGCATCATCATCGTCAAATACAACCATGGCTTACCACTCAAAAAGATCAAGATCGTCGAAGCATCACATCCTCTCCCAGACTTAAGTGGACAAAAAGGCACTTCGGAGATTCTTAAGCTTTTATCCAATTCAGGCAAAAAAGACTTAATTATCTGTCTTATTTCTGGCGGAGGTTCAGCCTTACTCGTTCAACCACATAAAGAAATAACTTTACAGGATATACAAACCACTTCAAACGAACTACTTGCCTGTGGGGCTACTATTGGAGAAATTAATTCTGTAAGAAAACATCTATCTGCCATAAAAGGCGGACAGCTTGCAAAGGCCTCATATCCTTCAACACTTATTACGTTGATGCTATCAGACGTGGTCGGAGACCCAATGGACGTAATAGCATCTGGCCCTACTGTGCCAGATGAAAGTACTTTTGAAGATGCTTGCAAAGTAATCCAAAAATATTCATTAGAAAACAGGATACCAGATGGTGTCGTTAAACTTTTAGAAAGGGGAAGAACAGGAGGAATTGAAGAGAATCCTAAACAAGGAAACAAGGTATTTATTAATACGCAAAATTTAATTGTTGGTTCCAACAGAATTGCATTAGAAGCTGCTAAGAAAAAGGCTGAAGATTTAGGATACAACACAATAATTCTTTCCTCTCAGGTACAAGGTGAGAGCAAGGAGGCTGCAAGGTTTTTTGCCTCCATTGCCAAGGAAATTTACCACACAGAAACACCTATTTCCAAACCAGCATGTATAATTACAGGGGGTGAGACCACTGTAACCATAAGAGGAAATGGTAAAGGGGGTAGAAATCAGGAATTTGCTCTATCTGCTGCTATTGAGATTGAAGGTTACGAAGGGATAGTAGTCCTAAGCGGTGGGACTGATGGTACAGACGGCCTAACTGACGCTACAGGTGCAATTGTTGATGCCCATACGTGTAGATATGCAAGAGAAAAATTTTACCTGAATTCCGAAGATTATTTAGATAGAAACGATTCATACCATTTTTTTAATAAGATTGGACAACACATGATTACTGGACCCACACTTACTAATGTGATGGATATAATGCTTTCTTTAGTATTATAGGTATTAGTTCATTTTTGTAGTTAATTCTTAAACATGCCTGGAAAAAGTTTATGTTATTTTGTTTAGAAAATAATTTATGGAATTAAAAGGATATCTGCATGAAATTTAGCACGGCATTAAGACAGTACTCAAGAAGAAGGATTGAGAAAATAAAGAATGTGGACATTATCGTTGGCATTCCAAGTTATAATAACGATTCCACTATTTCACATGTAATTAAAAACGTTAGCAAAGGGTTATCGAAATATTTTCCTGATTCTAAAGCCCTTATTATGATTGGTGATGGTGGTTCGACAGATGACACGAGGGAAGAAACACTGTCTGTACAAGTAGAACCATGGATTGAAAAACTGGTGACAATCTACAGAGGCATTCCTGGCAAGGGTAGCGCATTGCGAGCGATATTCGAGGCAGCCGAGCACCTTGGAACAAGGATATGTGTTGTATGCGATTCTGATATAAGATCTATTACTCCTGAATGGATTAAAAATCTTACTATGCCTATTCACGAGGAAGAGTATCAGTTTGTAGCTCCATATTATGAACGATACAAGTATGACGGAACTATTACCAATAATATTGTGTATAATCTTACACGTACACTCTATGGTCTCAGGGTTCGTCAGCCAATAGGTGGAGACTTTGCCTTTTCAAGGAAACTTGTGAAATTCTACAATGATCAAGAGGTTTGGGAAACGGATGTAGCCAGGTATGGTATAGACATCTGGCTTACTACGACTGCAATCATTCAGGGATTCAGAATTTGTCAAACAAGATTAGGGACTAAGATCCATGACGTTAAGGATCCCAGCGAGTCGTTGGGGCCAATGTTTCAGCAGGTTGTTACTACGCTCTTTGTACTTATGGAGCAAAACTATGATTACTGGAAAGACGTAAAAGGAAGCAAACCGGTGCCAATCCTTGGTGAGGTGGCTGGCACGAAACCAGATGTATTTGATATTAATCTGGAAAATCTTGTAGAGTATTTCAAGACAGGGCTCAATCACTTCGGTGTGCTTTGGGAAAATATATTAGAAAAAGAGAACTTTAAAGAGTTAAAGGAGATAGCCACTTTTAGTAACGATAATTTCTCGTTTCCAACAGAATTATGGTGCAAAATATTGTATGATGTGGCTGTAACTTTTCATAATTGGAAGAGAAATAGAGTAAAATTAATTAACATGGTAACACCCCTATACTTTGCAAGGATAGCTGGGTTTGTTAATAAGACAAGAGATATGACAAACGAAGAAGCTGAACAAGTTGTAGAAGAGCAGGCAGAAAAGTTTGAAAATGCTAAGGACTATTTGCTCAAAAGATGGGCTGAAAAAGGGAAAGAGGAAAAAACTTAGGCTTCATACCAAACTCAATTTTTTTTTGCTATCAAAAGTATATTCTTTATGTTAAACGTTAATGTCTATCCATAGTCACCACGAACAATGAAAAAATTGAACAAGAAAATGGATTCCATGCAAATTCTGTGCAATTCATAGAATTGCCTTATTGCCTTAAGCAAGGTTCCTCTTTCCTTCTTTTCGGAAGGATTCCAAATTTTATTTTCGTATCAAAAATACAGAGGCTTTCAAAAAAGCTAGCTCGCTATGACTCAGTCCAAACCTGATAGTCAAAAATATCGTGAGGGTCTTGATAAAGAACTTGAGGCTCATTTCAAGATTATAAAATCCTGTACAGTGAAAACAGACGATGGAGAAACAGTATTATTAGCCACAAAACCTGAAGCAAGGTACCCATACTTTTATCCGCGTGATGTCGCATGTGCTTCGGGACTTCTAGCCTATCTTTCCACTTCTGAATTCCCTATTGCGGATGATGCATATAAATTACTCAAATCTGTAGCAAACTTCGTATTAAAGGTCGTAAGGGATGATGGTTATCTTGGCCAAAGATATGCCTTATCAGGTGAAGAAAAAAGTATTTATAAACAAGAAGATAATAATGCACATGGTTTGATCCTACTTTCTAATTATTTACTTACTGCAAAAAAGAGGGGAGAGAACATACAAAACGTAGACGAATGTCTTTCTTCAATAAATAGTACAGCACAGTATGCCATCAAAAATTTCTACCGTCCTGAAATAAATCTTTTCCATTCCACTACGTCTATTCATGAATCAGCACTCGAGGAAGGATTCAGTTGCTGGACTAACTTTGCATACCTTAAGGCCTTTTACCTCGCTTCTAAAGTCAACGGTGAATTAGATACTCCTGATATTATACCCGACAAGATACTTATCTTTAAATCCGCCTTCAAGCACAACCTATTTGGGATAATGGTCTCAAACGAGAGGTTTCTAAGACGTATTGATGAAAAAGGAAATTACGACTTCAAACCAGATTTTACCCTTTTAAGTCCATTCTATTTTGGATTTGGTAATGTTACTAAAGATTATGTTGACAATAGCGTAAATTTTTTAGAAAGACAACTCTGGGACCCAGAGCTAGGCATGATTCAAAGATATCTGCCGTTTAGTGGAGACATTGAAATACATACTCATTCCGGTAATGGACCATGGCTTCAGTACACGGCAATACTTGCCCAGTACCACTACTGGAATAAAAACCATAAACGTGGCAATGAGTTAATGAACCTTATTGACGGCTATAAGAACGAAAATGGGGAGATTCCCGAACATATATCTACCTGTAAGAGATTCAATTCATTTATGCAATCAGAATGGAAGACTGGTGTTGATTTCGCCAAGGAATTTGACAAGCACATTCTTCTGGATAATCTAGACTTTGATAAGATTCTGGAAGAAACCAATAACATGCAAAGGGCTTATAAGGAAGTAGGGGAAAGGTGCATGATACCCGATGTCACGATGGAAGAAGGCGGATATATCATGTTTGTAACACCCCTTATGTGGTCACACGTAGAGTACATGAAGGCATTGCTAAATAAGCACGATCTTTATTCTAACGATAATATGTAGATGAAAAAAACGCTTCGCGTATTAATTATTGAAGATTCACAAAAATGCGTTAAGTTGATTTTGTAAAAAATGCGGCGTGGTGGTTATAATCCAGTGCATGAACGGGTAGATACACCCGACGCCATGTACTCTGAGATCAAAACAAAGACATGAGACGTAGTGATATCCAATTACTCTATACCAACACTCGGTTGGACTTGCTGCGTTGAAGCTATTACAGGAAAAGGGATTTATCCTGCCATTCATCATCGTATCAGATATTAGAGGAGAGGATATAACAATGGAAGCTATGAAAGCCGGTGCAACTTATTACATTATGAAAAACAACCTTACACAACTTGTCCCCGCCATTGAGAGTGTATTGTACGAGGCAAGTAAACGGTGTCAGAGCAAGTGGGAGGGTGAAGAACTAAAGTTGGAAATTGCAGAACATAAACAATCAGAGGAGGAACTACGAAAAAGCGAAAAAGCCTCTCCAAGGCTCAAGAAACTGCTCATATAGGCAGTTGGAAGTGGGATTTAGCGAGGTTTCTAACACGATATCGGGAAATGTGAAGACAAGAATTTTTGTTATCTATGGTGATATGGACCTTTCCATACCAATTGTGCTTATTGGGAACGGTACAAAGGTTACAGTTTCAAGTAATAAGACAGACATAAACAATCCATCACTCTTATTGTTTTACTAAGGAACCATGGCCGTTAGCACATTTTAGCTCTGGTAACGAAACATTTAATATCGGCTTATTGCTTAAGGAATCCACTAAATGAAGATAAAAGACAATCTTTTCAAATTTAACAAATTATTCAAATCATAATAATACAAAAGTTAGACAATCTTAAGTTTTTAAATCTGTAAAAAGTCACTTATTAGATGCTTATTACGATTTAGTTGCAAAATAAACAAAATTTATCATCCACAACAAGTGGGTTAAATATATGAAACGAATTACAATTCCAGACAAGGAAACTTTTATATCAGCTATAAAGGATGAGATGTCTAAAACTCCAGAAGGTCGATATTTTCTTCGGCTTCACGTTATTCTCCTTTATCTTAAAGGCACCAGCTCTTCTGAGATTGCTCGTTTATATGATCATTCGCCTAGAACCATTCAATATTGGGTTCGTAAACTTCTCTCAGACGGCCTTAAAGGGCTTTGGGATAAAGAACGTGCTGGTCGTCCAAGCCAACTTTTTCGTTCAGTTAGAAAAAAATTACAAACTGAAATAAGACACTCTCCAAGGGAATTGGGATATGAGCAAGACCTGTGGAACGGCCGATTACTTTCCAATCATCTTAAAGAACGTTATGCGATTGTACTTGGTATCCGACAATGTCAAAGACTTTTACATCAAATGGGGTTCAGGTCAGGTAAAAAATGAATGATACAGAATCACTAGAAGAAGCAGTTAGATACGTTCGACTTGCATTGCCACTGATGTCCAAACATGGTATCCCCATAACGCCGAAGAATTATACAATATGGTATTGCTATGTCTCTGGGAAAAACAAGGAACTCCAGGAAGCTGTTGATTCTATTGTTGAGAAGGCGGAACAGTTTTCCGAGGAAACAAACAAAATGCTTTATCAGCGCTTTTTCGCAGAAAAAGACGAGAACGTGCTGAATAAAATTCGGGACAATTTGCAACAAACTTTGTTAGTCGTTTTCAACGAATTAGCCGAGATAAGTGGACAAGCAAAAAAATACGAGACCTCAGTATCAAAGTCTATCGACAGATTGTCAGAGAATATGTCTATCCAAGACATCAGGAATGTCCTTGATGAAGTCATTGTTGTAACGAAAGAAATAGGGAAATCTGGAAAAGCAATACAGCAAAGATTGAAGGAAAGGACAAAAAAACTGGAGGTACTGCAAAAGGAACTTGAATACACAAAGACCGAATCATTAGTGGACTTTCTGACGGGCGTGGCAAATCGAAAAGCGTTTGATGAAATGTTGGCAAGGTCAGTTAGCGAAGATACTTCGAACGATGATAATCTGTGCCTAATGATGATCGACATTGACAACTTTAAGAGGTTTAATGACAAGCATGGACATATGGTTGGAGATGAAGTGCTAAAGTTTGTGGCAAGAAATATCAAGAAGATAGTGAGAGGCAATGATTTTATAGCACGCTTCGGTGGAGAAGAATTTGCTTTGATACTTTCGGAAACCACACTTCAGGGAGCAAAGACCGTTGCTGAAAATATACGGAAGTCGTTTGCTAAAAGCGAGCTGGAAAGAAAAGGAAAGTCAGAAAAACTGGGTACGATAACAGTTTCAATAGGTGTAACACATTATCGGCCAGGCGAATCTCTGGAGAAATTTATCAAACGGTCTGACAAAGCACTCTATTTTGCGAAGAAGGCAGGAAAAAACCGCGTGGTAACAGAGTCAGACATGACGTAACAGGATCGGTAACAGTTATATTTCTTCTTTCTTTTAACTGACTATTTAGTCAAAAACAATGAACAACCGTGAAAACACTTTTTGAAGCTGTAACACAAAAAGCAAGTAGTTATTCTTTTCAAATCTTTCAACTACAAACTTGGGTGTGTTTTTCCCCCATTTTCCTCGCTCATATTTGACAGTTCTATCAACAGCCCTGTTTTCTATCCATGGATATAACAGTTTTTCCATGCTAAAATACTTATTCCCCCTTTAAGACTTTAGAAACGTAACCTCGATACTTAACGTTGCTTATTTTTTTAGCAATTCTTCCTCCAGAACACAGTTAGTCAGGAAAAAAGAATTGTAAGCAGTAGCATCGGACAAACCATATAAAGTTATTTTCAAGAAATTGTATCATGGTGGAATTGCTTTTTGTTTGACATAAATCTATCGTTTGATATTTTTAGGAAAGAATAATAAACAAGCGGAATTTTGCCATGATTCTGCATAATTGGGATGATACTCTACGCTTGATTCTTGATGTTAGACGAAAAAATTTCATCTAGTATATGGTCCACCATTCCATAATTCCATTTTTGGGGCTGCATATAATAAATTCGAATGGTTATACCTATAAGAAATTCAAAAGGTAATTTTGCAGTAGGGAAAATACATGATTCGTGAAAACAGGATATGGGTATTTATGTTGTTTTTAATGTTTTTTATTGGATGCCATGCAACGATTGCCCAGGTGCTCTTGATTCGTGAATTTCTGGTTGTCTTTTTTGGAAACGAACTTTGCATCGGAATAATCCTTGGCGCCTGGCTTTTTGGTGTTGCATCTGGTGCGGCAATGGGGGTAAGTATTATTAGCAGGTTCAAAAACCATTTATCTGCTTTTACTTTAATACTGATATCAATGTGTTTAATACTTCCACTGGACATACTCTTAATCAGGGTATTAAGGTATATCCTTTTTATACCAACCGGGCAGTATATTCCCATTCTGTCATTATTGATCTCGTCAACGTTTATTATTGTACCGTTTAGTTTTACCATAGGCCTTATATTTCCAATCGCATGTAAGGTAATTCGAGGGGTTACGCGTGACTCAGCCGCAGATATAGGTATTGTATATATCCTGGAATCAGTTGGCGGTCTTATTGGTGGTTTAATATTTACGTTTGTTCTCGTTTCGAGATTACGACCATTCATGATATTAATGGTCTTTGTCTGTGTGATATTCTTTAATACACTTTTGATGCTTTTGTTTTTTGAAAAGAAATTCTTAAGAACCAGCTCAAACCACCCAACCAGTTTACTCGGGAGGACAGAGTCATTTTGGTGGGGAGGAAAGGTCTTTACGTGCACGTTGCTTTTATTCGTTGCCTTTATTTTACTAATCTCAGGTATAGCTAATAACATTGATGATTATTTTATAAAGGCAAGGTGGAATTCCTCCAATCCAGATATAGAACTTTTAGAATCTGTAGACTCAAGGTATGAGAATATTGTCATTGGTCTTAGAGAAGACCAGTACAGTGTATTTGGGAATGGCCAGTATAGCTTTGCCTTCCCGAATGATTATGAGTACGCACAAAAAGCTCATCTGATAATGACACAGCACCCGGATCCAAAAAGGGTTTTACTTATTGGTGGAGGAATGGGGGGATTGATAAAGGAGATGCTTAAACATCCGGTTGATGAAATACATTACATTGAATTAGATCCTATTTTGTTAGGTTTAACTAGGAAATATTTGCCGATGGATGAAATGGAGTCTTTGATGGACAAAAGGGTTAAGATGTTTCATGAAGATGGTAGGCATTTTGTTAAGAGGGCAAGAGAGAAAATGAGGTATGACTTAATCTTTGTAAATGTTCCTGACCCCTCTACCGCTTTTCTTAATAGGTTTTATACGTTACAATTTTTTCAGGAAACAAGTTATATTCTTAAGAAACGTGGTGTTTTTGTAGTAGAAATATCTTCTGCAGTAAATTATCTGGGAGAAGAAGTAGGTAATTATACAGGATCTATCTACCAAACCCTGCATAACGTCTTTCCTTTCGTAATCATTTCTCCTGGGCAAACGAATTACTATTTTGCAAGTGATACTCCAGAGATGGCCACATTTGATATACAGATATTAGCAAAACGTTATGTCGAACGTAATATCAAATCTGAATATTTTTCTAAATATGTATTTAACACCTTTCTACCGCTAGAAAGGGTTAAGTTTATTGAAAAAGCAATTAAAGAGAGAAAGGATCTT
Organism: Candidatus Scalinduaceae bacterium; assembly: GCA_046759445.1. Classification (GTDB taxonomy): domain Bacteria; phylum Planctomycetota; class Brocadiia; order Brocadiales; family Scalinduaceae; genus Scalindua_A. The sequence goes on from JBHICG010000033.1 coordinate 18,388, forward strand.
AGGGTAAATACTGATTCACAACCTGTTACATATTTCTTTAATCTTATGTTGTGGGATAAATTTTCTGGTGGCCAATTGAGTAATATCCTTCTGTGGCTTGAAAAAACTCATTTAAAGACAATCTTAATTCCTATATTTTTATTCATGCTCTGTAGGATTATTTACGTTGTAGTCTTTAAACGCAGTCAGGAAGTTCAACAAAAATTTAATAGTATAGCTGCAATTACGACAACGGGTTTTGCGGGGATGGCATTAGAAATAATCTTAATATTTGCGTTTCAGAATATATATGGATATGTGTATGAGAAGATAGGGTTAATAATTGCTTTGTTCATGTTCGGTCTGGCCGCTGGGAGTAGTCTCAGTAATAGAATAATATTAAAAGACACCTCGAGGAGCACATTGGGTCAAATAGATGGGAAGAAAGAGATAGATTGGATAAAGATGCTGATATTTTTAGAAGGTACTATAATTTTATATGTTATTGTTATACCATTTATATTGAGTCAACTTTCATTTCAGTTTTTCGGTTCTGAATATATTTTCATACTATTAGTAGTAATAGCAGGTATGTTGACGGGACTCGAATTCCCTATCTCAAGTAAGCTGTATTTTCTACGCAAAGGGGAATTAGGAACAACCGCAGGAGTTATTGACAGTGCAGATCATGCAGGGGCGTTTATTGGCGCCATGCTCACAGGTGTAATACTTGTCCCCATTTTTGGATTGGCGGAATCGTGCATAATAATAGTAGCCTTAAACCTGGTGAGTTTGTTATTTTTATTACACCTTTACTATCAGAAGAGAAAAATCGGAGATGTTTAACAGGCTGATCGGGATAATTTTTCAAAATCATGATTAACAAGATAATAGAAAGTCATGTGATTCTTAAGGGAACCTTTACCCACCTACGAGGTGATTAAAGGCGTTTACTATCAGAAACCAGATGCAAGCAAAAAGGCAGCAATATATCTTGCTTCTAGTCTATATCCTCTTAATCTTGTCTAAAAGACAATGAATTGCCCACTTTGTAATTTTAATCTTAGTGTTATTGATATAAAGAAAGTATGCGAAAGCTGTCTTATCGTAAAAGGGTGTACGATGATAAAGTGTCCTAATTGTGGCTACGAAACTATCCCTGATCCAGACCTGTTAAAACTGATAAAGAAGATGAGGAAAAAGAAATAATAATATGAAAAGCTGGTTTTCCCACCTGAAAATCTTATGCAGGGCAGACAAGCCCTCCATTATGATTGTTGCATTGGAAGTGTGATCTGCAGAATTGACTCTTAGAATCTTGATGCTCTTTAAAGCCCTTCAGTCTTTGGTTCAGCAGTTCTTTGAATAATCCTATCTATGGCATTATGCGTCCATAATATCTCAGGTACTAATGCTTCATCAGCTCCCAGATCCAATAATTCCTGTGCCTGTTTTTCGTCGCGTGCACGCACTATAATAAAGATTTCAGGGTTGTATACTTTGGCATACCTTATTGCTATCTTCTTGGTTTTTTCATCTGGAATTGCCAATATAAGGATTTTTGCTCTGGCAATGTTCGCCTTAATCAAGATATGATGATTGATTGCATCACCGAATAGATAATGCAAACCAGCTTCTTTTATCTTATGAACCATTCTGGGATCGTGTTCTATTATGGTAATATCGTATTTGCCCTTTAAGTCCATTACCAGGTGAGAACCAGATCTTCCATATCCGCAAAGTATCAGATGGTTTGTAGGTTGCAAAATCTCTTCTTTTTCTCCATAAAAGCTTAGTCTGGGAATTATATTGAAAACCTTATTTAGGAATTTCTTTCTTGAAAATATATCATATAATCTTTCAGATTGCCCCATCGCAAGTGGAGTCAATATGATTGTAATCAAGGCTGAAGTAATTATCGATGAGGTAAGGGCGGGTTGAAGGTATCCGTATTTTTGCCCTATCGTCAATAGAACAAAAGAGAATTCTCCAACCTGCATCATACCCATTCCAACCTTAAACGATGTTTTTCCATCGTATCCAAAAAACCATGTTGGCAAGGAACACGTTACAAACTTACCAATTAAAATTAGTAATATGATATAACCTACTAGAGCGATATTATCTAGGAGGATACCGGGATTAATAAACATACCTATGGATACGAAAAATATAACAATAAATAAATCCCTAAGGGGCCTGATCATGAGGGATATTTCCAGATTATACTCAGCCTCAGAAAGTAAAAAACCCACAACAAAGGCGCCAAGGGCAATTGATAGTCCTAATAAATGGGTAGATATTGCTCCCCCTATCGCTACAGCAAAAACAGAGAGCAAGAATATTTCTTTATTTCCAGTGCGCACAACCAGATACATAACCTTAGGCAGCAACTTTCTACCAATCAGTATGATACCAAATACTGTCCCCATGCCTAATACCAGTACTCTTAAAAGATCAAGGATATCACCCCTTGCTATTTCCTTAAAGTTTGAGATGAAAAAAATCATTATTATGACAGCAAGGTCTTGAACAATAAGTATGCCTATCATTATTTTACCTGAGATATATTCAATCTCGTTCCTTTCACTTAAAAGCTTTACCACTATCATGGTGCTGCTTATTGAGACAATCATTCCCAATATAACTGAATCAAAAATAGGCCAACCAAATATTCGCGAAAGTAGATAGCCAAGAATAACCATTGTTGCGATTTGAATTATGCCTCCAATAATCGATATCTTCCAGATTTCACTTAGCGTAGAGAATCTGAATTCTAACCCGATTATGAACATAAGAAGGGCAACACCTATTTCCGCAAGGGAGGTGACTTCTTCAATATTGCTGATTAAACCAAGTCCGTACGGTCCTATCAGTATTCCAACAAGGATGTAAGCCAGGATAACAGACTGTTTCAATATATGTGCAAAGATACCAAATAATAGTGAGGCCACTATTATGATGACAATATCTACAATAAGTGTGAGCGAATGAGCGTCTTCCATTTTTCTCAAAAGTGTAGATTAGACAGAGAATTGAACAGCATAACAATAGAATATTTTTGTTTGTATCTTTTTACTCTATAAACTTTGAGGTCTCAGCAACAAACCATTATAGTATTGGAATTAAGATATGCTAGGATTTTAAATCACAGGGTATAATAAAATGACAAAAAAACTAATTGTAATTGTTTAATGCCACACCCCTGGAATCGGATGTTTGCAATTACGACACTTATTATCATTTAGGGAATACTGAAGAATTGTATATCCCACCCTTCTTATGACTACTTCTTTGCAATCAGGACAATAAGTACTTTCACCCTGATGACCTGGTACGTTACCGATATATGCAAAGTTAAGGCCTGCTTCTATCGCTATGTTTCTTGCCTTTTCCAGAGTCTTGATCGGGGTAGGTGGCAGGTTTTTTATTTTGTATGTGGGATGAAAACGTGAGAAATGAATGGGTATATCCGTACCAAGATTTTGATTTATCCACGAGCACATATCTCTAAGTTCTTCCGTACTATCATTAAGTGTTGGTACTATAAGAACAACTATTTCAAACCATATACCTATCTCTTTTAGTGTAATAAGAGTTTCTAGAACGGGCTTCAATTCACCACTGCAAGTTTCTTTATAGAATTTTTCAGTGAATGCCTTAAAATCTATCTTAACTGCATCCAATTCTTTACACAATTTAATTAAGGGTTCTTTTTTTATATACCCATTAGAAATCATAACACTTCCGACTCCCTCTCGCTTTCCTACCCTGGCAGTATCGTACATATACTCATAAAAAATCACGGGCTCAGAATATGTATAAGCAATAGTCTCACATTTTTTCTCTTTTGCAAATCTTACTACCTCTTCAGGTGTTAGTTTAATATTATTCACCTGCTCAGGGCGAAACTGTGAAATTTGCCAGTTCTGGCAAAACTTACACTCTATATTGCATCCTGCTGTTGCTATTGAATATGCCCTTGTGGCTGGCAAATAGTGGAATAAAGGTTTTTTTTCTATGGGGTCAACATTTTGTGCACATACACTGGAATGAACAAGTGTATAATATTTGCCGTCACGATTTTCTCTTACACCACAGTAGCCTCTTTCCAGGTCAGCAACCTTACACCCTCTTGGACATAGCTCACACTCAACTCTAACGTCTGGAAGTTGTTTATAATACCTGGCCTCTTTTTTAGGAAATTCATCCTCTTCATATATATTAGAGGCATTAATTGTTGACATGAAAGGTATAAATACATTGCAAGCTGCACAGGTTCCAATAATGCCGTTCTCTAAAAATTCTCTTCTTGAAATCACTTTTGTACTCCATTTAAAAGATTTATAATAAATTTTATTTCATTTACCGTATATTGTCAAGTTACATGTAAGAATACGAATAGTTTAAACCATAGCAGAGTTCCACGGGCTTGCCCGTGGGTATCTACATGGGCTATGTTAATAATTTTACATCTTTGGTTGACAGCATATTATCGAAGTGATACACTTCTTTAACTTTGTTTCACCCAAAAAAAAAGATTTATCCTCTTAATAGTAAATCACTTTTAAAGGAGTGGGCAAAATGAAAATGAACATAAAAAGAAGTTATTTTATCTTTCTAATTGTCTTAATTATGTATGTGACTTTTGTGAATGTTTCTTTGGGCATCGAAGTCAACCCAACGAAAGAGCAGATAGTCGAGACAATTAATTATGGGGAAGCTAATCCCGGAAAAAAAATCTTCAAAACAGAACTTGTTGCGCCTGCAACATTTGGTAACTGGCCCAAATTTGGAAGTGGTTTAATAAAAAGTAAGCTCATTGTTCTTGCAGTAATGTCAGCTATGATAAAAAAGGCAAAAAAGAAGATTACAGAGGAAGAAGTAAAGGCAATAATGGGATCAGACGACTTAACCATTAGTTATAGGGGTGGAACTAATGTATATAAGATTAAGTTGAGACAGGGTGTAAAAGTAATAGAACCAAAAGAGATGATGAAACCTGAAATGAAAGATATAGACCCTGCTAAGCACGCAGTCTTCATCATGGCAAGTTATCCCTATTCTGATTTAGATCTGAGTGCAAAGACATTCGTCATGATTGTAAAGGATTTTGGAACAAATGAATATGAAGTAGATTTCTCAAAAATAAAGTAAAATACATTGAAAGTATCCAAGCAAAAATATTTAGTATTTTCAGAATATATCAATATGTAAAAGGGCAATGAAGCACATGAAAACTTATAAAAATATATTAATATTATTTACGTTTTTGTTGCTTTTCACTGGTTGTTCTAGCACTAATTTTGCGAGGATATCTATGAACGATTACCCACCAAAGCATGAAAGTGTGGAGATCCCCATATTCGCAGGGGATTCCGATACGATTTATGAAAGAATTGGAGTAATATTTGTTTATGGAGAAAAATCCTTAACAAGAGAATTGATAAATTATAGATTGAGAGAACAAGCAAAAAAAATAGGGGCCGATGCTATAATTTTTGCCAGGTACGATAATATAGATCCTTATAAATACTTTAAAGCCTATGGCAGCGCTTATGTCGATTTTGAGTGGGCAAAGAAAAGTGGTAGTGGTGTCTGGATAATGAGAGGAGTGCCAATTGGGGCAGGTCTTGTCATAATTAATAAAACATCAAAAAAGCTACGTTAAAAACCTTTGGATATTTCCACTTTTTGATAGTCAGTGATTAAAGGAAAGTGCAAAATTCATAACTCTTTTTATAATCAAAAAATATCTTTTGAAATCAGAGGTTCGTAGGGACTATGTAGATAAATATTTAAAAATTAATTATCTAAAAAGGAGGATGATTAAATGGGAATTGCAAAGCAATTTACTATTCTACTAGAGAATAAACCTGGCGCCCTGGCCAATATATGTTCTGAACTGGCTAGCAAAGACATAAATATTTTAGCAATCTCAGTCCTCGATACAATTGATTCAGGCCTAATCCGCATGGTGGTTAGCGATCCTATTGGTGCAAAAAAGGTCTTTGATGATGCAGGGTTTAATGCGGTAGAGACCGACGTATTAGCGGTCGAAATGACGGATAAACCAGGCACATTGGCCGAGATAGCCAGACAGCTTTACAAAGCGAGGATAAATATCGAATATGCATATGCTAGTGTACCTCCAGATGAAGGTAAATCCCTAGGAATCTTCTGGGTATCAAACCTGAAAAAAGCATCAGAAATACTCGAAGCTCAAATATAATTCATAACTTGACATAATAGTCCTGCGACGTATTATTATTCTCATTGCCTTTATTAGCTCGTTTGTAAATACTTAAACTTATCCTTCAATAGTAGATGGGGGGGGGTATCTTAGAATTTTATTTTTTGATTAATGATTTATCCCATATTTATTTCATATAACATTTTAGTTCCAGGGAAAGACATATGTGTCAGATGAGAGTGATGCTGGATAAGGACGGACAACAGGAATTAGTGATGGAAAACGTTACAGAGCTTGAAGTGGCTGAAGAGGGAATCAGGATTAGTACGTTTTTTGAAGAACTTAAAATTGTTTCAGGCGCATCTGTAAAAAAGATTGATTTTCTTTCTGGTACATTAACACTTCAAGCAAAGCATGTTTAGTAAAAGTAGTTTGCAAGCGCAAATAATGGAAGAGCACATGTCGGAACAAAATACAATAAAAAAGCTTCGGGTATTGTTACCACACTGGATTGAGCACAACAACAATCATATAGCTGAGTTCAGAAAGTGGGAAAGTGAAGCGAGAACAGAATCCGGGCAGGAAGTTGCCCTGTTGCTGGAGAAGGCTATAAGTGATATGGAGGAGGCTGGCAAATCGCTTTCCGAAGCGCTTGAAAAAGTAGGTGGGCCATTGGAAGGTGGGGGAGGGCATAACCATTATCACTAACAGGCAAGTGACTATGCCCACATTTTCATATAAAATTGCATTTCTTTGATTGATAGATAGTTTCTTGTAAAATTATCATAATAGCTTACAACAAAAAACAACTCATCATCCAGGAAAAATACTACTATAAGATTATGTTTATTACGTAATTCCATATAAAAATGATACGACTCTCCCCGACAACGGGCCTTAACCTCTTCCGGGAATGTCCTCGGTGTTTTTGGCTGCACTTTAATAAGAAAGTAAAACGACCAAGAGGTATTTTCCCATCGCTTCCTGGAGGAATGGATTTGGTGATTAAAAAATATTTTGACCAGTATCGTGGCAAATTACCACCGGAAATTGAGGGCGAGGTAGAAGGAAACCTGATGCCTGATCTGGAACTCATGGACAAGTGGCGCAATTGGCGGTCTGGGTTGGAATACCATGATGAAGACGTTGATGCCGTTTTGTTCGGTGCCTTGGATGATTGTTTGGTTGAAGACAATAGTTATATTCCACTTGATTATAAAACCCGTGGCAGTGCTCCAAAGGATGGAGATTCAGAAAGATATTATCAAACCCAGCTCGACGCTTACACCTTACTCCTAAACGCCAATGGCTACAAAACCAGGAATTTAGCTTATCTTGTTTACTACTATCCTGAAGAGGTACGCGCAAACGGCCTGGTAAAATTCTATATTAAACCAGTTAAGGTTGAAACTGACTTAGAAAGAGCGCATAAGACATTTCGTGATGCCGTAAGCTTGCTTATGGGGCCAGTTCCTGAACGTTATAGTGGTTGTGAATATTGTTACTGGATTAGTAATAGACTAGGTTTTGAGTAGGCATGTGATAAAGTTCGTAATCATTTAGCAACGAATAAGTTCTGATTAAGTTTGCTATACTAGCTGAAAAAACATGTCTTCGTAGTAAAATAAGATTAACCGTTAACATGGGAGGAGAACCAAATTAATATCGGCTCAATTATGACCCATGATGTGGTTACAGTAAGGATGGATGATTCTCTAAAGAAAATTCGTAAGATCTTTAAATCTGCAGCGTTTCATCATGTTCTGGTTATGGAAGGTCAAAAACTCGTTGGCGTGATATCTGACCGTGATCTTCTAAGAGCAATAAGCCCATATATTGACACACTTTCCGAGAAGACGCGCGATGCTGATACCCTGAGTAGGAAGGCTCATCAAATTATGAGTCGAAAAATCATCACCGTAAATGTGGAAACCGCTATAGAAACTGCAGCAGGTTTACTGTTGGATAGTGACGTATCCTGCCTTCCCGTTGTCTCTCTTCGAGGTGACGTTAAAGGAATCGTAACCTGGAAAGACATTCTTATGTTTTACCTGGAGGATACAGAGCCTACTGGCAAGAACAACGACGAATAAGAGTTTAGGAATGGCGAAGAGAGTTTTAAAACCGTAAAACAATTCTTCCTTTTCTCTTTTCTCAGATGAAGATTAAGACTTCTGTAAAATACCATAAATGTCATCTCTGAAACAAGTTCAGGGTGACAATCTAGTGTTTCCGCAACAGATACTAATTAAATTATCTCAAGTGATATATCCAACGCCCTGGCCGAGTGGGTTATCGCACCAACCGATATCCTGTCCACTCCGGTTCTTGCATATGCCTCAACATTTTCAAGGTTGATATTGCCTGAGGCTTCTGTCAAGGTGGCTTTGCCTGTAGTCGTATCTCGAACCTTTTCATATTCTCTAACCATCTTTATGGCTTCACTTATTTTTGCCGGTTTCATATTGTCAAACATAATTATGTCAATACCGGCATCAAGCACATTTTTGACGTGATTCAGATCTTCTATTTCTACCTCTATAAGCATCTTATTCGCCTTTTGTTTTCTGGCTTTCTTTACAAGCCCGGAGAAAATACCGTTTTCTTTAAATAATTCTTTAACGCCTATCTCCTGTTGTTTTGTTTTTATAATATTGAGATGATTATCTTTCACTAATATCTGGTCGTATAATCCCATCCTATGGTTAACTCCTCCTCCAACCCTTACGGCATATTTTTCAAGGTAACGCCATCCAGGCGTGGTCTTTCGTGTATCCATAATCTGTGCCTTGTATCCTTTAATCTTTTCAACAAATTTATTTGTAAGTGTTGCAATACCTGTAAGCCTTTGCAAGAAATTTAAAACCAGTCTTTCGGCTGACAATATTGATGTCGTAGAACCTTTTACATTGGCTATTATTGCACCTTTTTTGATTCTTGAGCCATCTTCAATATTCGAAGTAAAAACCAAATCCTTATCTAAATGTGAAAAGACATATTTGGCAACTGGCAAACCTGCAATAATACCAGTTTCGTTAGCCGTAAACGTTCCTTCTGATTCAGAACCTTCAGGGACAAATATCTTTGAGGTAATATCGCCTTCACTGATGTCTTCTTTTACGGCTAATTGAACGATGTCTTTTATATTTTTTATATCAAGGGCAGGCTGCATGTTCATAATAGTTTAAGATATTCTTTTAACAGGATAAAGGCGTTCGGTAGAATTCAGTAAAACGCTTAGAGAAGGATAATGATAAAAATATTTTGTAAACAACAAATAATCTATCAAAATGATAATTAAAAAATATTGTAAATCTTGATGTGCCACAAGAGAATTCCTTCTTCTATAATAACAAAGGCGTTAAGAAAAGAAAGCGAAAAGAAATGGGAGAAAACAAAACTACGCAGAAGATGAGAGCCGGCCTCTCGAAGTTGGCTAATTTGTTATTTTTTCTTCAATAATGCATTATATAGATATTTTAATTCTTCTGACCTCAACAGAAACGACACAGAAAAGAACATAATAAGGGCAACTGTCAGGGGTATAAAGAGCCTGATGAGTTTAATCAGGATTTCGCCATTCCCACTTGATTGAGGAAGTATTTTAAGTATTAACCAACACGCAATGAACATGAAAAAGGTTGAAACTATAGTCTTTAGAGATGATGTAAAAATATGCTTTATGCCAGTGATATTGAATTTTCTTTGGAGAATGATAAATAGGATTATTATTTGAACTATTGCGCTTATGGCCGTTGCCAATGCAAGTCCCCCCTCACGAAGAAACCAGATGAGTGTTAGATTGAGAATGAGGTTAAGTCCTACCATGCCTGCGCCCACCTTTACGGGTGTAAGGGTGTCTTGTATGGAGTAAAAGGCCCTTATAATCACGTGAGAAGCAGAGTATGCCCATACTCCAAGAGCATAGAAGAATATGACTGAAGCCGTTCTGTAAGTTGATTCAACCGTAAAAGCGTTTCTCTCATAAAATAACTCTACGAGTGGTTTTCGTAATAATATTAAGCCTATCGACGCTGGTATCCCAATAAATAATACAACCCTTATTGCCTGGTTAAGCGTCTCGGTAAAGTTTGTCCAGTCTTTACGTGCAGCGTGAGTGGAGAAAAAAGGGAATACGGCAGTTGCCATCGCTATTCCAAATACCCCCAACGGGAATTGAATCAATCTGTCACCATAATACAACACTGATGCGGCTCCTGCCTCTAAGGGATATGGTATAGCGATTCCCTCAATAAAGAAGTTTTCAACACCATCAGGTGATTTTGCAAATGCTATTGCAATTAAGCTATCCATCAACACGTTTATCTGAACTGCGGCCAGACCAAAAATTACTGGTAACATCAGAGCAAAGATGCGTCTTAAACCCGGGTGCAAAAAACTCCAAGAAGGTTTGAAAGTTATTCCTTTGTTTTTCAATGCTGGCAACTGAATTGCTAATTGAATCAGACCTGCAAAGAGAATTGCAACAGCAACTCCAAATATCTTTTTATCGAGTGTGTCTCCAAATATAGGTGTAAGTAAGAAGACGCCCGTTATCCAACATATATTTAGGATAACGGGCGCTAGCGCAGGTATAAGAAAGTGCTTAAGTGAATTTAATATTGCCATTGCAAATGCGACCATACAGATAAAAAACACATACGGAAACGTTATCAAGAGCAAGTTTAAAACTAATCCCCATTTATAATTAATGAAAGTGACTTTAGGTATTATCAAGAATGAAGCTTCCGCCAGAATAACTATGCTTCCAAGAATTATAAAAAGTAGTGTTCCTGTTACACTTACCAGTTCCTGGGCTTCTCTTTTATCCCGGGTTTCAAGATATTCTGTGAAGACGGGAATAAAGGCGGCACTTAAGGCCCCTTCACCAAAAAGGCGACGGAAGAGATTGGGTATCTTGAAGGCAACAACAAAGGCATCCCAGACTATGCCAGCGCCAAAAAAACTTGCACATATAATGTCTCTCGCCAATCCCAAAACCCTACTCAACAGGGTACAAATACTTACGGTCTTTGCAGATTTTAAAAAGGTTTTCTTTTCATACATATAAATTAGCTCCTTTCAGTCGCCAATTTATTCTTAAACTGCTTTGTGGATGAAAGGATATCTTTTGAACTTATAATTGCCGAACATACTGCAACACCTGTGATGCCTGCGTTTAAGACCTCATCTAAATTCTCAAGTGTAATGCCACCAATAGCGATAATTGGAATGGTTATTTCCTTGGCAACTTCTTGAAGTACCGTAATCCCCACATGTGGTTCATGTTTCTTTGTTTTAGTAGGATAGATGGGCCCGATAGCGACATAATCAGCGCCACCTTTCTGCGCATTCCTGGCTTGTACTAAGCTGTGCGTTGATATTCCAATAATCTTTTCATTGCCAATGATGTCCCTTGCCTCTGATATGCTGATGTCATGCTGGCCCAAATGGACACCATCCGCATTCACTTCCATTGCAACATTAATGCGGTCATTAATAATTAATAATGTTCTATTTTTTATAGTTATGTCATGTATTTCTCTGGCTAGTGAAATGAATTCGCCGTCTGATATTGTCTTCTCACGCAATTGTATAGCATCAGCTCCACCATTAATAACAAGTTCTGCGGTTTCCTTGACTGATTTTGCTGCAAGATTACTACTTATTAAAACATAAAGCCTTACATTACAGAGAGATTCCTGTTTTGTCATCTTATTATGTTATTTCAATAGCTCACAGTTACGAGTGTTTTAAGAATAATATGAATTACATATCATAATAGCTTATGTACTTCAAGGTCATAGTTTTTGATTTGTATTGACACGTTTGGTTGTCCTGTTATAATTTTTTATGAAAGACAGAAAATTTCTCAAAGAGGAATTCGAATTGACAAAGGCACGAGAACATTGTGGTTTATTTGGGATTTTTGATTGTGATGATGCAGTAGAAAAGGTCTATTATGGGCTTTATTCTTTGCAACATCGTGGTGAAGAAGGTGCAGGAATTGCATCCTCTGGTGGCACACAAATAGCCCATCATAAAGGTTTAGGATTAGTAAACGATGTTTTTACTCCACAAATTTTAAAAAGACTAAAGAATCCAAGCGCTATTGGTCATGTTAGATATTCTACTTTTGGTTCAAGTGATATAGATAACGTACAACCCCTGGTAGTAACATATTCTAAAGGTGAAGTTGCAATTGCGCATAATGGTCAATTGCTTGATGCAAGTAAGCAACGAGAAGATTATGAGTTGCATGGATCTATTTTCCACACAACATCAGATACGGAAGTAATCGTACACTTAATGGCCAAACCAAGTCATGTCGAAAGACCGAATCTATCCCATGTCTTAAACCATCTAAAGGGTGCATTTTCTCTTTTATTTTTGACAAATGAAGAAATGATTGGCGTACGAGATCCCAATGGTTTTCGACCACTCTCATTAGGAAAGATAAATAATAGTTACGTTATGTCTTCTGAAACTTGTGCTTTGGATCAAATTGGTGCGGAATTCATAAGAGATGTTAAACCAGGTGAGGTAATTTATATAAATAAGAATGGTTTGAAAAGCGAGACATATTGTTCTCCAAGGCGGATTCACCCGGCATATTGTATATTTGAGCTAATCTATTTTTCTCGTCCTGATAGCAAAGTATTTGGTGAAAGCGTCCATCTTTTCCGCAAGCGGCTAGGGATGAAGCTTGCAGAAGAATTTCCTGCTGATGCTGATATTGTTATTGCTGTTCCAGAGGGTGGTAATTCAGCGGCATTAGGCTATTCCATAGCTTCTGGAATACCATTAGATCGTGGATTTATTAGAAATCACTATGTTGGAAGGTCTTTTATTCAACCAGATCAGGCAAGTAGACATAAAAAAGTTGAGATTAAACTTAATGCTGTATCAGATATTGTGAGAGGTAAAAAAGTTGTAGTTGTTGATGATTCCATAGTACGTGGAACTACATCAAAATCGAGGTTTGGTCTCTTGCGTAAGGCGGGCGCCAAAGAAATTCATGTGAGGATTAGTTGTCCTCCCCTTCGTTTTCCTTGCCATTATGGGATTGATTTTCAGATTAAGGATGAATTGATTGCTGCGCGCTATAAGATTGAAGAAATAAAAGATTTTCTGAATGTAGAAAGCCTGGCTTATCTGAGTGTGGAAGGTATGTTAAGTTGTGCTTCTTCTCCAAGTAATCATTTTTGCAATGCTTGCTATACTGGAGATTATCCTTTGTCTGTTAAAGATGATGGCAAAAAGATACTTAAAAAGGAAACAAAAAATAGAAATAAAATCACTGTATAGAAAATGGCAGGGTTAACGTATAAAGATGCTGGAGTAGATATTGAAACGAAGGGTAGTTTTACTACTGATATCTACCATCAGTTGCGCAGGACCTTTGGCCCACGAGTAATAGAAAATCCCGGAGGTTTTGGAGGGCTTTTTTCACTTAATTATAATTCAAAACTGTTTGCAAAAAAGTACAAACATCCTGTATTGGTGGCTTCCACCGATGGTGTTGGAACAAAGTTAAAGATTGCCTTCATGATGAACAAGCACAATACAATAGGGATTGATCTAGTAGCAATGAGCGTTAATGACATCCTGGTTCTTGGGGCAGAGCCTTTGTTTTTTCTAGATTATTTGGCTTCTGGTAAATTGGTTTCAAAAAAATTAAAAGAAGTTCTCCATGGTATTGCTACCGGATGTTGTGAGGCAGAATGTTCCCTTCTCGGAGGTGAAACCCCAGAGATGCCAGATTTTTATAATGAAGATGAATATGATTTAATAGGATTTGCAGTAGGAGTTGTAGAAAGAAACAAGATAATAAGGGGTGAGGAAATAAAACCAGGTGACATAGCCATAGGGTTAAAGTCAAGTGGACTTCATAGTAATGGTTTTTCTTTGGTACGCAAGGTTTTATTTGAAAAGGCCAAACTGGATGTAAATAGCAAAATTGAATCCATAAACGGAACCATTGGTGACGAGCTTCTGAAACCAACAAGAATATATGTTAAGCCTGTAAGGAGTCTTTTAAATTGTTATAAACTAAAGAAGGTGGTTAAGGGTATTGCGAATATTACCGGAGGTGGTTTAATAGACAATATTCCCAGGATATTACCTCCAGGATGTTCAGTTCAGATTAAGAAGGGCACCTGGCCTGTACCCAAAATATTTGAAGTAATTCAGGAAATGGGAAATATTGCAGAAAATGAAATGTACCATGTTTTTAATATGGGGATAGGCATGGTGTTAATAGTTTCAAAGTATTTTGCATCATCTATACTAAAAAAGTTAAACCGAAAGAATGAGGATGCATTTATCGTGGGAAAGGTAAAAATGGGTAATAGAAGAGTGGAAATTGTATAACTTTTTTACTATATACCTTAAAAGTTATCAAGTGGTATGGATTACTATCTTTCTGAAAATTCCGAGATGACCAAAAATAGTATATGCACAGAAAAATATAGGTAGCATAATATTCGGATATAATATGAACAAAATAAATAGCGTTGAAAAAACACTGATTAGCATTAATAGTTGAACGAAATCGTATTTTTTCTTTAAGACCTCAATGATTTTTATATAATGTATTTTACTTAACATTAGGATACCTAATATGAAAGTAATACTTGGAAGACATGTTGAAACGATCTGTATTTCTCCCTTGGTTTTGAGATATGTATCAAGTAGTATCAGAGATGCTATCATGCCTCCTGCAAGGGTTGTAGGCAATCCTGTAAAATATTTACTTCGCGCATTGTCAGAGTTATTTTCTGCTTCGAATTTTGCTAATCGAATTGCGGCACATAAGGTAAAAAAGAAACATACAAACCAGATGGCAATGTGAGCGTTAAAAACCTCCAACCTGCCAATTAGGAATGCCGGTACTAATCCAAACGTGATCATATCTGCAAAAGAATCTAAATGACCGCCCCAGGCAACCTTTGTTTTTAATAATCGCGCGATTTGACCATCTAATCCGTCGAATATCATAGCAACAATTATAAGCCACGCTGCATAAGAAAGTTCTTTATTTATAATAAATATAATTGCTCCAAAACCACAAGCTAAATTGCCAGCACTGACAATTGAAGGTAATAATTGTTTGATTTTTGTCATATTAAATGCATAAATTAAATAGTATACTTTAGTCGTTATGTGACTATATCAAAAAATGTACCAAATAACCCCTAAAAAAAAGAGGCTCCTTATCTTTTCTGTAAGTCTTGACTTTTTAATATGTTATTTATACATGAAAATCATCGTTTGGTAATTACTCTGCACGACTTGGTTGCCAGGTGCAATAAATATTCTGCACTATTTTGTGGGAATGCTGCATTCTTACGAATAAAATCTAAAATTGAACAATTCTCGAATAGTAAAAAGATAAATTGGATAAAATCGACAACATAATAACCATTCTTAAGCGAGAAAACAAGAGATATATTGAACCTATTGTTACAAAAGTTTCCAGGACAAAAAGTCCTTTTAGGGTTCTCATTTCATGCATCCTTAGCTTAAGGACTAAGGACAAAGTTACCGCCGAAGCTTCAAGCAGACTGTTTAAACTTGCAGACAGGCCTCAACAAATGTTAAATATAAGCACAAAAGATATTGAAAAGGTTATTTATCCTGTTGGTTTTTATAAGACAAAAGCAAAAAGAATTAAAGAAATATGTAAAACCCTGCTCAATAATTATGAGGGCATTGTACCAGACGACATTAATGAGCTCTTAAGATTAAAGGGTGTAGGACGTAAAACTGCTAATTTGGTAGTAACACTGGGATACAGAAAGCTTGGGATATGCGTGGACACACACGTTCACAGGATTTCAAATAGACTTGGCTTAACAAACACGAAGACACCAGAGCAAACTGAATTTGCCTTAAGAAAGAAATTGCCGAAAAAATATTGGATAATTTATAATGATCTTCTGGTAGCATATGGACAAAATGTCTGCACACCTGTATCACCCTGGTGCAGTAAATGTAAGATATTCAAGTACTGTAAAAGGGTAGGTGTGAAAATTTTTAGGTAACAACCGCATCAAGCTAACTACCATATCATTAGCCGTTTAAGCTTTATATAGATTTACATATAATCCAACATTGCTATTTGCCTGCTCAGGCGGTAGTAGCTTATGCCTGTCGTTAGTTGCGACCCGATGTTGCATAATTGATTGTATGACAAGGAGTTATTCTCCTTGATT
>JBHICG010000034.1:0-34336 GCA_046759445.1 Candidatus Scalinduaceae bacterium
GTCATGCTTTTCTATCTTTCTCTCAAGCTGACTCAACTTACGAGCAAGTTCTTTATGAGCAGATAGGATACCCTTTAACTTTACAAATGCACGCATAATAGCTATGTTAACCTGTATAGCAGTTTCGCTATTAAGGACGCTAGAGAGCATTGCCACCCCTTGTTCTGTAAAAGCATAAAGTAAATATCTTCTCCCACCTCTTTTTGAGGTGACAATTTGGCACCTCAAAAACTCATCTTTTGTCAACCGAAACATAAAATCTTTTGGGAATCTCTTAATGTTTCTACAAACCTGTCTTGTTAAATGTTTTGTTTCAATACCGTACAGCTCTGCCAGATCATTATCCAACAATACTTTATATTCTCTGATCATTAATATTTTTTGTTGTATAATTTCTTGTGAAACAATTTCTTTCATTCTTTCTTAGCCATTTCCAATTACCATTGTATTTCCTCATAAATTTTTAACGATCATTATTTGTTACTTGCCGAAGTAAAGGGGGCAAAAGGTAAAAAGATGTGATTATTTTTATTTGTGATATTACAAGACCTGACCCTGTATTTTACATGTAGCCGAAGAAGGACTTGATCCCTCTTCCCCTCTCCGACCCCCTAACTTCACTGCTCGCCGTCTTGCTTGGCGGGTCTGTTCCTATCTAATTAGTCAACCACGAACTTGGGTACATTCTTTACATAGGTCTTTCCATTCATTTTCAATCCAAATGACGTCTTCAATCTCATGACACAAAATTTGTTTCCCACATCTAGAGCAAAACAAGTGTTTATCTAGTTTATGCTTGTGCTTAAGGTGTTCAAGAGCTTTCTCTTTTTCGCTTTCAGTAAGTTCTTTTATGGTTGTTGAATATATCCGTCCTCTAACTGTCTTCTCGCAACCATAGCAACAAAAGTTTTTTTGCCAAATCAACTTCATAATAATCCCTTTCCTTATAGAAAAAGGTATAGTTTTTTAGGTAGGAATGGATTGAATCATTTATTAATGTTAAATATTTGCTACCCTTTTTCCCCTAAGTGATTAATTTTCAATTTTTTTACTGTACATTTCTATTATTTGTTGGCCTCGTACAATAAGGTCAGTGTACGTAAGTACCTCAATTCCATGAAGTGAATAATTAAGTTTTCTCAAAGCTTCTATTTTTTCTTCTTCCCAGTCTTTTTTTAGACCGATTAATATAAAAGCTCTCGGTTTTATGGAAAATATACCGCTAGTGAATTCCTCTTTGTATTTTCTTTGAATCTTTTGCTGTAATTCCAATTGATGTAATTCAATCTCATGTAAATAATTAACCACCTGACCAATTGCTTCACTAGTTTTAGAGCTCCATTTAAAAGTTCCAGGGTGAGATTCATCACTTATTATTACATCGACAGTTGGAAGTTTAATTTCTAGTATGTCAAGAAAACCATCTATGGTTGGAAACAAATAATCAGGTATACTATTAAATCCTACCCTTTGCTTTTCAATTGGTTTTTGATATTGTATGCCAAAAAGCCAATTATTTGTGTAAATCCACTTTTGCCAAGAATTCGCACCTTTCGTCTCAGAATAATTCTTGTCTATTCTTTCACTTAATTCATCTAATCTTTTTTGGAATATGGTAATATTTGACTGATTTTGTAATTGCTCAAAAGCTTCAATTTCTTTCTTTAATATCTTTTTCTTTTCCTTTAAATTTTTTACAACTTCTGTCGTTTGCTTTATCAGTACTGTTTGGTTTTTTGATTTTTTGGAGAGATCTTTCACAACCCTAGGGAATTGCTTTTCTATCTTCTTCAGTTGTTTTTCAGTAATGTGAGTCTTGTCGTATTCAAAATCTTTTTTAAAATTTTCATTCAGAAAATATTTTGCCCCATCTAATCCGGTCTCTCTATATAAAGAATAGAATCTTCCAGAAGTTTTTCTTCTGTAATCTTCAAAATTGATATAGAATTTTTTACCAGCCCTTTTTGTACTTTCATGAGTGAATATTATTTCAGCCTCTTTATTCTTTGTTTTTATTGTTTCTACTAAGTGCTTGAAGCCTCTTAAGGCTCTTCCCTTTTTGAAGTTTGTAATCATATTTCCTTGTTGCGTTTTTCTTTTTTCTAGCACTTCATAAAGGTCTTTAGTGATTTTTATCTTTACGCCATCGTAATCACCTAGTGATTTGTTATTAACAGTAATTTGTTTAAGTTTGTTTGCCAACGTTAAGATACTCAAATGATTTCGTTAAAATTTCTAAACCTCAATTAGGGACAGGCATACCAACCTGCCCGTACCGAATGGTAGTTTCGGGTGGGAAAACTCGTCGGGATAAACACTATTTACTCTTTACTAATCGACACACTTATCATATTCTCTGAGATTCATTTTATTTCTTTCTTTAGTCATCAACTGGCTTAATTCCCAACTGTCGGAATGTCTCCATGATCTTATCCTCGTAATCCTGTTCAGAAATATTTCCATCTCTTGCAGATAATTCTATCTCTAATGTTTCAAACTTGCTCTGCAACAAATTCATAACACCCATAAGGTTTGCTACTTTTCCTTTTGGTACTTGAAACTTCAGTATAACCTGATTTCTAGTTTTTACCTCGACAATCTGTTCTCTACCGCCATCATCTTCATTGATACCTCTTTCCTCTGATGTTGTTTCTTGTTCATACTTCTTTTCTACATCTTCCTTCTGTTTTTGTTCTAAGCATACGGCCTCGCTGATTAGTACTTCGTTTCCAGTAAATGCCACAGATGGTTGTTCCTTAAAATAACGGCAAATAGGTTGGTCATTTTCCAATTCACCTAACCCAAAAAGACCTTTTTGTACACCTTCTGATATTCCCTGTTCCAGCACTGATTTGCTATATATACGAGTTTCTCCAGGGGTTTTTAGTGATGCTTGATATATCTGTTCTGTGGAAACATAGCTTTTTTCTTTTAGATATTTTTCACGGATTACAATTGGTGGGATCTTTTCTAAAATTTCCGCATCCGTTCGTAAAATATCGTAGACCTCATAGTCTAGCTTCTTTTGTTCTCCGTAAGTTGGAATGCTCAGATCAACCGTTTTTACGCCGCCTTTATCCGGTGTAGCAACAATACGGTATAAACGTCGAATAGCTTCTTTCAATTCTGATTTGATTTTATCAAGTTCACGCTTCAATTCCTTTTTTTGCTCATCTGCCAGTCTAAGATTTTTATCTTGAATGATATTCTCATAAGCCAATTTACGTTTCAGTGTGGTTGAAAACCCATGTCTTTCTGATTCCAGCGGGTAAAGAAAAAAAATAGTATTTCGGTAAACACGAGGAGTTTGGCCCTTTGTGCTCATAACTTTGTTTATTATTTCGCTGTTTTCTTGCTTTAGAATCAAAAGTTTTAATTTTTCAGAATCGGGCATATTACCCGAGTTCTCCTGCCAGATAAATACATCTAATTTGTCTCCTTTTATACTCTCTTTTAAAAGGTCATTTTCTAAAGATACAAGGTCATCATCTTTCACATTTTCCATCTTGGTAAGTAAAATTAGGTTTATATTAGGCTGGTTGCTAAAAAAATATTTATTTTCTGGATTTTGAAGGTAAAAGAGTTTGTTTCTTAGTTGTTCCATAGCTTCAGAGATTATGCTAGAAGGATTACCAACCGTTGTTGCTGAAAGTTTGATCTCTTCAGTAGAGGCACCATGTTCTAGTCCTCCTGAAAAGGAATAAAGGAAAATAGTGGTAGCAGTGCGTGTACCTAAATTCAATCCCTGGTAGGCATCACCAAGGGAAGTATCCACCTTTTTAGAACCTGAGTTACGATCACTGAGATCAGATGCAATGATACCGTTAAATTCAGCTCCAATATGTCTAATCAATTCCTGACGAATCTCCTGATTGCCTAAGTCAAAATCGGCAAGACTAATGTAAGGTATATTAGTTTCCTTCAATGAATGAATAACCAGGGAGAGAAATCGTAAAACACCTCTGGTACGTTGGAAATTTGGGAAACTCCCCCAACGATGGTACAGAATATTCACAACCTCAGGCATAAATGGATATGAGTCCACAAACATATCCCTATATTCACTGCTCTCCATTATATTTGGAAGAATATCTTCTTTTTCAGCATATTTCATAAATGATGTTATAACCTTTTTTGCATTTCTTTCATTCACATCACTAAATAATCGTCTTTTGATTATACGCGTGATTTCTTCATCATTTATTGGGGTTTTAATAATCTCCCTACGTGCAGTGATGTTCTGCAATTGTAAAACAATTTCTTCTCCTCTCTGGCTTCTATCATAGGGATTACTTGGTGTCGTTGTGTAAACCATAGATAAACCAGGAATTTGGCTGACCACGTTTGTAAGGGTTTGTAAAAAAGTTAGGGTTAATGTGGTTAGTGATTTACGTCCTACATTAATTGCATCGGCATTATTCAAATAAGGTATTAATTCATCTACTAAAATCAATGTAGGGACATGTTTTTCCAGCAATGTCCTTATCTGATCTCCACCAGGTGGAATAGGAGAATCAAATTCTTTTTTACTACCTGTAAGCTGTTCCTCCATTATTCCCCATAGCGTATCAAACAGCTCAGCCTTACTTCCTGTTTTTAACTTTTCACCAACAATAACTACAGGTTTAGTGTTCCATTCTGTTGCCTTGTGATACATTGCAATTAATGAATGGGTTTTTCCTCCACCAAAAGGGGTTTGAAGTTGAATTACCGGATCTCCGCCCTTCCCTTTTAGTCGTTTTTCAACTGTACCCAAAAGATTTTCAAGACCCTGTGTTAAATAGGTCTTACGGAAAAAGAAGTCTAAATCCTTGTACTCGTCTGGGCCACGACCATGGTATACATCCCACAGATCAGCGGCAAATACATCCATTGTAAGCCTACCTTCTAAAATGTCTTTGTGTGGAACCGAAATAGTATGAAATGCTTTCATAAAGAGAACCTCTTTTGTTCTGGTTTTTCTCTCGTTTCTTCTTTTAATCTATCTTTTCCGGTTAAAAACCCATCTAATAGTTTCTTTTCTTTACTATCATTAGGCAAGGTTTCAGAAATTGCTTGGGCAACACGGAAGAAGGCTTCATTCTGACCATAGCCAGTGTCATTAAGTATTTTTATTATCTCATCACGACGGCTCTTTTCCCAAAGTAGAAGTACCTGATGTAGCACATCAAGAATATCATGTGAATTTTTTAATTCATTCATAATTCGATCTTGTGGGCCTAACACACGGATGAATTCTTTTTCCTTTTTGATGAATCCATTTTTGTCCCACTCTTGCGCAAGGTCGATGGCACAACTGGCTGCCAGTTTGCGGGCCTCGTCAAAATGTACTTTCGCAGCGCCATATTCCCATCTCCATAACACATAAAAGCGAGTAAGGCCAGAAATGTCTCCAGCAAAGCCGTTGTGGAGAATTTGCCTTACCGCATAGTTAGTTGAAATTTTACGTACATCCGCCAGCAACCTATCTGCCCTCACTATGTTGCCCTCATAATCCAGCACTTTTTCGTATTTACCGAATACCTCAATGGCAGAACCGATTGCGGCAATAAAAAAGTCTGCTCCACCAATGCCCTCTTTCCACAATTGTTCTAGTTTGTCATTCAAATATTTTTCTAAACCCTGCTTAACCTCATTATAAAATCCGGTAGGTTGACGTTTCATTTTGCGGGCAACGATGTAGATGGAGGAGGCGAGGGCGGCAGTTTCGTTTGCATTTAATCTCGCACTCATTTCAGTATGGATAGGCCACGCTCCGGTCATCACAAGACCAGAATCAAGTAGTGAGTTTATAAGGGTTTCCCATCCCTCAGTTGATTTATGTGCATAAACTATAGTAGCAAGGCCATTGTGCCTTAATACCCGATGGATCTCCCCAAAAGCCTTCTTTAACATATCTTCGAAAAATTTGTTTGCTTTATCTTTTCCACCTTGTCTTGTCGAATTTACAACTATTTCACTTGACTTTGGAGATAATGGTGTTGAAAATAGTTCAGGATATAATTCTCCTATTGTTCTTTTTAGCCAGACATAAAAGAAATCAGATAGTTCTGCGTAATTAACATTGTCATAATAAGGAGGGTCTGTGAAAACCGCATCAAAAAAATTGTCTGGGAATGAAAGACAAGTTACTGACATTTGTGATACACTGGCAGAACAGTAAAAATTCTCCAAATTTCCAAATGGCTCTATAACAGCGTTCACACAACTATCCCACCCAGTGCTAATCTTTCCTATAGTATTTACTTCAAAATAATCAGTTACCATTGGTAGCGCATTTCTTCCACTAAATGCAGGGATATTCTGTTCTGTACCACTTTTCCATCTGCAAAAAGATGTAGAAAATGAAGCTAATCGGTCTAATACAAACCCCAAGTAAGTCATTATAATTTTTGAGTATTCATCATCATTTAATTTATCTGGAATTTTTCGGATTTTATTTACAAATGTTATAAGAGCTAACGTTTGCCTCGAATTAAAGAGCTCACCCCATATACTAAATCCATATCCTCTTCCTGCTACAGTTGTAGGATCTTCAGTATTCATTGGTTCATCGGGGAGAGGTTGCATGCCTAAATCGAGCATGAATTTTGCTTTTTGTTCTTCTAAATATTTTTTTGCCTCTTGATAAACTAAAACATCTCTTTTGTCTGGGATTCTATATCTTTTTCCTCTTTTACCCTTTTTGCTTAATACAACAGCTACTAGCCTTTGACCTATCTTCTTCTCTTGAAAAAGTTTTTTTGTTGTATCATCATCAACTACCGAACCACAGACAAGGCATGTTGCCACTGTTCTCTTTATGGTTCCCTTTTCAGGATCAAAGTCTTTTAGTATTTTTTTGTAGCCATCACCGACTATTCTGAATTTTAACACCTTCTTATCTATATAAGGGTAAAGAGTAACTTTCTTTTTTGCCCGTTTGGCCAGCCAGAATTGTCTCATCAAAGGTATCTCTGCCCCACAGGAAGGGTTCTGACAGGGTATTGTTCTTGCCCAGATATAGCCAACCGGAATTGAACCGTCTTCGTCTTCAGGATAAAATCGACCTATCTCTTTTTTAGCTTTTTCAAGAACCCAGTTGCCCCATTTCTTAACATCCTCAAGAAGTATATTTTCAACTTTTACCTTTCGTTTTACCTTTTTCCCAAATTCCTCAAACTCCCTCTCAATTTCTCCTGGTTTTCCATACTTCTGTGGATACTCTAATGTGCATTTCTGGATCAGGACAGCAACGGGGTTGTAATCATTAGAATAGACCTCGCAGCCAAGACGAAGGGCTTCAAGTGGGATTGCTCCACCGCCGCCGAAGGGGTCAAGGACTTTCGGTGGCTTGCCTCCGTTTGCCTTTAGAATGTCTCTTCTTGCCTTATCTATTAAGTCTTGTCTTAAAGAATTTTCCCACTTGCACAGGTCAATAATAAATTGTCTTTTCTTATCCCATTCATCAATGTTTTCGGACGCAGGTATCAGGGCAGCATAGTTGGTTGCCCTTGAGGATGCAAGAGGACGCCGTGCCCACCACATATGCAAAGTAGAAATATGACCATGGCGGATGTTTTTTTCTCTTGCTGACTCTTGACTAACTTCTTTTACTGGAAATGATTCCTCTATAAAACGTTTGTTAGACTTCAATTGTATGTTCTCCTTTTGTTGTGATTTCGTTGAGTGACACAACATATCGTACTACTTCTACCTTTTCTTCTGGTTCTAAGTTTTCTGCTGGATTTTGAACAATATAAAGTCGAGGCTCTGTCGCAGCGTTCATAACAGCATATAAATAATATTCATCCTTAAACCGTTTTGCTTTGAACCACTCATTTTGAGTTAAAGCAATTGCACCTGTTTGCACACGAGCTTTAACCTCGATATACCTGACTAGACCGTTTTGATCTGTTGAACGTATGTCAAATCCAAGGTTTTCAGAAGAAACGTCTTCTGGTATTCGACTGTTGTCTTTTTCATATTCAATTGATACTTTCATCCCGATGAGTTCAATTTCTTCATTGCTTTGCATTGCCGGGTTCACTGCCTCTGTAGGCTGTACCTGAATTATGCCTACAAATCTAGGCATACTCATCGTCAGACTCTGTTCTTTTTTAATCTGATCTTTCAATACTTCCCGTGCTCTTTCATACTCTGATTTTCGTTCTTCCTTGTTTCGAATTGCCAGATCAACATTTTCACCTTTTTCTTTTCTGGTGTATAGCGAAATTAAATCTCCGTCTAACCTAATAATGAGGTGTTCCAAAGATTTAACACCATATTTTTGTTTAATTGCTGCCTGACGGCCACGTTCTTTTAACAACTCAGCCTTATAGGTTTCCAATTTTGAAATGATTGTATTAAATGTTTCCCTTTTGAGTTCTTCAATATTAACATTGCTATTTTTACCTGTGTTCGCTTCTTCCAAATCCCAGACGATAGATGGAGAAACCGAGTTTACTGTTTCTTTATTCACGTAGAAACTAAACAGTCTTTTGCCGGCCACTTCTCCGGTACCATCCTTTATCTCACCTTCATAAAAAAGAATGTGGCCATTAAGTTTTCCGTCAGGATCAATAAACGTTGATCCATTCAGAAGAGATTCAGTAAAATTGGATTCAACCCAAACCATAACAGATTCAAAGAGAGCATGTCCAAATGTTATGAACTCAACGTCAGGATTTTTAAAAGCAACATCTTTATCAAATGTGCTTCGGGGATATTTTTTCAATAATTCGCCAAAGGATTTTTTAAATGAATCGTCATTAGCAATTTTGCGAATCTGGAACGGAATCGTATCTATGGCCAACAATCCATCTTTTAATTCACGGAATTTTCCACCTGCTTTGGCAAAGGCTTTTTTGAAAAAACTTTCAGTATATTCAGGTATCAAGCGGTGTTCTCTTGCTTGTTGTGCCATCTCCTTTATCCGAGTGTAATCAATAAACCTCGTTGCAAGTGTTTCACCTAAATTCTCTTTGACCTGTGCAATATAGTCATCATCAACTGTAATTTCAATGTCCTCGAGTATATCATCTATATTTCTGGCATTGGCAGCGGCTTCCATCAATAGTTGAGATAGATTCTTATTGTATAGCACTTCACTTAAAACATCGAAGACCTTATCACTACCCATTGCTCCACGGATCTCATCCAGTTTCTCGAAAAGTCTTTTTAATACTTTACCTTCACGGCTATCGACGGCGACCAAATTGAACACGTAAACTTCTTTTTGCTGCCCGTAGCGATGAATGCGCCCCATACGTTGTTCCAAACGATTAGGGTTCCAAGGAATGTCGTAATTGATCATCAAGTGACAGAATTGAAGGTTGATTCCCTCACCGGCAGCCTCCGTAGCTACTAATATATCAGTATCGTTTTTAAAAATCTTTTCAGCCGTTACCCGTTCATCTAATTTCATCCCACCGTGAATGGTATTGGTATGGTATCCCCAAGACTTAATTTTCTTTTCCAAATACTCCAACGTATCCCTGGATTCGGTAAATACTAAGACTTTTTTATCTTTTGTTTCAGAAAATATTTTGGTTAATTTTTCTAGTGATTTTTTGAGTTCATTCAGTTTGATCTCTTCTTCATTTTGGATAATATCTTTTGCCTTTTCTATCAATCCTTTAATTGTCTGTATTTCTCTTTCCAATTCTTCTCTGTTTTCAGCCACACTCAAAGTTTCCCAGATTTCTTCCTCTTTCCAGCGCTCCTCTTCACTCATATCTTCAACAGTATCAAAATCGAAAACGTTATCTGGAATTCTGCCCTTTTCTTGTACACCCTTAAGCAATTCTTCTAAACGTTTTTTACGTCTCTCCAGAGACTTCCATAGTGCGTAAGTGCTGGAGGCTAGACGACGTTGGAGAATAACCAAAGCAAAAGCAACGTTACGCCTTTTATCTTTTGTTAGGGCTTTATTATACTGGTTTTCTACATACTTTGAGAGTTCGTTATAGAGTTTTTGCTCATTTGGTGAATTACTCCTCCAGCGAAAACCAATTGTTTTTACGTAACGTGGAAGAAAAAGAGGTTTTCCATCAAAATCTTTCATATCCTCCTTAATGCGTCTAATGAAAAGCGGATTGTCCTTATTTTCAATGGAATCTTGAAACAACTCATTGGTGGCAAAGAAACCTGGGTCTAAAAGGTCTAAGAAAAGACGGAAGTTATTTGGATCACCCTTATGAGGTGTAGCAGTTAGGAATAATATATGTTCTGTTTTACTTGATAGTATCTCCCCCAACTTATAACGTATGGTTTTATTCACTTTATCACCATATTGATATGCACTCATTTTATGCGCTTCATCTACAATTATCAGATCAAATTCGGCACTGGAGATGGAAGGTAATACATCATCTCTTTTAGCAAAATCAATGGAAGTGATAACTTGATTTTCTCGTAACCAAATATTCTCACCATAAAGAGCATCCAATAAACCTCTACCAATAGGAAGGAATTTTTCTTCAAAGCGATCCTTCAATTCTCTTCGCCACTGGTCTTTGAGGTGTCCAGGAGCAACAATTAAAATTCTTTTTGCAAGATTGCGAAGTTTTAACTCTTTAATTATCAACCCTGCCATAATTGTTTTTCCTGCACCAGGATCATCAGCAATAAGAAAGCGGATTCGTGGTAATTTCAGAACATAACCATAAACGGCTTCAATCTGATGTGGGAGCGGGTCTACTTTAGATGTGTTCATTGCTAGTAGTGGATCGTAAAGGGAAGCAAAGCGATAACGAATCGTCTCAAGTGCGAGAAACACTTTCCAAGGTTCTTCGGTACAGATTTTATCAGACCCTTTTATTGAAAAGCTGGCAAAATCTTTCTGTGGAATTAGTTGGTCAACATGATTGCGAGAAATTGTCGTAACACCGACAATATGGATATAATCACCAGCATCTTCGATTAGTTTAATTTCAACAGATTCTGGCCAGTAAGGACCATTAATTATACTGCCTGATTTGATATTGTTCATTTTTTAAGGATTCAGTCTTATAGCAAAATATCAATAATGGAATGATGAAGTAATGGTTTCTCCTTTCACATAATACTGTTACATTACTTCAAAATTTTATGAAACCCTATCCATCTTTCGATGGGTTATATGATTGTATGATATGACAATTCTCGAACAGCTTATTAAAATGTGATGAATGAGGCTTGATGTTCCTTTCCGTCTAATATTATAAAAGAGTGGGTTTGTTTTGCAATATAAAAGATTATTCACCGCTGAGACGCAGAGAACGCAGAGAAAAACTAAAATATATGTGAAAAAAACGGAAGACAAAAGACATTGGACGCGGATATACGCAGATTGACGCTGAAGATAAAAGCGAAAAAAAGAAATAAGAAGCCAGAGGCAAGAAACAAGGAGGAGTTATTGATTGAACAAATTTTAAAACTAAACCAGTCTTGTAGAATTATAACCCAATATTTAATTGCCATTCCCCAAATACATATAGTAGCTCCGGCTAGTATATGTGTATACCGTTCCAATCGCCTAATATTCAAAAGAACTTGGAAAAGAAGTATCTAGGATAGCCGTAGAATACAGTTACCATAAATTTTTGAATTCTTCGCTTGCCTTGACTAATTCTTTTGTCATTGAGGGTTCTAGAGGTGAATGGGAGCCAGTAGGAACAATGATGAGTTTTGACCTGGGAAGAGATTTATGCAGATCGTAGGCAGAACGCATAGGGCAGATAGTATCATAACGGCCTTGAACAATTGTTAATGGTATGTTTTTTATTTTATTTATATTTTGGAACAAACCCTTTTTAGCTTTCATGAAGAAATTGTTTAAAGTGTAGTAACATTCAATTTTTGCTAATGCAATTGTGCGCTCTTTAGTTAAAAAAGAGGAAGTTTCCTTCTTGTCTGGAATTAGATTCATTATGGTGCCTTCCCAATATGCGAAAGCTTTGGTTGCTTCCCATGCAACTTTTTTGATTTTTGAAGTAAGTCGTTTGTAATATGATTTAATTATGTCTTTCTTTTCTGTTTTACTTAAAATCGATGTGAATTTTTCAAATTCATCTGGCCATATTTGGCCTGCTCCTTTTTCTGAAAAAAGCCAGTCAATTTCGGAAGCACGAGCCGTAAAAACACCTCTTATTATTATTCCCTTCACACTTTTAGGATAGCTTTGGGCATATGCAAGAGCAAGAGTGCTACCCCAGCTTCCTCCAGTCACTATCCAATTTTTAATTTTTAGATATTTCCTGAGTTTTTCTAAATCTTCAACAAGATGCCACGTTGTGTTCTCGCGTAATTCAGCAAAAGGTGTGCTTTTACCGGAGCCACGTTGATCAAGAAGAATAATGTAGTAAAATTTAGGATCGAAGAATCTACGATAACCGGGGTGGATTCCAACGCCTGGGCCTCCGTGTAAAAAAATTACTGGCTTGCCTTTAGGCTTGCCTACTTCTTCGTAATATAAAGTGTGAAGTTTTGAGACTTTCAGTAAGCCGGAGCGATATGGCTTTTGTGGTGGGAATAGTTTTGTTCTCATCATGCGATTCCTCCTAATGCTATTGATGCCAGGACTGAAAGTGTTAAAGTCGTTGTTAAGGCGGTGATGGTATTTGTGATGCTGCGTTCAAGATTTCCAGAGAGATCGTATTTTTCGCGTAGTTTATGTTTAACTGAATCTGCTGTCACAGGTGCTGCTGTTAAAATTAAAACGAATTTCTATGATGTATCGATGTCGTTCGCAAAAATTCATTACATAATATTATTTGGGAAAACATTGTAATGTTTAGCTTCAGCGTATGCCATCATAGTCAGTATATTCTTAAGCACTGAATTACTGTTTTCTGAGCTAAGTCAAGATAAAATTTTTAAATACTTCGATAGATTCCACATTCTTTCCATATATTACATTCCTTTTTTTGATCAGGTCCTTTAGTAATGTCAAAATGATTTTGATTAATTGGCAATTTATTTAACATAATATATTCATTTATTTTACAATAATCCCAATCTAAAATAGGATGAATTTGGTATAAGCCTTTATTAAATTGAACATATCTTATATTTTTTCTTTCTTTTGTTTCATAACTCATGAGCCCCCCTAGCCATGCTTTAACATTTAATTCTTTAAATCCTCTATTTAGAGGTTCATGTTTTATAATAGATACAACCTTATTAAAATAATTTGAATCTTGATCCCTCCAACCCGGGTATTTCTCTTCAATCTCCTTTTTAGAAACTAAGCTTCTATAAATTTTAATATCACATCCTTCATTTTCCAGATATTTTATCATATTATGTGTGCAATCATTGAAGTATCCTATATCTACAAATATTATAGGTGGGCAAAAACCTAATGCATCTCTTGTCAGGTCAGGTAAAACTGCTGAAGTTTCACCACCACTGGTTGTTAAAAATAATCTTTCTTTAAAGGTCTTATATGCCCATAAGATTATTTCTTTGCTTTCTTTATTGATAAATTCTTTATTTACATTTTCCAAATCTATTTTCTTTTCAAGGTTCATAATTGGCAGAAAAACAATTTATTTAAAAAAAATAACGATAGAAATAATCTTGAAATAATAGCGTCTATGGTCTTGCTTAATTACATAAGCAAGACCTTACTTGATTGTGTAATCAATCAAGCCTTAGTTGCTTGCGTAGAGTCAAGCAAGATTGAACTTCCAATGGTAATTCAATTCGTAGTATATCATAATTTTTAACAGGATTGCAAGGCAACGTTCCACCAGTTACCCGAGTTGTCCCTCTGAGAATCTATTCCAAGCTTTATAAGGTATATCAGGTTATAAGTTTTAGGGAGTACTTTGTCAGTTTTTTCTGCAATAATAGACTGTGCAGATACTCTTTCAAAATATAATATAGACGATACTATTTTTCAAACAGATTTTAATAAACATAACAAAAACGAATGCTAAGGATACTGACTTTTGATAAAGGAAATTTTCAAATGGCATTTTATTGGAAAATGCTTAAATATTATGTTTAAATTCACCTTACCTTTGATACATTAAAAAGCTTAGAGGAATTACCAAAGGAGATAAGGTGAGTGTGTCTGTCCTTCGTGCAGGTAAGGTATTTGACCTATCTGTTTGTTTTCCAGATTAAGTTTTATAAAGGAATTGAAAATAGTTTTCTTTTTAATGAATAATGGATACAATGTTCAAACTTTCAAAAATATGATATGTATCCTTATTTTATCGAAATAATTAATTATTAAGAATTTATAAATCAATTAAGTAGGAAAATATGGAAAGGTTAAGTGTTGCGTGATTTTATACATATACTTTACTTTTAATCAAGATGAAAAGTGTTTCTGTTGCCCAGCTACGTTAAATGTTTTAGACATTCTTAAGAATCTCTAGCAAAATACATGACA
The DNA here is from genome assembly GCA_046759445.1 of Candidatus Scalinduaceae bacterium. Lineage (GTDB taxonomy): Bacteria > Planctomycetota > Brocadiia > Brocadiales > Scalinduaceae > Scalindua_A. The sequence continues at coordinate 14,366 of JBHICG010000034.1, forward strand.
GCTTGTTTGTTTTACTGAAATAGAGAGGAATGGTTAACAAGGATTAAGAGTTGGAAGTTTTGAACACTTTATTTGGCAATCTTTTCTCGCAAATAATTAAACCTGTTTTCAATGTAATATTTCCGGATATCACTTTCCAGAATAGAACCCAGCTTTACTTTAAAATCCTTTTCCTTAAATCTATCCAGTCTTTCTTTTAATTTGGAAAGCTGCTCTGCTTTCAGCTTTGGAAGATTAATCCCTTTTCTTAACAAAAACTCTATATCAAAACAGTCTCTTACTTCGCTCCTGTCCAGCAGCGCCCCAATTTTATTTTTCATGGTCTGTTCCAATGTGTGTGTTCTTAAAATTACTTGTTTGTTGCTGTTTTTTGAATAAGCTATTCTTTCCTGGAAATCACACTCTTTCAACTCTTTTCTTATCTCTATTTTCAGCCGTTTCGGAGAAATTCCAGAGCGAATCTCAAATAAAAGTGTATAGTGTTTTAAACAGGCATCAGTGACTTTATATTCCTTTTCTAAAACCTTGCTAAATCTTTTGAAATAGTTTTTAACCGGGATTTTCTTTATGAACCAGAAGTCAAGATCAACTGAATATCTTTTTAATTCATAACATAACCTCAGCATTGTTCCCCCGCCAAAAACCAGAGGTTCAAGTAGCTTGTTGTTCTTTAACTTCTCCAATGCCTCTATTTCTAATATTTCATGTTTTTCAAAAACACCCATTTTTATCCAATAACTTTTGAGTTTTTAAAGGGAATCTTTTTACCAACTTCTTGATCTTATCTCTATTAAGCTTACTGAAATCTATAGAAGCGATGTCGAAATTGTACCGACCCATCGACATAAGGTAAAGAGTATCAAGAAAAGCCTTTTCAGGAGTGGCAATAAAGAAGTCTTTTTCTTTTTTAAATCCAATATATAAATTTGGACTTATCTTTGTATAGTTAAAGATAGTATTTTCTATTTCTATCTCTTTTGTCCTTTTCACAGCAATTGATTCAATATAATCCCTCTGCATTTGAGTTGTAATTTCATAAAAATCTAATGCTGTCATTAAAGATATGTATGAGGGAACCTGGACAAGATTCGCCAAAGTGAATTTTTCCTCTCTTTCGAGTATTTTCCACTTTTCTTTCAGAACATAAATATTTCTTTTAATTCTGACTAGCAACCCCTTTCTAATATACCTATTGGCAGAAACTTTAGAAGATTGTAACGATATGTCGAGAACCCTGGAAATTTCTTCATGTCCAAAATAGAATTTGTTTATATTGTTTAATTCCAGAATTTTCATCAGATATACTTAGTTAACATTTATGTTAATTTAATATACCTTGACAAATTTGCCTTGTCAAGGGAATAAACGTTCTTTTTACATAAAGTAAATATATTAACCGAAAACCAAGGGTCAACAGTTTTTCCAGCAGCTTAGACAATGAATTGAAAAAATACTAAAAACCTATCTTTATGATCCGGGAAAATCTTAAATGCAATAGAAAGAGGTAAGCGGTGGTTAGGGGTCAATGTGACGTAGGTAAGACTTCTTCAAGAAAGGTGTCATTCGTATCTTTTATCTACTCGTAATGTGCAGGGACCCATGTCTCTTCTTCGTATTCTTCCCAATAGCCTGAAGGTAAAACCCTCTCTTCATAATGACCTTCGATTCTTCGGTTACCTTCAACACGCTCTTCAACCCAGACCTTCTCTTTTTTGGAAGTATCGACCCATTTTCTTTGCTTAACATACTCATAGTGAGCCTCTACGTAATTCCTCCCTTCCCCAGATCCAGCTTTTCTTTCAAGTTCAAGTTGTCTTTCCAAATCGGCTTTTTCAGCCTCTTCTCTTTTTTTATCCAAATTGTCTCCAACAAGGGCACCACCCAGAGCGCCCGCTCCTGCACCTATCGCCGCACCCATAGCAGGATCTCCTACTAATGCACCTATACCTGCGCCAAGCGCTGCACCAATCCCAGTTCCAATCCCGGCACCTTTTTGTGTGGTTGTCACACAACCAGCGGTAAGAATCGATAATATCGCGATCGACATAACTGCAATATTTATTTTATTTCTCATTTATTTTCCTCTAAATTAACGTTCGTAGCATATTTGTCTCTAATAAAATAGCTCCTACTTATTTCGCCTCTATGACTGTGTTAATCATGAATATTCCCACTTTATAACTATCATTTTTTTGGGGTGCTATTTTGAGAATTTTCTCTTTCAAATCAATTTAATACTCTGACGCATCAAGATTCTTTATATTTATATATTTAAGAAGTATTTGGAAGGATATTTTTCTGAATGAGGGTTTTTAAAACACTAATAAAGCTTTGCAATTCTTAGGTTTCAAAAATTTTCTTTTTTACAACCCTTCACAAAATGATTAATTTTCTAAATATGTACCTGGCAGAATTCTTCATAATCGATTAGTTCTTTTATCGTTGGGTTTACGCCACAAACGGGACAATCAGGATTACGCCTTATCTTCAAGGTTTTAAATTCCATTTTCAATGAATCATAGAGAAGAAGTCTACCTATAAGAAGATCTCCCTTACCCAGAAGCAGCTTAATCGCCTCTGTCGCCTGAATGCTGCCAATTACTCCGGGAAGGACTCCCAGCACCCCTGCTTCTCGGCAGGAAGGCACCAGATCAGGTGGTGGTGGAGTCTCAAATATACAACGGTAACAAGGCCCCTTGCCTGGAATAATTGTTGTAGCCTGACCTTCAAACCTAAAGATAGAACCATGTGATAATGGTTTACTGGTAAGGACACAGGCATCGTTAACCAGATATCTTGTGGGAAAATTATCTGAACCGTCAAGGATTACGTCGTAATCCTTGATAATGTCTATAATGTTATCTGATGTAAGACGTTCGGTATAAGGTACTACTTCAACGTCTGGATTTAACTCTTCCAGTCTCTTTTTGGCAGACATGGCTTTAGAACAGTCTAAATCCTTAGTCGAGTGGAGTATTTGACGTTGCAAATTTGAATGGTCCACATTATCGTTATCAGCAATTCCTATTTTACCAACCCCCACAGCCGCCAGATACAATGCAGCCGGGGACCCAAGGCCTCCAGCACCAACCAGGAAAACCTTAGAACTTAATAACTTTTGCTGTCCTTTGCCACCAACTTCTGATAATATTATGTGTCTTGAGTATCGTTTAATCTGTTCATCCGTGAATTCAGACATATTATGTATCCTTCTACTTTGTAATTTAGCAATTATTTAATTATGTAATTGAGTAATATACTCTTAAAATTGCAGTCTTTTCGTCCATTTTTTCAAATTCACCAATTACCATTTACATCATTACTTAATGCGCTAATTCATAATTACGGTAACGTGTTTTAACTGTCTTAATATTAAAACTCTTCACGAAGTTTATCCTGAGCAACAACATGAGATCCTTCGTTGCCTTCGGCAACTCAGGATGACACAAAACGAATCAGATGACATAGAGCGAAGGTTCAGAGTGACAGGCACTGTCATTCTGAAGGAGCGCGTCAGCGACTGAAGAATCTAGCTTAGGACAACCTCAGCAAAAGGGTTCTTTGTCGTCTCAGGATAAACTTCGTGAAGAAGAATCTCTTGCTCGAAAGACAATCGCAAACGTATTTATGAAATGTAGTACTCAGTTACCGAACCACCCTCCATATTTATGGTTCTTCAAGTTTTAAGTCCTCTTTTATCACCATATTATCATCCTCAATTATGATATTGTTCTTCTCCAGTATAGTACCAGTTGCCACATCTAAATCCTCCAATGACACTTCATAATCAACCAATGCATTTGTAGCTCTACCCTCTGCAATAGCCAAATTTTCCTGAGCACGCACTACTTCAAGGCTAGTTGTCCTTCCCACTTTAAATTTCTTTTCCTCTGCCTCAAGTCTTTCCTGAGCCAACTCCCTTGCCTTTTCTGTTGCCCTAACCCTCTCGATATTTGTTTTTATTTGGCGAACTGCCTTACGTACATCAACAACAATGCCCTGCTCTACTTTGCTTCTATTAAGAACTGACTGCCTAACTTCCAGCTTTGCCTTTGAATAATTACTCCTTGCCTCTCGATTACCTAATGGAACCTCCAACGTAACACCAAAAAACTCACTTTGAAACCGTTCCGAAAAAACAGAATCAATGGAATTTCCAAAGTCTCCATCAAGTCCACTATATCTGACCCCTGCTTCGATATCAAACTGAGGAAGCAGCTCATTTTTTTTCCGTTTTACCTCAATCATATTATTTTCTATTTCTAAATCTTGCTCAAAAAGTTCTGGCCTGTTTCCGAGCGCTATCTTGATTGACTCATCAAGCGATACGTCCTTAATTTTAAAAGATGCCTTATCCAATGGGATAATTGCCGCATCAGACAGAATGGAATCGTTACTCAAATTCATAACTTGCTTTAACTCGTCCTCCTTATTTTTAACTTCATTTTCTGCTACTACAACCCCTTCTACTTGTTTAGCAACACCCTCTTCTGCCTCTAACACATCAATTGGTGCCAAAGTCCCTACTTTTACCTGAATCTTGTTTTTCCTCAATAAATCCTTTGCTCTTTCTAGAGATTTGTTTCTCACTCTTAAATTCTCTATTACCTTTACGAGTTCCCAGTATGCCGTTTGAACAGAATTAATTACTTCGATTGCCTTCGCCTTAAGCTGTAATACGGACTTCTTTTTGTCATTTCTCGCTATAAATATTTTGCTTCTATTATAAAATATACCTGCACCCTTTAGAATTGGTTGTGTGACTTTCACCTCAATAAATGATCTTGACTGTGGATTAAGAGGATTAAAAGGAGCCGGATCAATAAAAACACGAGGTACAACATTAAAGTCCAATGTAAACGCACCACCAGTTTCCAAAGGCTTCTCTATTATACCCTGGAATGTATTAACATCTTGTTTGAATTCATTAATTTGGGCTGCTGCCCCCAAACCAACTGTCAATTGATTTACGGTAGGTGTCTCAGATACGTTTCTATTACCAGTAATTTTAAGATTCGGGTCAAATTTGGATTTTTCAACAGTAACATCTTTTTCTTCAAGTATCGGGTTTATCTTTGCAATCCTTATGTCATAGTTGTTATGCAGTGCTAAGATTATACTATCCTTAAGCGTTATGTTAAGAAATTTCATATCCTCCGTGGTAAATTCTACGACGGGTTTTTCCACTTCTGCATATTCTTCCTTTGCTTTCATTTTATCAGGGGGAGCCACATCCAATATCTCCTTGAGAGCTTCCACATAATTACTCTTTGCCCCCGCATCATTTCCTGCAAATATTATTAGATTAAGCAAAACAGTCAATACGAAGATATATAATAGCCTACCACGGATATTCACCCAGTTAGATAAAATGGCAGAACCTATTTTACAATATGTAATATTAATGTTATCTTTCATGTTTAATCTTTTAAGACCTTAGCTAATTATCTAACGGGGTGAACAGAATTACACAGATTTACTTGCCTCTTTGTAACAAATAGGCAAGTCATAATATTCTCCTCCTCATTAAAAAAGCTCACCACGGATTCTCACGGAATTACACTGAATTACCAGCCCGACTTCGTTCTGGCGGGTCTAAATATTCTTCTTTCCATTTCAAATCTATCTGCATTCTCCGTTTCTGGTTAGTAATAGTTCAACCCCCTATTTATTTTCAACAAGAACAGCAAGAGGGAGTTAAGGAGGTGTTTTTGAGTAGGCAAAAACCCTTAGCTGTTCCACTATTAGGTGGAACAGCCGTTTTATCCTTTTATCCGCTCTTTACGTATAGAATAAATATAAACGAGTTAAGCTGCCCTTGGCAGCAACTTTCAAGCTCCCTCTAAAAAGAGGAGCAGGGGGGGCGTATAAACATATTTACACACCCCTACCTGTCGGCAGACAGGCCTTAATCTCCCCACTTCTTGCTTTCGCTCTTACAGAGCCTACTTTCGGCAAGAAAGCAGTGGGGGGAAACTACGATTGAAATTCCTAAACATCAAGATAAAACTCTAAAGAGTTAACTCCTTTTTCTTTCTAATTTTTGATAGGAATTATACTGTTACAAAAAGGAATACTTTCGGGAGGGACTCCCGAAACACAAAAAAGCGGTTCGTTCGGGGAACGAACCCTACATAAATATTCGAAAAATGACTTTCCACAATAGATACTAATGAACTGTCACCTCTTTCTATTTTCCCTTAATCAGGGCAAAAGCTTCAGCTCTTGTCGCTGAATTTTTTCTAAATATTCCTCTTACCACTGATGTCTGAGCAATTGTACCAGGTTTTTTTATGCCTCTCATGGTCATACAGAGATGCTCTGCTTCAATAATTGCCAATACGCCTTTTGGCTGAAGAGCCTTCATGAGTGACTCGGCTATTGCGGTGGTCAGGCGTTCCTGGACTTGCAATTTCTTTGCCTCAATTTCTACCACTCTTGCAAGCTTACTTAAACCCGTTACTCGCGAGCCATCAGGTATGTATGCAACATGCGCCTTCCCAATGAATGGGAGTAAATGATGCTCGCAAACTGAAAAAAATGGAATATCTTTTAATAAGACTATTTCGTCATGATCTTCAGATTTCAATACCTTAATTTGTTTTGCGGTATCTACGCCAATCCCTGCATAAATCTCTTCGCACATTTCAGCGACACGTCTGGGAGTTTCTTTAAGCCCATCACGTTTTGGATCGTCACCTATCCCCTCTAAAAACAATCTTATCCCTTTAATTATTTTTCCTCTGTCTATCATCATTTACAATCTATATACATCAATCCTGAATCAAGTTCAGGATCAGAGACCCTGAAAACGATACTGAAACAGGTTCAGCACAGGATTCAGGGTGACAATATAGTGCTTCCGCAACAGATATTAAGTAGATATAAAATAATGTATAATATCTATTTTGTTATTCCCGCACAGGCGTTCAAATTGTCATTCCCGTGCAAACGGGAATCTATAGGCTCTAGATTCCCACTTTCGTGGGAATGACACAGAGCAAGGCTAGATTCCAAATCAAGGTCTGGGTGTGATTCTGCCTGTCCTTCGGACTGGGCTCCCTCTATTGCGAAATTGCCAACTACATAGGGAAATGACACCTTAATTATTTCCTTCACTATAATAATAGTATGAAAAAGTATATTCAACTTTTTTGTTACTATTTGGCTACTAAAAGTCACCAAGCCACAAGAAAATAGGAGGAATTCTAATAGAATAAACCTCTACGTCAAGAATCATTTCAGACCATATTCATTTAAGGTTTGTAAAAGTTGATTTTCGTGTTCATCGCTCATTGCACAGAGTGGCAATCTCATTTCACCATTTAATCTGCCAAGCAATCTCATTGCCGTCTTTACGGGAATAGGATTTGTCTCAATAAACATCGCTTTACAGATAGGGAATAGTTTTCTATGCAATCTTTGAGAATCTTCAACCATACCATTAATATATTTTGAAACCATTTCTGAGATTTCTCTCGGAAGGATATTTGCCACTACTGAAATAACCCCCTTGCCCCCCACAGACATTATTGGTAGCGCTAGAGAATCGTCTCCGGACAAAACAGTAATTTCGCATAATTTGAGAATCTGACTTGTTTGATCTATATTCCCACTTGCCTCTTTAATGGCCACAATATTCTTTATTTCATAAAGTTTGGCTACTGTTTCAGGAGATATAGAAACCCCCGTTCTTGAAGGGACATTATAAATAATTATTGGAATATCCACTTCCTCTGCTACGGTCTTATAATGTTTATAAAGGCCTTCTTGCGTAGGCTTGTTATAATATGGCGTAATCATCAGGGCGCCATCTGCACCTGCCTTCTTTGCAAATTTAGTTAAACTTAGCGCTTCGCTTGTATTATTAGAACCCGTCCCTGCTATAACGGGAACACGACCATTTGCTTTCTCAACAACACTGGTAATAATTTTTTCATGCTCATTGTGAGTCAGGGTCGGTGATTCACCTGTCGTACCACATGGTACTATGCCATCTGTGCCATTTTCAATATGATACTCTATCAGCTCTGCAAGTTTGTCATAATCTACCAACTCATCTTTGAATGGCGTAACCAAAGCAACTATTGATCCCGTAAACATACATTTACACTCCTTCGCTTCTATTTAATTGTATCGGAATTTCAAAATCTTGCAAAAAAAAACATATATGTAGGAGCAATTCATGAATTGCCCCTACACCGAACACCATTAATTAATTTGCACAACTACGTTCTTTCTGTTTACGGAAGATACTCATAAGTTGTAATCATTCGCCCCCCCCAATATCTCGTTCCCACGCTCCCGCATGGGAACATGTCCGGTCAATCGTTATTGTCGCGCATCATACTCCTGTGTCATAAAATGTTATCTGTCATGTGCCGGTGCATGAGTGCCACCGAAAGGGCTCCCACGCAGAGCGTGGGAGCCAGGGGTTAACGGGGTAAACACAACTTAAACTCCTCTTTTTTGCATCACGCTTGTTAATTTGTAGAAATTTCTATACTTTAATATGTTCAGAAGTCTTTCTTATAAGATAATGATTGTGGATAAGTTCCTTCATTTCCTGAACTGCTTTTTTAAACCCCACAAAGATGGCTCTTGAAACGATACTATGGCCAATATGAAGTTCCTCTACATCCAGATATTCGACAATAGGGCCTATATTTTTATATGTCAAACCATGCCCTGCGTTCACTCTCAAACCTGAATCTTGCGCAATTCTAACACCTTCTTTTAATTCCTCAAGCATTACGGCGCTTTGTTTTTCGCCTCTTGCATTGGCATAATTACCAGTATGAAGTTCAACAGCATGGGTGCCAACTTCACCAGAAGCTACAATTTGATCTCTAACAGGGTCTATAAAGAGACTTACGTTTATGTCATTGTCTTTGAATTTCTTAATTACTTGTGTAAGTAAGCTTCTTTGTGATGTTACGGATAAACCTCCCTCTGTTGTAACCTCTTGCCTTTTTTCAGGCACAATAGTTACCTGTTCAGGTTTAAGCCTATGTGCAATATCAATTATTTCCTGAGAAGTTGCCATCTCCAGATTAAGTTTAGTAAAAACTGTTTTTCTCATCAAATCAAGGTCTCTATCCTGGATATGTCTTCTATCTTCTCTAAGATGTATTGTTATAATATCCGCTCCACCCAGATCTGCAAGCACTGCAGCCGTTACTGGATCAGGTTCATAGGTCTTCCTGGCCTCTCTCAAGGTAGCAACATGATCAACATTAACTCCCAACCTAATCATGGTCTTATACAAACAAAAATATTTATGATTAAGGGCTCGTTCCCAGAACAAGCCTCAAGATAATTTTCGACAAGCGTATCAGTCCCTACAGTTTGGTAGAAATCTCTCATTTCAAGTGCCATTAAGGTTTTCCATTTCTTTTATCGGCTCTACAATATCTACGTGAATCTCTGGTAGGTTCCCTTCTATCTCAAGTCCTTCAGGTATTGTAAAAATAACTGGTTGTTTATATGGTCCTGGTGGACTTAATGAACTGACGTCAATATATGCCATAATATCTGCTGAATTTAATCTTTCTAGTATTAATTTTGGACCTTCCAAATTTAAATCAACATATTCTGTTTTTAGCTTTACCTTAAAAACATAATTTGTAGGATGTAATACATTTACCTTTACTTTTTCATATCTTTTAACACCAATCTGCTCAGAAATCTGAAACCATACATTTATCTTTTCCCCACAACTAATTGGTACTTGAACATACTTATCATCCTTCATAATAGAAATGTTTTCTTCTAAATCTATAGTCCAAGGAAATGTCCTGTTTTGTTCACTGATTATTCCAGTTACATCTATTGGAGTTGTATTTATTACCTCGGTCTCTTTGAGAATATTAGCCGGGCCAGTTACAAGAACTTCGTGAGGATAAAAATATTCACTTGCTATTTCATACCCAAGTGCGGGAACACCTTTTTTTTGTAATCTCACTTTAAGGTATTTACTCTTTAACCTCCCCAATGTAACTTCGATCTCATTAGGAACTATTGAGTCTAACCGAATCTCTTGAGGCAAATTAACATTTCTCCTCGTTAATTTAATTGTTTTTGTAAATTTGTCTTCGTGTATATCTCCTATATCAGGAAAATCATATCTCGCCTTAATTTTATTATCTTTTATCATATCAGATATGCGACCAATAATGTTCCGAGGACCTTTTAAGCTAACCGTTACAGTATCACTGCTTGTATCTAATATTGTTAAATTAGATGGTGTATTAATTATTAACGGAATTTCCTCATTGATTTCCCCTGTATATTTATTAATGGCATAAAACCAGAGAGCTATGGCCATTATCAAGACCATGCCCTTTGCCCTTAAATTACCATACAAGATACTTTTCAACAAGTCAAAGTTCTCCCCGGCCGTTTTCTACTGTATCAATTTTAAATTCTTCTAACTCTTTTCTTAACTCATCCAGAGTAATATCCTCTCTTAATTGGCCTCCAACAGAAACAGAAATACGACCTGTTTCTTCCGAAATAACTATTGAGATAGCATCTGTTGCCTCTGTTATACCTATTCCTGCTCTGTGACGTGTCCCATAAGTTTTTGCTATGTTAGCATTTTCCGTTAACGGAAATATGCATCCAGCAGCAGCAATTTTATGTTCTTGGATAATAACCGCACCATCATGAAGAGGTGTGCCAGGCCAAAAAATAGTATTTATAAGGTCGCTTGAAACATCTGAATTCATCCTTATGCCACTTTCTATATAATGATCCAGACCGTCTTCACGTTCAATAGCTATTAAACCGCCGACCTTATTCTTAGACAAGGTTGAAACTGCTGTTACGATTTCCTTGGCAACTCGCATTTCCGCTCTAAAAAATGCTCGAAAAAATGGACTATGTCCCAATTTGATAAGCGCCCGCCTAAACTCTGGTTGAAAAAGAATTATTATGGGAATGATAAACACTGGCAAGAATTCTGTAAAAAGCCAGTTAACTGTATAAAGTTGTAATTTTTTTATTAAAAAAAGTATTACTACTGAAATTATAACCAATATAAATGCCAATCCTCTGAGTATGCCAGTTCCGCGTGTTCCCTGCATGATTTTCAATATCGTATATAGTAATATATATATAATGAAAATTTCTCCACATGATTTTATTATCATCCATATTTGAAGATTTTCAAAAAAATCAAAAAAGTTATTCATAAAACTAAATACCCAAAGATATTTTGTAGCAACATAATTTAATTGTAATTAACTAATTCAATTTCATTACACATCTTGGCTACTTGAACAGCCTCTTTAACATCATGCACCCTAACAATATTTGCCCCCCTGATTATGGCAAATACCAATGTTACCAATGTGCCAATAAGTTGTGAATTAAGTTTAGAAAAATCATCTTCTTTTGAAAACCCAAGCGTATTACCAATAAAAGATTTGTGTGAAGTGCCAACCAAAATGGGATGATTCTGGCATTTTAATTCATTTAGTCGTTTTAGAATCTCATAATTATGTTTAGGTGTCTTCCCGAACCCTATTCCAGGATCAACTATGATCTTATTATCCGCAATTCCTGCCTCGACAGCAAACTCTACTCTCTTTTTTAAAAATAAAAGAATCTCTGAAATTACGTCTTCATATATTGGATCTTTTGGAAAATTATGTGGCTGACCTTTAATGTGCATGATAATAATGGGAGTACCATTTGCTGCAACAACTTTAACCATATCGCTATCGGCCTGCAACCCACTTATGTCATTTACAATCTGTGCACCAGCCTCAATTGCCTTTTCCGCAACTCTGGCTTTATATGTATCAATTGATATTGGTTTTTCTGTTTCCTTTCTTAATTCTTTAATAACTGGAATAACACGTCGTAATTCTTCATTTTCTGAAACAAATTCAGAACCAGGTCTGGTAGATTCACCTCCGATATCAATTATATCAGCACCATCTTCGATCATTTTCCTTGCATGGTCTATGGCACTTTTCAGATCACAATACTTCCCTCCATCGTAAAAGGAATCTGGAGTCACATTTAAGATACCCATAACAAGCATTTTATGCCCAATTTCCAGACACCCTTTATTATGTTCTATAATCAAAGAACCTTACCACTTTTCCTCTAAAAGATTCACTATTGTTTTTGCAAGATTGACGACCCCTTCCTCTGTAGCAGAATCGAGGGTTTCACCCCGATTTACAATAAACTCAGTTGTTTGTCTTATTTTTTTCTTGTTAACCAACGTCCTGCCTGTTCTTCCATCTACCAGTTTTATGTCTACAAACAATCTTACTTCGCTTTCTACAAGTGTATCCCTAACATTTTGAGTAAGCACTCTTTCCTTAAAGTCTTGTAAAGTACCATATAAAATAGTATCAGCACTATCTTTGCTTACAATTCTCAGGTTTGTTTTAGACATAATCTCATTTTTTACTGCCTTTGTAAGATCAAATTCAATACCTCTCCTAAACGTTTCATTCTCAAAAATAGGAATATATATACTACTAATATTACGATTAATTAATGATTTAGTAGAATAACCACATCCAGAAATCACAATCACAATTATTAATAATGCAATCCCAGTAAAATGATTTAATAAGACCTTCCTAAATCCCCCTCTTTCCCCCTTTTGAAAAGGGGGATTACGGTGATTGCTAAAGATGGCTTGGAATATTAGTTCCCTTTTGCAAAAAGTGAACCGGGTAATTTGCTCCTTCGTTTGATCTTTATTCATAAGACATTTACCAGTTATCTTGTCGCTCCTACTTTCTTTAACATTTCTAGTTTTTCTTTTGCCTTATCGGCCCATTCACTATTTGGGAATTCTTTTATTACTGATTTAAAATAGATAACCCCAGCATCTGGCCTTTTTTTTCGCAAATAAAATTCTCCTGTTTTGTAATCTCTCTCAGCCATAGCTATATCTATTTCTGTAATTATTTTTTTTGTATCAGGAACCAATGCTCCCTGCGGATTGCTAGCAATATACTCTTCAAATCCATGGCGTGACTGAGAAAGCAACTCAAAATTTCTTTCTTGAATACGAATATTACTCAATTTGCAATATGGGATTCTGAATTGAGCATAAGGGACCCATTCGCTGTTAGGATAGCTTTCTATCACACGAAGGTAAGATCCCTGTGCTTCTTCATAATTACGTAATTGAAAATAACAATCCGCAATTTTCACCTGCGCGTCAGCAGCAATAAAACCAAGTGGATTCCGTTCAATAATCTTTTCAAACACCTTAATAGCTCCCCTTTCATCATTATTTTCCATTTGTGCTACTCCAACCTGGAACTCTTTTTCCATCACCTCTTTTGTCTTTCGCGTACCTGGATTACTTTCTATTATTTGATCATACGCCTTAAAGGCTTTCTTATAGTCACCAAACATATAATATGCCCTGCCTATATTTAATTGAGCTTCCTCTGCAATCTCTGCTTCAGGATTATTTTCAATAATATCGTTGAATACCCCTATAGCACTTATATATTCTTTTTTTACCATTAATGTTATGGCATACTGGAATTGTTGATTAATTGTTTCCCTAGATAGTAAATCTGTATCAACCCAACCAGTCTCTTTACTCCATATAAACTCCGCATATGATATTTTTATAACATGAAGCACAAAAATAGCAGAAATAAATAATATTATTAGTTGTCTTTTCATAGATAGTTCCACATTTTAAGCTCTTTATTTAGTAAAAAGGAAATATAGTGCTTAAACAAACTTCTAATCTCGTCTTTAAGAGACAATTGTATTGTTAAACGTTCTATCTTTTGAGTAGTCTTACTTGCTAAATAGTTTATGGTTGCTATAGCACCTCCTGAAACCTGTACTAGTTCTCTAGTGTTACCCCCACAACCTGTACAAAGCAAGCCGCCCTCAGATGCGCTAAAAAAAGCAAACCTTTTTGAATTCATTTTTGCCTTACAGATAACGCAATGATTCATTTCAGGCAAGTATCCAACTAATGCAAGCATTTGTACCTCAAAAGATAAAGTGCTTACAGTAGAATCATCTTTACTGGCTATATCGTACAGCGTATTTATGAAAAGATTAAAAAGACATTCACTTTTATCGTTTTCTTCAGTAAATTCTCTAACTAATTCAAGAATATAAGAAGCTGAATAATATTTTTTTAAATTCTCTCTCAGCGAGTTAAAATTATCTTGCAATACCCACTCAGTCAAGACATATAGATTAGAGCGTTCCTTGTGAACAAATACAATATTGTTATATGTTAATAAATCTATACCGCCACTTATACCCCTGGTAGAACGTTTTAGTCCTTTAGCTAACGTCTGAATTTTCCCGTAATCACGCGTATAGAAGGTAATTATTTGACTCGAATCTTTATAATTAATCCTCCTCAAAGTAATCGCAGGTGTTTTACAAAAACTCATTTTCTACATTTAGCACGCTATAACCTAAAAAGCCAAGTATTTCTGATTCCTTTTTATGCATGATTTTTGCATCTCTCTTATTATTATCTCTATATCCCAACAAATGCAATATACCATGCACAAGGTACAAGATTATTTCTCCTTCAATATTTAACTTTCTTGTACTAGCCACCTCTACTGCCGTTTCTACTGAAACAATAATTTCTCCATTTAAGAACGCCTTATTACTGCTCAATGGAAAGGCTATCACATCTGTAACTTCACTAGAACCAAGAAACTGCTCGTTTAGTTTTTTAATCTGATCATTATCGACAAAGGCAATGCTTAATTTTGCATCCTTTCCTTCTTTATTCAATACTTCCTTAATTATTTTTTTGATTTTTTTAGTATTTATTACATAATGATTTTGCGAATTTGCTATCTCTATTCTCACTTCTCAAAATATCAGATTATATTTAACCTCTTGTAGTAAAATAACAATCAAGTTTCGTATGCATCAACGATATCCTGAACAAGTTTATGGCGCACGATATCTCTACGGGTAAGATAAACAAATGCAATTCTGGGAACATTTTTTAACCTTTCCTGTACATCTATAAGTCCAGATGCCTCCCCAGATGGCAAATCAACTTGTGTTATATCACCTGTAACAACGACCTTTGCCCTTATCCCCAAACGCGTTAAAAATGTCTTCATCTGCTTTAAAGTGCAATTCTGGGCTTCATCAAGTATTATAAACGAATCGTTCAATGTTCTACCTCTCATAAATGCCAGGGGTAATATTTCTATTAAATCGTTTTCAATATATTTCTTTACCTGTCCAAACTCTATCATGTCGGCCAATGCATCATAAAGAGGTCGCAAATATGGGTTTACCTTTGCTTGAATATCACCTGGCAAAAAGCCCAATTTTTCTCCTGCCTCAACTGCAGGGCGAGCAAGGACAATCTTTTTGAGAAAACCACTCTTCATTGTTGAAATCGCTAAAGCGACAGCCAAATATGTCTTTCCTGTTCCCGCAGGACCTATACAAAAAACTAAATCGTTATTTCTTATAGCGTCAACGTATCTGGCCTGTCCTTCAGTTTTGGGCCTGATTGGTCGTCTTTTTATAAACACATCAATCGCCTGCTCGGGTTGTACGTAGTCAGTCTCCCTCTTTACATCCTCAATAGCTATGTCCACATCTTCTTTATTCAACTTTCCAGATGTTCTTATTGTTTTTATCAAATTATTTACGACATCCGTTAGCTTCTTTACCTGATCTATTTCACCTTCAAATTTTAAGATACCATTTCTAGCAACAATCTTAACATCAAAGTTATTTCGTAAAATCCTAAGATTTTTATCATAACTTCCGAACAAAATGTAAGCTTCGTCATCGCTTTTTAACTGGATTTCCTTCTCAATAATTGTGCTGTTTTCAAATAATTCTGTCATATCTTAGAACTGATTATATACAACTAACATTCATTACACGATGTAAATAATACTTTTTTAACAAATTCAAAATTCCAAATGCCGGAAAAATAAAGAGAGTTTTTCCAGTACTTGATTAGTACCCCATTATCACAAAAAAATAATAGGCTACAGGTATGCTTATGAGCAACGAATCCAATATGTCCAATATGCCGCCAAAAGCAGGAATAAAGTTACCCGAATCTTTAACATCCGCATCTCTTTTCATAATAGATTCTATTAAATCCCCAAATATGCCTGAAGCTCCAACTAATAGTCCAAAAGGTATAATCAAGCTCAAAGGTAAGATTTGTATTCCTGACATATTTAATCCAATCGCGATTATCAGGCTACAAAACAAACCGAATAGTGCTCCCTCAATGGTTTTGTTTGGGCTAAAAGATGATAACCTATGCTTGCCAAACCTACTGCCGAACAAATAGCCCCCAATATCCCCACCTTTAGTAATCAACAATACCGAAAGTATTATACCTAATCCGTTAGGCATATGGCGAATTGGCATTACAAATGAAAGAAAAAAGAATGTATAAATTATCCCAAAAATTGTAACAGAAATATTTTTAATTGTGTCGCTAGTTTCTTGTTTAAGAGCTTGTACAGCGAACAACCATAAAATAATAAGCACAAAAACGCTGGGAAATATTGGATTAATACCTTCTTCATAAGCTGACAACCAAAACCCCACAAAAACAACTATACCCCATATAATTCCGGATACCTTAAATGGTTCATAGGCATTTTTTTCTACTAGATTGTAAAATTCCCATAACGCAATACCACCAACAAACATACCCAAGAGGCCAAGTCCTATATCTGAGTCAAAGACGTAATCTAAAAATATTATGCCGAAGAAAGCGGCAAGCATAGCTGTGCCAAAAACAATTCTAGTATTAAGTACCGTCACTCTATTAAACCACCAAACCTTCTTTCTCTCTTAGCATAATCATTTAAAGCCTCCTCTAAGTGCTTCTTCCTAAAATCAGGCCAATATACAGACGTAAACATAAGTTCTGCATAGGATATTTCCCAAAGTAAGAAATTACTCACACGCATTTCACCACCTGTTCTTATAAGTAAATCAGGATCTGTCATTTCTGAGGTATACATATTGCTCTTAAATATCTCTTCGTCTATACCCCGAAGGGCAAGTTTTCCTTTTCTTACATCACTTGCAATCTTTTTTGCAGCATCAATTATTTCTGTTCTCCCCCCATAATTAAGTGCAAGACACAAAACCATACCTGTATTATTCTTACTTTCTTTAATGCTAATAGACAATTCTCTTTGAATGTCTTCAGGCAAGTCTTTTATTCGTCCTATTGTTTTAAGTATGATATTATTGTCTTGTATCGTCTTTCTTTCCTCAATTAAGTATTTTTTTAACATTCTCATCAAAAATTTTACTTCTGTTTTTGAACGTTTCCAATTCTCATTTGAGAACGCATACAAAGTCAATTGACCTATGTGTATTTTGGCGCATTCAGTCGTTATTTCTCTTACCGATTTAACCCCCTCCTCATGGCCCCTAATCCTGAAAAAGCCTCTTTGTCTTGCCCAACGCCCATTACCATCCATTATAATCGCAATGTGATTTGGAAGCTTTTTTCTTTTGATCATATTTATAGTCTGATAATCTGCGAGCGTTCAGGACCAACGGAAATGATTTCTATTTTCAGTCCTAGATACTGTTCAATTGCTTGAAAATAATTCACAGCGTTTTTGGGAAAATTTTCTTTCTTCCTTACTTTAGTCGTATCTTCCATCCATCCAGGAAACTCATCATAAACTGGTTCACAATCATGCAGTATGTCTGTGTCCGCAGGAAAATTATGGTACACTTTTCCACCACTTTTATATCCCGTACATATTTTCACGATTTCCTGATCATCAAGTACATCAAGCTTAGTCATTACGCCACAATCCACATCATTAATCTTTACAGAATGTTTTACAGCAACAGCATCAAACCAGCCGCACCTCCTGGGCCTACCAGTAGTCGCTCCAAATTCTCCACCCTTCTCACGAATATGATCTCCTAGTTTACCCATAATCTCTGTTGGAAATGGGCCACTACCAACTCTGGTAATATACGCCTTCATTACTCCAAAAACATTATGAATTTGTTTAGGAGAAACGCCTACACCTGACGAAACCCCACATACACCAGCATTAGATGAAGTAGTGTAAGGATACGTGCCAAAATCCACATCTAACAATGTACCCTGTGCTCCCTCGAAAAGGATTTTCTTGTTATTGCTGATAGCCTTCGCCAATAAATCTATCGTATCACATACAAATGAATTTATCTTATCTGCGTATATACAGTATTCCTCATAAATTTCTTCCCAGGAGATAGGTTCCGCATTATATAAATTAACGAATAACTTATTCTTTTCTTCTACTGTTTTTTTTAGTTTTATTTTAAAATGTTCTTTATGATATAATTCGGCGATTCGGATACCATTTCGTGCCATCTTGTCAGTATAACACGGCCCAATACCACGTCCAGTTGTGCCTATCATCAAATCACCCTTTTGCTTTTCGATAAGTAAATCCAATTTTTTATGATAGGGAAAAACAATATGTGCCCGATCACTTATAAACAAATTTCCATTCACATTAATATTTCTTTTGGATAGTTCTGCAACTTCATCCAAAAAAGTGCCAGGATCAATTACAATTCCATTTCCAATTACACACTTTTTGCCTGGGTGTAAAATCCCAGATGGTATCAAGTGAAATACAAACTTTTCATCATTTATAACTAAAGTATGTCCGGCATTACTTCCGCCCTGATAACGAACAATAATATCATAATCAACTGCCAGTATATCTATAATCTTGCCCTTGCCTTCATCACCCCACTGCAATCCAATAACACAAGTGTTTGACATAAAATTTTACTCCCTAAGCAATTCTATGAAACATTTCATCTTTTTTATTTGTTGTACAGAACCCATTGAAATACAAACACTTGCAATTATAGGATATTAAAGGAAAATGTCAATAAGAATAAGAAAACACCCTCTCCATGTATGTTGTATTTCCATTGACTTCCAGATCCACTTCTTGTAACCTTTCAAAACACATATCTTAGTTACCTAAAGTCAATTGAAACTCCGGAATAATAACATTGGATTAATGATTTTGAAAAAACTATTTCTGATAAATAATAAGAAATAAAGGGGTATCACAGCCGCAGCCAATTAACGTCACAAGGAGTTTTCGACTTTATACGCACAAGGTTCTAAATCTTCAAAAGCTTTAAAAATTCCAAATTACTTAATCAATGACTAAAACTTTGTACGATTGTATAAATGAATCTGTAAATTACATAAAGAAAAGTACTGACTTAACTCCCACAATTGGTATTGTTCTGGGAACCGGGTGGCAATACTTCCCGGAAACATTGGATTCGGCGCGTATTTACAAAGATATTCCCCACTTTCCCATTCCAACCGTTGAAGGACACAAAGGTACATTAATCATTGGTAAACAAAACAATGTAAACATAATTTGCCTGAAAGGCAGATTACACGCGTATGAGGAATTCCCAATTGATGATGTAGTTTATCCAATAAGGATAATATGCAAACTTGGGGTTTCCATTTTAGTAGTCACAAATGCGGCTGGTGGTATTAGTCCTGAATTTTCTCAGGGGGATTACATGCTAATTTGTGATCACATTAACCTTATGGGAGTAAATCCCCTCAAGGGAACATATGATTCAAATATTGGCCCAAGGTTTATTGATATGTCCGAGGCATACGACAGGAAATTAATCAATATCGCAGAAAATACCCTAAAAGACTTAAACATAAACGTTAAAAAGGGAGTCTATGCAGGCGTAAATGGACCATCTTATGAAACCCCATCTGAGGTTAAGATGTTGAGAATACTAGGAGCAGATGTTGTAGGAATGTCCACAATTCCTGAAGTTATCGTTGCCAGACAAATGGGTGTGCGGGTTTGTGGGATATCATGTATAACTAACATGGCTGCTGGTATTAAAGAAGAAAAAATCAATCATGACAAGGTATTAACGTTAATGAAGACGAATGAAAAGAAACACTCTACTATA
>JBHICG010000035.1:0-34157 GCA_046759445.1 Candidatus Scalinduaceae bacterium
TAGACACAATATACTACATCTTGCATCTACGGCAGTCAACCGGATAAGCCTATAATATAAAATCGCTCAATTTAGGTGTATATATGTGTCTGAATAATCACATAGAAGACAAGTCAGGACATTAATATATATTGGTATGATTTTTTTTGTGAAGCAGAAAAAAAGAATACATCAAAAAATGCAAAATATTTTATAAATTAATTGATTATCCGAAGTACTGTTAAAAAACAAATTCAGATTTTTGTGCAAGATTCAGACAGACGTGTTCGAGATTCGTACAAATAGTAGTCACTGTCTTAGACTGGCTCTAAATCAACTTAAACTGTTCATTAATGTTATAAGAGGCATGAAGAGAGCCACGATTATCGTACCGACGGCGCCACCTAAGAAGACAATCATAATTGGTTCAATCAAGCTAATCATGGACTCAACTGCGGTATCTATCTCTTCGTCATAATTATCAGCAACTTTTGCGAGCATCTTTTCCAGCTCACCCGATTGTTCTCCTATTTCGACCATGTTTACTACTATAGGACTGCATATCTTTGCTTCACGCAATGGTTCTGCGATACTCTTTCCTTTACGCACGTTACTGTGTATATTTTCAATTGCTTTGCTCATAGCCATGTTCCCGGTAACGTCTTTAATATTATTTAGAGCCTCTAAAATGGGTACACCACTTGATACTAATGTTGCAAGTGTTCTGGCAAATTTGGAAACAACAGATTTGTTTACTATATTGCCAAATATTGGTATCCTAAACTTCATCCTGTCTATTACTAATCTGGCGCTCTTTATCTTTCCAATTAACTTGTATAACGTAAGAATGGCAAGAGGAATTCCGAATATTGAATACCAGTGCGTAACCATAAAGTTACTAACGCTTATCAGGCCCAATGTTATCAAGGGAAGGGAGACATCCATCTCATCAAACATCTTTGCGAATTGAGGAATTATGAACATCATTATTCCCGTTAATATTGCGCAAGCAATGACGATAACGGCAACAGGATATGTCATAGAGCCTATGATTTTTCGTTTAAGTCTTTGTATTTTTTCTCTATATTCTGCCAGCCTTCTCAGAATTACGTCAAGGGCCCCTCCAACCTCTCCTGCATTGATAACATTCACGTATAGTTTGTCGAAGGCTCTGGGGTGTTTTGACATTGCTCCAGAAAGGGTATTGCCTCCCTGAATGTCCGTTATCATTTCACCAAGTACTTTTTTTAATAACCCCTTTTTCAATTGTGATTCAAGGATGCTTAAACTCTGTACCAGTGGTACTCCAGCATCTTGGAGCGTTGATAACTGCCTCGTAAAGGTATTTATCTCTTTTGCAGGTACTTTACCTAATGATATCGTGATAGTGCCTTTACGTTTATCTGCGTCTTTGGATGTTGCCTTGTCCCTATCTTTTGTTTGTTTTATTCGTGTGGGGTAGTAACCCTTGTTACGAATCTTTTCTATGGCCTCTTCGGTTGATACTGCATCAATCCTATCTTTAACCATTTGGCCTGTGCTATCTACGGCTTTAAAATAAAATGTTGACATATTGATTTATGGCAGGATTTGCATTCTCCCCCATACCCATACCATTTGCTATGTGTGGAAATGCAACCTGCATTTCAGGTTATAAATATATTTTAAATTCTTATGTAAAATGTGAGCAAAAGTTATACCAATATTGACGTTTAAGTAACTAATTCCTGGTTGTTTCTCTTATTACTTCTTCTAAAGTGGTTAGGCCATTGTACACTGCATTTAGTCCACTATCAAATAATGTGCGCATACCGTTATTTTTTGCTTTTTGTCTTATTATGTTGGTGGATGATTGTTCAATTATATGGGAACGAATCTCATCATTAATTGTCATTATTTCGAGTATTGCAAGCCTGCCTTTATAACCTGTACGGTTACAATTGCTACATCCTCTCCCGACGTAAAAATGTTTGTCTTGTAATTCAGATTCGGAGAATTTAAGTTCGCTGATAGTATCCTTGTTTGGCACGTATTCTTCCTTACACTCTGTGCATATCTTTCTCAATAATCTCTGGCTGATTACGCCTAAAAGAGATGCTGTTATCAAGTACGGTTTAATACCCATGTTGATTAATCTTGTTATTGTGGATGGAGCATCATTTGTATGTAAAGTACTTAATACAAGGTGACCAGTTAGTGATGCCTGCACGGCTATTTCTACTGTTTCTAAATCTCTGATTTCACCTAGCAAAATTGTATCAGGGTCTTGCCTCAAAATAGCTCTCAGGCAACTTGCAAAAGTAACACCAATTTCAGGATTGGTTTGGATCTGCATGATGCCGTCAATATCATATTCAACAGGGTCTTCTGTTGTAATAATCTTTGCACCGATAACGTTAACGTAATTAAGAGATGCATATAATGTTGTGGTTTTGCCTGAACCTGTTGGACCTGTAACTAAGATAATGCCATATGGCTTCTTCATCAATTGTTTAATTGTACTCATATCATCGGGTATCATACCCAGTTGTGTTAGGTCAAGTGAGGTTGAATTCTTGTCAAGTATCCTCATGACAACACTTTCTCCAAATTTGGTAGGGAGTGTGGAGACTCGGATATCAACTGAATGTCCTCTTATGTTTAGAAGCATGCGTCCATCTTGTGGTAATCTTCTCTCCGCAATATCCATGTCTGCCATGACCTTGATCCTTGATATAATGCCTTTTGCGTAATTTAATGGCACAGGTATCTTTTCAATTAATATGCCATCAATTCTGTAACGAACTTTGAATCTCTTTTCATAGGATTCAAAATGGATATCACTTGCCTTATCTATAACTGCTTGTAAAAGGATTAAGTTGACAAAACTTTTTACAGGTGTTTTATTAGCCAATTCCTTGAGCTGTTCTACGTCTATTGTTTCTCTGTTGTCTATAATTTCAATTTGAGAAGTATTATTCTGAAAAGTATCTATGAGTTCTTCTACAGATTCGTGTTGACCGGGATAGTATTTTTCAAGCGCACTGGCTACTTTGTCTTTATCGACCAAGATGGGTTTAATATTACATTGCAACAAAAATCTGAGGTCATCTATCTGCGATATATTTAAGGCATATTCTTGTGCTAGTGTAAGAGTGGTGCTTTCGTAAGCTATCGGAATAACTCGATATAGTTGGGCAATAGAAGGTGGTATCTTCTTTAATACTTCTTGTTCCAGCTCAGCATTAGAAAGGTCAACAATTTCCATACCCAGGTAATCACTTAAGGCCTCCATTATCAAGTCGTGTGTTGTAAAGCCGAGGTCTATTAATATATCTCCCAAAGATTTGCCATTTATTTTCTGTACCTCAAGCGCTTCATTTAATTGGTTATCACTTATAAGTTTCCTTTCTATTAATATTTCCCCGAATAATTTTCTTTGTTTTTCTTTTGTGATCATTTCGATATTTCCTTATTCGATAGACACCCTCATTACTTCATCCAGTGTCGTAATTTGAGCACGAACTAATCTTAATCCATCTTCCATTAAGGTGGTCATTCCAGTAGAGTGTGCTATCTTGCTTAATTCGCTTGTAGTCACTTTCCTGTGTATTGCCTCTCCTAATTCTGGAGTTATACTCATAAACTCAAATATGCCTGTTCTACTGTGATATCCTGTTTTATTGCAATAATCACATCCTGTTCCATGGCAGAACTCCGTGTTATCAAAATCACTAAGGTTTAAATCCCGTTCTATAAAGCTATCTATCTTTATCTTGTGAGGGGCCTTACATTTTGGACAAATGACTCTGACCAGGCGCTGGGCTGCTATCGCAAGAATGGATGATGATACCAGAAATGGCTTTACTCCCATATCAGTGAGTCTTGTTATTGCCGAAGGAGCATCATTTGTATGGAGGGTGCTCAGAACCAGGTGTCCCGTTAACGCCGCTGAAACTGCAATTTCTGCAGTCTCAACATCACGTATTTCCCCTATGACGACTACGTTGGGGTCCTGACGGAGTATAGAGCGAAGTACTTTAGGAAATGTTAAACCAAGCTTCTCATTTACTTCACACTGATTAATATCTGGAATGTTATATTCTATTGGATCCTCGACTGTAATTATCTTTTTTTCCCGCTTGTTGATCTCATTCAAGGCCGCATAAAGTGTGGTAGACTTGCCACTACCAGTAGGGCCTGTGACCAATATAATACCATTCGGATTTTTCAAAACGCTCTTGAAACTGTTATAGTCGCTATCAGAAAAGCCTACGCTCTTCAGCTTTATTAGTGTAGATGATTTTTCCAATAGTCTCAATACGGCGCTTTCACCACAGGTGGTAGGTATTATACTGACTCTAATGTCTATTGGATTTCCATCAACTTCAAAGTTAATTCGCCCATCTTGAGGTTTTCTTTTCTCTGTAATATCTATGTTCGAAAGTATCTTTATCCTGGAAATTAATTCTTCATGTATGTATTTTGCGATAGAATGCACCTCCTGGCATACACCATCTATCCTGACCCTTATGCGAATCCTGCTTGACAATGGTTCAATATGAATGTCACTAGCGCGGGTCTTAACCGCTTCTCTTATAATATGCATTACGAGTTTAACAACTGGTGACTCGGCATTTTCCTCCACTCCTGTCATATGTTCAAAAAACTTGCCAGCTTCATCTTCTGTTTCTTTAAGTTCTTCGACTATGCCATCGAAAGAGATAACGTCTTCAATATTTTTGTAATATTTCTTAATTGCATTTTCAATGTTATTGCGTGTTGATAATACACATTCTATATCCGTATTAAGTGTAAAACGTAAGTTTTCTATAATACTTATGTCAAGGGGGTCACTTGTTACAACAATGAGCAAACCATTTTCTTTTTTAATAGGAATGACATGATATTTTTCTACTATATTTTTAGGAATGCTGTTTAAGACATCATCTGGAATTGAGATATCCAAGGGGTTGACTACTTTAAAATCAAACTGTTCTGCCAGACACCTGATTATATCTTCAGGACTAGCATATCCCAACCTCGTTATTGCTTCATCAAACCTGATTGACAATTTATTTTGATATGCCGATGCCTTATTAAGTTGTTCATCAGTGATAATTCTCTTTATTTTGAGTATTTCCCCTAATGATTTTTGTGAAATATCCATATAAGTTACCTATTTATTACGAAAAGCTGTCTTTTGCATACCTTCGGTAGAATATCTATACTACTTAAACAGGATTTGGTAAAAGACCTTCTTGTTATCCATTAAGCCTTTTGCAGACATATTTGTATCTAAAATTGCTTAACTGCTATAATCGTTGATTATACATTTACAGGTTTAATATAATCAAGCTATTATTATTTTTCCCTCTTAAAACTTGTTTCCAATCCGTAAGTACTTATCCAATATATATTTTCGGTAAAATTGTGTTTTTTTTGAGTTTTTATTTCGGTCGTGTTTTGTTAAAGAAAACTTTAGTGCATTAAAGCCTGACCGTGTTATATCTTACGAATCTAATAGACATAAGTCGTTTGTTTCAATGGATAACTTCTGTAATATAATTTCCTATAAGCTTGAGTAGTATGATATAAAATGGATATTCTTTCGAATCTTCAGGAAGTATTCAGAACAACAAATAGAATTGCCGCATTATTTTACTAGTACAACTTTTGCCTGTAAATGTAAAATATTAAAAATACTGTTTGAATTTCTGATAATTATTGAAGGTCTCCCATCATTAACCAGGCAATCACATTCATATAACTGTTGATGTTGTTTGGTGAGGGCTAGGAAGCCGGTGTTGTAGTGGGGTTATGGTAAGGTAGAAACACTCGCCATGTTGTTGAATGGTTTCAAGCTTATTATGTTCTGCTTATCAACACATCCGTAAATAGGAAAATAAAGATTTCAATGTTTAAGCTACTTGTCAGGTTAATTCTAGTAGAAAGATCACAACATCTTCAGAAATTTTTTTTATGAGATTTCTACGCTCTTTCTCCCTTGTTTAAATAATTCATTCAAAACTATATCAATCTGTTTTTGGGTTATCCAACCCTTTTCAAACAAAATACTTCCTATAAGTCTATGGGATTTGTTAGAAAGATTATCATCAGCTTGTTCGGCTAAGGCGTCTTTTAGTTGTTTTACAGTTATGAATCCCATATCTACGGCTATTTTACCAAAACGAGGGCAGTATTTTTCTGAAAGCTTTTTGTGAATATTATTTTCCATCTTTTACTCCTTTCCTTACAAATTATAGAACATAATATAGGAAGTTCGTATAAATCTTATAGCTAATTGGTGACAAACTTAGGAATAATATGCCTTGCTTGGATTTGCTTTTTTTCTAGTTTCGTTTCAACCTCTGTTCTTACTTATTAAAATCTTCTAATTGCTTTTCCCTTGATTTAAACGAAGTCATTTTTACTATATTGCAAGAATATTATTAGCGGTCTGTAGTATATGATTACGTAAATGTAATCATCATCTTAAGCCACCCCTTAATTTCACCAACCATATATTATCGGAATGATAATGGATAAATTTATTTAAAAAAATTTGAGCAAGTCTCGTTAGTGTTACTAAATTTAATTTGCTTGTTCTAAGTCCTTGAATATTAAGTGATTATGAATCATTCTTTTTCTCCTTGAAATCTTCATCATCCAGGACAGTATTAATATTGGACAATAATTTATTACAAAAATCTTTTTCAATATCGCTTTTATTCAAAATTGTGGCAAGTTTGGTAGTTTCTTCTTTATCTAATCCAATTGTTACTTCTGGTAAAACTCTTCTTCTATCAACGACCCTCATTAAATTTACTCCTTTCAATCCCCCCATTCCCCCCCTTGATAAAGGGGGGTGTAGGGGGGATTTAGCTTGTTGGTAAAATTGCCCATATTCTTGTTTGTCCGCCTGAGCCTCCTTCTATCTTTATCGGTGCAATAATGAGCATCGCACCCGTTGGAGGAAGCATGTCAATATTTGCTATGTTTTCCAATATATATTTACCAGCTCCATTTATGATGTGGTGAACCCCAAAATCAGATGATATTCCATAATCAACGCTTAAGGTGTCTATCCCGATTCCTTTGATATTTCTCTTTTCTACTAAGAATCTTGCCGCATCCTCAGAATAACCTGGAAAATGGAGCTTGCCGTTTTCGTCAGCATTTTTATATTTTTCGTAATCATTCCACTTTTTCCACCAGCCAGTATTAAGGAGTATGATAGATCCGTCTTCTATTTGGCTATTTGACTTCTCCCACAAAATAATGTCTTTAACGGTGAGTTGATAATCTGAATTAACTTCTACCTTTGTGGAGATATCTATAACAGCAGCAGGACCGATAAGGGTCTTTAATGGGAGCTGATCTACAGAGAGTTGGTTGTTTTCGAAGTGATTTGGCGCATCAATATGTGTACCCAGGTGTTCAGGGGTAGAGTATATACCGGAAAAAACACCATTTCGTTCCAGAGTTGCTAATGTTTCATATTTAAAAGGTGAGTATAAAGGTCCAGGCCAATAGGCATTGTTTGAGTTCAAGGGATATGTCATGTCTATTATAGTATAGTTACCATGCATTACATCTTCAAGGCTGGTCGAAGATGTTGCAAAATTACTATGACAAAAGGTGAGTGTAATTGATACTAGTGTTAATGAAAACTTTTTTAACATTTCCTGATTGAGCAATTTGCCGTCTTATTTAATGACATGGCCTATTTCTGATTAAGTTTAAGATTATATTTTGTGAAGAATATTTCAATTAAATTTTTCATATATTTTTATTTTTTCAAGTTATTATGGGATTTATTTTATATTGACCACTACTTCAGTTGCTGCTAGAATCAAAAATATTATTAGCAAAGATAAAAAAGTTTTAAACAATAATTATGATACATCCTACTTTTTTTAATCAGACATTTAAGATATTAATGATTATCCTTTCTTTGATTATTACTGGTTGCAAGACCGTGCAGAAACCCAGTGAATTTGTTGAGTCGTTAAGAAATCCTACCTCTTTTCCAAAGCTATTTTTTCCTGATGTAAAGAATACGAGGGAAATTGCAAAAAAGAATGTCCTGGCTAAGGATGAAAATATAAAGGTTATTCCAATAGGTGAAAACAAAAATACAAGTATACATCTTGTTCAAGTTAGGCAAGACGCAGAGATAGAAGCGCATTTTCATAAACATCATGATGAGTTAGTTTATGTTAAAAAAGGAGGAGGCATATTAGAGCTTGATGGTACTCGCTATAGTATAGGAGAGGGCATGATGGTGGTTATACCAAGAATGACCGGACATAAGTTTGTTAATACAGGAGGAGAATTGAATGTTGCCATATCTATTTTTTCTCCGCCTTTCGACGGTGAAGACATTCAGATATTAAAGGAAACTAAAAAACTTACAAAAAAAAAGAAAAATATATATGAAAAAGGCATAAAAGAACGTGAGAAAGAGAAGAAATCTAAGGGGAAAAGGTTTAGTCTTTGGAAAAAGAAAGAAAAAAAAGTTGGGTTAACCAAGGAAAGTAGAGAACAGGCAAGTAAAATAAATGAACAACAGAAGACTCTGGTCTTGACTGAGGAAGGGAAACAGCGTATTAAGGAAGTGCAGCAGGTAATAAAGGAAGAAGAAAGAAGGTTAATTGAAAAGTTAATTATGAATGAAAAACTTAAGGTATTGCAAAAATTAAAAGATGATGGCCTGATTAGTCAAGAGGAGTATGAAGTCGAAAGATCTGAATTGATCGGGGAGAATAAATGAAAATACTTTTGACAAATGATGACGGAATATATTCACCAGGTATCCTGGAACTTAAGCGGACTATGAAGGCATTTGGTTCTGTAGTGGTTGTTGCGCCAGATGTGCAAAAAAGTGGTGTTGGTCATGCAATAACATTCAGTCATCCATTGCGAATAAGGGAAGTTTTTTTAGATAGCGAATTTGTTGGTTATGGAATTGATGGTTCTCCAGCGGATTGTGTCAAACTCGGTGTGCGAGAAATAATGCAGGAAAAACCTGAATTGTTGATATCGGGCATAAATATAGGCGCAAATGTTGGGATTAATGTGCTATATTCGGGAACAGTTGCTGCAGCAATAGAGGGAGCTATTTTAGGCGTTCCTTCTATAGCAATCTCTCTGGAGGTTTCAGAATCATTACCTGATATCCAGGGGGCCGCTACCATAGCAAAAGACATGGTTAGCCATATAGTGAGGAGAGAGGTGCCAAGAGGGACTTTGCTCAACATAAACATCCCTCTTATACCAAAGAATAAAATAAGAGGAGTAAAGATAACCAAACAGTTTTCAGGGGATTTTGATGAGCACTTTGATAGGCGTACCGATCCAAGAGGGGGTATCTATTATTGGTTGGCTGGAACTGGTTGGCCAGAGGAAGACGTTGTTGGTACCGATATGCATGCGCTTAAGGAAGGTTACATTTCAATTACACCGCTTAGATATGACTTAACAGACAGAGACTTTCTGAAGGAAATAGAAACCTGGCGATGGGACAATGGCACAAACATAGGATGATGGTAAAGAAAATACTACCAAATAATAATGTAGTTAAGACTGTTGTCTTTTTTTTGTCCAAAAACTAACTCTGGAATCCTCCTGAAGAAACCTGCCTGCCGACAAGAATGAAAGAAATATCCACCCCGCTTTCGAGTGGTTGATGTACTGTATCCATAAAATATCTTTCCATTACCTGTCTTTAATGCAGCTCCAACTCTAGATATGAAAAAAAGACTGTGAACTAATTAGGAGGATTGAAAAAACTAACTGGTGAATACTTTTCTGGTGTGCAATCTTAAACAAAATTTATTCAAAATTATATGGAACTTAATCATTCACCATTCATGCTGTTATTTATACCAGTGCCATGAGATTGAATTATTTCGATTGCCTGTGACTTTGTAAAACCTTCTTTACGCAGAGAGGAATAAAAATTATACATAAGCTTTGCAATGACATCTTGTAAATCCAAGCATTGAGGTAATATATCCTTTAGATGTCGAAGGCCTTGTTCTACTTCGATTTGTGCTATTAAACGTTTAAGGTTGTCGTCTGCTTTTTCTTCCATTATATAAAAATCCTTACTAGTAGAAAATATATGATTGTCATTAATACGATCAGGCTAAACTGAATACTATAGTGTCTAATTCTTTCTGCAACCATACGCATTGTTATTTAACCCTCAATAACCCATAACCCTATAACCGTCATTACTATATATTGTAGAAATATTAGCAAACTATACAACATTTAGGCCATTTGTCAAGTTATTTTTTTGGAAATGTTTATGCATAAATTTATTAAATAACATGTAGTCATTATATTCCTTTTGTCTTGACTGTTTTTATACATTGTGATAAGTTTCAAAACCCTTAGTTATTCACCTTTAACAGAACCAATTTATAAAGAAACCTTATTTTAAGTTGTATCCAATTAAGGTTTCTTTTATCTTTTTCAAGGAAACAGGTTAGATTTTATTTTCAATGGATACCGATTAAATTTGACAAATGAAGCAATATAAGAAATTGTTTTTCTTGTTTTTTATTATAATGATTGCAAGTTGCATCATTGCGCCTATAAAAAAATTGCCTTTGGATTTTATGTTAGAAAAAGTCAATTTTTTAGCAGAGGTTGTTGACTATGAAGACGGCGTGTACGATTTTGGCAAGGTAATGAGAAGAATATTAATGTTAGTTACGTTAATTGTATTTATCGTATTCAGGAAATCTCTGAAACTTGGCGCTTTGTTTTCATCAGGTATGAAGCTAAGACCTGGTTTTTTCAGGCAGTTTCTTTTCGGGTTATTAATGGCTGTAATATCACTACTCATCTATTATTCAATTGCGCTTCTTTCCAATGCGTGGATTATCCATATAGATTTTAATTCGGCAGGAATCATACTATCGAAGATAATCAAATATATCTTAATAGGATGTTTAATAGGCTTTATTGAAGAAGTATTTTTTAGAGGCATTATCTTGCAATCTTTTATGGAGGATATGTCTGTGCCGATTGCCGTATGCGCATGTAGCTTGATTTACTCTATACTTCACTTTTTTAGAGCTGATGTTCAAGTTGTTACGGGTTTTCAGGCATTTGTTGGTTTTTCAACCATGTTGGAATTTTTTAAACCTCTTTTTCTTCAAATAACCAGAAATCTACCATCAATTGCTGGACTTTTTTTAGTGGGTGTAGTGCTTTCTTATGCATTTATTCAAACGAAATCACTATATCTTTCTATCGGTTTGCATTCTGGATGGGTATTTATGATGAAGGCAGATGGTCTTTTCCTTGTTCGTGTTAGAGAGAAATATGAGTGGCTGTTTGGTGATAGCCAGTTAGTAACAGGTATTCTTGTATGGTCTTTTTTATTGTGCATCTTAATGGTAATCAAAAAAATCTACAGTAATAGGCAAAATTATGGAGTGAACGTAAGTGGATAAAACCTTGAAAGAGCTTGCTAGTTATGTAGGCGGGAATGTTGTCGGAGATGAAAACATAAGAATAAAAGGTGTAATGACAATTGATGAGGCCAGAGAGGGGTATATTACTTTTATTTCTAACAAGAAATATATAAGAAAGCTCGATCAAACCAGGGCATCAGCAATTATAGTGTCACCAGAAATAGAGGCAGAAGACAGGAATCTGCTTATAACCAAGAATCCATATTTAGCTTTCGCAAAGATTGTTGATTTGATGATGAATCCTGAAGCCAAATATCCGGGTACAGTTGATGATACAGCTAAGATAAGTGAGTTAGCTACAATAGGTTCCAATGTAACCGTTTATCCTTATGTATTTATAGGTGGAAATACGAAAATCGCTGATAATGTAGTATTATACCCGAATGTTTATATTGGGGATAATTGTCAGATAGGGAATGATACCGTGATACATCCAAGTACAGTAATACATAAAGGTACAATAGTGGGTGATCGTGTAACCATTAATAGTAACGTAGTTATTGGATGTAGGGGTTTTGGATTTGCTCCCGATGGAAGAAAGTACTATAAAATACCTCAGATTGGAATTACTGTAATTGAAGATGATGTGGATATAGGCGCCAATACGACCATAAATCGTGCCGTGTTGGGAGAAACAAGGATCAAAAGAGGCGCAAAGATAGATAGTGAAGTTATGATCGCTCACAATGTTGAAATTGGAGAAGATACTTTAGTAACTTCACAGGTTGGTATTGCAGGTACTGTTAAGATTGGAAATCATGTGCTTCTGGCAGGTGGATCAGGCGTTGATGGCCATACTGAGGTGGGGGATAATGTTATAGTTGGTGGATGGTCTGGAGTGATAAAGGATCTTCCTCCAGGTGGCACGTATTTGGGTACACCAGCAATAGAAATTGAAAGGATGAGGAAGTGTTACATAATTATACAAAGACTCCCAGAAATGCGAGAGGAAATAAAGAATCTACAGAAAAAGATAAAACAGTTAGAAAATAAGTTGGAAAAATGGAAAGATTAGGCCTGATTGCCGGCAATGGACGTTTTCCCATTCTTTTTGCACAGAGTACAAAGGCCAAAGGCATAAACGTTATCGCAGTTGCCATTGAGGATGAGGCATCTCCAGAGATAGAAGAGTATGTTGAGAAATTATACTGGGTTGGTGTTGCCAAGATTGGTAAATTGATAAAGATATTAAAAGATGAGCAAATTGAAAAGGCTGTGATGGCAGGCGGGTTAACTAAATCACATATCCATTCAAGGCTTAAGCATTTAAGATTCATGCCTGACATGAGGACTATCAACCTGTGGTACAAAAAGCTGAGAAGTAAGCATGACCACTCAATCCTGGAAGCTGTTGCTGACGAATTAGCTATTGATGGTATCCAACTCGTAAGTTCTATTGATTATGTGGAGCATTTAATGGCAGAGAAAGGTTGTTTGACTAAAAGGGTTCCTTCTGAAAGAGAAATTGCTGATGTCGAATTCGGATGGAAGATTGCAAAGGATATTGGAAGATTGGAAATAGGCCAGTGCATAGTGGTAAAGGACAAGATTGTTTTGGCAGTTGAAGCAATTGAAGGTACAAATGAGGCCATTAAGCGCGGAGGAAAGCTTGGACGTGGAAATGTTGTAGTAATCAAAATAAGCAAGAAAGATCAAGATTTACGCTTTGACTTACCAACTATAGGTTTAGAGACAATCAAACATTTAAAAGAAGCCGGAGTATCTACCTTAGCAATAGAATCAGAAAAGACACTGATTCTTGATAAAGAGGAAACGATTGAGTTGGCCAATAAAAGCAATATCTCAATAATCGCATATGAATAGTAAATGCGTAATCCGTGGAAGTCGGATTTTTTAAGAATAATGAGAGTCAAAAAACCTTTTCAGTTTGTTTCGTTCTTATATACTTGCAGTCCTTTTTATTATCTTTTCTCTGTAGGTTCAACTGCCTTTTTTTAAATTGTTCCCTGATATCCCAAAATCTTGAGGAGAACTTTTGAAGACTTTCTTCTCTATCCTTCCTTTTCAATTTCTATTTCTCGCCTTTATCCAGCATTGTCCGGTTAGGTTTTTGCATGTTTAATTTATTGCCCCCCAAGCTGTCATTCCCGCATGTTTTTAGCGGGAATCTAGGATGAATGAACCTCTAGATACCCGACAAAAGCGTTCGGGTATGACAAAACCCGCGCACGCAAAAACCTAACCGGACAATGCTGGCTTTTATCACAAATAATGACATTCAAAAACCCACATAATCCAAAAAGTTATAGAATTTCTAACACGTTTTATCTACAATCCATACCCCAAATATATTGCTTCATAGTTTACGTCGTTTGCGCCAATAAATAAATGTTTAGAAATACGATTAGAAAACTCACGCTTAAACCTGGAGTAACTATTAGTACAGGTTTCCTAATTTTTATCACGATAGGTACTGTCTTGCTTATGCTTCCGGTGGCTACCGCTGATGGAAAAGGAACATCTTTCATTGATGCGGTTTTTACGTCTACATCTGCGATTTGCGTTACTGGCTTAATAGTTCAGGATACACCCGTCTATTTTTCACGATTTGGCCATATGGTTATCTTAATCCTGATACAACTGGGTGGATTGGGTATAATGACATCATACGCATTCTTCAGTATAGCTATTGGTAAACGACTTCTTATTTCTCAGCAAGTTGCAATAAAGGGTGCACTTGATACTGGGTATGCTGAGATAAAAAAAACAGTCTTAGTCATTATGCTATCAACGTTCATTATAGAGGCTATTGGAGCTGTTGTGTTAGCGATCCATTGGTCTGGTGAACATTTTGGAGATGATATATTCTATCCTATATTTCATTCTATAAGTGCATTTTGCAATGCAGGATTTTCACTCTTTAATGATAGTCTAATTAATTATAGTGGTGATGTAGTTGTTAATATTACGTTTGCGTTACTTATTATTCTTGGCGGCTTGGGGTTTATTGTTTTATCCAATCTTTATGGCGTTTTTGCATTTTTCCTGAGTAGAAATAGTAAAAGAAAACTTAATCTGCACACTAAGATAGTGTTGACCATGACGGGGATTTTAATTATATTGGGTGCAATTCTTTTTTACGTATTTGAGCACGAAAACACATTAGACCTTTTGTCATTCAAGGATAAGGTCTTTGTTTCTTTTTTCCAATCTGTTACGACGAGAACTGCGGGATTTTCGACTGTTGATGTTGGTAGTCTTACATCGCCTACATACTTATACTTTATACTATTTATGTTCATTGGTGGTTCATCCGGTTCAACTGCAGGAGGGATTAAGACTGTTACATTTTTTGTGATTTTGGCAGTGGTTTATAAAATGTTTAGGGGTAAAGAAGACATAGAAGTTTTTGAGCGTACAATTAACAGACGTACCGTACAAAAGGCCATCTCAATTACAATAATTTCTATATTAACAATTACGTTATTTTGTATGCTTTTGCTTTATACAGAAAATGTACCCTTTAAGTTTATTATTTTTGAAGTCTTTTCAGCATTTGGGACTGTGGGTCTTAGTTCTGGTTTAACACCAGAATTAACTACTATCGGAAAGATATTAATTAGCATATTGATATTTATAGGAAGAATTGGTCCTTTGGTCCTGGCGTTAATTCTTGGCAGGGAGATTGCGGAAAGAAAGATCCGTTTTCCTGAAGAAAGAATAGTCGTTGGTTGATTGATATTTTTTTACTTTTCTTTGTTGGTTTGCGCAGCTATAAACTGTAAGGGCAATATGAGAATCAGAACTGTTCAACTGTTCAAACCTTTGACTTATACCAGTTGATAGGATATTGTATATGAGACAATTTGCCGTAATTGGTTTGGGAAGATTTGGGTTTAAGGTTGCTGAGATTCTGGCAGGTAAGGGTGCTCAGGTTATTGCCGTTGATAAAAATAATGCTTTAGTGGAAAAGGTTAGGGATATTGTTACTGAGGCAGTACAATTAGATAGCACGGATGAAGAAGCATTAAGAGAAAGTGGTGTGGAAAGCGTTGATGTTGCCGTTGTGAGTATTGGAAGGTCTGCAGAGTCTAATATATTAACAACTGCAATCTTGAAGAATTTCGGAATTAAAGAAATCGTTGCCAGGGCAAGTACAAAGTTGCAGGCTCAAATCTTGAGGGAAGTAGGCGCTACAAGGGTTGTTTTTCCTGAGGAAGATATGGGCCTTCGAGTTGCTAATAGTGTTCTTGCGCCAGGAGTTTTGGAATATATTGAGTTAGGGGCAGATTATAATCTGGCAGAGATAGAGGTTAAGGGAGACTTTACAGGGAAATCTATTAAGGAACTTGATATTAAATCAAAATACGGTGTAAATGTAATTATGATCATGAAAAGAATACAACAGGAGACGGATAAGGAGGAAGAATTTTTGGAGAAGGAAATCAAAGAATTACCAGCTCCTGATTATGTATTAAAAGAAAAAGATATTATGGTTGTAGTTGGTGACAGTAAGGATATTGAGGTTCTTGAAAAACACATAAAATAATTAGTGTATGTTGCGGAATTCGATATTTACGTGCAATTCGTAGGATTGCCTTAATAAAAATGATATTCGATTCTAACGGGTATTTGAAATAGATGCGAACCATAGCATTAACAAATCAAAAAGGAGGGGTTGGTAAAACTACTACAGCCGTTAACCTGGGGGCTGGTTTAGCAAAATTAGGTAAGAGTGTTGTCTTAATAGACCTTGATCCGCAAGGCAACTTGAGCTCATGGATGGGTATCAATATTAATGAGTTAGATAAATCTATGTTTAATGTTTTTCACGATGAAATGTCGATAAATGAAATTATCAGGGAAACGTGCGTAAAATATTTATGTGTTGCTCCATCAAATGTTACTCTGGCTGCAGTAGAAAGAGCATTAGCAAATAAAGAAGAAAGAGGTATTATTTTAAGGAATAGTCTAAAGTCCTTGTTAGATCATTATGATTACATTATTCTGGATTGTCCCCCATCACTTGGGTTGCTTACCGTCAATGCATTGACGGCAGTGCGGGAAGTTTTTATACCTTTAGAAACTAAGGTATTGGCGCTCAATGGTCTGGTTACTTTGGTTAATACGGTCAATCTGGTTAAGGATACACTTAATCCTGATCTTGAAGTAACAGGAATAATTGCATGTATGTTCGATATAAGAACAAATTTGAGCAATGAGGTCGTGGAAAAGATTAAGGATAAATTTCATGATAAATTGTTTAAGTCTATTATAAGGGAAAGTACAAAACTGGCAGAATGTCCTATTTCTGGGCAACCTATCACACTGTATGCACCTGAAAGTCGTGGCACACAAGACTATATGGATTTGGCAAGGGAAGTTATTGAAGGTGAAAAGAAAAAAGGTTGGTGGTTTAAGGAAAGAGCGAAAGGGATTGATGCGGATTGTTGATTTGAGGAGTGATACAGTTACCGAACCAACATTGAAGATGCGCCAGGCCATGAAGGAAGCTGAAGTAGGAGATGACGGCTTTGGTGAAGATCCTACCACAAATAGGCTAGAGAAGATAGCTGCCGAAAAAGTGGGAAAGGAAGATGCCCTCTTTGTTTGCAGTGGTACGATGGGAAACTTAATAGCCATAATGGTACACACAAAACCAGGTGATGGAGTGATATGTGATAGAAAGGCGCACATAAATACAATGGTATCTGGAAATACAGCTGCATTGGCAGGTGTAACAACATGTCCTTTAAATGTAGATGAATTCGGTCGTTTTGATATGGAAGAACTTGAATCAAGCATTAACCTTGATGATATCCGTTTTTCTAAGACTTCGTTGATAATTATTGAAAATACAAACAACCTGGCAGGGGGGGCAGTAATTACTCCTGACGAAACATCTAAAATAATAAAGATAGCAAAGAAAAATGGTTTACACCTTCATATAGATGGTGCAAGAATATTTAATTCTGCAGTTGCTCAGGGTGTTGAGGTGTCCGAGTTAACAAAAGGGTGTGATTCGATTATGTTTTGTATCTCTAAAGGATTAGCGTCTCCAGTAGGTTCTATAATTGCAGGTACAAAGAAATTTATAGAAGAGGCTCGATGCAAAAGGAAAATGTTAGGGGGGGGTATGAGACAGACTGGTATTTTAGCTGCTTGTGGAATAGTCTCATTAGAGGAGATGATTGATAGATTACTAGATGACCATGAAAATGCAAGATATCTTGCTGAAGGACTTGCAAGAATAGATGGTTTTAATGTTAATCTGGAGACGGTTCAGACAAATATTGTTTGTTTCAAATTTAGATTACCAAAATTAAATTGTAAAGAGTTCGTAGAAAGTCTTTCCCCAAAAGGGATTCTTGCAGTCTATTTTAAAGGAGATGATGGTAGAATGGTAACACATAAAGATTTGAACAGATCAGACATTATTTATGCTTTAGAAGTGATTACAAACGTAGTCTCAGGATGTTAATAGGAAGTTCAAAAAAAACGTAAGCAAAAGTTTCTTATAACCTTATATAAAGAAAATAATCTTTGCTTTAATGTTTTTTATTGACTAAGTTTGTTTTTTTTGATAGATTTCCGCACTTTTGTTATATAAAGTGTATTCAGTAAAAGTAACTTACAATGTTAATAGCTTACTTACCGATTTTAATTATCCTAATAGTAGTAGCTGGATTTGCCATTGCTAACATCGTAATATCTGCTCTTCTTGGCCGCCACAAGCCATCTGTAGAAAAACTATCCCCATATGAATGCGGTATAGAACCAACAGGCGCTGCAAGGGAAAGGTTTTCTGTAAAGTTTTATTTAATAGCTATGATGTTTGTTATCTTCGATATTGAAGTTGTATTTCTTTATCCGTGGGCGGTTGTGTTCAAGTCGTTACAACTATTTGGCTTAATTGAAATGGCAATATTCATAATAATCTTGCTGATTTGCTATGTGTATATCTGGAAAAGAGGTGGATTTGAATGGGATTAGAAACAGCATTTAGTGATAGTATTCTTACGACAACGGTTGACAAGGTGGTTAATTGGGCCAGAAAAAATGCACTTTGGCCAATGCCTTTCGGATTGGCATGTTGTGCAATTGAGATGATGGCTGTAGTAGCGCCAAGATATGATCTGGCTAGATTTGGCGCCGAGGTCTTTAGGTTTTCACCGCGTCAGTCTGATTTGATGATAATCGCTGGTACAGTGACTTATAAAATGGCAGCCGTGACGAAGAAGATTTATGACCAGATGCCTGAACCAAAATGGGTAATTGCAATGGGGGCATGTGCTTCTTCTGGTGGTATTTTTGATACTTATAGTACCGTACAGGGAGTGGATCAAATTATTCCCGTTGATATATACTTGCCGGGATGTCCACCAAGGCCAGAAGCCTTAATTCATGCAGTGATGGAATTACAAAAGAAAATTGACAAAGAATCTGTTTTGGATAACGGAGCTAAGTAAATCCCCCTCATTCCCCCTTTTTTAAAGGGGGGGGAGGAAGGGGGATTTAACCCATTTTATAAAGGGGGATAGGATATGGGGGATTTGTTAACTTACTTTTTACTATTTTAATTACTATGACTGAAGAGAACATAATAGAAAAAAACTTAAGAGAGAAATTTCCTGAATCAATATTGGATGTTGAAACTTTTAGAGATGAATTAACCATAAATATAGAAAAAAATTTTATTGAAAAAGTTGCCAGGTACCTTCGGGACGATGACGAACTGTCTTTTGATTTTCTATCAGATTTGTGCGGCGTGGATAAAACGCGTCTGGGCGATAACAACACCTTTGAAGTAGTTTATCACCTCTATTCATTAAAGCGAAATCACAGGGTAAGGATTAAAGTACAGATACCTGTTTCAAATCCAACCATCAATACTGTTACAAATGTCTGGAATACGGCTAACTGGCATGAGAGAGAGGCTTATGATATGTTTGGAATAATTTTTAAAGGTCATCCAAATTTAGAAAGAATCTTAACTCCAGATGGTTTTGAAGGACATCCCTTGAGAAAAGATTACCCTCTTAAAGGAAGACAACCAGAATCTTTAAGAGAGACATATAGAAAAGGAGAATAATGGCAGTAACACAACAGGTGATGACCATTAACATGGGGCCACAACACCCCAGTACACACGGTGTTTTGCGTCTCGTTTTAGAGCTGGACGGAGAGACAGTAGTTAATGTTACTACTCATGTTGGATTCCTTCACCGTGGCGTAGAAAAGCTGGCCGAACATAAGACATACCATCAATTTATTACACTTACAGATCGTTTAGATTATCTGGCACCGATGTCTAATAATCTGGGTTATGTTCTTGCAGTAGAGAAGCTGTTGGAAATAGAAGCACCTAAAAGATCTCAATACATAAGGGTAATTCTATGTGAATTAACAAGAATCTCTTCTCATCTTTTATGGCTTGCGACACATGCCCTTGATATAGGCGCTATGACTGTGTTTTTTTATTGCTTCAGAGAAAGGGAGACTCTTTACGACATATTTGAAATGGTTTCAGGAGCGCGTATGAACCTGTCATACGTTAGGATCGGTGGTGTGGCTAGAGACTTACCAGACGGTTTTATTGAAAAGACAAAGGAATTTATTAATGATTTTCCTTCTAAATTAAAGGATTATGAGACTCTTTTAACAAAAAACAAGATTTGGTTGATGAGGACAAAAAATGTTGGAGTGATTTCTGCAGAGGATGCAATTGATTATGGATTAAGTGGGCCAAGCATAAGAGGTTCTGGTGTGAAGTGGGATATAAGAAAATCAGAGCCTTATTCTTCGTACGATGAATTGGATTTTATAGTGCCTGTCGGTAAAAACGGTGATGTGTTTGATAGGTATATGGTTAGAATTGAAGAAATGCGTCAGAGCAATGAGATTGTGCGCCAGGCCATAGACAATTTACCTTCAGGTAAATTTATTACGGATGTTCCTGATGTTACGCTTCCTCCGAAAGAAGAACTTAAAAGCAGTATGGAATCTTTAATACACCACTTCAAAATAATAACTGATGGCATTTGTCCGCCTGTTGGTGAAGTGTATACCAGTATTGAAGCTCCCAAGGGAGAACTGGGATTTTACATAGTCAGCGACGGGACAAAAAGCCCTTATAGATTAAAAATTAGACCGCCTTCTTTTGTTAACTTAGAGGCGCTTCAAAAGATGGTAGAAGGTCATTTGATTGCTGATGTGGTTGCCGTAATTGGAAGCATAGATATAGTGTTAGGAGAAATTGATCGTTAACAATTTTAAGATTGCGAGAATATGGATACAACAAGCATACAATCAGTGCAGGATGAGACAGTAGATTTTTCCAAGGTAAAAAAGACACTGAAAAACTATGAAAATGTTAATGGGGCCCTAATCCCTATTTTGCAAAAGATACAGGCTGAATATGGCTATTTACAGGAACCTGTCATCAACTTTATTTCAGAAAGTTTAAATATCAGTGTTACCGAAATTATTGGAGTTGCCACATTTTATGCTCAATTTCATTTAAAGCCGCGTGGGAAACATATAATTAAGGTATGTTGTGGAACGGCATGTCATGTCAAAAAGGCCAAAGGTCTTTCTGCAAAAATTCAGGAAAGGTTCAAGATAAATAAGAATGAAACTACAGAGGATAGGATGTTTACCTTTGAAGAAGTATCTTGTCTGGGAGCATGTGGGATAGCTCCAGTTGTTGTAGTTGATAAGGATGTCCACGGCACTCTATCTCCTGATAAACTAGAAGGTATCCTGGATGGATACACGAAGCCTGCGGTGTAAACAGGCAATTAGTTATTTAAGCTCATATATAAATAATGATGTTAATAATATGTTAGTTTTCGGAAAGATAAAATGAGTAGTAGAACAAAAAGTTTAAAAACTAAAAGTAGTGGAAATGGAGACAAATCAGTAGTTTCCGTTTGTCTTGGAACAGGTGGAATTGCGGCTGGGGGCGATAAGGTTTTCGCAAGGTTTGAGAAAGAAATAAAGAACAAAAAACTGGATACGACCATAGGGAAACGTGTGTGTAAAACAGCAAAGACAGGTTGTAGGGGTTTGTGCGCCAAAGATGTTCTTGTTGATATTACAGTTCCGGGAATGGAGGCTCTTACCTACGAGAGAGTCACAGTTGACATGATACCTCAAATAGTCGAAGAACATCTGACAAAAAATACTCCCGTAAAAAAATGGTTAGCAAAGGATGATTACCACAGATTCCATGAAAATCAACAAAGGCTTGTGCTTGGCAATTGTGGGACAATCGATCCTGAAAACATAGATGAATATATAATAAAAGATGGATATAAAGCGCTTAAAAAAGTATTAACTAAAATGACTCCAAAAGAAGTAATAGACGAGATAAGCAAAGCTGGCCTTAGAGGTCGTGGCGGTGGTGGTTTTGAGACTGGCTGGAAATGGGAGTCATGTGCCAAATATGACGCGG
Organism: Candidatus Scalinduaceae bacterium; assembly: GCA_046759445.1. Lineage (GTDB taxonomy): Bacteria > Planctomycetota > Brocadiia > Brocadiales > Scalinduaceae > Scalindua_A. The sequence goes on from JBHICG010000035.1 coordinate 21,871, forward strand.
ATGAAAAGTATATTATTTGTAATGGTGATGAAGGTGACCCCGGGGCATTTATGGACAGAAGTATTATGGAGGGAGACCCTCATGCACTGCTGGAAGGTATGATTGTTGCAGGCTATGCCATAAGTGCTACAAGCGGTTATATATATGTGCGTGCTGAGTATCCACTCGCTGTAGAACGATTACATATTGCGATTCGACAAGCGAAGGAAAAGGGATTTTTGGGAAAGAATATTCAAGGGAGTAATTATAGCCTTGATATCATAATAAAAGAAGGAGCAGGTGCCTTTGTTTGTGGCGAGTCGACTGCTTTGCAATATTCTATTGAAGGTAAACGCGGTATGCCTCGAACCCGACCTCCACAATCTGTAGAGGCAGGCTTGTGGGATAAACCAACCTGTTTGAATAACGTAGAAACATTCACAAATGTACCCATTATCATTAATAGAGGTGCGAAATGGTATTCTAATATCGGGACTGAAAAGAGTAAGGGCACAAAGATATTTGCACTTACTGGAAACGTCAAAAATACAGGCCTAATCGAGGTTCCAATGGGTATAACCATAAGAGAGATTGTATTTGACATTGGTGGCGGAATTCCGAAGAAGAAAAAATTCAAGGCCGTACAGATTGGAGGACCTTCAGGTGGTTGTTTGCCAGAATCATATCTTGATTCTCCCATAGACTTTGAATCACTACTCGAAGCTGGCGCTATGATGGGGTCCGGAAGTCTTGTTGTGGTAGATGAAACTACATGTATGGTAGATATGGCAAGATTTTTCCTTGATTTTTGCGCAAACGAATCTTGTGGTAAATGTCCTCCATGTAGGATTGGGACAACTCTTATGCTGGATATTCTCATCAGGATTACACAGGGAGAAGGTAAGGAAGAAGACCTGGATGTATTAGAGCAAATGAGTGATGAGATAATTACTATGTCTCTTTGTGGATTAGGGCAATCGGCGCCAAATCCTGTCAAATCTACTATTAGGTATTTTCGTGATGAATATCTAGCACATATTCGAGATAAGGAATGTCCAACAGCGACGTGTGTTGCGCTTCATAAATACACGGTTATTTCCGACAAATGCACAAAATGCATGCTTTGCGTTAAAAACTGTCCAGTGCAAGCAATCACAGGATCACGTGACAAAGTTGCATTTATTGACAAAGAAAAATGTATTGAATGTAATCTGTGTTATGAAAAATGTAATTTTATGGCGATAAAATGACAATGATTAATCTTAAAATTGATGATAAGGATGTGAGTGTTTCCAAAGGCACGAATATTTTTATGGCTGCAAGGAATAACGGGATCTATATTCCCGGATTATGCTATCATCCAAAATTGACTCAGTACGGTGGGTGTAGACTTTGTATGGTTGAGGTAACTGAACGTGGAAGGACCAGGCATAGATTTTCCTGTGCACAACCTGTATCTGAAGGAATGGAAGTAAAAACTAAAACTCCCAAGACAAAAAAGTATACGAAGTCTGTTATGGAATATCTACTGGCACACCACCCGCTAGATTGCCCAACATGCGATAAATCGGGAGAGTGCGGTCTGCAGGATGTTACGCATGATCTAAAATTATCAACAGGAAGATTTAAGACTGTAAGGATGGACGAACCGATGAGAAGAGATAATCCTCTCTTGGAATTAAATGTAAATCGCTGTATCCTGTGTGGTAGATGTGTTAAGGTGTGTAAAGAAATTGAGGGTGTTGGCGCAATAGATTATCAGAATAGAGGGTTTAAGACCGTTATTGGAACCGCTTTTAATAAGCCGTTGGATTGTAGTTTTTGTGGTGGTTGCGTATCAGTGTGTCCAACAGGTTCGTGGCAGGATAGAACACTTAAATTTAGAGCCAGGCCATGGGAATTGAAAACAACATCAACGATTTGTACATACTGTGCTGTTGGATGTACTGTAGTATTAAATTCCAAGAATGATAAGGTAATGAGAATAACATCAGATGATGCTTTGGGCATAAACGAAGGTAATCTATGTGTGAAGGGGAAATTCGGCCACGAGTTTATTAATTCAAGTAGACGAGTTAAGACCCCATTAATTAGAAAGATTGGTATATTGTGTCCGACATCATGGGATGAGGCACTTGACTACGTATCAAAAAAATTCAGTGAAATCATAAACAAACATGGAGGAAAGGCACTAGGTGGTATTGGTTCTGAAAAATGTAGCAATGAAGATAATTATGTGTTTCAGAAATTCTGCAGGTCTGTGTTAGGAACTAATAATATAGATAATATGGCGAATTTAAAGTCGCCTTCGTTGAATCGATTGATTCAGTATTCTATTAAGAATGGGATTGCAACGACATCACTGGAAGAAATAGAAAACGCAGACACATTATTTTTTGTGGGGGCAGATGTAACCGAAGCGCATCCTGTGATTGGGAACATGGCGAGAAAAGCAATAAGATTGAACAAATCAAAACTAATCATTGCGAACGTAAGAAATGTTGAATTCAATAGCATCGCAAAAAAGGATGTGCGTCTTAATTATGCTATAGGTAGTCAAACCGCCTTAATTAACTCATTAATTAAGGTGATTATTGATGAAAAACTTATAGACATAAAGAAAGTTGAAAGCTCAACGGAAAATTTCAAAGAATTACGTTCCATGCTAAAAACATTTGCTATAAAGAAGGCGTCTAAATTAACGAATGTTCCTGAAGATAGCATAAAAAGAGCGTCTGTTTTATTAACAGAACATGGAAATTGTTATATTATCTGTGGCAAAGATATAGAGGAAGATACACATGGTGAGGATACAATTAAAGCCCTGATGAATCTTAGTGTATTGCTAAATGCCGTTTATAGTTTAAAACCTGGTGGCGGCAGGGTCTCACTTCTGTTTTCAAGAACTAACAATAATTCTCAGGGCGTAAATGATATGGGTGTTGTTCCTGATTTCTTACCTGGTTATCTCGATATAAATGACCCGACAAATAGAAAAAAGGTGGAAGAATCATGGGGGATGAAATTATCTGATGATGTCTATAAGAAGGACTCTAAAGATGTTTTTGATCTTGCCTTAAGTAATAAAGTAAAAGCTTTCTATGTCATGGGAGAAAACCCCATCGTAAGTTATCCAAATGGCAAGAAGGCAAAAGAAGCCTTTCAAAAAGCCGATTTTGTAGTTGTACAGGATAACTTCCTAACTGAAACCGCACAAATTGCAGATGTTGTTCTTCCCACCTCAACGTATGCTGAAAAGGAAGGCACATTTACGAACATGGGGATGACTGTGCAACGTTTGAACAAGGCCATACAGCAGATGGGAGATTCTAAACCTGATTGGCAGATTATATGTGACTTAGCCAAAAAGATGGGGGATTCATACTCGTATATATCTCCTAAAGAGATTATGAGTGAAGTAGGAAATAGTGTTTCTATATATGAAGGAATTGAAAATAACAATTTGGAAAAGGAAGGTTTTCGTTGGATATCTTCAATATACAATAAATGTGAACCTGTAAAGTATAAATTTGAAATTTTCAAGTCAGAACCTTTGATTATGAAGGAAAGCAAAAAATATCCGTTCATATTATTAACAGGTCATAGTTTAAATCATCAAGGTACTTTTTCTAGAAATTCGAGTTCTCTTGTTTCAGTTGCTTCTGAATGTTTTGTGGAAATTAATAAAAAAAATGCGCAAAAGGCAAATATCAAGGATGGAGAGATGGTAATAATTGAGTCTGCGCAGGACAAGATAAAACTCAAGGCAAAGACCACAAGCAGAGTACCTGAAGGCGCTGTTTTTGTTTCTGAGGATTATGAGTGGGCGCCTATTAACAATTTGCGTAATAATGGATACACAAATGTAAAAATTTCTAAGGCTTACTAATAATAAATGGGAAATAAAGGACAAACATATTTTTGTGAAATTTGCAGACAAAAGGTAGAGGTTGTTGAAGATGGTTTTGGAGTGCTTGTATGCTGTGGTGAAGAGATGAAGCTGGTTGGAGAAAAAGGTATGATGGCTACCTGGACATCAGCACATCCTAAGCCAGATGGAGGTGTGATTTATGTCTGCAATGAATGTGGCCAGAAGATAAGGGTTGTGGAAGAAACTACTGGCATATTGGAATGTTGTGGCCAAAGAATGCAACGCAATGAGGTAGGTGTCAACTAATTGGGGAAATGTTTTGGAGATTCTGTAGCCGTATTGGGCGGGCCTACATGATCGGGAATCTATTTTCGGATCAAAATGCAATAAATTTGTGACCAACGGGAGCTAATTTATGTTAGACGCGATTATATTCACTATAATTGCAACGATTAAGATAGCCATAGTCATTGGTTTACTCCTTATTGCCATTGCGTATCTTATATGGGTAGAACGCAAAGTCATGGCTCATATGCAGGTAAGACTTGGACCTATGAGAGTAGGATGGCATGGTTTGCTACAGCCCATAGCAGACGGACTCAAATTAATATTCAAGGAAGACATCATCCCGACTAATGCTGATAAGACTATATTCGTGCTTGCACCAGTAATAGCTACTGTTCCAGCACTCATGACGTTTGCTGTTATTCCTTTTGGAGATAAGATAAGCATAATGGGACTTAATATTGATATGGTCATAACAGACGTGAATATAGGCATACTTTACATCCTTGCAATTACGTCTATGGGTGTTTATGGCGTTGTATTAGCAGGATGGTCCTCAAATAATAAATATTCTTTATTGGGTGGATTGAGGTCTGCTGCGCAGATGATTAGCTATGAGCTTTCACTAGGTCTTGCGCTGATAGGTGTCCTCATGATTACACAATCACTGAGCCTTGTTGACATTGTAAATGCGCAAGCCAAATGCTGGTTTGTAATATTACAGCCTATAGGTTTTCTTATATATGCCATAAGCGCCATTGCTGAAGTAAACAGATGCCCGTTTGATTTGCCAGAAGCGGAGACAGAACTGGTTGCAGGATTCCATACCGAATACAGCAGCATGAAGTTTGCCCTTTTCTTCATGGCTGAATATGCCAATATCGTAACTGTTTCTGCTATTGCCGTTACTTTCTTCTTTGGTGGATGGAGAGGCCCATTCCTCCCGCCTGTGGTTTGGTTTTTAATCAAGTTAGCTCTGTGCATATTCTTTTTTATATGGTTAAGGTCTACATATCCTAGATTTAGATATGATCAGCTAATGAAATTTGGGTGGAAATTCCTACTGCCTGTTGCCTTAGCAAATATCCTGCTTACAGGATTGGTAATGGTCTTGATACAGTAATTTGTGATATTTTGAGGAAATTTAAATGATAAAACCATTGATTCAGGGTTTAGCGCTTACATTGAAACATTTTTTAAGACCATCCAAGGTCATCACAATGCAATATCCTGATGAAAGATGGACGCCTTATCCACGTTTTAGGGGGTTGCATGAATTACAGAGGGATGAAAATGGCAAGGAGAAATGTGTGGCGTGTGGACTTTGTTCGACAGTTTGTCCCGCAGAGTGTATTTCTATCGAAGGCACAGAAAATGAGCAAGGAGAACGGTACGCAGAGGTTTATGAAATAAATATGCTCAGATGTATTTTTTGCGGATATTGCGAGGAAGTATGTCCTGAGGATGCCATCTTCTTAAGACAAAATTACGAGCTGGCTTCTGAAGACTTAAAAGACCATATTTATACAAAAGAAAAGTTACTGGTTCCTTTAAGGAAAAACAAATAAATTAAGGTATTTCCATGTTAGAAGGCTTGTTGTTCATAATAGTAGGTTTAATAGCAGTTATTTGCGCTATTTGCGTAGTCGCCCAAAAGAGTCCTCTATATAGCGGAATCTTTCTGATTCAAACCATGGTTTCCCTGGCAGTTTTGTACGTTATGTTACATGCACAATTTGTCGCTGCTATACAAATAATGATATATGCTGGTGCAATAATGGTGCTTTTTATTTTTGTAATAATGTTGCTTAACCTAAGCAAAGAAGACGTGGAGGCCGGCAGGGATAGGTTAATACTTCATAGGGTCTCTGCCATCTTTTTAGGTATTATTTTGTTTGCAGTGATTGGAGTTGTAGCGTTGAAAACAACGCTCCTGGGTGCTAAGGGTGAGTATATGCCTGAAAATATAAACCTGATAGGGAATACACAACTTATAGGAAAATTACTATTTACGGACTACGTTTTCCCTTTTGAGATTGCTTCTATCTTGTTGTTTGCCGCTATTATTGGTGCTATTGTTTTGGCAAAAAGGGAATTTTAGGAAAAAATAAATGATTCCATTATCTTGGTATTTAATATTATCTGGTATTCTCTTTACGATAGGAGTGATAGGTGTTTTAACTAAAAGAAATGCCATTGTTATCTTTATGTGCATTGAATTGATGTTAAATGCCGTAAACTTGTCCTTTGTTGCGTTTTCCAGACACTTAAACTCAATGGATGGCCAAATATTTGTCTTCTTTATAATGACTGTTGCTGCCGCGGAAGCTGCAGTAGGATTGGCAATAATAGTGGCTGTTTTCAGAAATAAGGCCACTGTAAATGTTGATGATGTAAATTTGATGAAGTGGTAATGTGATAAATAAAGTACAAATTTTCATTGGAGAATTATTTTGGATTTAATCGGTTATGTCTTATTATTCCCCATTATAGGGACAATAATAAACGGGCTTCTGGGTAAAAGGCTTAATACGTCAATAGTCGGCATTATAGCGTGCGCTGCAATTGGATTGTCATTTCTTGTGTCAATTATCGTGTTCTTAGATCTTCTAAAACTACCTCCCGAACACCGACTTATAGAAAAGGAATTTTTTACATGGATTGGTTCTGGCGCATTTAAGGCAGTTGCTGGTTTGCAGATAGATCCGCTTTCAACAGTGATGATATTGGTTGTTTCGGGTGTTGGGTTTCTCATTCACATATACTCGGTAGGATATATGCACGGTGATGAAGGATATTATCGTTATTTTACTTATCTGAACTTGTTTACCTTTTCTATGTTGTTACTGGTGTTGGCGAATAATTTCCTTCTTATGTTTATTGGATGGGAAGGCGTTGGTTTGTGTTCATACTTGTTGATTGGTTACTGGTTTGAAAAGAAATCGGCATCTGATGCCGGAATGAAGGCCTTTATCGTAAACCGTATCGGGGATTTTGGTTTTATTCTTGCCATAATGTTGATTTTTGTCACATTCAATACTATAGATTTTACAGATGTCTTTAATGCAGCGCCTGAATATTTACATGTGGGTAGCTTTGTTGCAACAATGATTACTCTCCTATTGTTTGTGGGAGCTGTTGGGAAATCTGCGCAAATACCCCTTCATACCTGGCTTCCCGATGCAATGGAGGGTCCTACTCCTGTCAGCGCGCTCATTCACGCTGCAACAATGGTAACGGCTGGTGTATACATGGTTGTAAGATGTAATGTCTTATATATGCTAGCGCCTTTTTCGCTAACGATTGTGGCCATAATAGGGGGTGTAACTGCATTGTTTGCCGCAACGATTGGCCTTGCGCAGAATGATATTAAAAGGGTTCTTGCGTATTCTACGGTAAGTCAAATAGGATATATGTTTCTTGCTTGTGGTGTGGGAGCCTTTATAACTGGAATATTTCATCTGGTCACACACGCATTTTTCAAGGCCTTACTCTTTCTGGGTTCAGGTAGTGTAATTCATGCATTAGGTGGTGAGCAGGATATGAGAAAGATGGGCGGGTTAAGACCGCATCTACCAACAACATATAAGACATTTCTGATTGGCACTCTGGCAATAGCAGGGATACCACCATTTGCAGGATTCTTTAGTAAAGATGAAATATTGCTTGAGGCGTTTACCAAGGGGAATTTGATTTACTGGTGTTTGGGAGCTTTTGCGGCAATTTTAACGGCCTTTTATATGTTCAGACTGCTTTTTATGACTTTCCATGGAAAATCAAATATGGACAAACATGTGGAAGAGCACGTCCATGAATCACCTATGAATATATTAATACCATTACTGGTTCTTGCCTTTCTTTCCATAGTAGGTGGATTTCTTGGCTTTCCAGCAGCAAGTGCCATAAACGATTTTATGGCGCCGGTCATTGGAGGTGGCGCACATGGAATGGTTGATGGTGGTGAAGTGCATCACGTTTCTAACAGTCTTATGTTTTCAATGATGGCAATTTCAACTGCTATTGCATTAGTGGGTATATTTCTGGCATACTTGATGTACATAAAAAAACCTGATTTGCCAGCAAAAATAGTTGAGAAGTTTAAGTTAATTTATAACATAATCTTCAATAAATATTATGTTGATGAAATATATGATGCGGCAATCGTAAATCCTACCGTAAAGAGTTCCTTTTTTCTTTGGAAAATAGTCGATGTGAGGATTATTGATGGTTCTGTAAACGGAGTTGCCAGGATTGTTGAATTTATAAGCAAAGTATTAAGGCTTTTCCAGACTGGGTATGTGCGTAGCTATGCATTGTCGATGTTGCTCGGAGGAGTTATCATAATAGTTTGTTCATTGTTATTTTTATAAATTAGTATCTGTTGCGGAAACGCGGTTTTGTCATCCTGAACTTGTTTCAGGATCTCTTAACATATTGATACATATAAATTCTGACCCCCATAGCCCCGCATCTTGCTTTCAGCAAGAAAGCAGCGGGGCTAGGAATGGGGGCAGAATGACACGTTCGGGGATTCAGGGTGTAGTTTCTACTCGCAGAGTAGAATTACCTAAGCAATGCCGCTGTTGCGGAATTTCCAATGGTATTATACTATCTGTCATTCCCGTGGTAATGCCCGCATGGTAAGCAAACAGGGAATCTAGATTTCAAGATTCGTGGTGCTACAAAAGTGACAAGAGCATTTTGATTTGTATAATGAAATACAGGTAAAAAAAATATTTTATTTTTCGTGTAAACATTCGATAAGCCCGTTAAAACAATAAATATATGAACTTACCAATACTTACTATAGCTACGTTTTTGCCACTGTTAGGAGCAATATGGCTTCTTTTTGTAGATAGAGGAAAAGAAGAAGAGATCAAGCGTATTGCCCTTGTTACTGCCATTGTCGGTTTCTTAATATCATTACCCTTATTCTTCAAATTCAATTTAAATACACATGAATTTCAATTTGTAGAAAAGGTTCCGTGGATAAAGGAATTTGGAATAAGTTACTATGTAGGTATTGATGGTATAAGTCTTTTTCTGTATCTCCTCACAAGCTTCCTTACAGTCATCTCAATCCTGGCATCATGGACCATAAAGGATAGAATCAAAGAATATATGATTTCCATGCTTGTTTTGGAAACAGGGATGTTGGGAGTTTTCATCTCTCTTGATTTGTTCTTGTTTTATGTATTCTGGGAGGTAATGCTTATCCCGATGTACCTGTTGATAGGTGTATGGGGTGGGCCGAGAAAGATTTATGCTACCATAAAGTTTTTTATATATACTATGGCCGGGAGTGTCTTGATGCTGCTTGCCATATTGGTGATTTATTTTATGAATTACAGGGTCACAGGTGAATACACGTTTGATTTACTGAAGATTTATAATCTTGACATACCTATGGGGGCCCAGTTCTGGCTCTTTTTAGCATTCTTTTTTGCCTTCGCCATTAAGGTTCCAATGTTTCCATTTCATACGTGGTTACCTGATGCACACGTAGAGGCGCCTACTGCCGGAAGCGTTATTTTGGCAGGAGTATTGTTGAAAATGGGCACTTATGGTTTTGTCCGCTTCAGTTTACCACTGTTCCCATATGCAAGTCATCAGTTTGTACCTGTAATTGCATGGTTGGCTATCGTTGGAATCATATATGGTGCACTTGTAGCAATGGTACAGGAAGATCTCAAAAAATTAGTCGCCTATTCCAGTGTAAGCCATTTGGGTTTTGTGATGCTCGGTATATTTGTTTTTAATATACAGGGGATGGAGGGCAGCATTCTTCAGATGATTAATCATGGCCTGAGCACTGGCGCATTGTTCTTGCTTGTCGGAATGATATATGAAAGAAGACATACCAGGATGATTGTCGATTTTGGTGGTCTGACAAAACAAATACCAATATTTGCAGTCTTTTTTATGATAATGACACTATCTTCGATAGGGTTACCTGGCCTTAACGGTTTTGTAGGTGAGTTCTTAGTACTGGTCGGAGTATTTAAGTCTAATGTTATTTATGCTACTTTAGCAACTACCGGTGTTATATTGTCGGCATGTTACATGCTCTGGATGTTCCAGAGAGTTATGTTTAATAAACTTTCTAATCCTGAAAATCAAAAACTTTCAGACCTGAATAAACGTGAATGGGCAGTATTATTGCCAATTACTATACTTGTTTTTTGGATTGGTATTTATCCAAAACCTATCATTTCCAGAATGGATGCGTCTGTAAATCACCTCTTAACGCAGGTGGATGAGAAATATAAAATAACCTTAAACCGGATTGAAAAGGATAAAGCTAAATACGCACTTAGAAACGAGACAGCAACACTTACTCAATATCAAGAGGATTGAAAAAGATGTAGCGAAGGCGTGCAATCATAGATTGCCTAAGCCTTCCATAATCGAAATATTATGGAAATAACAATACCACCATTTGATTTTAAAAGTATTACACCAATTCTTATTATAACCATCACCGGCTTATTGGTACTCATTGCAGATGTGTTTTTCAAGAGGGCCTTAAGGGACAAGCTGGCATACTTAAGCTTAATTGGTATTATTATAACGGGTCTTGTTCTTTTTACTCAAATAGGTACAACCGTATACTCGTTCAGTGACACATTTGTTGTAGATAATTTCTCCATATTTTTTAATTTTATATTTCTGATTAGTACGGCCATCGTTATCCTTATGTCAGTGAGCTATATAAAACAGGAAGATATTAACTATGGAGAATACTATACCCTGATATTGTTTGCTACAATGGGCATGATGCTGATGGCAGGCGGTTCAGACTTAATTACGATATTTCTGGGACTTGAAATAATGTCCATTTCGCTTTATGTGCTGGCGGGTTTCAGGCGTAAACGAATTGATTCTAATGAGGCGGCTTTGAAATATTTTTTGCTGGGAGCCTTTGCCACAGGCTTTCTTCTCTACGGCATTGCAATGTTATATGGGGCGACAGGTACTACGAATGTCAAAGAGATTGCAATGTTTCTGGCAAACAATCCGCCACTATCAAATCCTATGGTTATTACGGGGACTGCCCTGCTTATTATAGGTTTTGGATTTAAGGTTGCTACTGTGCCATTTCATAAGTGGACTCCCGATGTTTACGAAGGAGCGCCCACGGCAATTACGGCATTTTTGTCTGTAGGGCCAAAGGCCGCTGCATTTGCGGCATTCCTCAGGGTATTTTTAGTATCACTGTCTGGTTTAGAGCAAAAGTGGTCCATAATCTTGTGGGTGCTGGCGGTCCTTACGATGACGGTTGGAAATGTTGTTGCCATTGCTCAAACCAACATAAAAAGGATGCTGGCATATTCCAGTATAGCTCATGCCGGTTATGCGCTTATTGCTATTGTTGTTGCAAATAGTTTTGGAACTGCAAGCATGCTCTTCTATATGTTAGCTTATACTTTTATGAATCTGGGAGCATTTGCCGTAGTAATCGTACTCGGGAAGAAAGGGGAGGAAAACGTTATGATTGATGACTACAGTGGTCTCGGCTACAAACATCCTCTTTTAGCAATAACAATGAGTATCTTTATGTTTTCCCTGGCCGGCATACCTCCATTAGCGGGGTTTGTAGGGAAATTTTACATCTTTAGCGCTGCCATCAAATCGGGCTTTATTGTCCTGGCTGTTATAGGGGTGATTAATAGTGTTGTTTCAGTCTATTATTATTTAAGAGTTACAGTTGTCATGTACATGAAACAACCTGTGCGCGAATTTGCACCGCTTTCACTCACACCGTTTATGATTGTTGCCCTCATAATATCAATCTGGGGTACTATCCATCTGGGCATATTTCCTGCAAGGATAATAGATTTCGCCCAAAAATCTACACTTCTATATTAAAACACCACATAATTTTTCCAGACATTCATAAGAGAATTATCTTGACGAGAGATTTTACTGAATATACTATTCCATTCGTGTTTTCGGAAATATAGAAGGTTCAAACTAGAAGACTTACCCGGATAAATATCAACGATTGTTGATTTGCCTTTTCGAGGAGACATATTGAAAATTGCTTTAAAGTAATATAAGCCATGACTATGATATTGGAAATATACAGATGCTGTATATTTCTAATATTATAGAAGCTGTATATTTAACTGTTGAACGAAACCGCTTACGC
>JBHICG010000036.1:0-33573 GCA_046759445.1 Candidatus Scalinduaceae bacterium
AAAACCTTTGATAGTCTCACTGGTGAAACCAGTGGCTTACCTATCAATGAGTTAAATGTTAAAACTTTACATAAAGGTCTAAAAATATCACTGTGAATAATTATTCTCTAATAGATATGCATTGTTTAGTTTCTCATATAATTCATTGCACAAAACATCTATTTCGGGAATTAAATCTATTTTTTTACCCCTTCCTATCGACTTAGAGTGGACTTCAGTATGTTTTTCTTCACCTGGATACTTACAGCCTGAAAATTCATAAATCTTTTTCATGACATTGGTAGGATTTGTAACCAAATCTTCATACCTGCACATCATAACATTAGGATTATGAACAAGATTTAATTCAAAAAATAATCTGTTACGAACAAACCAAAATAATGCAGATGCATCATTAGGATTCATACTCTCTGAAAAATATTTAACTACAATTTTTCTGGTGTATTCAGAAACTTTTTCAGATCTCCAATTGTTAGAGTGATTTTTAACAATAGGTCGTAAATTTTCTATGCTAATTTTAGTCTTAAATTTATTTAAGATAGATGAAGCTACATCTTTATAATACCTATATATCCATAATGCCTTTGAACCCTCGAAATATTCAACTAATTCAAGTACATTCTGAGTTTCTACAATTGGCTTTAAAATAACTAAGGGTACTTTATCTTTGTCGATTGTTTCCTTTACTGAACTAAGTGCGTTAAGTCTTATTCTATCTATGCTGTTAGAAGACAATTTACTAAATTCCCCGTATACTTTTGTGTTAAAATCCCTCTCAAAGATTCGGGCCAATAAAGAAGTGCCTGACCGCTGGCAACCAACTATAAATAGGATGTTTTTTTTATTACCGTCTCTGGGCATGGACAATTGGCAAATCTCCTTTTTTATCCTAAATAATTTAAAAAAGAAATACTCCCAGTCAAAAAGTCTCCTAAAACGTCTAAAATTGTGTTTTAGTGAACTTTTCATCGTTATATATTTGCCTTTCTGAGCCTCCCATTTAATTTTGAAAAGATTCATTAACTTTATTCTCGATTAGGTAAATAGTAACTTACATTCTCTATCCTTGCAACTTGTTAGTATCCAACATAATGATCTTTGGGGGTTATGATAAATTCCGTATATGTGTATATAATTAGTTATAGTATAAAATGTAAAAACTTTTTTATTTTGCAGGTTTTTTGTATATAAATAAGAAAGTTGACAAGACAGTAAGTTAAATTTTAATTACAAACGAACCAAGTGTTTTGTCATTCAGTATTGGTTTTTTGAATTTGTTTGTATTTTGAAATTTGTTAATTTTGATTTATCTTGAAATATGTCTAAATAGTTATTCTAAGTGTTTTTTATCGATTTTGTATTTAGTAAAGTTGCATTGTGAAATTTATATTACAATATCATCAATTTATTTCATTAAATGCGTCAAAACAGTCAAATAATGTTGTGGCTGCTCAATATCCTTTTCTTACTTAAAAGCTTTGTATAAATACACTCAGTCTCCTTAATCATCTTTTCAATTCCAAACTCATTCAATATCCTCTTTCTTCCATTTTCACCCATTCGTTTAGCTTTATTTTCGTCATTAATAAGACTGATAATCTTTTCTGCAAGTACTCTATTACCGTTTAATGGACAGAGGAAACCAGTTTCACCATCAATGACCAATTCGCTATTTCCTCCAATTTCTGTTGCGACAACGGGAAGTCCTGCTAACATTGCCTCCATTATAGCATTCGAAATTCCCTCATATAAAGAGGTCATAACGAAAATATCCGTGTTTTGCAATAGTTCAGTAATATCACTCTTCTCTCCAGTGAATATCACATTATTTTTTATTCCCAACTCTCTAGAATATTCTTCTAATTCATTTTTTGATGGTCCTTCTCCCACTATTATAAATTTTATACTCTTATTTTCAGACATATCTAAAATGGTTTTTGACACATCAAGAAATAACCTATGGTTTTTTACAGGATAAAGAGTTCCAATTGTTACAACAACTTTTTGAGCCAACTTTCTTTTGCTATTAGAATCAATTTCTTTCAAAAAATCGGTTACATTTATACCATTATGCACTGTAAAAACATTTCTGGCATTAAATGAATATTTTTTTTTAAGTATCTCAGAAGCCTTAAATGAGTTACATATAATTCCATGAGAAAACCATGAAAGTAGTTTATCTATACAAATCTGATATATATTCTTATCTTTCCCCATCTCTGGTAGGCTACGCTCAGAAGCAATAATAATTGGTACACCGGCAAGGATTGCAGCCACTCTACCATAGGAATTTGCAGGAAACAGTTGCGTATGTACTATATTGGGTTTTATTGCCTTAAGCAATTGTATAAGCTTTAATAATCGTGTGAACTCCATATGTTTTCTCCTTCTGATCTCTATACATGGTATATTTAATCTCTTGATTTCTTCAACCCAGTATCCACCCTCACTAAGGCTGACCACTATTGGATAGAATTTCTCCCTATTAATATGTTTTACAAGTTGATATAACTGGCCTTCAGCTCCATGCCTGACAAGTTGTCCAATAATATAACAAATTTTAATCATTTCTATTCTATTGCATTATTGCAGCTTTTAAGTTTCTATAATGAATTTTATAATTGCTTTTCAAATTTTTAATTGGATGCAAATAATTAAAAACGTAACACACACTTTATGGTTAAGTAGTTAAGGCCATTTATGTCCGAAATAGCGATTCTCTGCGCCACCGATTTGTGCGATGATATCAAGATCATGCTGGTTGAGTCGCTTCTTCCACGAATCATCTTGTCTAATTTCACTAGAGCGTCTGAGTCGCATACGATTACCTATAATATGGTGCGCAGTTTCATAAAAATTTTTTGGAACTGTGGCTCGTTCTAGTCCTACAAAATCTGAGATACGGTCTATAGTGCCTTGAACATCGGCACACAATTCATCATATGTTAGCCGTAACCATCTGCTGGGAGATACATATTGTCTTGATCGTTCAGAGTTCATATTAGCTGTGTTCCAAATACGCGTGGCCCAAGCCACGTTATCGGTATTACTGGCTTTCATGATGCTAACTACTCCTCCCCTTACGTCACGCACCAGGTGAATTACATACAGGTCTAAATTGTCACACTCTTTCAAGAATTTAATCCGAATAGAATCCTTTTGTGAGTCCACAAAAACTTGTTTACCGCTGATGGCTAAGGCAGCCCGCGCTAGGTGTGCGTTTCGCTGACCAATCAGGCCTATCAATTTCCGGTACCCTGGCCAAATAGGTACCAATGTATCTCTAATCCTCTCTAAAAATACATTTCTAAGAGGTCGTACTAAGGGAATATTTAACCACCTGTAGTTGCTGATTTGAAACCTGGTCTGCCAATTTAACAGACTAAATGAGCTGCCCAGAGAGTTTATGTGTCGCTCGAGCTCCAAATAGAAAGGGCATTGTAATAGCAGAGTCCCACACGAACATTGATACTTCTTAATATTTACCTTAGGAATAGGCCCACCTACCTCGTGAATACTCATCATTTGCGGATGGGCATTCAAAAGGAAAGTAAGCAGGGTAGAACCGCTATGATTCGCACCGGTAATATACATGTATGGTACCTTTTTATTATTCATGACCTTGGACTCCTTCATTAATGTATTTACAAGCATATTATTAGTAGATTACTGGTATCTTTAAGGACAAACTCCCTAATTTTATTTTTTTAATTATTTTCAGAATAACAGGGTAGGCGCAACTGTGATATGAAACGGGCATCTTAACCTTAACCGGATACTCAATATTCCAACATTCCATTATTCCAGATGTAAACTATAATACGCAACAAACTTAAAATACGCCCTTAAATATTAACTAGTTCATAGAATCTCCGAGAAGTTTGTCTTTGCTGTTATAACTTTATCAATAAACATCATATGCCATAACTCCAAACAAATCAAAGCCCACAACCGACGGGTGTGATCATATGTTCCTGTTAGATGTTCTTCCAAAAGACTTTTGATATTGTCCATTTCGAAATATCCTCTTTTTGCAGCCCTATCGCTCAACAGGATTTCCTTTATCAATAATGAAAAATTATCTCTAAACCAAAAACCTATCGGTATACTAAACCCTTGTTTCTTTCTATAGATAGCATCATGTGGTAAATAGTTACTTGCTATCTTTTTCAATAAATATTTCTGCCTTCCATGTTTCAATTTGATGTTTGATGGAATCCTGGCTGCAAACTCTATTAGCTCGTAATCTAAAAAAGGAGACCTTGCCTCCAGAGAATTCATCATTGTTGCAACATCTACTTTTGTCAGAAAATCATCTGGAAGTCTAGTTTTGATATCGACGTAGAGTGCTTTGTCTATATACTCTATTGCATCAGTAGATGTGATATATTTTGCGTTAATATCGTTAGGATCATGCCCTAATAGTTTTTGCTTAAATTCAGGAGAATATAACTTCTCCCTACGATCAAAACCAAAAATGCCTCTAAACTTTAAACCATTCTCAAATTTTCCACTTCCGTATTCCGTCATGGTCTTAATTTTACCGACTATTCCCCTGCTCCCTGCCTTAGACGTAGAAACAAAAGCATTTAAAAATAGGGGTAATAATTTGCTACTTAGAAAAGAGGGCAGGTATTTCCTATAATAACTGCTATAATAATAGGCTTTAGCATTTGCATATCCACAAAATGATTCATCCCCGCCATCCCCTGTTAGGGCGACTTTTACATGCTTTCTTGTCATTTTGGCTACATAATAAGTTGGAATCTGAGAGGAGTCAGCAAAAGGTTCGCCGTAACTCCAGATTATGTCCGGTATAATGCTTATAAGGGCCGGTTCTACAATAAATTCATGATGCTCGGTTGAATATTTATCGGCCACCATTTTGGCGTAATTTAGCTCATTATAGGAATCCTCTTTAAATCCAATAGAAAATGTTTTGACCGGAGAATCACTCATCGTAGCCATTAAGGCAACCATTAGACTTGAATCAACTCCACCACTCAAAAATGCACCAAGAGAAACATCGCTTATCATCCTTTTTTTTACAGCCAGCAAGAGCCTCTCTTTTACCTCTTCAACTAATTCCTCCTCATTTCTTTTTTCTTTTATTTTAAAATCAAGAAACCAATAATTTTTGACTAATGTTCTATATTTATTAAATTTAACATAATGAGCGGGAAGAACCTTTTTTACCTCCTTAAAAATTGAATACTCCTGAGGAATACACGAAGCGTATAAAAAATGATCAATTGCCTTATAGTTTAATGTTAAATCCTTATCATATCCCAACCATATAGATTTGATATCAGATGAAAAAAATACTCTTCCATCTTTTTCCATATAAAATAATGGCTTTACACCTAATCTATCCCTTACAAGAATCAATTCTTCTCTAATAGAATCCCAAATGGCAAAAGCAAACATCCCGTTTGTTTCTTGTAAGAGATTTTCCAATCCCCATTCCTCATAACCATGAATCAATACTTCAATATCAGCCTGCGAACGAAATACATGACCTTTCTCGATAAGTTTATTCCTAAGCTCAAAAAAATTATATATTTCACCATTACATACTAACCAGATTGTTCCATCCTCATTTGAAATGGGTTGATGTCCAGCAGAGGTAATATCTATAATACTGAGGCGTCGATGACCTAAACCGATATGAGGAGCAATATGTACTCCTGCATCATCAGGACCGCGATTTATCATGACATCCCGCATTTTAACTACGGTCCCTCGATTGATTTTCTCAGAACCCTTGCTATATATTCCGCATATGCCGCACATATAAGTTTTTATTTATGTAATTAATGAGATAACAAAATACGTAATAGTTCACCGCAAAGCTTTGCGGTGAACTATTACATCTTCTGAAATATTTTTATACATCATTATCATCATCCAAAGTACCCAAAAAGCCTTTTTCCCGACACTATCCGTGAATAAACAAGACACCAAAATTGCCCAAAAAGATGCCTTCAGCATAACTATATCCAAATTATATTGATTAAATCGTGACTGTATTACCCTATAATGTTTCATTATTGCCAAAAGCATTAAAGTAAACCCAATAACTCCAAGTTCCACGAAAATCCCTAAATATGTGTTATGTGAAGGACGATGATATCCTTTAAAATTAGGAGCATAATTGATAAATTCATCGTATGCATTAGGATAATTTCCGTACCCTGCTCCAATCAGCCAATATTTTTCGATAGCTTTACATCCTACGTACCAAATATCCAATCTTCCTGAACCGCCATCATCTAACGCTTTTCCCCATCGCTCAATGACGAAGTCTGGAACGTATGACATAAGAAGAATTCCAATAATAATCAGTATTGTACAAAAGGTTATTCTCTGTTTTATTGAAAGAATATATACAATAATGATAACCGATATACTAAGCATACAACCTCTGGAACCAGAAATGACAATTGCGAAAAGTATTAAGCAAAGAACAGATCCAAATAGGGCCTTCATTATTTTCTTTTTTTGATTCAGCAACATTTCAAGACAGATTGCAAAGGGAATAAGGTAAGAGAAAGCAACCCTGTTAGGGTTTGTATAATTTTCTCCAACGCTCAATGTTGATCTAGTAATGTCTTCGTTTCGGAAATTACCTATTTCATAATTGTAAATTGAAAAAATGGAGACAAGTAGTCCTCCAACAAGTATGCACCATTTTAATATTTCATATTCATACTTCTGAGTTTTATAAGACGAAACTATTAAATAAAGCAACAATAATCCCGCTACTGTGGTAAGTTTGGTCAAGACACGCTCAGTTTCAATCGCCCACCATGCTGATAATACAACGTACATAATAAATAACATCCACCAAAACGAAGTAGCGTCTGGTTTTATTAGTTTGTTCTCAAAAGCCCCCTTCAAGAATAAAACCACAATTGTTATTATGCCAAGTAATTTAGTCATTGATGTGATATAAGAAATATTCGTTAGTAAGACTGTATCAAACGGAATTAGAAAAACATATAGTCCTAAGGGAAAAATAAATGGTTTTTCAATGCAAAGATAAATTATTAAAGGACTAAGTGCTATTCCTAAATATAGCCAACTTTCATTAGCTATAGCTATTCCTGTGATTACGGCAATAAATAACACGATCCCAACCCATATTACATTATTGTTGAAATCTACACTTTTTATCATCTTAGTAGTAGCAACTCTCATTTCAAAACCAGCCTGTTCAATAAAATGATCATAACGATATCTCTAAAATAACAGTATATAGCAAGGCTAAAACCTTGCCCTACGTCCATTTATTTTTTTGCGTTTACCACAGTTAAAACGATAATTTTATACATGATTCAATAAATCTTCCTGATGCCAGTATTATGGAGAAACCGTTTAATTGGCAGTAAATAATTCAACCGAATAGTACCGAGACGGTAAACTAATTCCTGAGCGGTACAATGACCGATACTAATTCTAGGATATGTGTAGAGATTGTGGTACGAGGAACCTAGTAAAGTGGCAAAAGCCGATTTGTATATTCGCTTTGAGATGTCAATGGTATCTTTATTAAAAAAACCGAGTGGATAAGAAAGTACAGGATAGTAGGACGGACAATGCTCTTTAAGTAAAAAATCACTTTGCTCCAATTCGTAAACTTGCTCCTCATATGTTAAACTGTCAAGAAATCGATGAGACATAGTATGAGATGCCACTGTCAAGAGAGATATAGAACCGAGGTTTGATAAATCCTCCTTATTAACAAGGCGAATATCTTCGTCTAGCTCAAAAGCCATAGGGCGTTCAACACCTAATAAACTGGCAAAGTCAGTTAGCAATCTTTGGCGATCTACCTCAGATCTATATGTCTTGAAGGAAGTTTGAAAGAGATGCATCAGCAATTTACGACCCTTCTTTAAAACTAGATCAACTTCGACATTGTTATAAACAACCGTCTTTTTCTTCGTCCTTCGTATTAGTTGTTTCGCCTCTACAAACCAAGGAACAAAGTTAGGATTCTTTAAGGTTTCTCCAATAATAAAGAATACTACAGGAATCTCGAATTTATTCAGTATAGGTAATGCATGGTTAATGACATTCTTAAACCCGTCGTCAAATCCCAATAACACAGGAGGCTTTGCATAGGAATGAATTGGACTCTTGCTTCTTGTAATTTTCATGAAATCAAAAATAGATATTGGAGTATAGTTGTTAACGATAAATTTAATTTGATCCCTAAACATGGATGCCGTTGGATTTGAAAAAACAAGATTTTCCGGATCAATGGAATCCGATTCAACACCATGCCAGAACAGACTTAGAATCTTCAATCATTTTCTCCTGTAAACCCTTCTGTGATAAATGATTCAATTTAGAAGAAACATTTTTAGGATTTCAGAATATTTCTTGGTTATCGAGTTATAGGTATAATTCTCAATATTATCATTGCAATAATATTTTACTTCTCCGAACTGTATAAATTCCTGGTAATGTTCCAAAATAATATTTTCCAACATATCAGAGTTTTCTGCAAACTTACCTGCATTGGTTTCTTCTAAAAAATCTTTTATGATACCTCCATACCCTCCAGTAGCAACTATTGGTCGTCTTGCACCAAAGTATTCAAATAGTTTGGCTGGGCAATCACCTTTTTCCTTTTCATTATTAAGGCGCAAAAGTAATAGTAATTGTGACTCTCTTTGTCTTTCTAATACCTTCTGTCTTGGTATAAGACCACAAAGATCAACGACTCCTTCCAAATTGTATTTGTTAATCTCCTCTAAAAGCCAGTCTTCTTTTTTCCCATAGAATTTAATTTCTATTAAATCTTTTTTAATTCTATTTTTTTTAATTAAATTCGTTACCACTCCAAATAATAATGAGGGGTCCCTTTCTCCCTTACAAAATTTTCCTGTATGCGTAATAGTAAATTTATCTGTCAATTTCAATGATTTTTCAGGGAAATCATCAGTATCATAACCATTTGTTATACAAAATACTTTCTTATCCTTAAAAAGAGCCTTAAGTACATCTGCTTGTGGTTTAGTAACTGTTACTAGAATATCAGCATCATTTAATGTTTTTGTTGCCAATCGCTTATCAAAATACTTAATTAAACCAAGCTTATTATCTGCATACAACTGAGCCCAGGGATCCCGAAGATCAGCTAACCATGGAATTTTGTACTTTTTGCTCAATTTCCTGGCTATTAAATGGGTTGTTACGGGTGGAGATGTGCTAATAATTACATCTATCTTCTCTTTTAATAAGAACTTAGATGCGGATTTAAACGCAAACTTGTACCAGCCTATTTTACTATCAGGAAAGGCTATAATTTCTTTTAACAACCTAATAATTTTACTTTTCCATGTCAAATCGTTATATTTTTTTGATATAGCAATATCCAATTGTTCATGCAAGACTTTTTGTGGTTTAAACCCAAATTTTGATTTAAAGGAACCCTTAACATCCTTATAATCAGTTTTAATTACTTTTATCCCTTCAGGTGATATCCCTGGATGTTTAACTGTCAGGACTATGGGTTCCCATCCAAATTTTGGAAAATATTTGGCTAACCTGTAAGGTCTTTGAGAACCACTGACTTGAAGTGGTGGAAAAGCATAAGCTATAATTAAAGCTTTCTTCATCTATTCTTCTAGTCCTTCCTTATTCAACTCATACTGATGGGCAAGCCATTTCGCCGTCTTCTCTATAACATTTCTTTCAGCTTCTATAGACGCAAAGGTATGATTACCATCAGGTACTATGTGATACTCACAGTTGTGTCTTTTACCTTCAGATATTTCCTTGAATTTGAACTCAAATTCCTCTTTCGGGACAATATTTCGTTCTCCATACACAAAGAGGGCTTTTCGTCTTGAGAAGAGAAAGGTCTCAAAAGCCTTAAAAAACTCTCTGTATCTTTTATCATCCTGTCCTCTTTTCTCTATCAACAATTTCCAAAGGACGCTCCTGATAATAAGGAAATTACTATTAGAGGAAAAACATCTTCTCCAGGCTTCAATACTAAATGATTTTTTCATCCATCCTTTTAAATATCGTTTTGCAGCAACTCCACTAATTGCTTCATTATTAGACAGCTTGGCTTCAGAAAACTTCTGTTTGTCAGTAATAATGGGAAGGGACCAAGAAATAATGCCATCTACCCGAATGTCCTTTGCAGCAGTCATCAAGGCATTCCTTGCACCAGCGCAAATTCCTAAAAGAACCACCTTTTCAACCTGAGCTTCCTGAGTGAAAAAATCTATGGCATTTAATGTATCCTCGGTATCAAAGAGATCAAAATGAATATCCCCAATTGCTCCTTCACTGTCTCCTATTCCTGGGAAATCTAACCTCAAAGAAGAGAATCCCAACTGATTCAATCTTCTTGATGTTTTCACATAAATCCTGTGGGGACCTACCCTGTAATGAAGGCCAGAGTTAACGAAAATAACACCAACCTTTCTGCTTTTGTTTTCAGTTTTGTGCAGGATTCCGAAGATATTATTCCCTCTACTTTCAAAGCATACTGGTTTTTCAATGTTTGAAGATAATACCTTCATTCCAAATCTCTTGTTATCCATTTTAGAGTTTCTTCGTATAAATTCGTAGGAAAATACCACTCAAAAAATAATCCTGAATCCCAAAAAATCTTATCATCAGCAAACTTTAAATTACATAATGCCCCTCTCTTTTTGTAAACTTCTGAAAGGGTCTCAAATGATCTATTTAGTTTGGGCCGACCATTTATCGTGCAAAGGAGAACTGAACCCTTAAAATTTGACACATTAGTAGTTAGACAAATCCCCAAGAGTTGCTCATATACCTGACGTGTGAGGTAATGACCTTCTATATCGACTAAGCCTTTAGATTCAATTTCTTCAATGATCTGGCTCTTAGATGTGTTAGCCTTTTTGATGGTAAATTCCGAAAACAGCTTCTTTCCGAATAGTTCATTTAGATATACTTTACCACTGATGATGGGAGACCATAAAATAAGCTTCTCTATCCTGGTATCCTGCTCAGCTACTAGAGCAGAAATAGTACCCCCCAATCTCAAGCCTAGCAGACCAATTTTTTCAATTTTTAGCTGTGACTTAAAAAAATCAATTGACTTTATTGTATCAGAAATCTGAGTTTCAATCGTGGCATCTTCGAAGTCTCCCTGGCTATCTCCATATCCAAAGCAGTCAAAGCGTAAGACGTAAAAACCTTTATTACATAGTTCTCTGGCAAAATTAACTAATACCCTATAGCTTAACTGTTTCTCTTCACCATAAGGATGGCAGAAAATTATCCCTTTCCTCTCCTTGCTTTTGCTTGGACTGTGCAAAATAGCAAAGAGGCTCTTTTCTTCATTCTCAAAGTAGAATGCCTTTTCCATTTAATCCTATTTTTTTATCGTCACTTTTTATAAATATATATTTCTTCTTCTACATAAAGTATTAAAGAAAACGACGAACAACTTCGCATTATTTAGCAAAGATATTTCTTCAAGACTTTACCCAAAGGACTCTTAGGAATCTCTTCCCGAAAATCAATAACCCTTGGTATCTTAAATTCAGCTATCTTCCCCTTACAAAATTCAACAAGCTCGTTTTCATCACACTGATAATTAGGAACAACAACAGCCTTCATCACATCCTCACCATAATGGCTCTTCATTCCTGCCACAATAGCCTCTTTTACCTTCGGGTGCTTACACAGGAGCGCTTCAATCTCTGATGGGTCTACTTTATTACCGCCAGTGTTCAGGAAAAATGTCCTCCTACCTGTGATATATAGTCTTCCATTGTTATCCTTTTTCACTATATCTCCTGGGAAAAAATATCCCGAAAAGATTCCCTATTGAGGTTTCTCAATCCTGAATAACCCTTGGTCATAGCTGGACTCCTAATACCTATATTACCCGTTTCATTAGATCTTAAGATATCACCCCTCTCACAAAAAATCTCTATCTCCACATTCTTTATTGGTAAACCAACAGATTCCACTATCTTTGAGATGTTCTCATCAAGATTTATGGATACAGAACCAGTCTCAGTTGAACCACATAGCTGCCTAACAAATATTCCGTATTTATCATAGAATTTCTGAAACGTCCTATGCGGTAAAGGTTCGCCGGCTGAAAAACAGGGTCTTAAGGAAGAGCAAACTATCTCTTCTCTTAAGGGTGTATCCGCTAAAGTTAATTCACCATAAATACGAAGAATCACGCTATATAATTAGTTTCTGTTGCTGAAACACTATATTGTCACCCTGCCCCCATTCCTAGCTTACGCAAGGAAGCTATGGGGTCAGGGTCTCTGATCCTGAACTTGATTCAGGATTGAGATATAATAGATTCTGAAATCGGAGATCCTGAATTTAATTCAGGACCTGGTTCAGGTGTGATTCTACTCAACGAGTAGAATCACTTAAGCAATTCTGCTGTTGCGGAATTGCCAATGACATTTTTGGGTATTTAAGCTTTCCGCAACAGAAACTAATTAGTAATTCCCTTAAGGAAAGTTTTTCGACTCATATTTCTAAAGTCTATTCACTATTTAATTCCTTACTAATATACTTAGCCAAGCTTCCTATATTCTCGAAAACCTCAATACGCATTTCAGATTCGTCAATAAAGATGTTAAATTCTTTTTCCAATCCAACCACCAACTCTTGAAGAGTAATTGAATCCAGCCCAAGCCCTTTCCCAATGAGAGGAGTATCTCGTGATATTTGTCGAGCATCAATGTGAACGATTAATCTTTTTTCAATAACTTTCTTTATTCTATCTTCAATATTGGATGTAACTTCATTCATAATCATACCTCTTTTATCTGCATTTTTTTAATACTAAATCCTCTTCGTAGCTATTCTGATCCAGCCAGCTTGTAGAAATCTAAAAGCTCTACTCTACCTCTGATCGCACCAACGTAGGACGATCTATGCCTCCCAAAATGCCTGCCTTCAATAAACCATACTTTTTGTATTTTCGTGCCCTTATCAATGTCTTCTCTTCAGAGCGCTTATCGACATTTTCCTGGGCTCGCTTCCAGGTCTCATATACTCGAAAGATGTCTCCACGTTCATAGTCTTCTCTTGGTACCACGCCTAGAGGATGAAACACTCCATCTCCATAAGATTCAGGTTGATAACAGTTGACATTGTTTTCAAAATTGCGTTGCGTATATTGCATGAAATCCCTAAAATTCCTCCTAAATAAAACCATTTTATAACGTTTAGGGTTACGCATCAACAATGATCCCGGTTCCAAGTTCATAGGGGAGACATAAGGATAACGTACATTTCTGAACTTATCATAAAAATAATCCGAAAATGTTTTAATTGCCTTTATGTCTTCATCCTCCTCAAATGGCAATCCCATAAGGGTGCTCATGTCAATCATAAAGTTATCGTACCTTTGGCAGTGGTTAAGCACATCTTCCAGCGCTTCATCTGAGAAATATGCCTTCAAAAATCGGCGATGACCAAGTAGCTTACGCAAGCGATCCGAAGGCGTCTGTACGTCGATGCAAAGCTCAATGAAGTTAAAGGTTTCTGCCAATGAATCAATAAGTTTTTTATTAGGCAGAGACCAGCTATAGAAATAGCAATTGTATTTCTTTTTTTCCAAAGCAGAAAAAATATCAAGATAGTAGTTTTCCTGTACATTTTCCCGTAATGGATCAAAATCAAAGGTTAATCGAGATGATCTTGGATATTTCGAAAGAATCTCTATTTCACGGAGGATTAATTCTATTGGTCGGTAGATAAATTTTTTGCGTCCAAAACCTTGCTTGTTGTTCCATGAATTACCTGCACAATAAACACATGTTTCAATGCAACCCTTCCCAGTCCAAATGTAGCTGTTTAGGACGTTTATATCAGAAACAATATCTTCCAAATTCTCTATAAGGAATACGTCTTTCAGACTGTTTTCGGATTGAACATATCGTTTACGAACAGATATTAGCTTACGGTCATTTCTAAAAACACAGTTTAAGGGCTTTTGTCCCGTGACAAGCCTATAAAGCGGTTCTTCACCATCACCTCTGATAACTACATCGAAATTGGTATTTTCTACCAGTTCTCTTGCAAAAAATGTGGCAGTTTGCCCACCAGCTATTGTTACAATTCCGGGATCACACCTCTTAATCATCGAAGCTATATATGAAGAGGAATAAAGAGTTTCCCACCACTTGCAGGAGACGGCGGCAAACTTCGGCCTATATTTCGCAATCTCCCTCTGAACCGTTTCTTCGAACATTTCGTTATTGAGCGGAACTATCCTCACCTCCACATTCCGCTGATACAAGTACGACGCTATCCACAGTAATGCATTATTAAACTTGTGATAATCTCCTCTGCGATAACGTGGTGGATTGAAAATAATTAGTTCCATATTACTCCCTACTGCATTACTGGTCGCCACATAAATTTCCTATATTCTCGAAATATTCAATACACAGTTTAGATTCTTCAATAAAGATGTTAAATTCCTCTTCTAACCCATCACCAATTCCCGAAGAGCAATTGAATCCAGCCCAAAACCCTTCCCTATAAGTGGTGTACTTCTTGATACTTTTTTAGCATCTACACATAGTTCCATTTTGTCAGTAATCACTCTCTTTATCCTATCTTCGATATTGGTTGATGTCTTCATGGAAATACCTCTCTTATCCTGATTTCTACAATTAGATCTCCATACCATTTTCTGGAAACTTTTCAGTGATTAACATAATAGGCAGGTGATTTGCGATTACTCTATACGTCCTGAAGATTAGAAAATCATCTTTTTCTATATTGAAATAATCAGCAAGATCATGGGCTCTTTCTTTGCCACAATCCAAGATCTCACGGAAAGTTTCTAAACGATTCTCAAAAATTAATAGACCAATAGGTTTGTTACTATTTAACAAACCATCTCTTATTTTTTCATCCAGTCTGTCAGGAACAATTATTGAATCACCATAGAGATGGTTTTTTTGACTTAATCTTCCACGCAAGAATATTTTTCTCTGCATAACACTACACTCTTTTTTTATCTCTAAAGAAGGAATGCCATGATCTAAGATAAAATGATCCTGGAATAATTTTATTACCTTCATTCTTTCCCAAAAACAAGCTTCCAGAATCTCGGTCACCATGCCGTCAGTGGTTAGAAGAATACGCTGAAAAGAAGTGAGATCCTTTGGATTGATGGGAGTACGTTTTAAGGTTTGCTGAAGATCAAGCCGTAGAAGATTGCCGTTTGAAGAATCAAGATGTAGAAGATCAACGTTTGAAGAACTATTATAATCCATAATTTTTTCCTCTTATAAAATTGTTATATAAGTATTAATTGTACTATTTTCTTTTTTAATCTAGTTTGGAAGTCAATATATCGATAATTCTTTCAGCAGTCTTTCCATCCCAAAACCTGGGCGTTTTTTTTTCAATTTGCCTTGTGGAAATTGCGTTTTCAAAAGCTTTTATGATTCTCGCAGGAACGTTCCCAACAAGTGTATTTGTTCCCTCCGTAATAGTTACAGGTCTTTCTGTATTTTCCCTTAATGTTATACAAGGGGTACCCAATATTGTAGTTTCCTCCTGGGTACCTCCAGAGTCTGTAAACATTACTTTTGCTTTTTTCTCAAGAAACATAAAATCAAGGTATCCAAGCGGTGGGAGACCATAAAAATAGTTTTTACCCGAACCATTAAGTGGTTGAAAATCCTCATTTAACCACGTAAGTTTATTACTTAATCCAAAACCCTCTATTTGTTTTTTTGTCCTTGGATGGACGGGAAATAAGATCGGAATCTTTTTTGATATTTCGCCAAAACAATTTAACACTCTTTCAAGAATGTTTTTATGATCAACATTAGAAGGTCGATGAAGAGTCAATAAGGCATATTCACTTTTTTCTTCATCTTTTAAAGGCACTATCTCTTTAAGCTTCTTTAAAATCTCAGAGTTAGAGGTATATTGTAAAATTAAGCTTAAACTATCAATCATGATATTTCCTACAAAGAAAATTTTTTCCTTTGGAATTCCCTCTTTCAAGAGGTTTGCATTTGCCTCCGGTGAATGAGTAAATAGAAAATCACTTATTTGATCCGTCAAGATTCGATTAATTTCTTCTGGCATTGATCTGTCAAATGATCGTAACCCTGCTTCTACATGAGCCACAGGAATATTAAGCTTTGCAGCAACCATTGCACAGGCAATAGTGGAATTAACATCACCTACCACAATCACAAGGTCTGGTTTTTGCTCCAGAACTACCTTTTCAAAGGCGATCATGATCTTACCTGTTTGTTTACCATGCCCTCCAGAGCCAATGCCTAAATTTATATCAGGCCTTGGAATATTAAGTTCGTCAAAGAAAACTGTAGACATGGCTTCGTCATAATGCTGACCCGTATGCACTAATAAGAGGTTTACACCAGGTTTATGGTTTTTTTTATTCTCATTATGTAGTTCAATTACCTTTATCAGGGGGGCAATCTTCATAAAATTTGGTCTTGCACCTGCTATCAAAATGATTTTCACTATTTAGCCTCCAGATATAATTATTTCAATGAAATCAGAAATTTTCAAATTCATCAGCTATCTTTTATCTTCAAAGTTATCTTAGGATATAAATAAATAATTTATTATTTACGTTGTTTTAAAAAGTGTGGGTTTTCCCCAAATTTGCAATGCAAACACCTGCATCAGCAAGGAATTTTGGAACTTTTAACTTTGGTTGAAAATCAAATAATATGATATGAGAAAACCTTTTTGAAAATAATTGTAATTGGTATTCTTCCGGTTCTACGAAGCTTGATACATAACGCTCCTAGGTTAATACTCCGTTGACTAAGCGATGGTCTGTAATACGTCTTGCCTTAAGGTCGAAGCAAGGCAATGTTCCATATGGTACAGTTTTGACGTTCACGCGAAGTCCCAACCCGTTGCGAATTTCTTTAGCAACTGCATTAGCGATTGTATCGGGGGTAGCCCCATTGACTTCAAGCCTAATCTCCATTTCATCCAACTCATGTCGACGATACACGTCTACTGCAAATTCACCGATCTGGGAGAAGCGGCGCACAATATTCTCTATGGCGCTGGGAAAGACGTTTACACCACGTATTACGAGCGCATCGTCTATCCGTCCAATGACGCCACCCTCCAGGTGAGAATAGTTTCTCCCGCATTCGCAAGGAATATTTCGAAGTCTCACTTTGTCTCCTGTACGGTAACGGACTAAGGGCATCCCAACCCGTCCCAGGTTGGTGATGACCAGTTCTCCTTCTTCAACTGACTGATCGGTTGCAGGATCTATTACCTCGAATATGAACTCACCTTCGTTCAAACAAACACCGTATTGAGGTTGGCACTCAAAACCCCAGGCACCAACTTCAGTAGCGCCAGCATGATCATAGCACAAGGAACCCCAGACCGTTTCGATTCGGAATTTGGTTGACGGCAAACTTGCACCAGGTTCACCAGCATGGATTGTGAGGCGGACCTTTGATTTGGTTATGTCAATATCCTCCTGCCCAGCAACCTCTGCCAAATGTAATGCATATGTTGGGGTGCAGACTAAAACCGTGACGTCATGAGCAAGGATAGCATTTAAACGTTGTAGAGAGGACATTCCACCCCCTGGAATGGATAATGCGCCAATTAACCTGGCCCCTTCGTATGCACTCCAAAAACCAATGAAGGGGCCAAAGGAAAAGGCAAAGAAGATACGGTCTGTTGAATTCACCCCGATCGCCTTATATACCGTAGCCCAACAACGGGCCCACCACTTCCAACTTTCCTCCGTGTCTAACCAGCGTAATGGCTCGCCCTTTGTGCCTGAAGTTTGATGGATACGGGTGTATGTCTCTCGCTGAAAAGTTAGATTGCTACCGTAAGGAGGATAAACTTTTTGGTCAGATGAGAGTTCATCCTTGGTGGTAAATGGCAACTGCCGATAATCCTCAAATGTTTGCACATCTAAAGGGTGTCTCACACCCACACTTTTCAGCTTCTGACGGTAGAAAACGTTGGATTTTAAAACCTGATCTAACATCATTTGAAACTTCTTCAATTGAATCTGTTCAAGTGCTTCTCGACCAAGTGTTTCAATGAAAGTGTCTAGGTAACTTGTTTCCATGGTATATCTCCTTTTTTTTCATTGCCTTCATCTAATGCAATAAGCTATTGCTTCGGAAATTAAACAACATAGTTTATTAATAATCGAAAGGTGCTAGCTGGTCAGTTTTCACAGGGAATTTCCATAGATAAGCATAATCGCTTTACAATAGAAATTATGCAATAAGTGCGACCGAAAAGAGTTAAACTTTTTATTGAGATTATCCTCTTCCTACTTATTATAATAAGTGTTGGTGTCAATCAGTTCCAAACTTCTTTGCAAAAATTGACGCACAGGAGTTACACTGAACTTCAATCCTTTTATTTTATAATAGCGTAATATACCTTCACTTTGAAGGATTCGATCTGCAAGATCATAACTGCGCACACAGTCAGGTCTCAGCGGGATTACCTGATAAGGAATTTTTTTTGCACCATGGATAATGGTCATCTCGAAAGTATCCGTGCTGTATTGCAAAGCACGTGTAGTAGGATGGAGTTCCTCGGCAACATGATACAATGTAAAACAATCCTTAGGAATCACACCGATGCCCGCCACCAGTCCATTATGTTGCTGCATCTTACAAATAGGTGATTTCTCTCCAAAGGCCGTACCCAGATGATGCTCCGATACAAGTTCCTTGCTGTACTTACCCCATGCAGCGATCGAATGCGTTGGATGAAGACTGCGTGTCACACCTTCGGTTCGCCTGAACAACTCTGTTAATAGACCGACTTGTGAGGGTGCACGTTTGACATTAAAAATCTTCTGCCTTTGAACATAATAGTATTGCAATACTGTAAGAGGAAAAGTCGGCATCAGAAGAGTCCCTTCTTCTCCTATCATCGCCTTCAACAAATTGATTAACTGGAGAGGATTTTGGCATGGCACACGGCGGCTTAATGCATCCATGGAGCTGTGTAAATAGATTGTAGCTCCGTGCGTAAATCCTAATTCCTTGAGCTGACTAATAAATTCTTCTCGTGACAAGGTACGGCGATCCAGGCGTCTCATTAAAGTACGCCTTTTTCGCCAAGCTGTTCGACAATAAGGGAGCAATGAAGCCGGAAGAATATGCTGTACAATTGCCTTCATCTTTTTATCTTTTAGATTTAACACTCTTCGTGTCGGGTGCATTTCCTCACATATACTGTCTTCAAAATAATTCACCATTGTAAAATGTGCTGTCTAAATTGACATAAGTACCTGTACAAAATTAATCAGGTATTATTTTTTAGAGTTTATCGAGTCCTACAATGATCTTAGTACTCAACGTTACCATAAACCGTGCCTTTTTCTTGTCATCTCTGAAAGCGAAGAATCTTTCGCTAAACGTTAAAGATTCTTCACTCCGCTTCGCTTCGTTCAGAATGACAGCGATAAAGAAGATCAAATTATGACTTTCCCCAGTATATACCGAAAAATATATGGTCAGGTACTTATATTGCACGAGGACATAAATGAAACTTTTTCATATGTCAGGTCTAGTAGTAAATCCACCCCTTCCCCTCTTTACTAAGGGGGGGATAAAGGGGGATTTTGTTTTCATTTGTGACCCCTTGCAGTATATATTTACCCAGGCAAGTCATGAGTTGCCCAAACGAATCCAGAATTATTGTTATTGACTCCCCAGCTTATGTTTAATATAGTCAGTCAGACGCCTTATCGAACCAATGTTATCAACAACAACTTCACCTGCTTCCACCTCGATTTGATATATTTCTTCCAGATGTGTTATGAGATGCACTATGGCAAGGGAGTCAAGAATGCCTTCCTCGATCAAATCATCGTCAATATTGAACTTTTTAGGATTCTCTCTTGGAATAAATTGATTGAAAATATAATTCTGTAACTCTTTCTCAATGTGCACAGGCCACCTCCTTTCTTGTGTTTATCGTTGATTCACGGCGTATTGGTTTTCCGCTAGCGGTTCTAATAAGTGTGTTGACAAACTGGATATTTTCTGGGATCTTATAGCCAGTCAAGTGTTGTCTACAATAATCCTTCAACTCAATTACAGTAGGTGGATTCTTAACGGTTTGCACCAATACCACCCGGGAGTGCGGGATCTCTCCCAATCGTTTATGATGATGTGGAAAGACACAAGCTTCTTTAACGGCTGGGTGAGACTCCAGCACCACCTCAACTTCTTGCGGAAAGAATTTCATCCCACCGACATTAATTACGTCTTTCGAACGCCCTAAAATATAAAGATATCCCCTTTCATCCAACCTACCCAGATCACCTGTTGCAAACCATCCGTCCGGCATGATCTCCTCGCGTTTCTGCCATGGATCATAGTAAGCATCGATGAAACCTTTCCCTCGCAATTTGATCGCCTTTAAGTCATTTCCTAGTCCTACGTCCTCCATACGAATTTCGTAAGCCGGAAGAACTCGTCCAACTGAACTGCGTTTACCCTTAGGATTGTCCAGAGAAATGCAGGGCAACCCGACTTCAATGATTCCATAGGCCTCAGTCAAAGGCATTTTAAAGCGGTTATAAAATGTCTCGGCAACTTCGGTCCGTAAAGATACCGCCGTCGAAATCGCCAATCGTAGACTAGGCATCATCAGTGAACTGCGATCTTGTGCCATAAATTCATAATGCACCGGCGAGCCATAAATTATAGTTCCCTCGCTATCAACCGTCGTTTGGATAATAGTAGCGCCAAGATGGTTTTTACACAAAACGATTGTTGCGCCAAAACTGAGATAGGAAACAATGGACACAGTAAAATGATAGGCCATGGACAAAAGCCAGATGATTCTATCCTTTGGACCTATACATAAACCGTCGTTGGCTGCATGAATTCGGTCATAAACGGTTTCATGCGAGAGAACTATGCCTTTGGATGTACCCGTAGTACCAGATGTAAAGCGCAAAAAAGCGGGGTTGATGCTAAAAAACTTTGAAGGATGTTCCCGAAAACTCTTGACACTAACAACAACGGCATCTTCGAAGATAGGTGTGAGTTTCCCATTTTGAAACGGTTCTATGGCGCTAACAGTTTCCGTTTTTGAAACAACTGTATTCAAACAAATTTCACGACAGATTCTATGCTTCTCTTCAGGAACCAATTCAACTGGAATCGGTACAACACAGGCGCCACAACGCCAGATCGCGTAAGTCAAAATTATGTATTCAAGACCACTCGGGAAGTGTAACCCGACACAACTGCCAGGCCCAATCCCTTCGATTTTGAGTCGGTCAGCAACGTATTCGATTTTTTCGCGAAGCTGGTAATAGGACTTAAAGTCATCTTTGCCCGGTCCGACAATAGCCAGGTGATTGGGCTGCTTTTCAACCGTTTTACAAAATGTGTCCATTAAATTCATTTCAATCCTCCTTTCATCAATATTCTACTGCGGCCTCTCCGACAGCTTCGCCCATAGCCAAGCAACAACCTGCTATTCGAGCCGAGGCCTGCGCCCGGGGTTCTGCTGAAAGGCATTTTCCTGCTGTCCATAAATTTTCCATGTCTCGAACCTTCAAGGCCCTCAACGGGATTTCATAGTAGTCACCACCAGGTAGATACTCTAATGTCACACCCTTTTTCTGATCCCAATATTCGATTGGCCAACAACAACGACAAGCAGCATCGGGAAATTTTTGTCCACATTTAACGTCAACTTCCGTCAAACAATACTCTCCCTTAATCTGGCCACCATCTCT
This sequence comes from Candidatus Scalinduaceae bacterium, assembly GCA_046759445.1. Classification (GTDB taxonomy): domain Bacteria; phylum Planctomycetota; class Brocadiia; order Brocadiales; family Scalinduaceae; genus Scalindua_A. Next base: position 21,758 of record JBHICG010000036.1, read on the forward strand.
AGACCCCAGTTTACCTGTACGGGATACCTTTGATTTTGAAAAACCGGGAAGGCTTACCAAGAATGCTACTAATTCATTCATCGTTCCCTCCACATTTCGGGTAATTTCCGCTAACACTTCCGGCTTACTCCAGTTGACTCTCAAAGGCACAAAGAGTTTCCCATATACTTCATCATCGTACACACCCATATCAATCCAGGCCATAGCGCATTCACGCGGCAGCATTCCATTCTGAGTCGCTCGCCGGATATTGCGCAATAACTCGATACTATATGGGAATTTCATCGTGCCAGGTTCCACACCTCTCATTTGAAAGATAAAACCTCCCGCTGCGCGACGATGATTGTCAATAACCAACCCAGGATCAATCATACGGACGATTTCTGCGCTTCCGGTGGTATCAATTAACACTTTCGGTTGAAGAGTAATAGTTCTGTGAGGTGTGGCTACCTTGATCCGACGTACCAAACCATTCTCCACCTCAACACAGGTAATTTTGCTTTTAAAAAAAACCTTGATTTTTGATTCTTCACAAATCCACGCTTCAATAACCCTTTGATAAACATCAGGGGAAACGCTCAGGACTTGCGTTCTACCGATTTTTCGCATGTGTGAGTGCGGACTTGCATCTAAAAGTCTATTTGCCAATTCAACAGGAAGGCCTTCATTGATAAATTCTCCAGAAGAATCGTAAAGTCCCCCAAGAGTATGAATCAAACAATGAACTACTGTACCACCCAAGTGGGCGGTTTTCTCAAATAGAAAAACATCCGCCCCACGGCGAGCTGTAGAAATAGCGGTCGCTATACCGGCTGTGCCAGCACCTATAACAACGACTGCCTTACCGTAATCTATTTTTTCTTCTCCTTTCAGTAGCCAATCCTTATTTTCGTGTATATCTATGGATCTTCTATTCCCCTACTACTTGAAGTTTTCTTAATCAATTACTAAAGCTATCAAAATAATAATTGATTTATTTCTAATTTTAAAACGTCACTCCCTCCCGAAGTGCAATGATTCTCCTCTTATACAGGTCGAAACTCTCCCGACTAGTAATTACCATATCGTACAAGAATAACAAAAACATAACTTCAGCTTTCTTCTCAAAGCTAGCACGGTAAACGCCACAATAACTCTTCCATACCTGTAATGCAAAAAAACTGATTGAGAAAGTCAGAGTGTGAGGTAAGAGAAAGTATTCTTTCTTCGTTGTGTTCCCCACACTTTGGCGCACTACGATTGGTTCACATGTTAGTTGCCTCTTCCTTGACTTATCCAGCAACCTTTTTACTTATCAGGAATATGGTAAACAGAGTGCTTTGATCCTTTCTGAGTTGTAGAAATTGCGAAAACGCTCGATCAGTTCCAGAAGCTCCGGCTCGATCCGTGCAAGAAACCTTTTCACATGAAGGAGACCGATTTCTCCCTTGCCGACTCGAGTGCTCCGCAAGATTCCTGCATGCTCTAACTCGGCCCTTCTTCGATAGAGTCTCTGATACCCATCAAATCGATATCCAAGGCGCCTGACTACACGCTCTCGCCTTCGTGGAAACATAAGGGCATAGTCGTGAAGGAGGGCCCAGTCAGGCTTTGTACTTGATACAGATGGGATGGCTATAAAGTACGGCACCCTGGGTCGCATCACCTTGGTTCGCATCGTCCTCCTCCTTCCCATCATATCAATAAAGGAAGCTTCTTTCTCTTCGGGAAGGAAGAGATTCGGAAAATGAACCCTCTCCTGGAGGTGGTGGAGTAAGCTGTGCACATGGGTCTCAAGCATAATGATAAAACTGTCCTCCCTCTCGGCAAGCTTCCCATAAGGCGTGTTAGACCCGTATGGGGTGGGTGATTTTTCATGATCTCTGACAAGTTCCTCAGCGTTCCTGCCCCACACCGACACAGGATTTGTGGGGTGAAGACTGCGTAACACTCCAGGCCGCCCTCGGAACACTTCGCTGACGATGCCACTTCGAGATGGAGAACTTCGGACATCGAAGGGTATCTGCCGGTTGAGATGTTGAGCCATTGATCGAGTCATGGGAAACGAAGGCATCATGATACATCCTTCGGTGCCAACGGTTTCAATTAGAGCATCAATCACCGCCTCAGCTCCACCCTCAACATAGCCAAGACGGCTAAGTGAAGAGTGGACGCAAACGATTGCTCCCCTTTCTAGCCCTATGCTTCTGAAGGAATCGACAAGCATTTCTCGATTCACACGGCAGGACACTTTGTTAAAGTGCCACAATGTTTTCCGATTAAGATAGCCAACGATACGATGCATTTTTAGGCTGTTAGCAAGCTTTCTAACCATTGAAGTCCCTGGATCAGTATTATTATTCGTCTACCAAATAAGATCTAGATAATACATAACACAGCCAGTTTAGGTAAATAAACCCATTCGATTTAATAGTCGGTTATTGTGATAAACTCGGAGTAATTATTCTCATCTTCTCGCACTTTTTTCTCAAGCATGTTTGAGTCTACGAAGAACTTGCAGGCCCAGTTGGGATACTGATAACTGTTATACTTACCTTGCACTGGAAATGACCCCTTGATCGCACCCCTTGTTTCTGGAGTCCCATTAACATTCATGGTACACCGCACGTACTTGTTTACGGCATAAGCTGCATCACGATATCGAACCTCACCGGTATCCTGATACAGCATTAGCCAGCAATGGGCAATCTGTACACTGCCCGTTAGACATGCCCACCTAACTGTCCCATGCCAATTCGGTCCTAGGCGGCCAGGTAGAAAACCACCATCCTGGATCCCCAATAGCAGGCCGTCTGCAGTCTTCCGAGCAGCTTTCAAAAAGGATTCGTCTTTTGTAAATCGATACGCCTCAATAATACCGCGTAAAGCATAACCTAATGTGTGCGTTAATGGTTGGGAGGGGTCATCAAGACAGCATTTCTCAAACCAACCGTTATCACGCTGACAACTGAGTGCCCATTGTATATTCGCTATCGCCGCTTCTGCATAAGGTTTATCAGGCTCAATGCGTGCAGCCTCTAATAAGCCCCAGGCGATATGAGTTTCATAACTTTTTTCACCAGGTTTTGCAAAAGATGTAGAGTGTTTGCGCCAACAACCGTCGGGATCTTGGATTTTTACTAACCAGTCCGCTGCACGGCACATTGTCTCACGATAATGCCCGAACTCTCGAACACCAATAGCCAAGCCTAGTAGGATCTGACCTGTGTTGAAGGTAACAGGAACTATGGTAGTAGCGTTGATTGTACCGCCTTGAAACCCACCATTCGGGAATTGTATAGAAACCAGCCAATCCAGCATCCTTTTTGCTCGCTTGCGCGCAGTCTCGTCTCCTCGCAACTTCGCATACGCGAGCATCGTCGGTATGATGTATCCCGTGGTCTCAGGATATGACGGGCTCCAGCCAGTAATTAAACTATAGTGACGTGCCACACCGCCGTCAGTCGAGGTTGAATTATCTTGTGCACGTTTCAGCCATTCCATACCTTCGCCTATAGCTCGTTCGATGCCAGCGTCTTGAGCAAGCCGATTAAAAGAATCGCGGAAAATCTCACTAATGGCGGCAGGAGGAATCCTGAATAAACCAACCATCCTCAAAACTAACTTTAATACCCCAATATCTCTTTTTCGCATAAAAGATTTTATTGAATTCATCCATGAATTCGCATCTCCAAAAAAGTTAAAAATGACAATTAATTTATGCACACATTACTCTACATATTAAGTGATGAGTTGTAGATAATGTATAGTGAACTTAACCACACTCACCCTTCCATCTCCCCCATGGGAGAGGGCTAGGGTGAGAGGGAACAATGTATCTTATTGATTTATAAGTAATTAAAATGGAAATTCCTATACAATCAAGTTGATAAAATTGAGAAGACCATAGCTCTTTACACGGCGGCTGAATTCATCCATTAAGCTGTGCAAATAGGTAGTGGCACAAAGATAATTCCCAACTTCTTTAACTGACCAATAAATTCCTTTTACAATCATGTACAACTATGTACAACGTCGCAAGGCACAACCCATGCGCATCATCAAAGCACGCATTTTTCGCCAAGTTTCTCGATAATAAGGAGCTAACGAAACCTGTGCACATGATAAACAACTACCTTCAACGTCTCATCTCATTGTTTCATTCATTTCTCACCCATCCATCCCCACCATGTGCTTGGCAATAAATATCACCATCTCTAGCGACTGCTCGTAATTGAGCCTTGGATCGCACAGTGTCTTGTAAGCTCTTGTGAGGTCTGCTTCGCTCATGCTGCGGGCACCGCCAACGCACTCGGTTACGTTGTCACAGGTCAATTCAAAGTGCACACCGCCGAGATAGGACCCTGCCAACTGATGGATCTTAAATGCCTGTTCGAGCTCGGAGAGAATATGATTAAAGTTTCGTGTCTTGATGCTGTTCAGTGTCTTTTGGTTGTTGCCATGCATTGGGCCACAAATCCACAAGACTACTTTGCCGGCCTGTTGAACCGCCTCAATCAAGGGTGACAAGCACTTCTCTATCTGATGGCCACCGAACCTGTAAATCAACGTTACATTACCAGGTTCATTATACTGAAACACAAATAGTCAAAAAACAAGTGGTGCCATTAACAACATGGTAACTTTTGTGGGAAAGTCTTGAAAAATCAGGAATTATCATTAATATGAGATTTGGAATTTCTATTTTTAACCCTTTATCAAAAGTCGGAAAAAAGCCATCATTAAATCAAAAAAAAAGAACCAACAAAGAAATTCTACCTACTCTAAAGATTCACCAGTGCTTACGAGACGTTGTAGCAACCATTTCGGAAGCCAGCTACCAACCCACATTTTCAACCATCTCTTATCGCGTGTATATGGGAATTTGTTGTTTAGATACTTTCTTGCTTCGGCACTCTTCCCAGTTAATATTAGCGAAGCGATGTATGAATATAATGAGCTAAGACTTATGGATGATAAATAATTTGAATATTCTGGGTAATCTTTAAACAAGTTATAATAGCTTTCACCCTTTTGTCTCATACCTTCAATCCGATTGGATGATATTTTAAATGCACTATCAGGAACATCTATAATGTGATATAAAGGTTGGGGGTATATAACAGCCTTAGGGCTCATTAGTGCACATCTAACAACTAGCTCTATATTTTCGAAACACAGCATGTTTTCGTTAAATCCCCTGAGACGATCTAATAGAATTTTCTTAATACACAACCCTTCAATAGGCAAACCCTGCAATTGTATTTCATTAATAGCATTAACAAGCACTAAAGGCTGAGCTTTGATCTCGTTACCGTTGGTATCTTTAACATATTTTGATTGTATTTGGTTGTCTTTATCATACTCACAAACTGATATCATCCAGTCTGCATTTTTCTTCTTCCACAAGAGATCCATTTCTATTTCCAGTTTTTTTGGATAATAATAATTGTCAGCATCAATAAAAGTCACAAAATCCCCTGAGCCCATCTTGATACCTCTATTGCGAGCTGCACCTGGTCCCTTATTTTTCTGGTGGAATAATCTAATTTTTGAATCATTCTGTGGAATTTCATCGGATGAACCATCGGTAGAACCGTCATCCACTATGATTAACTCCCAATCAGTAAATGTCTGCTGCCTAATACTCTCTATCGCACGCTTTACGTAGGGACGCTTATTGTAAAGTGGCATTATTACACTGACAAGAGGTCCATTTGTCATTTTATGGCTTCTCCCTTATTGTAGGAAAACCCTTTACTAACCTGCGAATGGGAAGCCTGAGCAAAGTGTACCACTTGTACGCAATTCTTCCTTTTATGTTCAATAGCGATAAACCCTTATCTATATAATTTCCTGAATTTCGATCGTGAACTGTTGTGGTATTACTTTGAATAAATGCAATTCCTTTGAGTGTGTTTAATATCCGCACCTGCAATCTTTTTCGGAGATCTCTTTGTTCAGTATTTATAGACTTTAGATGTTTCTCAAATAATAAGAATCTGTTATATATAAGAAAAGCATTCTTACCCATCATTTGACTATGCCCCTTACGGTAGTAAGATACAATTTTTGGCACATAAACAATTTGACCCAATTGTCCTAATCTTGCAAAAAAATCGGTATCTTCAACGGCATTGAAGAAACGGGTGTCAAACCAACCAATACGTTCACCATCAATTCTTCGGAAGAGAGTTGTATGTGGTGTGGGTGTTATTTCAGGCCACAGCACTGCTCTGTATCCATCCTTTATCAACACCGGTTCTTCACCATCTACATGGATGTTAAACCTGGTGCGTTGGCCGGTTAAATTCCCACCCATATCAATAGCTTCCCAATCCCCAACTGCCAGCACTGCAGATGGATAATGCTTAAGTTCTCTGTATAACTGAATGATTCGGTCTGGCGGCATTAAATCATCATCGTCCTGAAAGGCGATATATTCTCCCTTTGCCAAGCGGCAGGCCGCCGTGCGTGCGGATGACACTCCCTGGTTTTCCTGCCGATAATAACGAATTCTTTCTCCATAACTTTGCATTAATTTCGGAGTATCATCTGTTGAACCATCATCGAGTACTACAATTTCTACGGGTTTGTACTGTTGTGAAAAGATAGATTCCATGGTTTGCTCTAGCAAGTGTCTTCGATTATAACAGCAGACTATTATTGAAACGAGAGGATTATCCATAATTCTCGACCAGTTTTTCTAAGCAAAACTGAATTGCTAACTGAAAAATATAAATGCCTTAACCATTAACGCTGATTTCCGTGATTTACAAACAATTTTTGATTTCAAGATTATGTGCGTTTTAACAATTCTCTTCGAGTTTCAAGTAATTTTTGTCCCAGTCTCGAACGTACGAAAAGACTTCTTATAGCTATTCTAATGACTACACTCAATTCTTTTACGAATCTTCTCCTATTCTGGATAAACCATTTCATCGTAATTATAAAACAGTACATTCTCTCAAACCAGTTAAGTTTTACCCGTACTATTGCCGACATGTACTGATACAGCCATCTCCATGTCGGGAAGTAAATCCCCTTTCTCTTTGTGGAATCAAACCAGGCAGTTTGTTGTTCATTACTTCCAAGAGTAAAACGCGTAAATGATTGGGGATGATCTCTTCGATAAAAAAGATAGTCGTAAAGTTCATAGAATTCACCCCGCAGAGCCAGCTCTCCAAGTAACATCATGTCAGATCCTATATAATTTCCAAAAAGGGGTGTTTTTTTAAGAACACTTGCCCTTATTACCCCGAAAACCGGGTAACACATTCCCCATGGAGAATATCGACTCATGAAGTGCTTATATCGCTGATGTGGTGACGGACTCCGAAGGTCGAGGTCATCAGAGACCTGGCTAATTTGTTTACCATAATCATCTATGATGATAGTACAGGGATAACACAAGATGACTGAAGGTCGTTTATCAAGCACCTCAATACATTTTTCTAAATATGTTGGGGCACATATATCATCATGAGATGCCCACTTAAAGTACTTGCCTGAAGACAATTCAAAGACACGGTTGCCATTATAGGCAGCTCCAAGATTGATATTATTACGAATATACTGAATACGCTTATCCTTTGCAACATACGCACGGCAAATCTCTTCAGTTCTATCTGTAGACGCATTATCTGAGATTATCAATTCAAAATCTTCAAAAGTCTGAGCTAAAATCGAGTCTATAGCTTCTTTGATAAAATTCTCACCATTATATACGGGCATACCGATACTGACTCGTGGCATTTTACTTTTTAAATCTTTCATAGCTTCTTACTTTCTGTTGGAAAAGACATCCTTTTATTTTTAATGTCATTAAACTAATATTGTATTTTAACTAAATAACGTTTCAATAATATAAAAAGCACTAAAGGGCTGGCAGAAAATATAATGCTTAGTAATATGTTTTCTGATCTAATAAATCTCCCGCTTAAAGCAACCAAAATACCTTCTAATATAAAAGAGGTTAATAAGATGCCCCCTAAGACGAGCAGAATCATGATGACAAATTGTATTCCTGTCATTTTTATAATGAGTGATAAAAAAACGCTTAAAGGGATAAAAATGGAGGCATAGTACAGAACCTTGTAACACAACAGGGTAGACGCTTGCGAAGTAAATAAAAAGCTGAAAAAGGTACCTCCAGGAGTAAATTCAATAGTGTGAGAATTACTCAAACCGTCTACAAAAAGGGTTAGAATAGATCCATCGTAAGTAATAACTAATTCATGTTAATTCTTATTCGAGAATATATCTGGTACAATCAGCTGAAGTTGAACTCCATTTTCTCCTGTAAGATGTACGAAGTTGAAAGACTAAGTCACGACCCATATTTATATAGGCCTTCTCAGTACCGTGCCGGGGCAAGTTCAGCCCGTATGTTACCACACAAACCCGCCTTCTGCCTACATAACCAAAGGGGTAATTGATATGATAACCTCCTTTCAGGTTATTAGATAATGGTCTCGTGACCTCATACATAATTAAGACGCGGCCTTATTTACTCACGGCTTTGTCTCCATCTAACAGAAGTGGATTATACTGCCAGGATGTCGGCGACAACGCCCATCGCCTCCACTCTCTGAGTAATTTCCCTGAGGTAGGTCTGGTTCAATGAGACGATAAGATCGGGTTTGTATTCTTGAAGAAATTCAGGTGGCACGATCTGTTGACCGGTGCCGACTACATACCTCCCCTGCTGATGAGGATTGATATTAACGATGTATTCGATCTCATCCCCGATCTCCAGTGCGTTCAGAAAAGCGGCACCCTTCGAGCCCGAACCCCATAGCACAGCACGCTTTTTTTTATTACGAATGGGCTCCAGGATCTTCCTCCACTCTGCTAGCTTCTCCCTAAAATTACTCTGGAACTTCTCGACAGCCTGGACCGCCTCGGCAGGTGTTTCCTCTAACTCGAACGGCGCATGGTTGATGGTGCTTGAGGAACGACACTCGAGCAGGATATATCGATCATCGAAGTCAAGAACGAGATCCAAAACCTCGAAACCCACGCTCCGGAGTAAGCGAGCGAGAGAGCCGCAAGTGAAGTACGAGCAATGTTCGTAGTAGATATCCCAGAATGCCCCTCCCCTTAAGATATTCTTCATGTCGGGAACTTCAAAAAAAACTGTGGCGTCGGAGCGATCACCTAGGGAACGTCGCAATACGGCAAGGAAGTCTCGAACTGGTTGAGTATGCTCGAGCATGTGTCGACAGATAACGAAATTCCCAATCATATACCCATAGCGCTCGGAGAAATAGTCCCTTATAAAAGTTATACGTTGGTTGGCTTCGCTTCCCGTCTGCCGTTCAACGAAGTTTTGATCGATGCCTACCCCACAATTGTCACCAAGCTGGCACATGAGTTCCAGAAATTCACCTTGCCCACAACCGATCTCAAGGATGGATTTTCCATATAGCTGGTATTTCTTTATCAAATGACGCGCAATTTTTCGAGTGAACTCTTGGAAGCGAGGGGAGAATTCCTGTGTCTCTTCGTAGCTGGCTGAGCAATCCTGAACTAAGGGATCGAAACCTGTATTCCAGATGAAGGCGCAGGTCTTGCAGAAACCAAGGCGAAGCGACCCGCGAGGAAATCCCTTGGCTTCAACGCTATTGCTCAGGAGGCGACAGCTGTCAATAGGAATTGCCTCTTGCTCATAGAAGATCACAGGATCCAGCGAACCGCAGCTGGGACAAGTATAGTAGCCTTTAGAAATGTGGCCCAGGCTGCTCGGGAAACGGTTGGAAGGAGTAATACTCATAGGCGATTTAACCAACAAAAATCTTATGGTTCTCAGTTATATAATTCCCTGAAATTTTATCTCTATCCCTTCTGTAAATCATCTTCGACAAGTCTTAAGACCTTATTCACGATTTTCCGGTAATGGGCAAGACTAAATGTGTTCAGAACTTTTTGACGAGTCTGCTCCCAGTTCACGGGATAGGTATGACCATTAACGATGGCTATAACTGCCTCCGCTATAGACTCGGGAGAAGGCTCGCAGGTCCACAGATCGACGTCAGAATTAAAAAATTCCTCGATCAGTGGTGAATTCATCGTTAAAGTCGGTATTCTCATCGAAAGAGCTTCCAAAACTTTGTTAGGAGTCCCACTGAGCGCCTTGTCACTACTTCCAAAAATGCCTAATGCTAAGTCACAGTTGTCAACTAGATAAGCTGGCAAAGAACTATCGGAGAATTTTAGATCTTTTCTCAGAGAGATACATTTGTTTAGTTGATCGTCTAAACGAATCAATTTTTCATAAATATAAAAATACTTATTTGCAACCCCAAATAGATTACAAGTGAATTTTAAGCCTTTTTTCTTCAATATACTCATAGCTTGTAAAATATTATCCAATCCGTGAAGAGGAAAACATCCTCCCCACCAGCAAATTCTTAATATACCATCCTGCATAAATTTTCTCTGGAGAACAATTGAAGATTGATTGAATTCATTAAATAGTGGAGCGATAAATATTTTTTCTCTATTTATATTAATATTTAAAAGTTTTTCCCAGTATCCAATTTCACAATTAGAAATATGAATAATATAATCTGGACTTGTCAGAACTCGTCTATCCTTCTCTTTAAGCATCTTACAGATCCGGCTCCCTTCTTCTGCTTTTTTTTTATCTCTAACTGCAGTGTCATACAGGGATATATAAGGTTCTACGATAAGTTTTTTTTTAAATAATCTCGTAATTAAAAGAATGTTGTTGATGAAATTACTGTTCATTGGCAACAGATATATTACGTCTGCAATAGCTGATTTTGCGAGGACTTCAATGATAAAAATCAGCTTATAAATCAGCTTATATACTAATTTAAAACAAATAACTCTAGTAAGAATATTTTTTTTGATCCCTTCCTTACCATAAAAAGATGGATTTATTAAAGAAATATTATATCCATGATCTAATAATAATTTGATCAAGTTCTCAGAGCGATAAGCTACATTAGTACATCCATATAATAAAATTTTTAGTCTATTTTTGAAAATTGGCATAATCAGAAAAATTTGAGTAATGAAAAGGCTACCTTACCTGCCTGCTGATGAATTTGAGCATGGAGAAAATGACCTTAAGTTTAAATCGAAAATAGAAATCGCAAAAGACTTATTTTTGATGAAGCATTAGAAAAAGGTATTAAATTCTCACTATTATATACGGGCATACCGATACTGACTCGTGGCATTTTACTTTTTAAATCTTTCATAGCTTCTTACTTTCTGTTGGAAAAGACATCCTTTTATTTTTAATGTCATTAAACTAATATTGTATTTTAACTAAATAACGTTTCAATAATATAAAAAGCACTAAAGGGCTGGCAGAAAATATAATGCTTAGTAATATGTTTTCTGATCTAATAAATCTCCCGCTTAAAGCAACCAAAATACCTTCTAATATAAAAGAGGTTAATAAGATGCCCCCTAAGACGAGCAGAATCATGATGACAAATTGTATTCCTGTCATTTTTATAATGAGTGATAAAAAAACGCTTAAAGGGATAAAAATGGAGGCATAGTACAGAACCTTGTAACACAACAGGGTAGACGCTTGCGAAGTAAATAAAAAGCTGAAAAAGGTACCTCCAGGAGTAAATTCAATAGTGTGAGAATTACTCAAACCGTCTACAAAAAGGGTTAGAATAGATCCATCGTAAGTAATAACTAATTCATGTTAATTCTTATTCGAGAATATATCTGGTACAATCAACTGAGGGTGAACTCCATTTTCTCCTGTAAGAGGTGTACGAAGCCGAAAGACTAAGTCATAACGCACCCCATAAAGGGGTGGCTTGACGGTTATGAGCTGTCTCAAA
>JBHICG010000037.1:0-32362 GCA_046759445.1 Candidatus Scalinduaceae bacterium
TGAGCAAAAAGGCGCTGGTACCGGATCAGGTACTCAGCAAAAGGGTACTGGTAAGAAATCAGGTGAAGAACAGAAAGTAGCCGGTAAGGAACCGGGTAAAGAGCAAAAAGGCGCTGGTACCGGATCAGGTACTCAGCAAAAGGGTACTGGTAAGAAATCAGGTGAAGAACAGAAAGTAGCCGGTAAGGAACCGGGTAAAGAACAAAAAGGTACTGGCACTGAATCAGGAACAGAACTGAAATTAGCGCACAAAGGATCTGGCAATCCTGGAGGCCTATCGCAAAAACGAACAACAGGCACTGAGGGCATGGCTAGAGGTAACAATAAGATGCAGGGTGTTGCTGAATTAAAGAATCAAATCAAGAACCAAATGGAAAGTTTATCCAGTCAGATTTCTAACTTAGAAAAGAAAATGGGGTTCGATATTAGTGAAAACTTGGAAAAAGAATTGAAGAATATAAGCCAACCAAGACTTGAAAGCACTAAAAGAAATGAACAAAATAAATCAAACGAACCACAAGAAAGTATTAGTGGGGTAATCACAAAAGGTGGAAGTGAACGGGGGAAGGAATTATATTCTTCAGAACCGGAAAAGATTGAAACACCTGAAAATGCTGAAGCTCTTAAGTTGAAAGTCAAGGGATTCAAAGATGAATCGGGAGCAAAAAGGGAAACCATATCTACTGGCAAAGGAACAGCATCCACAAAAAGGCGACTCCCATTAGTAAATTACGACAATGCCGTGAAACTAAGTACTCAACAAGCAGAAGACGAAGCTTTAAGGAAGACATCAATACCATTAGAATATGAGGAGATTATTAAGAAGATACATTCTGAAAAGGAGTAAAACGTGCTCAATACTGATAAAACCGAAGAAATAAAAGAAGAAATAGAGGAATTTAAAAAAGATTTTAACTACTTAAGCGAAGAAATTGGCAAGAAAATAGTAGGGCACAAAGATATTATAGAAACTGTCTTAATAGCTTTTTTTGCCAATGGGCACGTATTGCTTGAAGGGGTTCCAGGTTTGGGCAAAACTTTACTCGTGAAGTCTTTAAGTAAGGCACTTGGTTTCGATTTTAAGAGAATACAATTTACTCCTGATTTGATGCCCGCTGACATAATAGGCACTCAAATAGTCGTAGAAAAGGGCGAAGGCAGAAAGGACTTTGAGTTTTCTGCTGGTCCTATTTTTTCTAACGTCATTCTAGCAGATGAAATTAACCGTGCGACACCAAAGACACAATCGGCTATGTTAGAAGCTATGGAGGAAAGACAGGTAACTGTTGCCGCAAGGACACATAAATTAAAAGAACCTTTCTTTGTTTTGGCAACCCAAAACCCCATAGAAATGGAAGGTACTTACACATTACCAGAAGCACAAATGGATAGGTTCTTTTTTAAGTTAAATTTATCATTCCCAAACTTTAGTGAACTAAAAGACATTCTGAGACAAACAACCGTTAATGAAAACTATACGATTAAACCAGTTTTTGATTCTAACGGAGCCCTAAAAAGGGTTACTGAAATGAGAAGGTTAGTGAGGGACGTACTCGTTTCATCAAGAGTGGAAGATTATATTACGAATATAATAATGGCTACACATCCGAATAGCAAAGAAAAGAAAAATCCAAAGTCTGGTGGAGATGACGTTACAGATTACGTGAGGCAATATATAACCTATGGGTCAAGTCCCCGTGGCGCACAGGCTATAATTTTAGCAGCAAAGGCAATAGCGCTTTTAGATAACAGGGCCAACATTAGTTATGATGACGTTGATAAGATCGCCGTAGCAGCGTTAAACCATAGACTGCTCTTAAACTTTGAAGCAGAGGCAGACAATATAAAAACTCAAGACATTATAGAAAAAATATTAGAAAAAGTAAGAAAGAAGAAATAGGACGATCTAACTGTATGTATCATTTAAGCTGATTGAAAGGGTCTAATTCATATGCTTGCAGATATTTTTGACGCTAGATTCTTACGAAAACTGGAATCTTTATGTATCGAATGTAAAAGAATTTATCTTGGAACCAGAAAAGGCAATTATGAGACTATTAATAAGAGGGGCACCAGTATCGAATTTGCCGATTATCAGGCATACACACCTGGAGATGACTTTAGATACATAGATTGGAACATCTATGGACGTCTAGACAGGTTATTAGTAAAAACTTTTAAAGAAGAAGTAGAACTGTCCGTCCATATCTTACTGGATTCAAGCAGGTCTATGTTATTTCCTATTGAAGATAAAAAATTTGACTATGCCAAGAATCTCGTAATCGCATTGAGCTACATTGCATTATCAAGTAAAAATAGCGTTCAAGTAGCAAAACTAACAGATGGAGACAATATTTCTAGAAACAAAACACCTTTCTTTCAACAAAAAGAAAATGTCTTTACGATAGCAGACTTTTTACATGGCATTATACCAGAAGGAGAATTGGACTTTGTTAATTTCCTTTCAAAGTATACGTTTAATGTAAAAGGAAGGATAGGAACGGTTGTTGTTATATCAGATTTTATGATGAAACCAGAAGTTTACAGGAAGGGGCTTAATTTCTTACGCTTTAAAAATTATGATATCAAAGTTATACAAATCCTAGGGGCAAACGAATTAGATCCATTCAAAAAAATAAGAAAAGGTAAAATAATCGATGTAGAAACAAATAAAAAGAAAACTATAACCTTTTCTGCAGCAAACCGTAAGCTTTACAAAGATTCTTTAGAGGAGCATAACAGACAGTTAAGACGTTTTTGCAGGACAAATAAAATTGTTTACACGTTAGCTAAAACAAATGTAAAATTTGAAGATTTTATCTTACGAGAACTTCCAAAAATAGGATTCATAAGATAAAATGAATCTATGGGTTTTATAAATCTAATAGCTCTTGGGTACTTATCTTTAATTTCGTTAGTAGTATTAATTTATTTTTTTAATAAAAAAAAGAACGTAATTGAAGTACCTAGCATAATCCCCTGGGAAATATTAAAAGAAGACATCGTACGAAGCAGGTTGTTTAAGATAGACTTACTTTTTTTATTACAAATACTCTTAATACTGCTTCTTATATTTTTCCTGGCACGCCCTTACCTTAATTCCAGCATAATCAATATTTCCGGAAAGAATTATATCCTCATTATTGACTCCTCTGCAAGCATGCAAACTTCTGAAGCAAATGGCTCACGTTTTGACCAGGCAAAATCTCAGACTCTCAAAATGGTTAGCAAGTTGAATCAATGGGATAAAATGATGATTATTTCTGCGAATTCTTCTGCCAGGGTTATTACTGAATTTACTAACGACAAGCACAAGTTAAATAAAGTAATTAGTAATCTAAAACCCAAAGATACTGGAACAAATCTCGGAGAAAGTGTAAGTCTTGGTATTTCCTTTTTGAAAAATGTTGAGAGAGGTGAAATGTACGTATTAACCGATCAATCACCATCCTCAATAAGCTTTATTAAACAAGAAGGTAAAAATATAAATTTTGTCAGATACGGGAAAAATTATGATAATGTGGCCATTACATCATTAGACGTATACCAGGATATGTTTAAAGATTACACAGAACGCGAAGCTTACATAACAATCAGGAATTTTTCAGATAGCAATAAAAACGTTATATTAAATGTATTCTTAAACAACAAAACTATAGAGGAAAAGGAAGTAGAATTAAAAGGTGGTGGGCAAAAGACAATAAGTGTAAAAAATATTTCCTCATCTGGTATATTAAAGGCCGAGATAAAGGCAAACGATTTTCTTTCAGTTGATAACACTGCCTATGCAATAATTAACAAAATAAAGGCCATTGATATCTTATTGGTTTCTAATAACAATAAACTAAATAGTGAATTGGACAAGATTCAACACAATACACATCGAATAAAGCTGACCCAGATTGAAGCATCCGATTACACTCGTGAAGATGTAAAGAATTATGATGTTGTGATTTTTCATAAATTTATACCTGACTTTAATCCAGGCATAAACTCCTTATACATATTTCCAACAAAAGGCACAGCATATTCTCAAAAAAAGAATTTTGAAGAAGACGAGAAATTTAATAACTTGATATTTGTTAACCAAAGATTAGTCAAAAACGCCAAGATACTAGACTGGGATAGAACACATCCCACAATGAGGCATTTGGACAATCTTGATGAGATAAATATCATGAATGCCATCAAAATGGATCCACCAAGCTGGTCAACACCCTTAATAAAAATAGCAGGTGATTTAAACGATTCTCCAATTGCCTTCGCTGGCAGATATGCAGGCAAAAGGTTAATAGTACTGGGCTTAGACTTAAGTGAATTCGATTTCTCTAAATCGGATAACTTACAAGTACTGATTATGACTCTTAATTTAATTCAATGGTTAAACCCATATGAAATAGAAGGCAATAGTAAGATATTAACGGGAAGACAATACATTCCAAATTATGCCTTAAAAAGTAATATAGAAATATTAAATCCTAAAGCTGAAACATTTAAATACAATTTTAAAGATAACACAGAAGAACACTTTGTGTTTAATAAAATAGAGTACATAGGAGAATATAAGATTACGGGCGCTAATTTCGAGAGTGTTTTCGTTGCAAATCTTTTTGACGAAAAAGAATCCAATATCAGACCAAAATCAATTGACAATAAGGAGCTGAATTTTGAAGAAAAAGAAGTTGTCAAATCTAAAGAAAATAAAAGAAACGAGTTTGGCAAATACCTGCTCTTGCTCGTACCATTTATCCTTTTACTTGAATGGTTACTTTACTATAGAAAAGTGAGGGCTGGCACTGCTTGATAAATAACTATGGAGTATCAATTTACTAACCCTGACTTTCTTAAGCTTTTATATTTATTACCAGTATTCTGGATAACGACGGTCTTGGGTTATAATCGTTTATCAATCTTGAGAATCCTTCTTTCAATATTCTTGCGCACTATTGTATTTCTTCTTATAGTTTTTGTTTTGGCAGGATTTGGCTGGGACGAAAAATCCAAGCGCGAAATTAACACAGTGTTTTTAGTAGATACCTCCAACAGTATAACCAATGAAAACAAGGAATGGGTTTGGAACTATATAGAAAATTTAGAAAAGAGTATGGATAAAAAGATTAAAAAAGGACTGGTAATTTTTGGTAATGAATCTAAAGTAATTACTCCAACACTCAAAGAAAGTTTAGGATTGGAAGATATCCATAAAAAGATTACGGATATGAACGTCAACGCTGATAGAACCGATATGGCAAGTGGTATAATAGCCACACTTGGTATTATGCCGGAAGACTCTTCAAAAATGGTCATTCTTCTTTCGGATGGAAATGAAAACCTTGGTAACGCTTCAAAGGCAGCAAAATTGGCAGCAAACAACGATGTCAAGATTTTTGTAGTATCACCCCCCGCTCGTAAAGAAAATGAAATCTTAATAAAAAATATTAATGTTCCTAAAGATGCTAAAGAAGGTGAAACATTTAAAGTAAAAGTGATAATCGAAAATAAAAATGATAAACCAATAAGAGGCAAATTAAAACTCTATCAAGAAGATAACTTACTTAAAGAATGGGATACCGATTTTAAGAATGGTACGAATATATTTGAGGCACCATACAGAAGCAAAGAAAAAGGATTTGTTAAATTTATTGCAAACTTAGACGTTGAAGATACAGCCTCTGACAAAGATGAGAAAAATAATAATAAATTTGCATTCGTAAACGTATCAGGAAAAGCTAGAATATTATATATAAATGGCGCCAAACGACAAAAGCTGTTTCTGCCAGAGGCGCTTGAAGACAAAACAATTACCGTTGATGTTAAAAACCCAGACCAAATACCGAAATCATTGAAAGAATATCTAAAATATGATTCCTTAATCCTCTCCAATGTATCAAAAGATTTTTTGGATAATGAACAAATGAATCTAATCAAAAAATACGTAAAAGATTTTGGCGGTGGCTTTGTGATGACGGCTGGAGACAATGTTTATGCCAAAAACGGCTACTCAAACACAATAATAGAAGATATCCTGCCAGTTAAGATTATTGGTAACGCTCCACCAAAAGAAGAGAAACGTACAAGACTTTCTCTAATCTTAATAATCGACAAATCTGGAAGTATGCTGGGAAAGAAGATGCTTTTTGCCAAAAAGGCTTCAATTGAGTTAATCAAACAGCTAAAAGAGAATGATAAATTCGGCATCATAGCTTTTGACACTATGCCATACACAGTCGTTGATCTCAAGTCTACTGAAAAAGTCAAAAAGGAGATTATCAGAAACCTGAGCATGTTAAGAGCAGACGGCGGAACAGATATTTTCCCAGCTATGAACGCTGCTTACGAACAACTTTTACAAAATAATGCAAAGACAAACCATGTTATTTTACTTTCTGATGGAAACACCAGATCTATTTATTATTACTATAATTCATTAATGAGGAAATTCCAACAAGCAAATATAACTGTTTCAACAATTGCTCTTGGAACATGGCTTGTTAATACAAGATTACTAAAAGATATAGCAAACAAAACTAAGGGACAGTTCTATCAGTTAACAGATATAATAAAACTACCAAGATTAGTAGTACAAGATTCAGATAGATTTGTATCACAGTCAGACTTTCATGAAGCGCATTTCTATCCAAGAATCAACCAGGAAAGTCAGATATTGAAAGGTATTTATAAAGAACAGCTCCCACCACTCAAAGGATATACAATAACGGAAGCGAAGGAAAAGGCTGAAGTTCCACTTGTAACAAATATCTTGGGGAAAACAAACCCTATTTTGGCAAATTGGAGATATGGTCTTGGCAAAGTAGTAATATACACCTCAGATGCAGATGCAAGATGGTCATCAAAATGGATTAACTGGGTACAGTTCAATAAATTCTGGTCTCAAATCATGCACTGGTCTATGAGGGACATCTCAAAAACTGATTACGATCTAAAGGTAGAAGCAGAAAATAATAAAAATTCTCTAATAATAGAATCGTATACAAAGCTTGAAGATAATACAAAAATAAAGGTTAATCTGATGTCTTCTAAAATTGACAATAATGAGCTTACGCTAAAACAGATTACACCACAAAGATTTATTGCTGGACTAGAGAACATAGATCCAGGCACTTACACTGCAAAAATATCAAGGATAAAGGCAGGAAAGGTTATAGATTTAAAGACAAAGGGATTAATAGTTCCAGAAAGCATAGTTGCAAAGCCTCTTGAATATTCAGGTCAAGGTAATAATATTCCCTTACTTAAGAATATTGCCAAGATTACGGGTGGTAAATATAATCCAAAGAAGGAAGAGATTACAATAGAAGAAAAGGAGACTACCAAGGCAAAAGACTTTGCAGGTTATCTGATCCCGCTGGCAATGGTCTTATTTATCTTAGACATAACAGTAAGGAAGTTTAATAGGAAAATGGGATAACATTGGAGAATATACGAATGAAATCTGAAAACAATACAAGGAGATTTTATTTCCTTATTTTCATGATAGCTATGTCTTCGATTAACTTTGCATCACCCATCTTTGCGCAATCAATCTTTTCGGGACTCATTCTGTCAGAAAGAAAAGACGGACTGAAGGTTATTGACGTCCAGAAAGGAAGTCCCAGTTTTGACGCAGGGTTAAAGTCTGGTGACGTAATCCTCGAAATAGACGGTAAAAAAATAAAGTCTTTAGACGATTACGTAATAATATCAAGCGAGATAAAGGACAAAAAGGTAGAGGCATCTCTAACTGTAGTCAGAGAAGGTGTGTCTTATGAAGCTGTTATTATAATTTATAGTGTTCCAATTCATCATCATTGGGAGGAGAAGGTTTCTAAACCAAAAGAACTTCCACAAGGTCTAACAAACTCACCATACACATATTGGACTAACAAAGGCAACAGGATTTTAAAAAAAACTAATAATAAAGCCTCCTTTGAAGCAAAGGTTGGAAATTACAATGAAGCAATTAAATATCTTTACAATGGATTACATTATCAACCAAAATCAATAGGTACTGCCATTCAGATAGCTAAATCATACCATGAACTCGGTAATACTTATCTAAATAATGGAGTTATAAATAAAGGTATAAAAAGTTATAAAGATTCTATTAGACTTTATGCTAACTGTCTTAAAAAAACTCAGAATGAAGATTATCTTAAACTCATCCTAACAAGTCTTCAAGAAATAGAAAAAGAACTCGGTAAGATAGATACAAATGAGGCAAAACCACCCTTAGAAACAAATAAAGGAACAACAATAATAAATTGAAAACAGTTGTGCTAGAGTTATTGGACCGGTGTCATACGAAATAAAACGGATATAGAGCAGTGGTTTTAGCATCCATCAAAAACGTGATGAGACGAGTGCATCATAGCCACACTCAACATACCCTATGGAATTTAATAAGTCATTTATAAACTTTAAGTAGGTTAATAATAAATGCTTAACAAGGAAATCATATATTTAGCACTATCTTTACTCTTTATCACAGGCTGTCATACAACAAATATTTCGCAGACGCCATATAAAAAGGAATACTCAAAATACATAAACAACCTGGCAATCTTATATCCAGCAGAAATTCCTGAGATGCACGTAAATATTAGATCTGATGAACAATTTATTACCGCGCTTGCTACGGGTCCGGCGATCATACCTCAAATTATAATGCAGATTGCCTTTCTATCTGCGAGAAAAGATGACGCCAGAATTTTTAACGAAATGATATTTGACTTAAATATTGGTGAGACCCTATGTGAAAAACTCAATACTAAATTCCAATTATGTTCTTACTTTCATGTTGTACCACAGGAAAGTATCACAAAAAATAAAGTCGTCTGGAAACTACTGGAGAAAAAAAACAAAGACCTCAAAGACTATCAAAAGATAGGTACAGTATTAGGAGTAGATACCTTACTTGAAGTAAACATAATATCATATGGTATAAAAGACCCTGGGATATTTTCCGATCCATATGCTATTCTCAAAGCCGATGTTAAAATGATTACAGCATCAGAAGGAGCAGTTCTATGGAGAGACATCATTGGCGCAAGGACAAAAATAGAAATGGACACAACTGACTTTGTTTATAACGCATATGAGGATGCTCAATTTCTTAAGGAAAAACTTGAAAAAGCTGCTGATGCCGTTTCGGAAGAATGTTTAGAGAGATTGGGCTTTGATACAAACTATACATATCTGCTGGACAAAGATTATCTTAATAATAAGAAAAACAAGATAGACATTGCTAAAAAACTTGATGAACTAAACAGTCTACGATACGACAGCCTTATTACGGATACAGATTATGATGGAAAGAAACTAGATCTAATCGAAAGGGCAAGGAATAGAAAGAACGCAATAGTTAAACACGAAACAACTACAAGTGTCACTGAATAATAATAAATAGTGAAGGATACATTTCCCGAACAAATTTTACATTTCACTTTTTTATGTCGTGTAATCTGGAAACGGGAAACGATTGACATTTTTAGACTGTGCAACTCGCACTACAGGTATAATTTGCTATGGTAGATTTATATCCATCGTTTCAAAATTCAATCCTTTTTATATCTTCGTCATTTGTTTCCCGCAGCAGACCATATCACAATCAAATTCTCCACACCTGTCAACAACCTGTACCTTTATACCGCACCCTTCATCAAATGTGCAACCATATGTGTCTCCCTGCTCTTTCTCCTCTGCACCTGTGGCAAGAGTCATTTGCTCACCGCAGCATTTCATATCGCAATCAACCTCACCACATACATCAACTACTTTTACCTTTATCGCACATCCACCTTCAAAACTACATTCAAGTACATCTCCATTTTTAAGAGCTGCCATTTTTCATACTCCTTTCTAAATATTAATGACGAAACGTGGATTTATTTTATCAAATACTATTTATAATGGAAGCATTTCTTTATTTCAAGTTAAGCCTTCGGCAGCTTTAATATAATTTTACAAGGCAGGAGCCAACTCCCGTTGGCGACAGGGGCTTACACAACATTGTGGGATGCTACTCGCCGTCGGGAAACGGCTCCTACCAAAATACATTGAAATTCCTAGACATAAATTTAGTATCTTGCGCAGCAAAAAAGGATAAATTAGCTCACTTCGTTCGCTAATTTATAATTATTCAAATTGACAATGTCTTTAGAATGTACTATAAATAAATTGGTTTCTTTCAGTCGCCAATTTATGAATGTTTTGTTCGCAAAACAAAATCTATGATTATAAAAAGCTTTATTTCAACCGCAAAGAAAAATTTTAATAAGACCGTATTGGAAGATTCAACAGGAATATCCTTGACCTATGGACAGACACTCACTGCCTGTATCATCCTGTCTGAACAAGTCCGCAAACTGAAGGGTGAAAATATCGCACTTTTATTCCCTGCCTCCGTAGGAGGGGCATTATCATATATTGCTACATCTTTTGCAGGTAAAATTCCAGTTGGCCTGAATTTCCTTGCAGGTAAAGAGGAACAGGATTGGGTAATAAATGTTTGTGATATTAAAACAATTTTTACCTCCAGAATATTCATTCAGAAGGCAGAAATACCAGAAGACCACAGAATGGTCTTTATAGAAGATCTAAGGGATAGGATATCAAAAATACAAAAGATACTTACATTTTTATCTTGTAAGATTAAGCCAAGCAGTTCATTAATTCAAAAATTTAAAAAGTACGACGCTCCAGACAAAACAGCCATTATACTATTTACATCCGGTTCAGAATCCCGCCCAAAAGGTGTTCCTTTAACAAACTATAATATTTACATAAGCACTCAAAACTATAGTACTGTTTTTGAGCCGGTTCCTGAAGATAAGATACTAGGCACACTACCATTTTTTCATGTCTTTGGTTTTACCGTCAGTATCTGGATGCCCTTAATGTTTGGTATAGGAGTTGTTTTTCATCCAAACCCTACAGATTACGAAAGACTCGGTAAGATTGTCCAAAAACATCGAGTGACTATGCTCTTGGGAACAAGCACACTTTATCGAGGCTTTATGAAAAGATGGAGAAAGGAACAAGTATCAAGTGTTCGCCTGGCATTTGCCGGTGCAGAAAAATTACATGAAAACGTCAGAAAGAAATTCCATGAAAAACTGAACATAAACATCCTTGAAGGCTATGGAGTTACGGAAAGTTGCTCATGTATTTCAGTAAACTCCCCAAAAGATTTCCGCCACGGAAGCGTTGGAAAACCTTTGCCGGATGTCCAATGCAAAATCGTGAACCCCGAAACATATGAAGAGCTCCCGTCAGGAGAGGAAGGTTTGATACTCATAAAAGGACCAAATGTTATGAAAGGATATTATAAATCACCTGAATTGACCAGTCAGGCTTTTCATAATGGTTTTTATATAACCGGTGACATAGGAAAGTTCAAAAACGGATTTTTATATATTACAGATCGTTTAAAAAGATTTGCCAAGATTGGTGGAGAATTGATTCCTCTCTCTCCCGTCGAAGACAAATTAGCCCACATCCTGGATGAAAACACCGATCACGAAAAAAGAAAATGTGCAATTGTGAACATTCCACACACTCAGAAGGGAGAGCAACTCATAGCATTCGTTGTAGAAACACATCCGGATAAGCTATTACTTAACCAAAAACTGGACAGCCTCGGTCTGCCAAATCTATCACAACCTGATCATTATGTGCCCATTGACGCCATTCCAATCCTTCCCTCAGGAAAAGTTGACTATAAGAGTTTGAAAGAACTTGCCATAAAAGAATTTGCACAGATTAACTAAAACCGTGTTTACCGTCCAGGGTATTGGAATACTCGCTGAGTTTGGGCAGGGATCCAAGAATTGGAAGCCCCAAGTAACGGGCTACCTCTCGTTCAGACTTAAATGAGGTATCCGTAATCTCAAGTACACCTAAAAATATTAGAACAACTAGTACTGAGCCCAAAAAAGACCACATAAGTGGGAAAAGACGGTAAGATCGCCAAAGGATAAAATGTGTTTTGGCCTCGATGCCACGTAACACTTCGATGTTGCCATTCCATTGTGATGACGTCTCCTGATAACCAGGAACTTGTTCTCTCCCCTCACTGGCTTTCTCAACCAACCGTCTGGTAACCAACAAACATGCAGGCTTGGTCTTTAACAAGGTAGCCTCAAGCGATGTAAAGTTCTTTTGATTTCTACAATATCGGCAAGACGCTCAATTTGCTTAGATGTAAAACATTCATGGTATTCCTGCATTTACTTTAATAATTGAAACTGTTATATTTCAGAAAGATTTTTATAGAATCTATTATTTTGCATAATAAAAAAAACTTGAATGTCAAGGATAATGAATATTTTGAAAATGAAAATATTATGATAAACAAATACAAAGAAGATTAGCCTGGATTCTTATGTATAAGAAAATTCAATCAGCTTCAAAGGTCAGTGTAATGGAGATGATAATGCGCTTAATCTTGATAAATGATTTATTATTGATTTTTCATAGCATTTTGATAGTTTTGGTCTATAGCAAGAATGGAATATGATCTGAGACTCAAGGAGAAATTCGAGAAGCCAAATTCATTGATCAAGATATGCCCCCCTTCTAATGTCTAACATCATAAAAAATTACAGGATAAATATCCAGTTATTCCAATTTATAAGGACAGAATAAATGACATCCTCTCTTTATATACTGCCGTATATCCCGAGAGATCTACGGAAAAACATCTGTCATCCCGGTGGTACTACGAGTATAGATTAAATCCAAACATGAAGCCTGAAGACCCATGGTTCTACGGAATAAAAAAGGATAATCAAATAGTAGCATCGGTTGGTAGATTCCCTGTAAGGATGAAAATTAAGGAAAGAACGTTTGATGCATGTTGGCTTGTTGATTTGTTAGTACACCCTCACTACCAGGGAATTGGACTGGGGTATTTACTTACCCAAGAATTTATTAATAAGGAAGGTTTTGTCATTAGTCAGGGTGAAACGGATGCATCGTTCAGGCTGCTTAAAAGCATGCATACATCCGTAATTGGAAAACTCTATTTCTTGAGAAAATATTATTCAATATATAATACGAAATGGAGTCCACACAAAGAAAATAAAGAATTAAAAGAGAAAACTGGTTCTTTTCAACAGGTGAAAGTGACATGTTCATTGTTTAAGGAAATTAACGTATGGCATCCATTGAAAAACTAAAGGGTGAGGTTCTATCTTTTCTTGATGTACCACTAGAAAAGATTAATATTAATCTTCATGAATCTCTGTTAGAAAGCGGATTATTGGATTCTATGAATGTCCTAGAACTCATTACGCATCTGGAACAGGCATATAAAGTTGAATTCACGACTGAAGACATGACACGTAGTAATTTTGAAACTATCAATGCTATTGGTAAACTCCTGACGAGGAAAAATATTTCTATAGAACATGATAACACAGACAATTCTTAAATATTCCAGTATAAAGTTTCCAGAAAAACATGCGGTTGTATCATCCTCCAAATGCATAAAATACAAAGAGCTGGAAAGTTTATCAAATAAACTCGCAGCATTACTGATAGAATACGGCATAAAAAGAGGAGATAAAGTTAGTGTCTACCTGCCTAAATCCATAGAGGAAGTAATATCCATCTTTGCTATCGTTAAGGCAGGAGGGATATTCGTTTTGTTAAATCCTGTGTTAAAAAAGAACCAGGTAGAACATATTATAAATGACTGTGGAATCAAAATCCTAATAAGTAACAATACAAAACTTAAATATATAAATTATCAGAAACATGAATTCAAATCCCTCTCAAAACTTTTGTTATTTGAAGAGAAAACGGATTATTCTCCCCACACGTCATCAGAAAAAACAATAAATGTTAGCAATGCTATTGAAAACATTGAGGAGAATTTTATTCAACCAGCCTGTGTCCCTTCAGACCTTGCAACAATTATATATACGTCTGGTGCGACTGGTAAGCCAAAAGGAATAATGACAACTCATCAAAACCTATTTGAGGGGACTGAGATAATCTCAAAATATCTAGATATGAATGTTAATGACATTATACTCGGTATTTTACCCTTTAGTTTTGATTATGGTTTAGACCAATTACTTACCAGCTTAAGAGTTGGAGGAACGATAGTGCTGCACGATTTCCTCTTTCCAGAAGATACATTAAAAGTTATAGCGGAACAAAAAATAACTGGTGTTGCTGGAGTACCCGTAATCTGGAACATAATAGCTGAAGTTGAAAATATCTCAAGAGAATATAAATTCCCGCAATTGAGATATATAACTAATTCCGGGGGCAAACTTACCAGACAAAACGTATTTAAACTCATGGAAATTTTCCCTGATGCCAAATTGTACTTGATGTACGGTTTGACAGAGTCCCATAGGTCAACATTTTTAGACCCTTCTATGGTCAAATCAAAACCAGATTCTATTGGAAAAGCTATTCCAAATGTAGAAGTTTATATCCTAAATGAAGAAAACAAGCCTTGCAAACCCGGCGAAACAGGAGAACTCGTTCATAGAGGAGCATTAATATCCATGGGATATTGGAATGACCCTGTCAGGACAAATGAGGTATTCAGACCTAATCCACTTCTCCCTGAGGATACTCTACAATCCGAAAAGGTGGTCTACTCAGGAGATCTGGCCAAATACGATGAAGAAGGATTTATTTACTATGTAGGAAGAAAGGACGATATGATTAAAAAAATGGGTTATCGGGTGAGTCCAACTGAGATTGAGGAAGCCATCTTGAAAATGAAAAAGATAAGTTGCGTAATTGCAGTTTGTATTGAGCTGGAAAATCTTGAGCAAGACATTTTGTGTTATGTTATTTTACAAAAGAAAGCCAAATGCTCTAAAAGTGAAATACTACAATTTTTACGAAACAATATTCCTTCATACATGATGCCCAGAGAAATCGTATTTAAAGAATCTATCCCTATTTCGCCTAATGGTAAAATAGATAAATCTTCCCTGAAAAAAGAAGCTCGCATTTATGTCAGTTAAACAAATAAACAAGCTCGGTCATTTGGAAATGTGTGGACACGACCTTTTAGCCATTGCTCATAAGGTTGAAAGCCCATTCTATCTTTATTTTGCCAAAGATATTGAAGAAAAATATAGACTGCTCAAATCGCTTTTACCAGAGAACATGGGAATTTTTTACGCCGTAAAGGCGAACCCTAACCCAGAAATCCTTGCCCTTTTAAAAGGTTTTAATTCAGGTTTTGACATATCTTCGGGAGGAGAATTTTCAAGATGTTTAAGTGTGGGGATTTCTCCACAGAATATAAGTTTTTCTGGACCTGGGAAAAATGAAAAAGAACTTTCCGAGGTTATTCGGAATAATGTTTTTGCAATAAGTGTAGAATCTCAGAGAGAAATTGAAAAGATTATGGATATTGTTAAATCTACATCAACGATAGTAAATATCATGTTACGAATTAATCCAACCAAGAAACCCCAGAAATTCTCACTTAAAATGGGAGGGTTGCCATCACAATTTGGAGTTGATGAAGAAATGGCGCCAGAAATAATCAAGACTATCGGAAAACACGATTTACTTAATTTCATAGGAATCCACGTTTTCAACGGAACACAGTGTCTGGATTCAAAGGCCATTATAAATAACATTTCAGAAACAATTAAAATGGCAGAAAGGATATCTCAAAAAGAAAGCATAGAGTTAAAATTCATAAATTTAGGAGGCGGTTTTGGTGTTCCTTACTATGAGGGAGATGAGGAATTAAACATTCAGGAAGTATGCAATGCCATAAAAGACATCTTATCATTAATACAAAAAACCTCACACAGTCTTAAAAATACCAGGTTTATTTTAGAATTGGGTAGATTTTTAGTGGCTCAATGTGGAATCTACATAGCAAAAATTACTGACATAAAGGTCTCAAAAGGGAAAAAATTCATCATACTCAATGGCGGAATGAATCATCATCTTGCTGCTTCTGGAAATTTTGGCCAAGTCTTGAGAAAAAATTATGTTATGTGTCCATTAGAAATGCGCAATATAAAAAAGCAGGAAAAGGTAAATGTAGTTGGCCCCTTATGCACACCCATTGACAGGCTTGCTACTGAAATCTTATTGCCGGAATTAAGGATTGGTGATTACATTGGTATTTTTAATTCAGGCGCTTATGGTTTTACGGCAAGCCCACTCCTCTTTCTATCACACAACTTACCTATCGAAGTTTTCCAGTTAGAGAATAAAATTAAAGTTGTTACGGCTTCAAAAAATATTCAATTTAAGACATATACAATCTAGTAATACCTCAATCTTAAAATAAAAGGATTAAGGTAATTATGAAGATATTATTCTCTGGCTACCATAACCCTAATTTCATCACCATTACCGAGTACATTGAAAGAGCCATATTAAAACAGGGACATGAACTAGAAACATATGATTATAGAAGTTTCATTATTCCCGGCAGAATAAGGGAAAAGGTACAGTTCTTGGATCAATGTATCCTGAAAGAGTTGAACTATTTGAAACGCTTACAGAATTTAATTTGGGCATCTGGGGTCCTGGATGGGAGAAACTCAATATTAATTCTCCCTTAAAAAAGCATATTCGGTGAGGTCATCTAATCCCATCCGAATGGGTAAAGATATATAATGCATCAAAGATTGTGATGAATTATATGGGACACTATTTTGTTTTAAAGATACAAGAGATGTAAAGGGGCTGGTAAGATATTATTTGGATCATCTTAAGAAACGCAAAGAAATTGCACAAAAAGGGCATAGAGAGGTTTTAGAAAAACATACAAAGATCAAGAAAAAGGTAGTCTTCCCCTTAATCTCAATTGTTCTATTACATAAAAGCCACCAAAAAGCGATCTTTCACGTCTTTAAAAAACCTTTGAATTTATATCAAATTAATCAACTATTAGTTGAAAATTTCAACAAAAAACAAAAAAATAGATATAAATCACTAAACAATTCTCTAATTTATAACTGTCATTATATTAACGTGTTATGGAATATTGAAGATTCAATAAGTTAGTTTGGAACAAGACTTGCTCAATTTAATGAATGTAATGAATGCTTTTTTACATTTATGAAATTATAGGAGTAGTAAATTGCAAGATACAACAAAATGCCCAAATTGTGATTTTCAAGACTTCAACTACGAAGGCATTCAGACATTTAACAAACCGATTAGAAAGAGCCTAGATTTATGGACATGCAATAATTGTCACTCAACTATTTCAATTGAAAGAAGAAAAGAAGAAAGGATTATCCTTTCTGTGGTTACTCCTTCTTTTTAATACCCTCAATCTTATTAAAACCAACACTTTCCTCATAGACCTACTTCCAAGTTCAGATTATCAACAAATCTTAATTTAAAGAATATATTTGCTTAAATCCTCATCTTTTATTATATCTTTCAACTTTTCTTGCACATATTCTGCATCAACCACAACTTCTTTACCTTTTAATTCAGGAGCATCAAATGAATCATCTTCCAACAATTTTTCCATAACCGTATGCAATCTTCTCGCCCCAATGCTCTGCCCCCTTCTGTTTATCTTAACAGCCATATCAGTTATTTCATCAATTGCATCTTTTAAAAATCTAAGTTTTACTCCTTCAGTATTGAGTAATTCGGTATATTGTTTTACAAGAGCATTCTTGGGTTCTGTTAGAATTCTGACAAATTCTTCCTTACCCAAATCCTTTAGTTCTACTCTAATGGGAAATCTCCCCTGAAGCTCTGGTATTAAATCTGAAGGTTTTGAAACATGAAATGCGCCAGCAGCAATAAAAAGAATTCTATCGGTCTTGACCATGCCATACCTTGTAACAACGGTAGAACCTTCCACTATAGGCAATATATCTCTTTGTACTCCCTCACGTGATATATCTGGGCCGCGTCCAGATTCACGGCTTGCGACTTTATCCAACTCATCTATAAAAATTATCCCTGTATTCTCCGCACAATACAATGCCTTCATGATAACTTTGTCCTTATCAATCAACTTTTCAGCTTCCTCTTGCTTAAGAATCTGTCTTGCTTCACTTATTGTTATTTTTTTCACTTGTGCCCGCTGTGGAATCATCTTTTCAATAACGTTCTGAAAATCTATGCCTATCTCCTCGATTCCAGCAACGATGCCCTGCATAACCACTGGTTTTTCCTGAACTTTTATCTCCACCATACGGTCTTCAAGTTTACCTTGTCTCAGCTTATTCCTGAATTTTTCGCGTGTTGTTTCTTGTTTTTCTACAATCTCAGTTTGCTCTTCAGTATTTTCTTTCTCTTCAGGCAATGGTAGAAGTAAATCCAGCAATCTTTCTTCGGCATTTATTTCAGCCTTCTTGCTAACCTTCTCCATCTGCTCCGTTCTAACCATATTAACGGCCACCTCAACGATATCTCTTATCATCGACTCCACATCACGTCCATGATAACCCACTTCCGTATATTTGGAAGCCTCAACTTTTATAAAAGGTGCTTCCACTAAATTTGCTATTCTCCGCGCTATTTCAGTCTTCCCTACACCTGTGGGACCTATCATTATAATATTTTTAGGCGTAACCTCTTCCCTTAGTTCGTCAGATAGCTGTAATCTTCTCCATCGGTTTCTTATTGCAATTGCAACTGCTCTTTTGGCATCCTTTTGACCAATTATATATTTATCCAATTCCTTAACAATTTCTCGGGGTGTCAATTCTTTCACTTGATTTCCTCCACATGTATGTTTGCATTCGTATATACACATATCTCTGCAGTTATCTTTAAAGCCTCTTCCACTATCTGCCTTGCGTTAAGGTTGGAATATTTTACAAGAGCCCTTGCCGCAGCTGTTGCATACTGGCCTCCAGAACCTATTCCAATTATACCGTCATCAGGCTCAATTATCTCACCATTACCAGAAATAAGAAGTGAATAATCCTTATCAACAACCGTCAATAATGATTCTAACCGTCTTAAAACCTTATCTGTACGCCAGTCTTTAGCAAGTTCATGCGCACTTCTTAGCACATTGCCTTGAAATTCCTCCAATTTGGCCTCGAATCTTTCTAAAAGAGCAAAGGAATCTGCAGCCGACCCAGCAAAACCCACAATAACATTTTCATGATATAATTTACGTATTTTACAAGCCTCTTTTTTTACAATAACCGAGCTCATAGTTACCTGACCATCACCGCCTATGGCTATATTTCCCTTATGCCTTACCGATAAAATGGTTGTAGACTGAAACATTCAAATCACCCTAAAAAATTGTTATCTTGAAATAAAAACTCTATATCTATGAGCGAGTTAAAAATAACCACATATTCAACGAAATATAAAATGATTTTTAATACTAACAATACGCCCAATGCTTATCAAGTTTTTAATTAGTATCTGTTGCAGAAAGCTTAAATGCCTAAAAATGTCATTGGCAATTCCGCAACAGAAACTAATTAAAAAATACTTTACTTCACAATCTATCGTATTTATAAAAGGAATAATTTATCAACGATAGCATTATCCTGCAATTTCATAATTCCATGCTTTCCCCTGGGCTTAATATCAGTACTTCAGCCAGACCCCCTACAAGATCTTTAAACTTACATGGATCGGCTTTAATTATTGGAAATGTACTATAATGCATTGGGATGACCCTTTTGGGTTTAAGATATTCTACCGCCTTAACGGCTGATCTTATCCCCATTGTATAGCGATCACCTATTGGTAAAAAGGCGAGATCTATATTAAAGAATTCACCGATTATGTGCATATCACCGAAAAGACCTGTATCACCAGAATGGTAAATTGTTACACCTTCCGTCTCTATAACCACTCCTGCAGCATGACCATTTAGGCTGGAATGGTTCGCATTAACCATATTTATGGTTACATCCTCCATATTTATTGTGCCACCTATGTTCATTCCTTCCGATTGAATGCCAGAGTTTTCAGCGTCAACGGCTATCTCATGAATCCCAACTAAAACAGCTCCTGTATTCTTACAAATCTCATAAGCATCACCAATATGATCAGCATGATTATGGGTAACAATAACGATATCTGCAACATCTATCTGATCTATAGATATCCCTGCAGTTGGATTTTCACTTAAGAATGGATCTACATAAATAGTCTTAGCCCCTTTGACGCATATGGCTGAATGTCCAAGAAAAGTTATTTTTATCATATTCTAACTCCTCATAAGTAATTGTACTAAAATAGCAGGTTTACACTACATATTCCCATACAACTGAACCAAAAGAAACATTATAAAATTAAAAGAGAATTAAAATGGTCTCTGTTGATACCCAAAAAGGTGCAGTAATAAATGGATTTTTTTTGCCCCGTTAGATAAATCCATCTTTCTCTGATTTCAGTTATAGATAATACCTGAATATGTACATAATACTGTCTATAACATAATATCTTACGAGGTTTATATCTGAAGATATGTACTAGTGTTTAGGAGAATTGGTTGTGGCTAAAGTTATTTGTAAACATCTATAGCAAAATCTGGACACATTAAACCGCAAAATTTACATGCAGTACATTTGTTACCATTTACATATTGTGCAACATGATAACCTAAATGATTTACATCTTCTGACATCTTTATAAGCTCATAAGGACATGCCTTAACGCAAAGCTCACACCCTTTACATCTATATTCATTAATTACAATTTTCCCCATTGTTATTTTTTTATTTAAAAATATTTAATTATAAGTATCATTGATTTTAAATAATCCTTTCTTCTTAATCAATAATAAAAAACATAATAATTTTTGAGGCAGTTGTTATTTAAATGGTTCAAAAGTTAAGTCGCTTTTAATTAAGGATTCTAGATGAAAAATATATCCATTAAAAGTTTTTAATTCATGTATTGCACTTGTTTATTGAATTGAGAACAACTATCGTATATCATTAAAAGTTAAACTTTGAGTCCAGTATTCCGTTTTTTATATTATAATTTGACAATAACTCGAATTGTATTCACTTATTGCTGGTTCAGTCTACAAGACTGAACCAGCAATAGATTTATGATTCAATAAATAAGGGAATTCAAGATGATAGACATACACGCACATATAAGGATAAACGCTTCTCTATCATAATGATAATTAATCACTTACAACAATATTCAAATTTCATTTTCTTTAACTGTAGTCAAATTGTAGTCAAACTCTAACACCTCTACTCCATCTCTTAAGCTTTCTGGACAATGATGGGAGTAACGCTGAGTCATCTTGATATCTTTGTGTCCTAACAATTTTGATATTTTATAGATATCAATTCCTCCTTGAGCCAAGCGAGTCGCAAAACAATGTCTCAGGTCATGGAATCTGAAGTTAGTGATTTTTGCCTTCTCTAATGACTTGCGAAAAGAATCTCCTAAACTATTGGGATTAACTTTTCTACCATCTCTGTTTAGAAACACATAATCATTCTTTATATTCCCTACCTTTGACCTTTGTTCGAGCACATTTAAAGCGTACTTATTAAGTGGAACGGTTCTATGTTCACCATTTTTAGTATCGGTGATAAGAATAGTTTTTCTGATAATATTGACTTTTGACCATTCTAGCGAAATTAATTCTCCCTGCCTTAAACCTGTGTTTAGGCTAAAGATTATTATTTCACTAAGCCACTCAGGACTATTTTCAATGAGCCGTCTTTCTTCATCTCCATTAAGCCATCTATCTCTCTTATTTTTCTCCTTTTCCTTTGACACTTTTGAGACAGGATTGTATTTGAGCCATTCCCATTCCTTAATAGCAACATTAAAAGCTGCTGAAAGCATTGACAACTCACGGTTTATTGTGGCTGGTTTCACACCATCATTTCTTCTCAACATCTTATAGCGTGAAACCATTTTTGGAGATATAGACGATAAATTCGATTTCCCAAAGAAAGGAATAAGATGTTTTAAAGATGTTGTATAGCTCTTTCTCATATTCTCAGATACTGTTGGAGAATGCTCCTTCATAAATTTCTCCATCATATCTTTAAGAGTCTTATTATTACCGATAGGTTTCTCAAAATAACTCCCTTCAACAATCTCAGTCCTGATCTTCGCCTCTATAGCTTGTGCAAGTTTCTTATCAGTAGTTCCCAAACTCCTTTCAGCCTTTTTTCCTTTATATCTAATACACGTCCACCAGACACGGCCTCGTTTATACATATTTACCTCCTTTCCCGAAGCCTGATAGTGCCTGTATAACCGCTATCAGATGTATTATATAGTACCATTGTGGAAATCTACAACAATTTTGTTAGCGTTATTCTCATGTTGAAGGTATGGACGTTTTGAACTAGCCATTACATTATTTATATCATGAAGGTCAAAGAGCACTCTGCGCCCAAATTTGATAGATGGTATCTTCCCTTGACTAGCCCACTCATATAGTGTTTTCTCAGGTAAAGATGTATACTCTGAAATTTCTTTAATGCCTACATATCGTTTATCCAACATTGTCTCCCTTAAGCATTCCGTTAATAACAATTTTAGATATTCATTTTATTACATTTTTATTTAATCCTATTTACTATCCTGCTTATTTCTATATTTTCTTA
Source organism: Candidatus Scalinduaceae bacterium (assembly GCA_046759445.1). Classification (GTDB taxonomy): domain Bacteria; phylum Planctomycetota; class Brocadiia; order Brocadiales; family Scalinduaceae; genus Scalindua_A. The sequence goes on from JBHICG010000037.1 coordinate 22,539, forward strand.
ATATGATATTAACACCTTCACGTACTAACTCTGAATATGGGATATTCAATCTATAACTTAGTTCTTTAATCCCTTTATACTGCTTACCAGTCAGGAAAACGTTGCAACTTTGCTTCAAATCCATTTCAATTCTCCATAAAAAAAGACCATGCAAAATTAATCACATGGCCTTAATATATATATTAATTTATTTAAAATCTAATTGTTGTTACCATTAGTTACTTTTCACTAAAAGGTAACTGGTTTTTGTTTAAACAGGCTAATACTACAAATTACAGGTATGAAACAAAGCTTCAACCTAAAAAATTATTTTATTACTTTAGTTTAAAAGTAACTAACATTTTGTAAATATTTCATAATATTTTTTCTTAATAGTTTTAGGTGTGTAACTGAATTTGTATTGGGATAAACATACATTCTCTACTTCCTTAAAATATTTTGGATATCCAAATGTTTTTGGCTGGCATTCTTTTTTTACAGAAATAAAAATCTTTTTCATTTCTATATCAGATATTTTTTTCTTTCTATCTACACTCTTTAGTTGTCTTTTCAAACGCTTCAATTTTTTAAAATCTGATTCGGTAATACATAATGTGCGGATTGAAACGTCATAAGGGTGTTTTTCTATATACGGTGAGACAGGAAAAAGATAATAACCAATCTCGGGTTCATAGCATTCTTTAAATGCAAGTTTTATATGTTTGCTACTTAAAACGTTATCACTTTTAGCCAAGAATTTCTGTATATCCGTCTTATGATAAAAAAAGATTGGTTTATCATTGCCTCTTATAGTACCGACATTAACTTCTCCCTTAATACCACTCATGAGAATTTCTTCTTCCTGTAACTTCTTAGATGCTTCAGTTAACATAACTATTTTGCTAAACCGAGGAACTTTATAAGCTGAATCTTTAAGTGAATCAATAACAAGTGTTTTATCAAATGTAAATAAATTATTAATTTCCTGGGGTGTTGCACTACTAATAAAATCAAAGATTACTGGAAAGGATTTTTTTTCTTGCTTAACGGTAGTGGATTTTTTTGAAAACTTCTTTAAGGTTTTACTTTGCTTTTTCTTAATCATGCTGCCACCTCTCTTTCGTAGCTCTCTATAAGTGAGAATTGGGACAACTGGTAGAGATTGCCAGCTTTTGGATAGCTTGCCCTAGTCCCAATTTGTGATTAGACAATGAAAAAGGAGAAGTGTAGAGATGTTAATCCCTATTTTAAACTTAAATTTGTATTCATCTGTTTAAACCTTCTTCAACTACTGTAAATGTAATACTCTCACTTGTAGCATCATGAACTAAAATTTTATAGTCTTTAAACCGTATTACTTTTGAATCAGAAGGATATATTAAATCCTGAAAGAATGCGGTTCTGGCTAAATTATCTGGAGAGTATTCTCTATATGTTATATGTAATGATTTTTCATCTTTGCCTGTGTAAATCAACTCATAATTCTTATAACCTTGTTGAGAATCAACCTTTGTAATATCCTTCTTAATAAATTTAGCATCTGGAGGATTTACTTTAAATTTAAACCAGTTTTTTTGATAGATTCCAATATTACGAAAAATCGAACTTCCGTCTACCTCACCATTTTCAGATATTAATAATAAGGAGCTAGCAGGATCGTCAGAAACAATTTTTATAAGGTAAAATATTTTCTTATTTACCATAGTTTCCCCTACAATTTCATATTGTTCCTGAGCATAAAAAGTGATTCTGCTTAGACTATATTTGATTGTAACATCAACATTTGGAGAGACAGTTTTTGCGCTAAATTTTGATAAATAGTAATTCTTAACTTTGATCATTGGTTCACCAACATACATTGTTTTTCTTACGGTTAGCTCGTAATTCTTATTAAAAACCTGATCAGTTCCAAGATAATTTGATCTATAGGGTGTGAAACTTGTACAACCCATTAACCAAAAAATGGAAATAAAACACAAAACAAAAACCTTATTGCTTCTTCTCATGACCTTCCTTTATGATAAAAAGATAGGTAGTCAGTTTTTTGTTTTTAATATCAGGCCAGACACACCATGCATGAATACTTGAGCTGGACTGCCCGTCTAACTTGTGGAACTAAAATTCTATCGCAGCTTTCACATAAACCATCACTAGTTAACCTTAAAAACTAACCAGATTTTCTACAATATTTACACGTAGCCATAATAATATCTCCTTAATTCATTTAATATGTCCGTATAAATGTTCGTCATTGTGATTCCAACCCCCTTGATTTGATAAAGTTTACAAGACTCCCCCCTAGACACATGGAGCTTTCTGGCTTTCAATCAATCATAATCATGTTAGCCGTTGCATTCTGTGCTGACCGCTTCAACTTTGTGTTATGGTTTAATAAGTAACTTTAAACAATTTCCTTCATCATCCCAGTTTAAAATAATTTTCTCAAGAGGCATTGACATGTTCTTTCCATTTTCGTCAAGAAATGTTGTCCAAAAGTTATTGACTGAAAGCAAAGTTGACTTAAATCTGCTCCTTACATAAAGGCATCGATTCATGGTACTTGTGGAAACTAAAGCCTGTTGGTCAGGTGCAATTGTAATTCCTTTACCAATCCATTTTGCTAATTCTCTGACTTTACCTAGTCTAAGCTCAATTAATTTTTGAAAAACTTCTTCCGATGCTTTTATCGTTTGTGACCCTCGTCTGACAAAAGCTTTACCAGCAAAATGAGGAGTATCTCCATCATATTCAATCTCTACACATACACAAGGCTTTCCATCTTTTTCATAAACTTTAGACTTACAGGTATTAGTAATAGGTGGGTAAATTTTATCGCAAACCTCTTGTACTGTTATCTGTGTTGTTTCAGGATTAACGACTCCTTCGGTAGTACCATCATCCCTTTCACCTATATAAAATTTTGCTGTATGACCCTGTTTCACAGAATTAGCAAATGCAACAATAGTCCTTGTCATATCTTTCTTACTTGGATTAACTTTTCGCTCTACTAAATTATCTTCCCATGGTAAATCAGTCATAATATCTCCTTTTTACTCATTTTCCTTCTCTTTTAAACCTCTATCACCCAAAAAAAGCTCTTCAAATTTATCAATTAGTTTTTTGCTAGTATAAGTTGTTATAGTTTTAATGTTTTTCAGATATTTACTATACGCATTCCCCTCCTCGCTCATATCTATATACTGAGCAATATCATCTTTAGGAATTACATGAAATAAAAAAACCTTGCTTTTACCTGTAGCTCTGTATCGAAAGGTAACTGCATATATTCCTTCACTCACATCTACTGCTCTCCAACCTATAGGAAAAAAATCTCCGTTGGAATCTTTTGAGCGAACCTCTATAAATTTTTCTGTAGTTAAAACCCAACCTTTTCCAGAAGCTAAAATTCCAGAATCTAAAACAACCTTTTTTGCCAACTCTATTGCCTTCTCTTTAGGAGAAACAACATTTTTCTCATTTTCTTTGGCAATAACACACGTATCAATAAAAGCAATTAAAAATCCAATCATTATTCCAATGTAAATATAATATTTATTTTTCATCTGAGACAGCATACTTACCTCTCCCTTCCCTTTATCAATTTCCTTACGATTTGTGCCTTGTCCAGCTCTGCGAATATACCCTGTATCTTGAATCATAGCTTTTTTTCATCGGGTCGCCCTGTACCGCATCCGTAACGACCTCCTCTGTATAGGCAGATATTAAACTAATCTTTTTGTTTACAAGATATATCAATTCAATTATTCCTAATCAGATTTGCCAGTTTACCGTTCTCACTGGGCAATATGTCTGCATACAGGCTTGTCATTGTGATATTGCTATGCCCTAATTGTTTCTGAACAAACCTTAGATTCTTTGTCGTATGATAAAGGTGCGTACCGTAAGTATGCCTAGCACTATGTATCGAGTATCTAGGATTTAACCCTGAGTCTTCTATTGCTTTTTTAAAGCTAATCTGCAATGCAGTAGCGGTCGAATGTTTCCCGCCTCTACCAGCAAGGAAAGGAGCTTCAGGTTCTACGGATTCTTTTAAGGTCTTCTTTTTATAAGCGATATACTTTTTCAGTTCCTTAACCAATCTTTTGTCTAAATACACATCTCTATCCTTGTCCCTTTTACCATTTCTAACAAACAGATAAGGGTCATCTACTTTATTGAGATGCAAGTCTTTTATCTTTAACTTTGCAATCTCACTTACTCTAAGACCTGAATACAAGACAAGATTAACTAGCATGTTCCTTACAACCCATGTTATACGCCCTTTCATTAAATCAAGTTCTGCTTTTTCTTTACAAAACCTTATCAACTTATCTCTTTCTTTATCATCCATAAATTTGTCTCTTGTAATTTTATAATCAGATTTCATTTTGTAATCTCCTTTCTAGATTATTCCTTTTCTTACTACATAGCTCTGACTTCCTTCCAAAGTTGATTTATCTTTTTCTCAATAGATTTCTTTGTCTCAGGTTTAATATCAACTGTTTTGTCAAACAATTTATTCACAAATATAATATTAGGTACTGCTCTTTCAAAATCATCTTTATTAATATACAATTTGATCGCTTTAATAAAGTTTTCAAATGCCCTTTCAAACTCTTTACGCCTATAATAAATATTCCCTTTATTCTTATAAGGGAGAGGGTTATCTCGTTTTAAGTTAATCGAGTTATTATAGTCTTCAATTGCTTCCTCATTACTATTGATCCTTCCATAAGCAGACCCTCTATAGTTATAAACAGAAGCAGCACTAGTATCATCTGGTGCTTCTTCTAATGCATTTGTAAAAGAGTCAATTGCATCTACATATTTCCCATTAATAAATTCTTCAGCTCCTTTATAATACCAGTCATCAAAGGAGTATTGCTTCTTAATCTTTGTTTGAGGAAGTAAATCTTTAAATTTAGTCTAGTTCAAACGAGTTTCTTCTGGAATAATGGGAACACCTTTCTCTTTAATAACTTCTTTATCTTTAATAACATCTTTTTCCTTTGCAGCCTCATTAATTACTTGTTGTTCTTCCTTTAAATTTTTAAGCACATCAGCTATCCCTTTTTTTCCTTCTTCTTCTAACTCATTTGTTAAATTCTCAATTACTTCTTTGGCTAATGGCTCAATTACACTCTTTGCAGTTTCTTTAACTTTTTCTTGAACAGTTTCTATAATAGTTTTTTTAATATTTTCATAACCAATAAATGAAAGCAGAGCTATGGCTAAACCTATAGCTGTAATTATCATTCTCTTTTGTGAGCTATCTGACTCTTTTTTTGAAGTAACCAATTTTTCCAATGCCTTTAGCTGAATATTTGTTTGTTTTTGATTCCCATATACTTTCTCTTCCAAAACTTTTATATCAATATCCTTATCTTTCTCTGGTTTTCGTGCCATAGCTATACCCCTTTTTCTAAAGAAAAGACATGCAATATTTTTAAGGAATTATAAGTTATTTTTATTAATAAATAAAGAAAAAAAGGGATATTTTTATTAAAATTTATATTATATTAAAAATACCATGTTTAGTAAGTAAGGCGTATAAAGGAATCTGATTTTGTGGAACAGGCTGTCCAGAGAAACATAAACAATAAGATGCACTGAATGTTTCAGGTGAGGTGTTTGGCTTGTGGCAGCAGGAATTACAGGCCGTATCTGGAAATTGGAGGAAATTATATAAAACGTATTATACTATTGGAATTTCTACTTTATCGGCATCTTTTGGTATAGTCCTAAATGCATCACTATAACCAGAAAATCTGTTTATAGTAGGAGAAGGTATTTTAGCAAACGCTTTTAACATCAGCGTAGTAATTGAAACTAGCCTTTTGTCCTTAGAAGTGTAATCTGCTTGCACAGCCATTAAATCCATATCGTACACATTAAACAATGCGTGTATATCTTTTAGTTGAAAACCAATTGGTTTTTTATCTTCAATTGAGAGATATAATGTTAAATATTCGTCAATTCTTTTTCGTATTGTGGCAACGTGCATGGTCTTAAAATGAATACAGTCCCCCTCTTGGTTATACCATATTTGAAGGTCGTGTTGTTTAGAACCAAAATCACTCCCTTTTGCATCTTGCATTATTTGATTTATAAATTCTTTTTCCATATTCGTTCTCCAAAACGGTCTTTCCAACCTATAGGACTTAGTGGATCTTCTATGTCAGCTTCCTCTGCTCCAAATTCAAAAATACTATTTCTTTCGTTTAAAAATACTAAATAAACAAGATCATCTGGAAATAATGCTGTATCACTTATATTTACTCCTATATACCAATGCTTAGGTTTACCAACAACACATAACTTCTTACTGCTATTACTATGAGGCCTGTTAAGACCAGAAAAAATGCGATTGGGATTGTTTAATACTTTGTATGCTGTTGAAAGATTAAGAAAATCATTTGGTCTATAAAGCATAAAATAATTATAATCTTTTGGTTCTATTCGTATTTCTTTTTCGCTATTGCTTACAGGCCATTTGATCGTAAAACGAATAAGCATTTACTAATACTTATTATAATCCTATTTGTTTTTTAAAGAAATGCTATATTTTGCTGGCGGATAAGGTCATCTATAATAGTACCCATTATAAAACACTTTTTTTTAAATAGTCAATCAAATTTTATCTATATATTTATCGTTAAGAAATATTTAGAATATAGCGTATAATATGAAATTTATTGAAATTAGGACACTACCCAAATTTTATTCATTATTACTTTCCTAGCAACCAACTTATTTTACAAAATCTTATAAAACACATAACCAGTTGTTAACTTTTGCAATATAAACGTAGATATTTAACATTATATTGCTTATATAAGTAAATCTATTGTTATATTATGATTTGAGAACAACTATATATGGTAAGAAAGTTCATGTAACAGCATCAACGTAAACACAAACCTAATTTAATATAACTTCTCCACATCACAAGATGTGGTATAGTCTTTATGCTGGTAGAATGGTATGAAATTTGATAATAAATCTACATATTATTGAAGTCAAGAAAAAAGAGATAAGATAAAATAGGGATAATAATATGCCACCAAAAGCCGTGAAGACAATCCGAGACTTGATTTATTGGCAATATTCTAAAATAATATCTGAATCAGCAGGTGCAGGCAAAAAGAAATACGCTTTTGTTATGGATAGATTTAAGAAACTACGGACTGGTGAAATAAACTGGTCTGGATCAATTAGGGAATACATAAAAGAACGTGAAAGCCCTAATGAATGTATTTACTGTGGTTCTATGGATAACCTTTCCTATGACCACTTGATACCAAAAAGTAAAGGTGGATTTGATATACCTGATAACGTAATAATGGCATGTAAAAATTGTAATTCATCAAAAGGTGATAAAGGTGTTTATGAGTGGTTTAAATTAGATAGACGTTATGATGTACCAAGAATAGCAGAGGGCAAGTATTTGAAACTACTATATCAACTTCATGAAGAAAAAAACACTTTAGATTTAGGTCGTAAAGATATTGAAGAACTTTGCAAAATGTGTGATTTGGGAAGCCTTTGTTCAGAAACAGATTTAACCGTTTATTGTCTTGAAAGTATATTGCATAAAATTAGTAATTAATTTTGCCTTACTTTTTTAGCTTATGCGTGCGCTATTAAAATACCTATCATTTTTCAATTCCTATACCCCACTCCCAAAGAATCATATTCAGTCATAATAGTAATATCTCACCCATATATTGCAGACTAAAAATCGGGGTTTTTGTGTCATCATTTTAATAACTTCCTTTAAGTGCTCTTCTTGCTTCCTTTGGATCAAGCCCCATACTTTTAAAAAAACTATCAAATTTACCACTTTCCTTTTGGCATTCATAAGTTAAATCATAACAATGTCTGCATCCGAAATAGTCTCCGCCCAAATATAAAACACCTACTCTACGATTACACATCCTTCCATTTACCACAAGAGGACAAAGAAACCACCACCTATGCCCACCATAATTGCAAGGAGTAAATACAAGTCTTACCTTATAATCTAACTCTGTCTTCTGACCTGAAAATCTATCTGTCTGTGTATATTGGAATCTGACGTGTTCATCACCTTTAATGGTTGATACTTGCAAACCGATACTTCCTCGTTTCTCTCCCCCTCTACTCCAAATCACACTGCCAATTTGAATGCCACCATTAAAGAAATTGTGTTGATTAAGCCAGAACGTATTTATTGACTTGCATTCTTCAACTGTAATTCTATCTGAATATGACCATCTGCCCATGTAATTTCTCCTCCTAATTTTTACCTAAATCAATAATAGACCTTTTTCTCAAATGCTAAATACCTTTTTAAATGTATTGAAAAACCTTAAGATTTCTTAATATGTTTACGGATTGTAAAAACCTCTTTTCATATAAACTTAACACCCTTTAACCTTTCAAAAAAAGCGTTGTTTGCCTCTGACATATCTTCAGGAAACCTTTGGCAATTGTTTATATAAGGGATTCTCTTCATATAAAAAATTTCATTCGCAACACCACCATAGACACTTGGAAAATCTCTCAATTGACCAATCAATAAATCCTTGTCGTCTTCATCATACGCTGATAGTCTTGATTTATTTTTCCACATCAAATGTTTTAAGAGTTTATCTCTATTAATTTCTTTAAATGAAATTAAGTCTGGTAAATTAATATCGTTGATTTTCTCAAAACAATCTAATTCTAAATCTAGTTTTCTGATATACGTTCTATTAAGTCTAAATTCCAGTCTTAAAACATTATTATTATCAATTTTCTTAGAATACAAAATTATTGACTTACTGTTTTTCCTCTTATGTCCGATATAAAAAGAACCAAATTCATTATCAACAAAACAACTGTTTCCCCTATGAAACTTTAAAAACAAATGCCTCCAGAAAAACTCCTGCAATCCGTACTCATATGGAGAAATATCTATAGTCAATTCAACATGAGATAATGTAGTTAAAAAACCAAACGAGTTACAAATAGCATCAAACCAATCAACAGTCTTTATATCAGGCTTATAAATGATTATTCCCATACATGGATACATAAGACGGCGAGATATACAATTGTAGAGAATTGAAACATTTATACCCGTTTCACTAGAACAATATCTTTTTATTCGGTCATAAATTCCACGTTTTGCCCATCTATCATATTTACATTTATAATCATTATCTTTTAACACAGAAAACAATGTTTCTTCTGGTTTATCAACAATACTATTACAGCTAAAGTACATACGGTCTATATGAGGATAAATGACTGAATTAGATAAAAAATATAAGATATCTATATAATTATTAGCCCCGTAGCAAATACTTGTGTTATACATTATTTTTGCCCTCCATTATTTATGCCCTATTGTTTTTAATTTAAATAAGGGGGAAAGGAGCGGGCGAGGACAAAGACACCCGCTTTTCGGTAGCTAACCTATTTCCCTTTGAACACATTTATCTTGTTGCTTTTGCTTCAATCTGTTCAGATTCTTCTTTTGGTCTTTTGCCCATTCGGTAAGGATGTAATGGGCAGTCAGTAATTTGGCATTTGCGAATTTTGGCAAGTTGGTTTGCACAGCAATCTTTACATTTTGCCCGAATTGCTTTTATAGGCGTTAATCTCTTCATTCAAATACCTCCTCTATGAAAAAAACACATAGCTATCTAAGTTTTTTTAAGTTAAAATGAAAAAAGCATGATATTATGACATTTCGTACTGTAGTCAAATTGTAGTCAATTACAGCGTAATCAATCGGAATCCAAAGGAATCTACAGAAAAAAAGAAAATAGGCTTATCCGGTTGACTGCCGTTAGTTCAACATCTGGTGATTCTCGGTT
>JBHICG010000038.1:0-31782 GCA_046759445.1 Candidatus Scalinduaceae bacterium
GTCGTTGCCCTGACAGAATGGCAAAAATCACAGATGACGCCTCCCTTTTCGTCGTCCAGGGGAAGATCCTTTTCACCCGAACTGTGGCCAATAGGATGGTGGCAGCGTACACATGATTCTACGTTACGCTTTTGCCATTCCCCTTTGGCAGTCTTTTTACCTAAATTATAAAGGGCCTGGAAGAGAGGGTTTCTCCATGCATTGGCATGGGTGGAGCCACTCCACATTTTGAAGATTTCAGGATGACAGGCGCCACAAGAGATAGGGCTGAAAAACTGGCTTTTTTCTACATCGCCTGGTACCGTTATAGCTTCGTTTACGATATTTTCCGGCTTCTTTCCTGGAGGTAGTTTCCATGTGGGAGACCATTCACTGGGATCACTTGCAAAGGAAAACTTAGTAGATATAATGAGCAAATAAAATGTGAAACATAATATAAGTCTAAAATAAAAATGCATAGATTTACGTCCTTTCTTAAAAATTTGTGCTTATTGGTTAAACTTGTTTCTTTATTAAAGTATTTATTTAATAAATATTATTAAACAACAATGATTACAGATTGTCAACCTAAATTAATTTTTTGCACTATGTATGATATTGTGAATTATTAGTTAAGAGTTGGTCTAATGAAGCTCAAATAGGTGAAAAGGGGAAGGAATAGTAAAATAAGATTCCAATTACTTACTCTACATGGCGCCCTTTTTTAAGATAGCAAGGGGGCGCATTTTTTACTAAAAGAACAGACTTAAGGCATCAGTCTCCTTTTCCACATTTTCAGCAAGAACCTGTTGAAACCTGTTAAGGTTAGACTCATTCCATTCAATTCCATACGATTTAGCCAGCTTGATAATATCAGGGTAAAGAGATTCGGCCTTAAAGGGATTATCCTCTTCATCTTCAGCTTGTATCTTGTATATATGTGCAAACATATCAGCAATGTGTGTAACTAGTGGTAAAAGAGATTTTTTGTCTGTTTCCTGTGGGCGATGATGAAAACCAACAGCCGTTAGTAGATTTTCAGGAAACATCCACTTTTTCAGAAGTCTCAATCCAACTTCATCATGGGTTATTCCAAAGATGTTTTTCTCCACCTCAAAGGCCATGAATTTTAGTTTCAAAGGGCTTACAATTTCAATCAACTTAAAAAATTCTATTGGCAAGGCAATGTATATGACCAGTTTCCCTATATCATGAATGAGACCAGCCACAAAGAATTCATTACTTGCATTTTTCAAATCGGTCGCAATAATCTTTGCTGCAAGACCACAAACAAATGAATGTTTCCAGAATTTCCCGATATCAAATTTTGCATTTTTTTCAATATTCTTAAAACTATCAAATACGACTGTGGATATAACCAGGTTTCTCACCTCCTTAAAACCCAAAACCATTATAGCGTGTTGCAGTGAGTCTACATTCCTTGAAAGTCCATAAAATGGTGAATTGGCTATTTTAAGTATCTTTGTGGTAAGGGATACGTCAGGATTGATAACATTCATAAGATCATTTGCCGAACTGTCCTTGTCGGCAGTAATTTCCAGAACCCTGAACGCCACGGTTGGCAATGTGGGAATGGAATCCATTTTAGCGGTGAGAGTGGAAATTGTATTAGAACTCAAATTAAGTTATCCTCCTTTTTTATAAGTGTGTGTCTAAGTACTACGGATTCAGGATTTAACTTTTACCATGATCCCCCGCACTTTTTCATTTGCCTTTGTTAAAACTTCTTCAGATACGTTAAGTAGTCCCTTTTTCCCAATGATTTCAAGAAACAGAGAAACCAGCATGGGATCGAACCGTTTTCCAGCATTATCAGCAAGTTTTTCAATTATATTTTCAGCAGGAAGGTTTTTCTTAAAAGATTGTTCAGATAACATATTGACGATTGCATCGGCTATTGCGAATAGTCTTGCACCGAGAGGAATTTCATTAGCCTTAAGCCCTTCAGGATAGCCAGAACCATCAAAATTTTCATGATGGTATAGAAGCACCGATCTTTCATTGCCAAAAAAGTCGAACAATTCGGTCAGTTCTGCCATCATATATGGATGGTCTTCAATCTCGACCCTTTCGCTGGTATTCAGTGCTTTACTTTTACTTTTCAACGTTTTTTTCAACAATGTTTTGAAGTTGTCGTGAAGAGATGCTGCGCGTTTAAAGGTGTCAACAATAGAAGGGGGAAGATTAAGCCTTTCTCCTATGAGTTTAATGTATTGCTTAACTTGCTGGTTGTGTTTCTGGTATTCAGAGGTACTTATATCCCGCACTAATAGTCCCAAAGATTCCATAGATGCCTTTTTTGTTTTTTCCAAAATAGATGAGAGGTTTTCCTTTAGGTATCTGATATCTTTGTCTTCACTTATTTCACCATCTACAGACTGCCATGAAGTGCCATCCATGTAAACCTTGACCCTGTTTCTTCCCTCTGCCTTGGCACAATAAAGGGCCTTGTCTGCAAATGCTACAAGCTCTTTACTTTTTGACGGTTGATGAAGTTTCACGGATGCCACACCTATACTCACGGTTGCAGTTGTTGAACTGGTTCCATCGTCATACGTTTTTGTCTCACAGGTAGAGCGAATTTTTTCTGCTAGACTCCGTGCCCCGTCTAAGCCAGTGTTTGGAAGAAGTATCATAAATTCTTCCCCACCATATCGAAAGGGAATATCCGTCTTTCTCGCGTTCTTCTTTAAACGGGCAGAAAAATCAAACAAAACAAAATCACCAAAGGCATGTCCAAAGGTATCGTTTATTTCTTTAAAATAATCTATATCAAGCAGAAGGCAGGACAAATCGGTTTGATATCTCTGGGCACTGGAAAACTCCTTTTCAAGGATTTCTGCCATATGATGACGATTATACAAACTGGTCAGCTCGTCATAGATTGCCTGTTTCTGCATGACATTGTGTGCACATAAAAGCTTTTCATTCAATTCAATAATACGCCTTCCAGCTTTCAGTCGTGCCTTGAGTTCCATTTGATTGAATGGTTTGGTGATATAGTCGTCCGCCCCTGCCTCCATTCCCTGGATAATATCCTCCTGTTCGCTTTTAGAGGTAAGTAACAAGATAAATGTATATGGTTCTCTGGCCAGTTTTCTAACCTTGCGGCATATCTCCACACCATCCATACCTGGCATCATCCAATCTAGGATTAGAAGATTCGGTGAATTTTCAGACTGAATGACCCGCCAGGCTTCGAGGCCATCCTTGCACGATATAACCTCATAATCCATGCTTTCTAAAAACTTTTCCAATCTGCGCCGTGAGATATTTTCGTCTTCGGCAATCAATACTTTCATATTTACAATTCTTTTTTAATTAGAAAACCATGAAAACAAGAAATTAATCTTGAATTACCCTTTTTATCTCCAAGGTAACCTTTGCAAAATTTAATAAAAATCCGTGTTTCTTACCCACTGATTATTAGATTAATTATTGGGTTTAATAAATTCCCTTAACGCATTCACCAGACGTTCTACTTCCCTCACCAAAATTCCATAAATTTCTTCAACATCGTCCAGTCTGCTTTGTTCACTCATCATTTCCAACTTCAAGGCTGTTTTAAATACTGGCTTTTTCCCAAAATAAGCAACTGCCCCCTTCAGTTTATGGGCTGATTTCTCCAGAGCTTTGAGATTACGGCTACTAACGGCCTCTTTTATATTAGACATAAGTTCAGGAGAGTCATTAATAAACATTTCTGCCAGTTCTTTCAGAAATTCCTCGTCGTCCTCGATTATTTTGAGTGCTTCGTCCTTGTCAAAGACCGTCTTGCTCTCTTGTACCTTTTCTTCATTGTAATTAACGATATCGTTTGAATTTGTTTTCATTCTAAAAACTCCTTATATATTCGAGATACTTTTATTTTCCTTATAATCTAGCTAAACACGCAGCTTGCCTAACCGAGAAATAAGCTTGTTGCGAATGCCTTTTGGTGATAGGACATAATCTACGTTCCCCGTATCAATGGCAGCTTTAGGCATTCCCCAGATTACGCTGGTTTTCTCATCCTGTGCAAACGTAGTCCCACCGATTGATTTAATATAGCTTATTCCTTCAGCCCCATCTCTTCCCATACCGGTCATGATCATACCGTTGATGTTGATTTCTGGAGTTCTTCTAATTGATTTCATCGTTACGTCCACAGAGGGGCGAACGTAACACACCTTTGGACTGTTAGTTAATCGGATTTTCCGATTGTTTACGAGTTCCAGATGAATCTCACTTGGAGCAATGTAAACCGTTCCAGTTTCCAGGTGTTCTCCGTGGTTGGCAATTCTCACGTCCATTTCAGTTAAACTGTCTAATGTATTTCTTATCGATTTGTTCACAAACCTGGGCATGTGTTGGACCAGTACAATACTTGCATCCAGAAGTGGTAGCCCCTCAAAGAATTTTCTCAAGATTTTGGGACCTCCCGTTGATATACCTATGATGACGATGTTTTGCTTTATCATTGTTATGATGCTCTATATTTATGTTTAGGAATTGCAAAGTATCTTGGTAGGAGCCAACTCCTGTTGGCGACAGGGGCTTGTAAGCCGTTGTGGGGTCGCCGTCTGGAAACGGCTCCTACCGTGTATACATATTAAAGTTGTCGTTGGGTTTTTGTTTTTTAAAACCCAACCTAATTTCATTTCACGTATGCAATGGATTTTCATTGCACGTATCCAATATACTCTGCCACCGTTTCTAATAGTTCCTCAGAAGTGAAGGGCTTTCTCACGTAGTCTATCACACATTCAGTCAGCTTTTCCATTTTTGGGCCCGGAGCATTTACCGCCGTGAGCATGCAGATGACATTTCCGCCGTGCAGTCCTTCATCCTCAATCGCCGCAATTGTATCCCATCCATCCATTTCTGGCATCATAATATCCATGAGAATCAAACCCCTGAAACCATTTCTCAGTTTGTCCAGACATTCCATTCCGCTCTCGACGGCACAGATTGAATATCCACCGGCACCAAGGACAATCTTCACTGTTTCCCTGATAGATGGATCATCATCCACTATCATTACTTTCTTGTTCATTTTTCACACTCCTTTTTAGCGAAAGCATGTTTTTATGTTCGGCAAAAATAATTGGTGGATTCGGCCTACCGGCCTTAATCCACCCTACATCTTACATTTATCACCATGTAGGGTGGGTTAAGCTACAGCGAACCCACCATTACCTCTTTTAGTTTGTATTACATAGTGGAATCGCAAAATTCATCGTTGTTCCCTGCCCGGGTCCTGGACTTTCTGCCCAGATAGCCCCTTCATGCTTTTCGATTATTCGTCGGCAGATAGCAAGACCCAACCCCGTAGAGGAACGGTCATTCCGAGAATCATCCACCTTGTAGAATTCTTCAAATATATGCCTAAGCTGTTCCTCGGTCATCCCCACACCTGTGTCTTCAATGGATATCCTTATATTGCCATCACTACAGAACCCTTCAAACGTTACAAATCCTCCACTATTTGTGTATTTAACGGCATTGCTGATGAGGTTATGAAGTAATTCCTTGATCAATACCCTATCTACCTCAAGCACAAGGGGAGAGACAATATTGTTTACGACTGTAATACCACCCTCTTCGAATACGGATGAAAGACTGGCAATGATGTTCCGAATTTCGCTTAGGAGATCTATTCTTTCATAATTCAATTGCACACTCGGTGCATTCAACCTTGCAAGCTGTAATGTCATTTCAGTCAGATTTTTCATATAGCCTACATTTTCCATAACCAGGCTCAGCATCCTCTTGGACTCTGGGTCATTAGTTTTGCTCTCTACCATAGGTAAAAGAGCCACAAGTGGTGTCAGTGGCGTCTTTAGGTCATGACTGAGCTGGTTTACGAACGCATCCTTTTGTCGAAGAAGTTTTTTGATCTCGGCCGTCCGTTGTTCCACCCGCTCTTCCAACTCCAGGTTGAGTTTTGCTAACTGATCCTGAAGTTGCTTAGTGCGTAAGGCAGCCCGAACGCGGGCTCGTAATTCAAAAGCGTCAAAAGGTTTTGTAACGTAATCCACAGCCCCCAGATCCAGCCCTCTAACACGACTTTTATTATCGTCCCAGGCGGTCAGGAAAATTATGGGAATCGTACAAAGCTCAATATCATCCTTAAGGATTCGGCAGACCTCGAAGCCGGACATATCAGGCATGTCCACATCCAAAAGGATTAAATCCGGCTTGCTTTGTCGAGCCACCTCCAGGGTGTTTTTTCCACCCTCTACGCAGATTACGTTAAGCTTTTCCTTCGCCAGACGGGCCTTGGCGATGGCTGAGGCCTTCGGATTATCATCAACAATTAGAACCTTCATCATATCTTATCTCCAACGTTTATGCGCATGTGTCTATCCATGACTGCAATGCAAATGCCTACCTGTCCAATTGCAGATTTCGGAATTCGAATTTCAGATTTTATTTAGTTTTCTTAGCTGTTTTGATAGATGCAACCGTAATAGCCAAAAGTTAATTAGCCCCTTTCATCAAGGGTTCCAGTTTCTTAGATTCCATAATTTTTGCCTCAATCAGGAGTTACATCCAGTAAAGGGGTTCGTCCGTTTCTTCCTCCACAATTCCCATCTTGTAAACAAAATCAGCGGTCGATTTAGCTCGACATGCAGCCCGATAATTTGCCCCTACTGAAGTGCCTGAACGCAACAATTGTTTACCAAGCACAATCTTCTGTTCTCCCTTTAGGTAATGATTCAACCAAGCGAATAACACGAAGCGCAAACTGCCTTGTCCTATGTTTCATATCATTCTTATTCATCTATTATTCCATTTCAGAATTCAGATTTCAGTTTGAAGGTGGATTCGTCCTTTGTCCTTAATCCACCCTACTTATGCTATATTTGCACTTCCCTGCCTCGATCCACTGCCTGGCAAAGTATGGCAAATTTATCCAGGGCCGACGTGCATGCATCGTTATCTTTCGCCTTTGCCGCACCCTCAAGTATCGTTGCCGCCTCGGTCAACATCGGATATCCGTAGCTTCCACCTGCCCCCTTCATCTGGTGTGAAAGCCGACGAAGACCGTCATAGTCACCATGTTCTAATGCTAGACGCATAGCCTTTATATCATCTCCCAGCCCGGCAGCAAACTCATCGATGAGTTCTACCAGGTCTAAATCGTCTGTATACTCCGAGTAAATAACCTCTGGCGCCTCCTGTTTTGCCGTTTCTGTATCCGTCACTACGGATAGTGAAGATTGTTGAGATTTATGTTCCTTGCCGTTATGGAGGCATCTCTCGATCACATCGGCAAGTTCCCGTACGTTAATAGGCTTGGTAACATAATCATCCATACCAGCCTCAAGACACTTCTCACGGTCACCCCTCATGGTATTGGCAGTCATGGCTATTATGGGAATCCTATGATTCCTGACTGTTGAATTCTCATTTCGTATCGTGCGCGTAGCCTCATAACCGTCCATCTCCGGCATCTGGCAGTCCATCAGTACCAGGTCGTAATCCAATCTCTCCAGCGATTCGATGGCCTCCTTGCCGTTGGTAACTACATCAGCATGATATCCAAGTTTTTTGTCCAAAATGCGTAAGGCGATCTTCTGATTGATGATGTTGTCCTCAGCCACGAGGATGCGAATACGTCTCTTGTGATCCTCGGATATAGAATGTCGCGTGACAATCTGTCTGGAAGTATCTTTCCCTGTACTTGCAGATTTCCCGGTAACAATCCTGAGACAATCAAACAATTGCGACTGCTTAAGCGGCTTGACCAGATACGCCGCAAAACCCATCCTTCTAAAATGACTGGCATCTCCTCGCTTGCCAACGGAAGTCAGCATTACAAGAATCAGGTCTTTAAGTTGGGGATCTTCCTTGATTTCCTTGCTAAGTGATTCTCCATCCACCTCCGGCATACAATAGTCAAGCAAGGCAATCTTAAATGGATCGCCTTCGTTAACGGCATCACGAAGTTTCTTCATAGCTTCCTCGGCCGAGCCGGCCTCTTTAACCCGGCAATGCCAGGATTCGAGGTATGCTCTAAAGATGTGAAGATTTGTACTGTTGTCGTCAACAACAAGCACTCGCATATTCTCTATATCACCTAATTCAATTGGAACCTGTTGCTGGCCAGAAGGCTGTTTTTCCAGCACTACCGTAAACCAGAAGGTTGATCCCTTGCCCTCTTCGCTTTCGACATCAATCACACCCCCCATTAACTCGACAATCTGTTTGGAAATCGCAAGCCCCAGACCGGTGCCACCGTACTTTCTGGTGGTAGAGGTATCTACCTGAGAGAATGATTGGAACAGCCGATTCATACGGTCGGCAGGGATGCCAATGCCCGTATCTCTAACAGCAAACCGCAGAGTGGCGTGTGAATCAGTTTCTCTGGCCAGACTTATGCTGATGGCAACCTCGCCATCCTTTGTGAATTTTATGGCGTTGCTAATAAGGTTAATCAACACCTGTCGCAACTTACCAGGGTCGCCGCGTAAAAGAGGTGGAACTTCAGGATCAATAAAGTACGTAAGCTCCAAGCCCTTCTCACTTGTCTTGAAGGTGAAGATATCTATGATGCTATCCACCGAGATGCGGAGATCGAAGTCTATCTTCTCCAGCTCCAGTTTCCCGGCTTCTATCTTGGAGAAATCCAGTATATCATTAATAATAGTGAGCAAAGAGTAAGCGCTCTCACGAACTGTGCTTGTGTATTCATACTGTTCCCGGTTCAATTCTGTATCCATCAGCAGATTCGTCATGCCTATAACACCGTTCATGGGTGTTCGTATCTCATGGCTCATGTTGGCCAGAAACTCACTCTTGGCTGTGTTAGCAACTTCGGCATCCTCTTTTGCAAGCTTCAGTTCATTCTCTGACTGCTTACGGGCTATCGCATCAGCCAGTAGGTTAGCTACAGCCTGAAGGAAGTTGATGTCATCTTGGCCAAAGGTCTTGCTATGGGTTGCATGCGTACCCAACACACCCCATGGGCCTTTTTTACCCTGAATAATCACGCTCATTCCACTAACTACACCATGGTCATGTAGCAGTGGTGGTCCAGAAAATCGCTTTTCAGTGCTCAGGTCTTCTACAATTACGGGTTTGTTTGACTTCAACGTATAGCCTGCCTGTGAATCCAATCTTGTGGGGACAGTAGTCTGTCCTACAAGACCTTCCTTCCAGCCAACACCCGCCCGTAATAGCAAGGCCTTGCCGTCAGGCACCAGCTCGAGAATTTTGCAGTATTTGTTATCCAGTATAGCTGCAATGTTCCTTACTACATCGTTCATTAAGGTCGTTAGGTCTCCACCTGATAGGGCCTTATGTCCTAGATTAACCACAATATCCTGTTGACGAGCATGTATTTTCAATGCTTTCTCAGTTCGCTTGCGCTCGGTGATGTCTTCTTTGACTGCAATGAAATGTGTGATCTTTCCATCCTGATTCTTTATTGGAGAAATGGAGGCATACTCCCAATAAAGTTGGCCGTTCTTTTTCTTATTATGAAATTCTCCCACCCATTCATTACCAGAAGTAATGGTATCCCAAAGCTCCCTGTATTCTTCAGAGGTTTTGTCATCTGATTTTAGTACTCTTGGGTTTTTCCCTATGACTTCTTCGTATGTGTAACCTGTTGTTTGCATAAATTTTTTGTTAACATATTCGATATTACCTTTGGTATCCGTAATAACTACAGAAACCGGGCTTTGTTCAATGGCTCTGGATAATTTACGGATTTCTTCTCCCCTTTTTTCCCTTTCAGTTATATCCCTTATGATAGACATAAAAGTGTATCGATCCTCACTATCCTTTTGAAAGGATAAAGACATTTCTATTGGTATTTCAACCCCTTTTTTCGTTATTCCATAAATTTTTACTGTTTTACCTATAATTCTAGTTTCATGTGTCTTTAAAAACCGCTCCAGTCCCTCTTTATGCTGCTTCCTATATCTTTCAGGAATAATGGTTGTTATCGGTTGTCCTATGATTTCACTTTTTGTATATCCAAAGGTATCTTCTGCTAATTTGTTCCAGACATTAACTATACCTTTTTCATCAATGCTGATAATTGCATCTTGTGCATTTTCTATAAGTTTCCGATATCCTTCTTCAGATTTTCCTTGTAACACCTCTGCCCGCTTGCGGTTTGTGATTTCACTTGTAAGCCCATCGGCCATTTTGTTAAAGTTGGTAGCTAGGATGCCTATCTCATTTCTTGACTTAATTTCAGCCCTTAAAGACAACTCCCCATCGGCTATATTTTGCGTAATCTTGGTCAATCCCAAAATGGGTTTTAAAACTCGATTCCTTGACCACCAAATGAAAAAAATGAAAGCAAAAAATGTAAAACCAATAATAATGTAACTTATCTGCATGTTTCTTTTTGCAGTAGAATCTATCGCTAACATTACAGTATTTGCCTCTTCACCAGCAATATTCGAGATAGCTAATCCTGTATTGATAGCCTTTGTTGCTGCATCGAACCAAGCTGAAGCGCTTACTGGATACTCCACTCCTTTGCCTCGTTTAATAATAACCCAGAATTTGTCGTTGTCAGACTCAAAATTGAGGAATAATGGTTTATAAACAATCACTCTTCCTGAAACTAAACGTACACTCCCTACTTTCCCTGAAAGTATCTGTTCTGCTACATCGGGATAGTCTTGTCTTATATTATGATGAGATTTGTTGAGCAACTCCATCATTCCCCATTCTTTCACTTCATCTGGATGATGGATGTAAAACCCATCTTGATTAGCTAAAATATAGTCTCCTTTTTCTTCCTTCTCTATGACTTTATGCAAAAATAACGGAGTATTTGTCAGTAAGTTAAAGACGATAATGCCGGCTTGCTTTCCATCCACAAAAACTGATGTTGCAAAGCGAATAACAGGTTTATGAGGAATTTCGGTTTTTCCATGCTCTATGTTAAGGTCGAGCGGAGAAGTATATATTCTCCCTGGTGGTAGGTTTATGGATTCTTGGAAATAATATCTGTTACTTTTATTCTGTAATTGTGTTCCGCGAATTATTTTGGTGGTCTCACCATCAAAATCAACACGCACACGCTCATACCCGAAATTATCCAAAAACCGAATCTGCGCATAGACCCTTTTTAATTGAGAAAATGTGCTAAGCAAATTTTCCACAGAAATTAGCCATTCAGATAAATGAAAATCTTCCTCAGCCTGCCAGGCTCTAGCCAATGTTATTACACTTTTATGTTTGCTTATATTCAACAAATCATTGAATATTCCAGATAAATAATTTTGAAAAATCATACTTTTTTTTGTGATTTGCTCTTCTGCATTCTTTATCTCTTCTTTTTGTCTCTTGCTCGACGAAAAAACTTCTTCCCTTAAAAGTTGAAATTCAACAATGAATTCCTCTACAAACGTATCAATAGCCTGTTTCATCTGGTTTGAAGTAGATGGCAACTCTTTCAAAAGCAATACCTGACCAAGAGATTGCACCACTATGGAACGGTAGTTTTTGATACTATTGATGGTATCATTAGTAAAAGGCAATCCTGATGCAATGGCATTACCCACAAGAGCGCGCTCCCGTCCAGCAAATTCGCATAATCTTGCTATATTGGGACGCAGGACATTGTTCAAATAGAGTATATTTTCTTCCATTTTTTGCGGGGTAAGGGCAACACTGCGCAAGTTAAATTCGCTATTTATATTATGGGTGGCAATATGGAGCCATTTATCTTTGGAAATGTCATTATTTGCGATTTTGGAGCGGGTAAGTACTAGAATCTCATATATCTTACGCCATTTTTTTAGTCTTTTTTCAAATGTTTTATCCTTTTTTATACTTAATATTTTTTTTATGTTTTCTTCAATTTGTAAGACTACGGAATCTCCTTTCTCTGCCATTTCAAGGAATTTTGAGAAGAGGGGAGATGAGTTACCTTTACCACTTCCGATTATTGTGGCACCATAACCACGTTCAATTGCCTGCCACCCTGCTGCAATATTCACGTGGCCAGCTATTGCATTTTTTATAACATATTCTTCTGATTGCTTACGCGTTTCAAATGATCTTCTTATTGATATTCCTAACAGTACAACAAATACGCATAGTAAAATTGCCGAAACAAGGAAGATTTGGAATTTTAGTGATTTCACTTGCTTTCACTCCATTATCTGATCAGGGTACTTTTCATTGGACACAATCCCCGCATAAAGGTCTGCGAATAGTATATATGTGGCCTTGATAGGCTGTTTTCCCTCAGCAAAAATACTGTTAATCATTATACTTACATCAAACTATGTGCCAATTTGTACCAAATGGGACTCTAGACAATGTATTAATATCAATAAGATATTGTTTTTTGCGCTATTTCCTTCCTCGTGAAGGAAGATAACAAGGGGTGAGCCTTAATCCAATAGAATTCCACTTGATATTGAGCAATTACCCTTAAGTAAAAGTTGAGCTACTGTTGAAAAAATGCATTCAATTGTATAAGAAATAAACATTTTTATTATTTAAGGAGATAGAATGGGAAATTCTTGAAAAACTTTATAAGAAATATACAACTTCAGAGTTGATATTTTCTTAGTCTTACAAACAAAGTAAAAAACATTCGAGGTAAAAATGACTATTTACTCTTTGTTTTAAGTATTTGAGACCAGGCAGGTAAGGTTGGTCTGTGGGAATTCAGAACAATTCGGTTGAAAGGAGACACGGGAATTGTCTTGCATCGACAATATTGGGGTGAAAAGTTTTCTGACTACAAAATATTGTATGGCTTAATCACAATAGAAATCTACTGACTAAATATTATCTGTTGCGGAAACACGGTTTTGTCACCCTGAACCAGGTACTGAACTCGATTCAGGATTAATTTGTATAGATTCTGAAACAAGTTCTATTAGACTATAGTATTATTAGAATATAACTTAATGTGCTTTTTTTAATGCAGGAGAACGTAATGAAACGGAGTGTAATGGAATTCTCCGGTATGCTTATGCGAATGGACTTTTCCTTTGTTTAGTCCCCACTCGTACTACGCAAATAGAAATAAAATGGGATGATTATGTTCTCGGTTCACTATTTTATGAAAAAATCACTCTTTCGCGTGCGATACGTTTGAGTTCCTGAGTAAACATTTTATTGTCTTTTTCTTCTGAGGGTAGTTCTTTCTTCTCAGGCTCAGTGCCTTTGCTTACTTTTCCTAAACGACTATTTAGTTTTAATATCTTCCCTGTAACTTGTTCTACATCTGCAATATCGTCGGACAATTGTTTATTTATTTTTTCAATCTTCTTTTGCAAATTGCCCTTCCCTTTTAATTCTGCAAGCTTCTTTCGTGCGTTTTTTATCTCCTTTATTTCTTTGCTGTGAGATTTTTCAGTTTTTTTTGGGTTCATATCAGCTTCTATGTCACGAATCTCTTTGTCTAACTGCTGTTGGAATGCTTCAATTTCTGAAGTCGAATGTTTTCCCATTTCACGGATACTGTTTTCAAGACATTCATTCATCTGGTTAAGCCTGGCACGAAGTTGTTCTATTTTAGCGAGATAGCGTTTAATAGAAGCGATATAGCGCTTTTGTTTCTGGAAAGATTTGGAATTAACAAGCTTGTCTTTCCATATTCGAATAGCATTAATATGTCTTTCTATTTCTTTTCTTGTTGTATTCTTTTGAGTAATATCATGTTTTAGCTTCCTTACAATAGTTGTGTTTGTGTTCACCATCTCTTATCCTCCATTTCTGAACTAAGATTAGTTTTAAATTATTTGTTTAACCTAAATTGAGCGATTTTGTAGCCGCAACCTTGAGGTTGCGTAACTTACGTGGATCCATCAAATGATGAGAAACGCAGGCGGTCAATCTTAAGATTGCCTTAAGCCAGCGGCTACAATATCATATAATATAAAATCGCTCAATTTAGGTTAAATAAACTTTTTAAGTACATTAGACTTCACACTTTCGAGAAACTTATAAATTCGTGCATATTTAAGGCTATCTTTTAAATCAACTCTATATCATCCGAACCCATGAGGCGTTCACAATAGTGACATCTTATCTTTATGGGGTTTTTATTAATTACATGAAATCTGCTTTGTATACTCTGATGATTGCTAACACAATTTGGATTAAAACATTTTACAATTCCTTCGATAGAGTCAGGAATAGCAACTTTAAATTTTCTAACAACTTCAGAATCCTTGATAATGTTCAGAGTAGCATCTGGAGCAATTAATGCAATCTTATTTGCTTCCTCTTGTGTTAGAAGTTTGCCACCAATTTTTATAATACCTTTTTTGCCTAACTTCTCACTCGATAAATTAACTCCGACAAGTACAACTTTATCAATATTTTGAATATTCAAGATATTTGCCACTTTGAATGTACTCTTGCTTGCAATCTGGTCAATAACGGTTCCTTCTTCAATTGCCGAAACCTCAAGTTTTTTCATTGTATGGCACCTAATACTGCAGCTAAAAGCGCTTCTCTTACTGGAATACCACTATGTGCTTGCTGAAAATACATTGCATAAGTTGTAGTATCCAGACTTTCGTCCATCTCCTCTACTCTGGGAAGTGGATGGAGTATTTTGAGGTCCTTTTTAATCCTTAGATCATCTAGTATGGACTTGCTGAGCTTGTAAACACCCCTTACCTTTTCATACTCTACTGGGTCTGCAAAGCGCTCCTTTTGTATCCTTGTACAATAAAGGATATCGAGTTCTTCGATTATTTCAAATATAGAATCTGCCTCGTGATAAGAAATACCTCTCATTTCTAATTCCTCTAGATAGTCTTTAGGAATCCTGAGACTTGGCGGCGAAATAAAGTGCATCTTAGCATTAAAAAGAGCAAGGGCATAAACCAAGGAGTGTGCAGTTCTGCCATATTTTAAATCTCCCAAAAAACCAACCGATAAATTTTCAAGTGTACCTTTAGCATTTTTTATAGTATAAAGGTCTAAAAATGTTTGAGTAGGATGCTGACTTGATCCATCGCCGGCATTGATTACGGGTATATTTATGGAGTCAGAGGTAAGACGAGATGCTCCTTCGAGGAAATGCCTTAAGACAATAATATCACAATAACCTTCAATAATTTTAACAGAATCCCTCAATGACTCCCCTTTCACAGTAGATGTCGTATCAAGATCGTCAAACCCGATAACCTCTCCACCAAGACGTTTCATTGCTGCTTCAAAACTTAATCTCGTACGTGTGGAAGGTTCAAAAAACAAATTGGCGAGAACCATACCCCTTAATATGTTAGGATGGCTTTCTCCCTCCATCCTCTGTGATAAGTCTAAAACGTATGAAATTTCTTCCTTTGTGAAGTCTAAGATTGAAATGATGCTCTTATTTTTTAAACTTACCATGACTATTCTTAGCCAAATTTTCTTTTGTTTTTAAAATTTTCCAAGTGACATAACACTACATGCACTTATCTGCCAAAATAGCATTAAGATAATATCAAAGAGTCTTTGTTATGACAAGGAAAAAACACCCATCAAAGTTGTAACAAGTAGTAATCTTATAATAACTTACATCCAAATTTTATTGATATAATTCTGAGCGTCTGTTATATTGTGTTTTATTTTCTGAAACATAGTAATTTGAGATCCCAAAAATGAAGACAATTTATGTAGGTATAATTGGGTTTGGTACTGTTGGTTCAGGCATTGTAAAGATACTTTTAGAAAACCCTTCTAGGTTTGCAGAAAAGTTAGATAGGAGGATTGTTTTACGGGGTATTGCAGATAGGGCTATAGACAAAAAGAAACAGTTAACATTGCCTTCTGATATAATCCTCACCAATGATGTAGATGAGATACTAAATAATCCAGACATAGACATAGTGGTGGAGTTGATAGGCGGTATCCATCCCGCAAAGGAAATAATCATAAAAGGTCTTGAGAAAGGTAAAGACATTATTACTGCTAACAAAGCGCTTTTGGCGCTTCATGGTTCAGAGCTTTTTAGAATTGCGCATAAAAGCGGTAAAAGTATTTCATTTGAGGCAAGCGTAGGTGGTTGTATACCGGTAATATCTGCACTCAGAGACAGCTTTATTGCAAACGAAATAGAATGCATCTTTGGCATAGTGAACGGAACTACAAACTATGTACTAACAAAGATGACTAAGGAACACATAAGATATGGCGAAGCCTTAATAGATGCACAAAAAAAGGGTTATGCAGAAAAGGATCCATCAACTGATGTTGATGGAATAGATTCTGCGCATAAACTTGCTATCCTTGCAAGGATGGGATTTAATTGTGATTTTGATTATGATGATATTTATGTTGAGGGTATTACTGATGTGGAGCTTAAGGATATATATTATGCTCACGAGTTGGGTTATACTCTAAAATTATTAGCTATTTCTAAGAAAAGGAATGACGGACTGGAACTTAGAGTGAATCCTACTTTATTACCTCACGAACACGCTTTATCCTCCGTAAGCGGCGTGTTTAATGCTATATGCATTCGCGGAAATGCGATTGGTGAGACAGTTCTTTATGGACAGGGAGCGGGGCAAATGCCAACAGCAAGTGCGGTTGCATCCGATGTGGTTGATGTAGCTTTAGGGAGAGCAAAATTAACGTTTGATTCAATCAAACCGCTCTCGGGGAATTGTGAAAGAATTAACGTCCTTGATATATCAATGATAAAGACACGTTACTACCTGAGATTTTCTGTTATTGACAAACCTGGCGTTCTGGCGAAGATAACAAGCATACTTGGAAATCATAATATTAGTATAGCATCAGTCATACAAAAGGAAGCAAAAGAAAATGAGTTGGTGCCTCTTGTAATGATGACACATCTGGCGGAAGAAGGGAATTTACAAAAAGCCATCCTGGAAATTAACAATCTGGATGTTGTAAAAGATAAAACAAAGTTTCTTAGAGTAGAAGAGCAGAAGCCTTAGTTTAATAATAATGAAATTTTGCATCATAATTCCTGATGGAATGGCAGATTATAGACTTGAAAAGCTTGGTGGGAGGACACCACTGGAGGCGGCCCGAACTCCAAATTTAGATAACATATCATATAATGGAATTTTGGGGCTTGTTAATACCGTACCAAAAGGGTTTATGCCTGGGAGCGATATTGCGTGTCTTTCTGTATTAGGTTACAACCCGGAGGTTTACTATACTGGACGTGCACCGCTTGAAGCCGCAAGTTTAGGAATCAACTTAAATGAACAAGACTGGGCTATCCGTTGCAATTTAATAACAGTAAACGATGATATTTTGGAAGACTTTAGCGCCGGGCACATCTCTGATAATGAGGCCAGGTTAATCATATCAACATTAAATGAAAGATTAGGAAACAATACAATAAGATTCCATCCTGGTAAGAGTTATCGAAATATAATGATTTATAATGGAAATATCAGGATAGAAGCTGATTGTATTCCTCCACACGACATCACAGGTAAACCAATCAAGTCTAATTTACCAAAAGGAAAGGGTAGTGAAATATTAATAGATTTAATGAAGAGTTCGTATGATGTACTCGTAAATCATGATGTAAACAAAGTACGAATCGACCTTGGCGAAAACCCTGCTAATATGATTTGGTTGTGGGGACAAGGGCAACGTCCCACTATACCACCTTTTAAAGAACTATACGGAGTTTCGGGGGCAGTCATAACAGGGGTAGATTTACTAAAGGGAATAGCAACATATCTTGGCTGGGACATCATAAAAGTGCCTGGCGCCACAGCGTATTTTGATACAGACTATGAGGCCAAGGCGCAAAATGCAATTGAAGCAATAGAAACGCACGATATGGTATTGATACATATAGAATCACCAGATGAGGCGGGTCATGAAGGAAATGTTCATGAAAAGATTAGGGCTATTGAAAATGTTGACAGTAAAATTATAGGTCCTGTTTACAATGCACTAAAAAAGCGTAATCGATTTCGTATGCTTGTTCTCCCTGACCATTATACGCCAATAGAGAGAAGAACACATTCTTCTGAGTCGGTACCTTTTACCATTTACGGTACTGATTCGGGCGAGATTAGCAGGCTTTCTTTTACGGAATCTAACGCAAGTAAAACCGGTGTCAAGGTAAAAAAGGGATATAAATTGATGAAATATTTTATTGAGGGTAACATACTGTGACATGCTAAAGTATTAGATTTATGGATGGCTTTTTGTTATAAAGATTGCTATTATATTTTTACCAAAATATGTTCGTTTGAATACATACTTAATCTTTAAACATACAAATGAATTAGGTGAAAGTGTTTAGTAAGAGATTCACTTTATTAATTATAATCTATAAAAGGAAGAGATATGGATAAGAAAGGTAGAGACAAGAAGGATAAAAACATGTCATGCTCTTTTTGCGGTAGGAATTATAATGTCGTCAAAAGATTAATACAGGGTGACCGCAACGTGTATATTTGTAATGAATGTGTTGACGCTTGCTATACTCTTATGCAGAAAGAAAAAAAAAGGGCTTCTAAGTCTCTCTCAAAAAAGATACCGATACCTGCATATATTAAGAAACGTTTGGATGAGTATGTTATAGGGCAGGAAAAGGCAAAAAAAATCTTGGCTGTAGCTGTGCATAACCACTATAAAAGGTTGGTTTCTGATGTGATGGATGATGATGTAGAACTTGAAAAGAGTAACATCCTTCTCATAGGACCCACTGGCTCAGGTAAGACTTTATTAGCACGAGTACTTGCAAAGCTTCTTGACGTGCCTTTTGCAATAGCTGATGCGACTACATTTACAGAAGCAGGTTACGTTGGTGAAGACGTAGAAAATGTACTTTTAAGATTGCTTAGAAATGCGGATTTTGATGTGGCTCGTGCGCAACAGGGAATCGTTTATATAGACGAAATAGACAAAATTGCCAGAAAAGGGCCAAATGCATCGATAACAAGAGACGTATCTGGTGAAGGAGTACAGCAGGCGCTACTAAAGATGTTTGAGCATTCTGTTATTAATGTGCCACCCCAGGGGGGTAGAAAACATCCAGAACAACAATATATACAAATAGATACTAAGGACATTCTTTTTATCTGTGGTGGAACGTTTAGCGGCATAGAGGAGATAATAAGAAGAAGGATTGGTAAAAGGGTAATAGGATTTGATGCGAAGACTGATCTTTCAGAAGAGATATCGATAGGTGAAATTATAGTAGAAGTTAAAATGGATGACTTAATAGAATATGGTTTGTTACACGAGTTTGTAGGTAGACTTCACGTATTTTCAACACTGATGCCGCTTGACCAGGAAGATTTGATAAAAATTATGCTAGAGCCTAAGAATGCCATAGTTAAGCAGTATCAAAAAATATTTGAGATGGAAAATGCGATCTTAGAATTTCCAAGAGAGACGCTCCTGGAAATAGGTAAAAAAGCTTTGAAACGTAAGACCGGGGCAAGGGCATTACGTTCGATATTTGAAGATTTTATGTTGGAAGTTATGTATGACTTGCCTTCAAGCGAAAAGGGTTCAGTTTACGTTGTTACTCCAGAAGTAGTAATTGGGAAAAGGCGCCTTGAACCGAGAAAGCTTCGCAAGAGTGCATAAACAAATTGGATAAAAGTTTTAAAAATATTTAACCTCCATTACCACCGAGAACATTATATTTTACATATCATTCTTCACCTTCGAGGCTCTGTTATAATTCTGTAAATGGGCATTTTGTAATTCTGAACCCTTCGCCTAAGGCAATCTCCGATTGCACTGTCATCTCTGAGGAACGAAGTGACGAAGAATCTCATACTTCCGGCTCAGAGCTTACTCTTCAGGATACATATACATCACTGTAAACTACTTTATGCTCTCAGTAGTAATCAAGCATTTAGGTGGTAATATGAGGGGAGTGTAGCAATTCTTTTGTCTTCTACGGCTGCTCCAACGGTAAAATGGTAAAGGCTTTGAAAAGAATTTTCAGTAAAACCTAAGATTTCGTGTACCATATCATCGTAGAAACACCCAATTCCAGTACCCCTGACTGAATGCGCCTCTGCCTCCAGATATAGAACCTGACCAATCATCCCTGTTTCCCAGAATAGATGATGATACAAATATGGTGCTTTTTCGACATTTTCTCTAAATTTCGCAATCATACCCAGCGAAAACACTCCATCCCCAGCAATTTCTTGCTGGCAACTGACTGTCTTTGCTCTGTTGTGAAAGTCACCCCTTTTTAAAAAATAGATAAAGAGTTTATCAGGTGCTCCTTTTATTCTCTCCCATAAAAAATCATGATGAGTTTTCCCTTTGATTTCTTCAAAATCCTTTTCGTTGCGTATCAAAAAATACAGTCCAGGTTCTAAGTCTGAGACTCGATGTACAAATAAAAGAAGGTGTATAGAAGTTCTACCAAGTTCTAGATCAAATGGGGCACAGTGGTTTCTCGGGATTGTTTTATCTAAAATAGAGAGGAACTGCTCTTTAGTAATAGGTGTTTTTCCATCATAAGCAAGAGCGCTTCTTCTCTGTCGAATTATTTCAATTCCACTTTTTTGGGGGGCTTGCCTTTGAAAGAAATCATAGTCATCGTACACATACGCCGCTTCATCTGTCTTAGGTTTTTGTGTCCACGAGGCAACGTTATCTATAATATCCCAATCAACGTGTTCTTTACTTAAGTCATTCGGTTTTCCTTTAAATGTAAGAGTTTCAAAGTATGAGATGATATCTGGAGGAAGGGAACGAGGAATGTTTTCACCTGTATTTTTGTAGATAAAGAATAAGAGATCGGGATGTTCTTCTTCAAATTTTGTCCATTCTGTTTGTCTTAATCCCAAAAGGTTTCTGTTTCGCGATCTGACAAGGTATTTAGATAAATAATCTTCCATCCCAAAAGATTTGCAGAAAAACTCAGACATGCCATTGCATGTCCAACATCATGATTACAATAGCGAAATGCCCGTTCTCCGTATTTCCAGGATTCTCTCCAGTAGATACTGCTTAAACCTATAAGGAAACCGTCTCTTTTAAAATGTTTTTTTACCTTGGTCCACAAATCTTCCTTAAACATTGCCCTTACTTCCAGTGCGTGGAGGTAGGGATTATAATGGCAAACACAACCCTGATTATTATTTTCCGGGATTGGTGGCAAGATAAGGTGAGATTCTGTTGGATGGAGGTTTCCGCTTGAGGGGTTAATTCGAAGTGACCAGGAATTTCCTGGTATCGATTTCCACGCAGATAATCCCAAAGACAGTTCCAGAAAGGTGGCTATGTTTTGCATAGAAAACATGTGAAAATTGTTCTTTTTTCTTTCATACAAGCAGGAATAATCTGCATCCAGATGTTTTTCCAGGAAAGGCAACTTTAAAATTCTTGTGCCTTCGTAAAACCTAAAAGGGTTTGGTTGATTTTCCCAATCAAGAAATCCAGATGATCTTGCATACCTATTGGGATAGTGTTTTGTCTCTTCGTGATAGCGTATGGTGTTTTTGGAATTATTGTTTTCCATCAAAATATGAAAAATTTATCGTATGGAGGAGCAAAATCTAGTGACTTAGTACTACATTTCATAAATACGGTTACGTATTTTAACTGTCATTATATTGAGACTCTTCACTTCGTTCAGAGTGACAGACACTGTCATTTCTTATTGTCGTATTAGACCTTCTACCGTCCATATTACTCAATACCAACAACCTTTATATCGAATGTAAGATCCTTTCCAGCCAGGAAGTGATTGCCGTCAACAATTATGTCACTCTCATTTATGTCTATTATAGTTCCCGGTATTGGTTGCCCTGAAGGTCCCTTTAGTTGTAAAAGCATACCTTTTTTAGGTTCAAAACCTTCAGGCAAATTGGCTCTTCTGAATTTCATTATTAAGCCTTCATTTCTATCTCCATATGCGTCTTCCGGCTTTATGGTTACCTTCTTTTCTTCATTCAATTTCATTCCTTGTACGGCTCTATCAAATCCGCTTATCATTTGTCCGCTTCCAACCGTAAATTCTAATGGTTTTCCTTCTTTTGATTTGTCGAATACAGTGCCATCATCTAGACTTCCCGTGTAATGGACTTTGACCTTGTCTCCCTTTTCAACTATAGTCTTTGTACCTTCTTTTTCGTTTGCGTTAACGTTGCTTAGATATCCATTAATTAAGACCAATTCCAATATTAAAAATAAACTCAAACTAACTTTCATCAATGTTTTTAACTTTACAACTTTCTTCCTCATTTTATCTCCTTCCTTTAAAAAGTTTGTAAAAAATCAATACAAATTAAATTAATATAATAATCAATTGTTTACTAATACGCAAGATTACAACAAATCCTTTCTTCTTAATAGGTAATCTACATTGTGAATAACGATTTGAGAATAATAGTAAAACTTTAGAACATATAATATATATTGAAATGTTTGAAAATATGGAGGTTATATGTGACTTAAAAGATTATTTTGTAAACTAAGCAATTATCTTATGGAGTTTCGAAATGTGCTTTTGATGAAGGTTTTTGTTAGAAAGATTGAAAGATGGTACATTGATGCAAGGAAATTCCTGTTCATGGCAAGTGTTAGAAAGATTATGGGTTTCTTTATCCTGTTCGCCCTTGCTATATCGTATCTGCTGGAGAGGGCAACTATCCTTTTGAGAGGTAAATGTTCCTCAAAATTTAAGATGTCATCCAGATAGAAACAGATACATCTATAACCTCTTTCCTTTTTACTATCCGTTATTGATAGGTTTGCTAGACTTCCATTCAGCGTAAGTTTAAAATCAATGCTCTTACCTTCTGAATGACAGAACCTGAATATAATTTTCTTACCAAGACTTTTTAATATCTTGGAGTCTCTGAATTTGGCGTCTTTTATGTCACCTCCCACAAGGGCATGTAGATATTCAAACATATAGTCTTTTAAATCGTTAAGGCTGTTCCTATCATCATTTTTTTCGATAACGGCTACATTTATTAAACGATAGATTGCTTCAAGAACCGTACCCATTATTGAGCGCTGTCGGTTAGATGAGTCTATACCATAAAATTTTCCATTACAATATGCCAGCATCTTTTTTAGTGTCTTCAAGTCTATCTTATTGGGTTCTACCACAGTCCCAAAATTATTATACATATCCCATCTGTAACTGTTTATGGAGTTTTCATTTTTATATTCGTAGAATATTTGTGTCCCCGGGTAAGGGGTCATTACCATAAACACAGCCTGCTTCAAGCCAGCCGTCTTGGCGTATTCTGGATATCTCTTGATATCTTCTACTGTTTCATTTAGATGCCCAATTATAAAATACCCCTGAACCTTTATTTTATAATCATTTAATATCTCAATGGCTTTCTCGCATGTCTTTGGAGTTGTCCCTTTCCTGATTTTTTTCAAGGTTTCAAGATTCGGGCTTTCAATGCCAAGACTTACATGTCTGAGGCCAATGTCATGAAGTTTTTGCATTATTCTTTCTGCTCGTATGATGTCCGTGGTTCTGCTTTCCGTCCATATCTTGAAATTTGTCAAATTGTTCTCAAACATCAGGTCGACAATCTTCTCCATCCTGTCCACGTCAGTTAATACGTTTGCATCCCATATCTTCAGTATCTTGCGCTTTTTGGTGGTGTGTATCATCTTCAGTTCTTCAATCACATTTAAGGGGCTTCTGTGTCGCCAGTTCTTGTTCACCATATCGTTTGAACAGAACGAGCACTTTATCCTGCAACCCCTTGATGTGAATACGGTATCAAACAAATAATCAGCGCCTTTATTTCCGAACCGTTTTGGTCGTATTTCACGCAGTGGTTGTGGAAGTACGTCAAGGTCTGCAATAACATCTCTATCAGGATTGTGAATGATATTGCCGTTGTCTTTGAAAGATAAACCCTGAACGCCTTCTGATGGGCCATCATTCACAAGTTCCTTAAAGGTAAATTCTCCCTCTCCTCTAATTACGGCATCAACGTAAGGAGATTTAAGTACTTCATCTGGTAGCGCTGTAGGATGATATCCTCCCAAAACCACGTATAAATTATGTTCTTTAGCTATCTTTGCATATTCTAAGGCATTAGTATATGCGCCCGTCATGGAGGAAATGCCTATCATATCGGAGGGATAAGTTCTCAGGTATCTTTTAAAGTCACGTAAGGGATTAGGTGCATATGTGTTTACGGGAATAGTTATGGAGTCTACAGCCTCCTTAACTATTGCGGCAAGATAGCACACTTCGGTAATATCGGAAAGTATTAATCCGTAAGGTATATCTACCTTTTGGGGAGCCTTTAATAAGCAAACATTCTTAAAATAACTCATTTTTTGCGATGTTTTATTGCAACTTTATTAATGACATTCAAATATGCCTTTGCGCTTGCTTCTATTGTGTCTGTACTCACGGCGCGGCCTCTATAGCTATTGCCTTTAACTTCTACTTCTACGCTGGCTTCTCCCAGGGCATCCTTTCCACTTGTTACCGCTCTGACACTATAATCGAGGAGTATTCCTTTTATTCCGGTTAGTAGATCGATTGTTTTAAAAATGGCGTCAATTGGCCCGTCACCTTTTGTTGAATCGGCTAATATTTTGTCCTTGCCTGCACGGAGTCTTACACTGGCAGTTGGTACCGGGCCGCAATTTATACTCAGGCTATCAAGTTCGTAAATATGCGGAACTTCTGATTTTTCATCCTGTATTAATGCTTCTATATCCTGATCATAGATTTCCTTTTTCTTGTCAGCCAGAAGTTTAAATTGCTGAAATGTATGTTCAAGTTCTTCATCAGGAAGATCATAACCAAGCGCCTTGACACGTCTTTTGAATGCGTGTCTGCCGGAAAGTTTACCAAGGATAATTTTGGTCTTTGGCAGGCCGACTTCTTCCGGCCTCATAATCTCGTAAGTTGTCCTTTCTTTTAATATCCCGTCTTGATGCACACCGGATTCGTGTGCGAATGCATTTTCTCCTACTATTGCCTTATTCCTTTGTACCCATAATCCTGTTAAACCGCTAACGATTTTGCTTGTGGCTATTATTTCATTTGTTCTTATGCGTGTGGTGTGTTTGAAAAAATCCTTTCTTGTTTTAATTGCCATGACAATTTCTTCCAGTGAGGCATTTCCTGCTCTTTCTCCAATACCGTTTATGGTACATTCTACCTGAGTTGCACCTGCCTTTACGGCTGCTAATGAATTAGCAACAGCCAAGCCAAGGTCATCATGGCAATGGACACTGATAACGGCTTTATTTATGTTTTTTACGTTATCTTTTAGATTTTTTATTATAGACGCATATTGTTCCGGTACTGAGTATCCTACCGTGTCCGGTATATTTACGGTTTTTGCTCCGGCATCAATTACGGCCTCAACGACTTCTACAAGGAAATCTGGTTCTGTCCTTGATGCGTCCTCTGGGGAGAATTCTACATCATCAACATATTTACGTGCGTGTTTTACGCCTTTTACTGCGGTCTTTATGATTTCTTCCTTTGCTTTAATTAATTTATATTTTCTATGAATCTCAGATGTTGCAAGAAAGACGTGAATCCTGGGAGACTCGGCAGATTTTAGCGCCTTTGCGGCACATTCTATATCTTTCTCGACTGCTCGCGAAAGTGCGGCAATACTTGCGCCTCGTATCTCCTTTGCAATTTTACTTACTGATTCGAAATCACCCTTTGATGTTATTGGGAATCCAGCTTCAATTACGTCAACGTTCAATAAGGAGAGTTGTCTTGCTATCTGGAGCTTTTCTTTTATGTCCAGACTTGCGCCAGGAGATTGTTCCCCATCTCTTAAAGTGGTATCGAAAATTATGATTCTTGCCATGATTAAAAATATTGTTCACCACGGATATTCACAGAATTACACAGATTCATTTACTTGCCTGTAACTCATAAATAAGTTGATAAATTTTCAGTGGTAATCCGTGTGTTTCTGTGGTGAAGAGTTTCTCATTTTGCTTGTATCCATTTCATAAGCTTGCGTAGTTTTGCCCCAACTTTTTCAATCTGATGATTTTTATCTTTTGTAACAAGTGCATTAAACATTGGGCGACCTGCTTTGTTTTCGAGTATCCATTCCTTGGCAAAACTGCCGTTTTGTATTTCGGAGAGTATTTTTTTCATCTCTTTTTTCGTCTTTTCGTTAATTATCCTTGGCCCCCTTGTCAGATCGCCGAATTCGGCTGTATTGCTGATTGAATGTCTCATGTACGTTAAACCTCCCTGGTAGAACAAGTCTACTATGAGCTTAAGCTCATGCATACATTCAAAATATGCCAGTTCTGGTTGATAACCTGCCTCAACAAGTGTCTCGAATCCTGCCTTTACTAAAGCAGAAGCCCCACCGCACAAAACGGCCTGTTCACCAAAAAGGTCTGTTTCCGTTTCCTCTGCAAATGTAGTTTCAAGCACACCCGCTCTTGTTCCACCGATACCTTTGGCATATGCCAGGGCGATCTTTTTTGCCTTCTTTGAATAATCCTGGTGAACGGCTAATAAACATGGCACAGCGCCGCCTTTAACGTATTCACTTCTGACCAGATGTCCGGGTCCCTTTGGAGCAACCATAATTACATCAACGCCTTTTGGAGGAACGATTTGGTCAAAGTGGATGTTAAAGCCATGAGAGAATAAGAGGGTTTTCCCTTTTTTTAGATGAGGCATAATTTCTGTCTTGTAGACGTCTGTTTGCAACTCATCAGGTATCAATACTGCGATTAGGTCACCCTGTTGTGATGCCTTATCGGCAGATACGGGCTTAAAGCCATGTTTAAGCGCTAAATCATAATTTAGAGAGCCCTTTCTCTGCGCAACTATAACTTTGAGACCACTGTCACGAAGGTTTTGCGCATGGGCGTGCCCCTGGCTACCGTAACCAATGATTGAAATCTTTTTACCTTTTAGCAAATTAAGATTAGCGTCTTTGTCTGTATATATCTTTACCATATTTTATTACCTTTCTATGTTGGTGAAAAACTTTGTAATAAATTATCTACAATGTTGTCATTTCTGCTTTTGTAGGAATGACAGATAGTGATGATTTACAGCCAGAGTTATCCTAATACATTAAAAGGAAAAATTCTCAAAGTTGTAAACGTTAAATTATCAATCAAAGTAAGCCAGCTCACTTTGGTCCACGGTTCATGGCAATTCTACCCGTTCGTGCAACCTCCTTTATGCCATACGGCC
Source organism: Candidatus Scalinduaceae bacterium (assembly GCA_046759445.1). Lineage (GTDB taxonomy): Bacteria > Planctomycetota > Brocadiia > Brocadiales > Scalinduaceae > Scalindua_A. The sequence goes on from JBHICG010000038.1 coordinate 27,080, forward strand.
TGAGCAGGTTTAACATTGCTTCCAGCCTGTCCTCAGGGCCTGATATTTCTATAACCATATCTTTTTGGCCGACGTCTATAATCTTCCCTCTAAAGACATCTACAAGTTCTACGATTTCGCCTCTTTTTCCTGGTATTGCGCTTACCTTAATAAGCATCAGATCACGCTCAACATAATCCGTTCCCGTAAAGTCTGTTACCTTAATCGTATCTATTACTTTACCCAATTGTTTTCTAACCTGTTCAAGTATTGAGTCATCACCACTAACGACAATAGTCATTCTGGACACAGCCATATTTTCAGTTTCTCCAACGGCAAGGCTTTCTATATTAAAGCCTCTGCCACTGAATAAACCAGTGATGCGCGACAGAACACCAACTTTATTTTCGACTAAAACAGATATTACGTGTTTCATAATACGATTAGCTCCTTTCAGCCCAACCTTGCTTTTTGGCCTGGTAGACCTAAAAAATCAGCAAACGTAAACTCAGCTCTGCTGAGCAGCCTTTATGGCGGCGTTGTAGACCAGTCTTAGTGGCAGACCTCTTGTATCTGCAATTTTTTTACAATCCTCGTGTTCGGGGGCAATGTTTTTAATACTTCCGTTAAGCATACCAACCTTTACTTTTATCATGCCGAATTCAGTTTGCACATCAATCAGTTTCCTTTTGAGCTTCTTGCGATTTGTCTTGTATTTCCTGATACCAAATGTTGTAGATTGATTGAATATGACATCTTCTACCTTTGGCAGGTTTGCTTCATCTACAATGATGCTGATGAGTGTTCCGGGACGAGATTTTTTCATTTGGACCGGCGTTAAGTATCCATCCAATGCGCCAGCCTCCATGACCTTTTCGAGCAAGTAACCAAGATGTTCTCCAGGCATATCATCAATATTTGATTCCACTATCCATACCTCATCTTGTTCACCTACCGAGATTGTCTCACCAATCATCACCCTGAGTAGATTGGGAATTAAGGGGTTTTTATAACTCCCTGCACCATACCCGATTTGTGATAACATAATTTCAGGACACATTTGCACGTTTTCTCCCAATGTGGTTAGAATGGCAGCCCCTGTGGGAGTTATAAGCTCATGTTGTATGTTCGTGCCTATTATGTGACAGCCTTTTAGGAGTTCAACGGTTGCTGGCGCCGGAATTGGGAACTGTCCGTCGTGACATTTTACAAATCCAGTACCCACCCTTATAGGTGAAAAATATATCTTCTCAATCTTTAAGTCATGAATGGCGATTATGGCTCCAACTATGTCTACAATAGAGTCAATGGCTCCAACTTCATGAAAATGAACCTCATCCGGTGATGAGTTATGTGCCTTTGCCTCTGCCTTCGCCAAATTTTCAAAGATTCTAATGCTATCTCTTTTTATGTCTACGCTTAATGTGCTTCCGTTAATAATCTGAGAGATATCTTTAAGAGTTCTGTTATGATGGTGTTCATTGTGTATTTTCTCTTTATGGATTAAGACGTCTAATTTTGTCCCCGTTATACTGGAACGAAGTGTTTTTTCCAAACCAAGTTCATAGTTTTTTACGTTAAGTTTTTTAAGTTCTTCTTTAAGATTGTCCAGACTAAATCCGGCATCTATCAGGGCTCCCAGAATCATATCACCGCTGGCGCCGGAGAAACAATCAAAATACGCTATCTTCATGGACATCCTTTATTCGCAATTGCTCAATATCAAATAGAATTCTACTTTTCAAAACATTACAAGTTCTTTTGTTGTATAAAGTTATTGAAATAACCAATTTAAAAATATTAGCACACACCTTATATAGAGTCAAACAAAAACCAAACCCATTTATATTGACATAGCTTATGGGCAACCTATAATTATGTCCAAGTTCCTGAGGTTTTTTGCCTATGTTAAAAACATATCTAAAAAGAATATTTGAGGTAGCAAAGAGAGGCGATGCCACAGAAGAAAGCTATTATTCATGTCTTAAAGAACTACTTGAGAATTATGCTGCTTCTGTAAATAGAAAAAAGACCCACGTTACGATAATTCCTAAAAGGACTGAAGCAGGCAACCCAGACTTTAGAATATGGGACGGTAAACAACACATTGTTGGTTATATTGAGGCAAAAGCTCCTACAGTTGAGCATCTAGATCAAATAGAAACTACAAACCAATTAAAACGCTATCTACATACCTTCCCTAATTTAATACTTACCAACTTCTTTGAATTCAGGCTTTATCGAAACGGCACGTTGATAGATAAAGTTTTAATAGGTAGACCGTATCATATACACAAACTTAAATCTACGCCTCCGGTAGAAAGGGAAAAAGATTTTTTTAAACTCCTTGAAAAATTCTTCTCCTTTAAGCTTCCAAAAACATATACTGCAAAATCTCTTGCCATAGAACTTGCAAAAAGAACACGCTTTTTGAAAGATCAAGTAGTAGCAGAAGAATTAAAAGAGGAAAGCGAAAAGGAAGAAGGTTTTATCCTGGGATTCTACAAGGCATTTCAGACTCACCTGATTGGCAATCTTACACACGATGATTTTGCTGATTTATATTCACAAACTATTACATATGGCCTTTTTGCTGCAAGAACACGGTCTGAAAACGGTTTTAATCGTAAACTTGCTTTCGATAATATTCCTCGCACAATAGGAATCCTAAGAGATGTATTTAGGTTCATTTCACTTGAAGATCTACCCAAACAGATGGAATGGATTGTTGATGATATTGCAGAAGTCTTAGCTGTTACCAATGTAAATAATATACTTCACAAGTATTATCACGAAGGTAAGGGCAAGGATCCTATCATACACTTTTATGAAACGTTTCTTGCTGAATATGACCCTAAAGAACGGGAGAAAAGGGGTGTCTATTACACTCCGGAACCTGTAGTTTCATATATTGTTCGTTCAATACAATATCTCTTAAAGCAAAGATTTGGTAGAGGTGATGGTTTTTCGTCAAGCTCTGTAACTGTGCTTGATCCTGCTGCTGGCACCTTGACCTTTCTCGCCGAGGCAGGCAAACTGGCGATTCAAGAATTTATCACAAAATATGGAGAGGCAGGTAAGAAGGACTTGATAAAAGAACACATTCTGAAGAATTTCTATGCCTTTGAGCTTATGATGGCGCCTTATGCAGTTGGTCATTTGAAGATGTCATTTCTCATAGAGGAGTTTGGATATAAATTACAAGATAGTGATAGGTTTAAGTTATACCTTACAAACACCCTGGAAATGGAAGATCTTGCGGAATCTGTTTTCCCTGGTATGTCATCATTAGCGGAAGAATCTCATTTAGCAGGGAAAGTTAAGAAACAACAGCCTATCCTAGTTTTACTCGGAAATCCACCTTATTCGGGTCACTCCTTCAATCCTAGCGAAAAATGGGTGTCTTATACAAATCAGAAAAGTGGTAAAGAAACAAGAAGGAAGAAAAAAACATGGATAGGAAAGCGTATCGAGGATTACAAAATTGTGGATGGAAAAGAACTTGGAGAGAAAAACCCAAAATGGCTACAGGATGATTATGTTAAGTTTATTCGTTTTTCGCAGTGGAAAATCGATCAGGCAGGAGAGGGAGTTTTGGGTTTTATTACTAACCATAGCTATCTGGATAATCCTACCTTTAGGGGTATGCGACAATCTTTGACGAATAGTTTCAATGAGATTTTTATCCTTGATTTACATGGTAACAGCCTCAAGAAAGAGAAATGTCCTGATGATTCTAAGGATGAGAATGTTTTTGATATTCAGCAAGGGGTAGCTATCGCCCTCTTTATAAAAAGACTAAATGTAAAAGGAAAATGTAGGGTTTATCATTCTGAGAGATGGGGCTTAAGAGAAGATAAATACGATTGGCTATTGCAGAATGAAATAGAGACTACAAAGTGGAAGAAGTTGTCACCAAAATCTGAATTTTATTTTTTTATTCCAAGGGATGAAAAACTATCAAAAATTTATGAGAAGTATCCGAAGATAACAGACATTTTCCCTGTTAAAAGTGTTGGGATAGTCACTGCAAGGGATAAATTTGTGATCGATATAAATAAGGATTCCCTAAAAGGACGTATTATGGAGTTTCGCAATAAAACCGTATCCAATGAAATCATTCGAAAAAGCTTTAATTTAAGGGACAAATCCAACTGGAAGTTAAAAGAAAGAAGAGAAAAGATAATAAATGATAAGAATTGGGAAGAAGCTATTACTAAAATTCTTTACAGGCCCTTTGATACCAGATGGATTTTTTATCATGATGATGTTGTAGAACGTTCACGCAAGGAGGTTATGCAACATATGATGCAGGAAAATATAGGGTTGATTGTCAACAGACAAATTCGTATGGAGAAAATCCAACATTCATTGGTTACAGATAAAATTGTAGATTTACATATACTTGAAACAGCACATGCAAGCGCTTATGTCTTTTCCCTTTATCTCTATCCACAAAGAAATAACCCCGGAAAACGCTCTTTTAGTAGTACTATGATGCTTTTTGAACCAAAAGCAGATTACAATGTAAAAAAACCAAACCTCTCTAAGGTGCTACTCAAACAACTTACAACAAATTTTAGAAAAGAACCAATTCCTGAACAAATTTTCTATTATATTTATGCAGTGCTTTATTCAAACATTTACCGCACTAAATATGCTGAATTTCTGAAGATAGAGTTCCCGAAGGTTCCATTCACAAAGGATTTTAAACTTTTTCAAAA
>JBHICG010000039.1:0-30984 GCA_046759445.1 Candidatus Scalinduaceae bacterium
CTAAATAGACTTCTTATGAAAGCAATTGATTATCCTATAATAGGAAAATATCTAGAAGGAAAGATTAACCCACACGAATGCTATAGATTATGGGAATATCATTGCAAAGGCTTTGGACAACCTTGCAGAGATCTTTTACCTGATGATGTTACAAGAAAAACAAAGAAAAGCATCCAAAGTGTGATGTCAAAAATGATAACCAATAAAAGGGATCGCCTCTTAATTAAGATTACAGGATGGTCAAGGATTGGTTTCCTATCAAAGATCTTCGAAGATGCTAAATTTATTCACATTATGAGAGATGGACGGGCTGTCACAAATTCTATGATTAATGTTGACTTTTGGTGGGGTTGGAGAGGACCTGGTAATTGGAGATGGGGTGAATTAACGGAATCTCAAAAAGGAGAATGGGGAAAATATAATAGATCATTTATTATTCTTGCGGCTATCGAGTGGAAAATCTTAATGGATGCTTTGGAAAAGGCAAAGAATTACATAAACCCAAATAATTTCTTAGAAGTTAAATATGAGGATATTTGTAATAGCCCCATAACAATATTTAAAGAAGTGCTTGAATTTTGTCATCTAGAATGGTATGTAGATTTTGAAAGAGCAGTAAAAGAATTTGATTTGAAAAACACAAATGAGAAGTGGCAAAAAGAACTTACCGTTGAACAAAAAAGTAATCTGGAAGAATTTCTTCAAGATTACTTAAAAAGATATAATTACGTATGATTTTCTGTGAAATGGAACTGTTATTCAAAGACTAGTAGCAAATTGTTCCATCCTACTGTATACGTGCAAAAAGTTTTGAAGATGAGAGAAGAATTAAGGAATGTTTAAAACATGATATTGTCAAGTGTTTTCTGTGAATTCTCTTAATTCTTGAGAGCCTTATCTAAAATAATTTATGCTTTATGATTTTGTCTACCTTTGAGATCAGCAGTAAGATACACTTACTTTAATGCTTTGACCGGCCCAAGAAATTTATCACTATTAACCACGACTCTTTCAAGCCTATACTTATCATGTCCTCTAAAAACCTTTCTATACGCTATGGGATTCCTTATTCCCAAAGGGGGTACATTAAGGAGTTCATGGTTCTTACCATTGTTCCTCTACAAATAAGCCGTCTTATAATTTCCGAATCTCATACTATATTACTGATTTTTGTAAACACTGTCTCAGTGAGTTTTTCTTGAATTAGGGCATTTTAATAGTAAAAGAAATTTGAATCTTGAGAAATTGAGAGGCTAAAAAATTTTAGGCTTCATGATTAGGCGTGTTTAAGAAACACGGCGTGATTAATCAATTAAAAATTAAAGCAAACTTCTCAATTTTGTTTAAAATAAACGAATGGGGTATGTTCTAACTTTAGGTGATTGGATTACCAGAAAAGACAATGCTAAAGGATATTAAAGAAACTATCATTGAAAGCTTAAAAAACTTGAAGATGGGTGGGCGTTTCTTGTACCAGATATAAACCAGTGTTCCTTTCTAATTTATTGCTTTAATGCAAAGGAGAGAATTCCCATATAGCTGTTATGTTAAGTGTTAAAAAACCGAGAATTAGTCCAACCATCCAAAGGATGAGTTCCCTTTTGTCTTTATCTTTTTTAGCAAGAATCTCAGCTTTGTTTTTCTCTGTTTTTGTATGGAGATTAGCAATCTTCTCTAACCCATAGCAGAGTTCCATGGGTTTGCCCGTAGCTATCTACTAACTCATTTTTATCACGTTCTGTTTTTTCATATAATTGATCAAGCTTTGTGGATATGTGGGCTATCTTCTCCTTGAGAACGTCATTAAAAAGAGTTTCGAGTCTCGGCTACTCTTTGTTCTATTTCTTCTATGGTAGGCATATAAAAGTTATATATCTTCATATATATTTCATTACTCACAACGGTTAAACTCTCAACTTGCAACACGCAACTTGTAATACATAGCTTGTAACACGTAACTCTATACTCGCAAAATGCAACTTTCACTGTATTAAATTGCAACACAATTATGTATTTATTACCCGTTTATAGAAAGGATCAGAAATCTATTATCATTATATCTCATTTGATATTAAGTACTTAATATATTTCAGTTCTTTGGTATGCTTTTTGATTTAAATAAATTAGAAATCCACAGATTATTAAGATTCACACTCATTATTCGTTATAAGTATTTTGCTGCTATTTACTAATGACGAGTAAAAATAACGTTTGTAAATTTCCTAAATTGAAGGTTTTTAAGAATGTTTAATAATATGAAATTTCTCTCTCTGTCAATTTGTTTTTTTTTGTTGATTTCTTTATTTGTAGCCTTAGAAGCATCAGCAACTACTTATTATGTTTCTCCCACAGGCAATGATAACGATCTAGGGACATTGAACGAGCCATGGAAAACGATCAACAAGGCAAATAATGAACTCTTACCGGGAGATATTGTCTACCTTAGAGAGGGTACATACCAGCAGACGATTAGACCGACTCGCTCCGGAAACGCCGGCCAATACATCACCTACTCTCGCTATCAGAACGAGGTACCTCGCATTACTAATGTAAACATAGGTATAAACCTTGACTCTAGATCATATATTGTCATAGACGGTTTAACAGTTGACGGAAATAGCCATGGTCCTCCAGGGAGCCAAACAGAGGCAGATGTGGATAAATGGATGAGTATGACTAGTTCAAGTCGTAATATCGTGAAGAACTGCAATTTTCAGTACGCTAGAAGTGGTATACAGGTACGCGAAGGCAGTAATTATAATGTGTTCCAAAACAATATTATGCACTATGTATACACTAACTTGGACCCACCTAAAGATTCGGGCAATATGATTATCCTTAGAGCCTCTAATCATAACCTTATTGAAAATAATGACATGGCATATTCTGGCCACAATTTAATTACTATTCCTCGCGATTCAAATTATAATGTAGTGCGAAACAACAATCTTCATAGTCATTGGCATCGTGCCCATATGATAGCTGGAAGTTTTAATGTCTTTGAAGGTAACTATGTTTCTGATTCCTCAAGTCAGATTACAAAGGATCCAGATGGTGGAAAGAATTTGGGCAGAAATAATATATACAGGAGAAACATGTTCCATAGTAATGAATTCTTCGGATTCAGAGACACGACCAATAAAGCGTCTCCTGAAACCTACTTAAACAGGATTTATAATAATGTTGCGTATGGAAATGGGCAGGGAATGGTTAATATACAGATGAATTCTGGAACCACAGCCTACGATATTATGTATAAGAATAACATTGCCTACAATAATCAAGGGTCGCGTGTCATCGATATCAGTCCCAGCGGTTCCTCTGATCCTTTTGCCGGGAGAGTATTTAATAACAATATATTGCTTGGAGGCAACATTGACACCAAGGCATACGGATTCCATGATGTGTCATGGTATCAGCAAAATCACCCTGCAAATTTCATGAATAATATCGCCGTAAACCCGCAATTTGTAAATCCTAATGCCACTCTTCCAGATTTTCGATTGCAATCCGGCTCTCCAGCCATTGATGAAGGCGCATTCCTTACACAAACTAGCAGCTTCGGATCAGGAACTACAATGAATGTTGAAGATGCCCTTTACTTCACTGATGGTCTTGGCATAATCGAGGGTGATTTGATCCAATTGGAAGGCCAAACACAGACAGCAAGAATTACAAATATATCAGGCAATACCATAACACTAGATACTCCTCTTTCCTGGAATAACAATCAAGGTGTCAGCTTAGCTTACAACGGTTCTGCGCCCGATATCGGAGCGTACGAATACGTATCTGGAGGAACACCACCTCCTGATACAAATCCTCCTTCTCCACCATTTGGGTTGATAATTCAGTAGTTCTCTCTTATGAGGCGTCTTCATTCCTTCAGATAAAAGAAAAGGGGCAGATTTATCTTTTTTAAATAAATCTACCCCTTTTCTTTTTCCATTTATTTGTCCAAATTTCATTGCAACTAAAGTTGCAACTTTGTATAGATACCCATGGGCAAGCCCGTGGAACTCTGCTATGGTTTAGAACTGGGACTTAGTGTTCCAATTCGTAATTACAGTGACGTATTATATAATCATAATATTGAGACTCTTCATTGCCCCTTTGTTTCTTAAAACTGATTTTAAAGTTTTATTGCCAGCTTGGTAGAAATAAAACGAAATTCATCTATCATAAAATAGCGCGAAATATGCTTGTTAGACAAATCTTCGTTTATCCTATTTTATAAAAAATATGCAAAATTAGGTCAATTCTTTGTTGTTGACAATGTTGTATGGAGAGAAGTTGTGAAGTTGTGAAGAAAGGTGTTAGAAAGATGAGAAGTTGTTAAGTTGAGGGAATAGGAAGATTTGAGATAGGGAAGATGGGAAGTATTTTTAGAAAGTAAGTATAGTGAGTTTAAGGTTTTTTGATTTTGTTTTCCTTAATTCTACCGATGTTTCTGCCGATCTTCATTTAAAGCCACAAAAAAAGCCATTAGAAACTATTCCTTAATCTTCATTTGACCAACTCTTTTGACCTTTATGTTGTCACACCAGAGGTTTGTTCTATATGTGCGTAATCCTAGAAGACCTTCTGATAAAGGCGCTTTATCCTCTGCCTCAAGATACATTTTTCCGTCAACCGAGATGCTTAAGGTTTTGTCATGTCTGGTGATTATTATGTGATATGTTTTTCCCTGACAGCAATGGTAGCCGTAACTTTCGGTGAGCAGTTTAAATCCTGGACAGCGTCTTATGCGGATCCGTGCCTTTGTTGATCCATCTGGATACCTTCCAAATTTTCCATCTCTATCATTTACAAAAGTAAAGATGTAACCATTAAGCTGGTGATAAAGCTTGTATTTTGCTGTTTGCCGGTTTTTTCTTGTATCATAAAGCGGTTTATTTGACGGATCTGAGTATAAAAAGAAAAAGTTGATGTTGTTAACATCTATATCGGAGCTAACAACATGCGCATCAAACTCAACCTGAAGATTGCCATGGAGTTTCTTTTTATACCAGATTGTGCAAACACTATAGCCCTTTTCACCTTTTTGAGGATTAGCCTTTACCATAAGACGCCCATTTTCCACCCAAACCTTTTCACCTCCCTCAACCCACCAGTTCTCCATGCCTTTTGAGAAATCCTCATAAAAAATAGGTTTCTCCTCTGCGCAGGTTTCAGATAAAATAAAGGAAAAGATGCTGCATATTAATAGTATAAAATTATACATTATATTCATTGGTTTTTCGTATATCCATTCATAATTACTTCATCAACAGCAGTTCTTGTCCATTGTCCATGTCGCTAGTTTATCATTTAAATCTTTACAAATTTTACCTCATGTGTTTTTATTCCAACTAACTGTTAAACACCGATTTTAACACATATGGGAATCGTCATAATGTTCCCCTAATTACGCTGTCCAAACAATTTCTACAGATTTTCCAACGAGCCACGAAACAATGAAAGGAGTTGCAATTTTTCTACGAGAATTTTACTTATACGGAAACTCACCGGTATTTATCTTATCATTTATCAAATCTTAAAATTAATCGCATATACTTAAAGTAACAACTTTCGTACCAAAGCTATTAGTTTGAAAAGAAATATTGTAATATATTGAAAAAATAAAGATTATGATTGTACGTTAAGGAAATGGTGAGGAAGTGATTAATTTTTTAGTTGAGAAAATGTTTACTCAAATCAACATAGTAACCAATCAACATTCAACGTTCACTTAAGTGTTTATTATATATCGGGTAAATTGTTATTTATTTTTGATGCTTATTCAACAATAGTTTACAAAAAATTGACATATTTTTAACGAATTCTAGAAATCTCAAAAATGTCATGGAAAGTGTAGGACAGTTTAAGACATACTATGTTTATAGGGTATGGAACACGTATTGTATGATGAGGATTGAGAACGTTTTTTGTTCCGGATTAATAATTTGATTATAAATATTGCTGGAATAAACTTGAGCTTATTAAAAACTTAATCCTACGCTGATTTTTGCCAAATTTTTTACTAACCCTCCACCTGACAAATTACTATTACGATCCTGTTGGTTGAATGAAATTTCGCCAAAGAGCCAACCACGAGGTGCATCATATCTGGCCTTTATCTCAAATCTTAGCAAATCTACCTTTTCGCGACGAAAAATATTGGTTCCAGTATTAGTTATTACAATCTTCTTTTCACGAAATCTCAATGTTTGAAAGGCAGGTGAAAATTGGAAAGAAAAATATTCGGAAAATCTATGAATGTAATTTATATTGAATTGTGTAAAAAAATATGGATTATTGTCTCCCACGGAATTATTATTGGGGTCTATCTGGAATAGTTGTTCTTTTAGACTCCTTTCAAATTTTATTGTCAAGTTATCTCTCTCTGTAACGTCAAACCTGTATCCTAGCGTGGCATCAAGGCCTCTAAAATTCTTAAATATACTGCGTCGTCCATAATCTCTGATATTATAACTTGTATCAAGAAAAAAATTACTTTTGATCGTAGGTTGCCAGGAGATATTGAATGGTATTCTTTGAACAGTAGAATCATTCCCGATAGCGGAATCGTATTTTATAATCTCGTAATCAAAACCTGTTTTTATGTTTATTCTTGGAAGGGGTTTGATTATGACTGTACCTCCAAAGATATCAGTGTTACGTTCACTTCCCCCAAACCCTTTGGTTTTGTATGAGATATCACGATTGGAATAATGTATTTCAAAATCGAACTTATCAGAAAAGTCTGGCAGGTTTATAACGACAGAAGCTACGTTGTTAGTAAAGTCTCTTCGTCTTGTAGGTGTATTAAATACAAATTGTTCGAGGACTTCTGGTTCTTCACCTTCCTCAGGAGGTTCTCCCAGAAATTGAACTTCAGGGTTTGTACGCCGCGTAACTCTGCTAGGTCTTCTAATCCTTGAAACTTGGTCTGACAGGAGGATGCTTAACCCATTTTGCAAATTTAGATCAATTGAACCCCCAAAGTTTTGGTTAACATGGTTTTGTTCAAGGATGTTTGTCCTCACTCCATTTATGATACGCGTATAATTACGTTTGTACTCGTAAATTTCCGCGCCATAATTTAAATTAATTGAATGTGTTGCAATTGGTAACTTAAGTAAAATTTTAGGTTTGTAGGTAGTATAGAAATCACTGACTTTATCATGTGAACTGGCAAAGACATTATCATCAAAGGTTTCAGCTATCTCAAAAGAGGGATATATCCTTAAAGGACCAAGATATAGATTTTTGGAATATTCTGGAATCTTCTCCAAAAATTTAACAATTTGACTAATTTTGTGTCTATGTGAGTTACTTTCTATTTCTGTCTGAACTTCTTGCGCAAAAGAAGCACCTGAAATCATAAAACAGATTATACAACAAACACATGCTTTTATATTAAAATAAAATAAATTCATTTAAGTAAGTAAAAATCTTTATTCTATTTCTGCTGAAAAATGAAAAGACTTTATCTTGTTGCAGTTGCCCTATACTACAAAAATGTTTGTATAACATCAGTAATTAATAATGGAGGAAAAGGGGGCATTGAGAAAAGAGAATTAGTAAATGTCATCCAATGAACTTAACAATTGCTGTAACGAGACCGGCAACAGCAATAATTGTACCTACATTCCATTTGATCAGCTCAACCTTCATGGTAGTCATCTCTTCCCTTAATTTTGTTATTTCTGTCAAGAAAGTCTCATTAGTAACTAAACTTATAGTTTTCTGTTCAATCCTTGAGTTATAGGACTCTTCTATATATTTCCATAAATTCCTGACTTTTTTGGTTATTTAGACCTATTTCTTTAAGTAAACCCCGTAAATCCCCACCCTTAAGGATAGGCATTGTAGAATATCTTTATGGGGCAGGGATTTTTTCTATTTTATCTTATACCTACTATTTATCTCCGTCCCGAAGTCAGAAGCTTTCTGGATTTTACGGGGTAAAGGATATAGTTTTGTTACTGTTACAATGGTTGAAACATATTAAAATCAAAATGGTTTGTCAATGAAAATCAAATTTAGCCAAACTACTTTAGCGGCATTATGACTCTTATGTTGCCTGAGTTTCAAGTATCTTCCCCACATATACAATTCTTGCCATGTTTGTCATAGACTGTCTAAAACATTACAAGACATTTTTTGTATTTATTTCAAAAACACAAAAAACCTCATTTTTCTGTCAACTATTATTGAACATTGTTATGGATAGTGAGCATACCTTATTCTTTGTTGCATAATTACTTAAGTAGAAAAATGAAGTTTCTTGAGATATTAAGTTGATTTTAATAAACACTGTTTACCCGATGAAGATTACGTGTCTCTATCACATTCTACTAGAAATCAAATACTAAGATATATACTGTACATATCTTACAACAATATTAAGTATTTAACGCATTATGGTAAGATAATTGTACTGATAAAAATGTGTTGGAAACTTGATTTAAAAATCCTTCTCCTGACGCTGAAGGTAAGTCTTTTGGAAAGAAGATAGAGTATAAATTTAAACTAAATAAGATATCTGCTCTGGTTGCCAGATGTCAGTATATGAGTTGAACAATGAAAGAAAAACCTGCAATAGTAGTAGAATTTGATGGTGTTATCTGTGAAAACAAATTTCCTGACGTCGGTGAACCGATAGGAGGAGTTCGAGAAGCATTAAATACATTAAAAAGAGCTGGATATCGCATAATTATACATTCTCGTAGGACATCATCCTATCTTAAAAATAAACTCATCTGTAACCAGTACCAATGGATTGCAGATTATATGGAATATTATAAATTATATTATGACGATATCTGGTTGCTAGACAAACCCATAGCCGTTGCCTATATAGATGACAAAGCATTAAATTTTTATAATAACTGGGAGGAAATAACCGAACAAATAATTCGCAATGCTGCAAGGTCGTGGTCGGGATCTGCTCTCACCAAATCAGCACTGTAGGTTTTCCCGTTTTGCATTTTAACTTCAATTTCCTGGGCCTTATAGATAACATGAAAATTTGTTACTATATGCCCCATATCATCCCACAAAAAGCCCGAACCAGTTCCTTGTGGTACCTCTCCATAACATTAAACGAAAAATAATCTCGCTGAAACCTTTTGTTTGTTATATAGGCGACAGAAGGAGATACCCTTTCAAAGACTTCTATAGTTGCCTCCTCATCTGCTCCTAAATCACCCACAGGCTGCGTAACAGAACGCATCTCTACTCGGACCTCAGAAATCTTAAAGGCAAGGCACTTGTTCCATTTTTTTTTGAGAAATTACCCACCACATTACACTAAACCACAACGTCGGAGGTTTGCTCGTATCTTGAAATACTGTGCCCACTGTCAGAGAAACTCTATAGCTACAGGACGAACATTTGAACAGCCTTCCAGTCGGCTATGCTTTAGTATTAAGACAATGAGGACAACAAAAACCTTCTGGCCATTAGGAATTTTAAAAAGTATGTACTTTTTTACTTTAATTCATTCATGTTTTCAGATATTTATGTATAAACGCTTGGGTTGAATAAAATCATTGAACCAAAAAGGTTACTTTCTTATAATGTAGTCAAATTGTAGTCGATTCCAACGTAATCAACAGGAATTGCCAGAATTTTAAAATTCATAACTAATTGTTGAAACAACTTATAGCGATATAACAGACACGAAATCAGGCTGCTATAAGAAACATCAAAATACCTTTTTTATCACTAACAAAAATGCGTGTAGCAATGTATTATAATAATAAAGATGTGAGATTAGAGGAGATGCCAGCTCCTCAGATTGGTGCAGGAGAAGTATTGCTAAAAGTGCTGGCCTGTGGTGTCTGTGGTAGTGATGTAATGGAATGGTATCGAATTAATAAGGCTCCTTTGGTACTTGGTCATGAGGCTACAGGCGTAATCGTTGAGGTGGGAGAGGGTGTTACTCATTTCAAGAAAGGAGATAGAGTATTCGTTTCTCATCACGTCCCTTGTAATACGTGCCATTACTGTTTGAGGAGTAACCATACTGTTTGTTATACGTTACGTAGTACGAATTTTGATCCTGGAGGATTTGCTGAATATGTGCGTGTACCACGAATCAACGTAGACAGGGGAGTATTTCTGCTCCCTGATAATTTATCATTCGAAGATGGAACATTAATTGAGCCTTTGGCCTGTGTGGTTCGTGGGCAAAGATTGGCACGTATAGAACCCGGGCATACTGTACTTGTTATCGGCAGTGGTATTTCAGGACTCCTTCATGTGTTATTGGCACGAGCAACAGGGGCTGGAAACGTAATCGCAACGGATGTTAATGAATATCGTCTAAATATGGCAAAGAAATTTGGGGCTGATGTAGTTATACCTGCTAATGAAGATGTGCCTTCACGCATGCGGGAGTTAAATGACAACAGGCTAGCTGACCTAGTGATTGTCTGTACTGGAGCCATTCCTGCCTTAAATACGGCGCTTCAGTCTGTAGATTGTGGAGGTACTGTTATATTTTTTGCACCTACAGACCCTGGTGTTAAACTCCCTATCCGGTTTAATGATTTCTGGCGAAATGGATTAACCTTATTATCAACATACGGTGCCAGTCCCATTGACATAACAACGGCAATAGAATTGATTAGCTCTAAACGTGTTCCCGTACATGATATGATAACGCAACGTTTAGGACTCGCAGAGACAGGACATGGCTTCAAGCTTGTTGCCGATGCCAAAGAATCTATAAAAGTAATCATCGAACCTCACAAGTAACTATAATTTAAAGAAACTCCTTCGTTCTAATAAATTTACCATATCTCATCTAATAATGGATCATTGTAGGATTCATAACTAGATTCGAACTGTTTTTCAATATTTGCAAGTTTTGTTTCTAGTTTATTGATTCTTTTTGTCATGTCTCTGTACACAAGAAAACCCAAAACCAGCAATAAAATTGTATATACGACGACAAATATTGTCGCAGGACTTTCTTTTGATGATGTTGCAGAGGTTTTAGACTTCTTTCCCAAAATGGTTTCTCGATATTTTTCTGTTACGTCACTAGGTTCATAGATATTTCTTTTTTGCTTTTTATTTTCCGTATTTGATGTATCGACATCATTCGATTCGGGTAGCTCTTCTGACTTTTTTTCCTGATAATTAACTTCATCATTATTCTGATTATCTTCTTTGTTTTTGCCCTTTAGCCAGCTAAGAGGGTCTGTGCCGAGCGCTTTTTTCTTGTCCATAAGAACTCCTTTTTATGAATTTAATATTTAAGACAAGCTCTCAAACCTTTGAACAAATCACCCTCAACAAATTCATTCTTGGAAAACACAAACCTGTCTGCTTATTGTGAAAAGAATTACCTGCTAAACTCTAAAAAACAACGATCTGTTTTTAAGAATAATATAACATATTTAGCAACAAGTTATAGCATTTCTATCTGAGAGCATGCTCTTTAACCTGTGATATATGCCCTATATTTGTATTAGAATTCTTTTTTTGCTGAGAAATTATTTCTTTTGTTAATGCCATATAATCTTGCGCTCCTTTGGAATCAGGGGCATATACCATAACCGGCATACCATGACTTGGAGATTCTGAGAGTTTAATATTTTTTCTAATCATGGTATTAAATACCTTATCATTGAAATACTCTTTGATCTTTTGAAGGACTTCATTTCCTAATTTTGTCCTGCTATCATACATACAAGGGATTATTCCTGTTATCTCAAGGGATTCATTTAACCGTTTTTTTATAATCTCAAATGTTTGTAACAACTTGCTTACACCTTGTAAAGCAAAGAATTCAGTTTGTAAGGGAATAAATATTTCTTTAACCATAGTCAATGCATTCAGGGTTAGAAGACCCATGGAAGGTGGGCAGTCAATTAACACATAATCATATTTATTTAAAAAGTCATTAAGATAAAACTTAATTATT
Source organism: Candidatus Scalinduaceae bacterium (assembly GCA_046759445.1). Lineage (GTDB taxonomy): Bacteria > Planctomycetota > Brocadiia > Brocadiales > Scalinduaceae > Scalindua_A. The sequence goes on from JBHICG010000039.1 coordinate 11,924, forward strand.
GTTTCCCGTCCTACCATATTAACGAGTTCTATCTCGGCGCTTGCAAGATCAATATTAGAAGGAATCAAATCCAAACCGCTTACTGACGTCTTCTTTAAAACTTCACGAGCATTTTTTTTCCCGTTTATTATTTGATAAATGGAGAGATCAATATTATGGACGTCAATGCCAAGGTGAATACTAAGGTTAGCTTGAGGGTCTAGGTCTATTAGTAATACTTTCTTACCGAGCAGGGCGAGACATGCCCCAACGTTTGCAGTGGAAGTTGTTTTTCCAACACCACCCTTCTGATTTATGAAAGCAATACTGCGCATCCCTTCCCCCTATTAAACGTGCATTATGCTAAATATATATCAAAAAGATTCTAAACATGCAAAATATAGTTTGTCAAGTGAATTATATAAAAACTGGATAAATTAAGCAGCTTTTGTTATAAATTATATATTATAATTTGGTTTAGTTTTGATAAGTCAGATTATTCTATTCTGATGAAAATAAGAGTAAATGACATAATTAAAAAGTTTTTGAAGATTGTAAATGATAAATGCGAATATATATCCACATAAATCGAAATTGCCGGAATAAGAACATGGTTATGATAATTAATATTATGATGACTGCATTTATCGTGTTTTTCGCTTTTTCTTGTGGGAAGGTTGAAAAATATGAGAAAGCAGTTACAAAGGAAGAAGAGATATCATCTAAAATTCCGTATAAAAGTGAGACAAAATTTAAGATGCATATGAAATCTCTCGAGGATTTTTATGATAATCTGGAAAAAGCGATAGATAGACAGAGATGGGAGGAAATACGCGAATATGCGATACAGATGAAAAATACATCTCCAGTAGTATTAACGGGTAATAGGAGGGAAGAGTTGCCACAGGATTTTATTATGATGGATACCAGTTTCCATCTTCATACACTTGCTTTGGTAGAGGCATCTGAATCAAGGGAGATGGTTAAATTAAATATTGAATTTGAAAAAGTAAAACAGTCATGTGACGATTGTCATGAGAAATATAAAAAGAAAGAGTCATAACCTAAATTGAGCGATTATATATTATATGATATTGTAGGCGCAACATTGAGGTTGCGCCTACAATATCGCTCAATTTAGGCATAAATAAAAAGTACAGTTAAAGGAATTACGATCAAAGATGTTCCAAAATTAAAAAAACGTTTAGAAAAGATTAGGGAGAATCTTGATGATAAATATGGGACAGAAAATCCTGTGTAGTAATCAAAATAAAATTAAAATGCAAAATTTGATGCTAAGAAATATTATATATGTCATCCTAGCAATTGTTGTCGTGTTTTTAATATGTAATAATGTCGTGGCACAAGGAAAAATGTTTAAGAATAAAATATTCACACCTCCTGTGGTGGTATCTCGTATTATTCAAATGGATGTTAAGCAACCCGTCAAAATGGTTGGGACGGTTTTCCCTTTTAGGGAGAGCATTGTCGCCGGTGAAATAGATGGGTTAGTGGTGGAATTTCCTGTTAAAAGGGGTGATTATGTTAAGTATGGGCAGGTATTAGCAAAACTCAAAACGAAAACCCTGGAGATTGAACTTAAAGGCGCTGAAGCAGAACTTGGGGAGAAGAGGGCTTCTATAGGAGAAGCAGAGGCCTCGGAACATCTTGCCCTGATAGAATATCAGCGAGCTAAGGAACTTCATGAAAGCGGAACAATTTCTTCGTCGGAGTTTGATGAGTTTGAGACTAAGTATGACCAGGCAAGAGAGGGTCATAAAAAAGAAAAAGCTAGTCTAGCCGTTCAAGAAGCAGAAGTAGAGAAGATTCAGGAAGATATTAACAAGTGCACAATTCTGGCGCCTTTTGATGGCAGGATAACGGAAGAGTATATTGAGGTAGGCCAATGGATTGATCAGGGAGACAGAGTTGTTTCAATGATAGAAATGGATTATGTTAAGGTTAGAGTTCCGGTTCCGGAAAAGTATATACAAAAATTTAAAGTTGGAGATGAGTGCAAGGTAAGTTTATCAGCGCTGGATGGCATGATGAGGAAAGGCAATATAATACATATAGTACCTCAAGCAAATTCGCGTGGAAGAACTTTCCCCGTTTATATCAAACTCGATAACAAGGATGAAATGATTAAGAGTGGTATGTTTGCAGAGGCAACCTTTGAAATAGGACCTTTATTAACAGCAACAATGATTTTGAAGGATGCTGTTGTAAGGCGTGGAGGCAAAGCAATAATTTATTTAGCAGTAGACGGTAAAGCGGTAGAAGTGCCAGTACGGACAGGTGTTTCTCACGAGAACTTGATACAAGTTATTGGTGACGTAAAACCTGGTCTCGACGTGATAGTAAGGGGTAACGAGCGTTTGCGAAATACACAGAAAATCAAAGTAACCGGGAGATTAGACCCTGATATCCAACTTGATAGTACAAAAAAGCCATTATGGACACAGATGAAAGGCCAAAAAACGAAGGGGGAAGAAAGACGAGGGATGAGAGAAGAAGGAGGATGGATGAAAGATGAGATGCGGGAGATTGGAGACGAGAAATGAGGGGGAGAAAGACGAAAAGGATAAATAGTGTGACTGATTTAGAGGTTCATGAGTTTGCCCTTTAATCAGCTATGGAGTTATTTGCAAAGCTTATTACGGTCGTCATAGTAAGTCACAAAGACGTATGTACGATGATCGTTTATCGTTGATCATGAATAAAAAAGCAGTGTTAATTGTGTTCTATTTTATAGGGTACGTTTCCCAGTTCTGCATAGTTCTGACCTGCCCGACTATGTTGTTCGAGCGGGCAATCGTGCCAAATTGTAACTGATTGAATTCCCAGCGAATCCCGTGATACAGGACGTAAGCGGGGGCTTTCCTTCCGGAGCTTCAATTCCTCTCTCTCTTGGGAGGATTCCAGATCCTATTTCGTATTAAATCAAGAAGTTGGCGATTGAAAGGAGCTAAGTTCTGAAGATAATAGAATATTCAACGCACAATCCAGTAAAGGTATCAGTTGGAGCAATATTCTTGTTAATTTTTGGCCTCATTGCATTATTCCACATTCCCGTTCAGCTAGTTCCAGATGTAGAAAGGCCACAGATTACAGTAGAGACTCGCTGGATTGGAACAAGTCCAGAAGAAGTCGAGCAAGAGATAATTCATGAGCAAGAGGAAATGCTGAAAAGTGTTGAAAACCTCCGAAAACTAACTTCTAAAAGTTTCAATGGACGTGGAGAGATATTACTGGAATTTCATGTTGGTGTAGATAAAGATGCTGCCCTTCTGGATGTAGCTAATAAATTGAATCAAGTTAAGGAATATCCAGAGAATGTGGATGAGCCGGTCATAAGCGCCGTAAATACAAGCGACCGTCCTATAGCGTGGTTTACGTTAAGGGCTTTGCCAGGAAACGATATTGACATTAATACCCTCAGGGACTTTGCGGAAGACCATATCGAGTCGCGGTTCGAAAGGGTGCCAGGCGTTGCCAATAGCAATATCTTTGGAGGAGCTGAGAGGGAGATGCAGGTTATAATAGACCCGCATACACTTGCAAGTCGAGAATTGACGATTATGGATGTTCGCAGCGCTCTGCTTTCTTCTAACACTAACGTAAGTGGCGGAGATATTGATGAAGGTAAAAACAGATTCGTAGTGCGAACTCTCGGACAATTTAAGTCTATTGAGGAAATAGAAAATCTGGTTATTACCAGACGAGACGATATTCCCGTTTATGTAAGGGACGTGGCCAAAGTACAATTAGGTTACAAAAGGCTCCCGTCATTTGTAAGGCAAAAAAACGAACAATCTATTGCCGTAAATGCACAGAGGGAGGTCGGTGCTAATGTATTAACCGTTATGGTAGGGTTGAGAGAGGCGTGTCGTGAATTAAATAAAAGGTTACTGAAAGATAGAGGTTTAGAATTAGAACAGGTTTACGATGAAACCGATTATATAAAGTCTTCAATAAATCTGGTGCGTCAGAACCTCGTTGTCGGTGGTATACTTGCAGTCACAGTATTATTATTATTCCTTAGAAGCTGGCGCAGTACACTCGTAATCGGACTGGCTATACCCATTAGTGCAATTGGCACCTTTCTTATGGTTACACTTTTGGGTCGATCACTTAACGTGATAAGTCTGGCGGGGATAGCATTTGCAATAGGTATGGTGCTTGACAGTGCCATCGTTGTGTTAGAAAATATTTACCGTCATTGGCAATCTGGAGAGAGTCCATTCCAGGCGGCATATAGAGGAACTACAGAGGTCTGGGGTGCTATACTAGCATCCACGCTGACTACCGTAGGTGTATTTATTCCCGTAATCCTTGTCGAACAAGAGGTGGGGCAATTATTCAGGGACATTGCAATAGCCATAAGCTTTGCTGTAAGCCTTTCTCTCGTTGTTGCTATTACGGTGATTCCAACTGCGGCAGCGAGAATTCTTTCCCAAAGGAATAAAGGCAAGACCTCTGAACATACAAACACCCCGAGCAGTAAAAGTCGATTGGAATCGTTTGGAAGTTTTCTAAATGATATTATCATAAAAATTGTAAATTATTTGACAAATGGTTTAACTAGACGATTAGTGATAATTGTTGGTTTAACGGCCATGTCAATATTTATCACGTGGTGGATGATGCCAGAAATGGAATACTTGCCGGAGGGCAATCGTAATTTGGTTATAGCTATAATGTTACCACCACCCGGTTATAGTTTGGAAGAGCAAGGAGCAGTTGGCCTGATGCTTGAAAAAGAACTGAGCCCTTATTGGTTTGCTAAAAAGGGAAGTAGAGAGGCGGAAATGTTGGATGGCCCTCCCATCAAACATGCATTTTTCGTTTCTCGTGGAAGATTTGTTTTTATGGGTGTCTTGTCAGAAGAACCTCAACGGGCTGCGGAACTTATTCCTGTTCTTCAACGAGCGTGTGCCAAGGTTCCTGGAATGATTACGATTGTTCAGCAGTCAAGCCTGTTTGAACGGACATTGAGTGGCGGTCGCACAATAGATATTGAGCTTACGGGGCCGGATTTGAATCGATTAATAAATTTTGGTGCGCAGGTATTTGGTCAGGTGAATGAGATTTTTCCTCCTGGTACGCAGGCTCGTCCTGTACCCAGTCTCGAACTTGGAAGTCCTGAATTACAGATCAGGCCATTATGGGAGCATGCAACGGACCTTGGGTTAACGGCCGCTGATATTGGATATATTGCTGATGCCCTTATAGATGGGGCTTATGCTGGTGATTACTGGCACCATGGAGACAAGATAGACCTTGTTATCCTGGGACAAGGCAAATATATTGAACGTACACAGGATCTAGAGCATATATTTATTTATACTCCAACAGGAAATTATGTGCCCCTAAATACAGTGGCAGATATTACGGTAGGTGAGGGGCCAGAAGAGATAGATCACATTGAAAGAGAGCGTTCTATTGTAGTTCAGGTAATTCCGCCTCGCACAATGCCACTTGAAAGAGCCATCAAGCTTATTGATACGCAAATTATTATGCCTATGACAGAACGTGGTTTACTCGGTGGATTGTATAAGGCTAATCTGGCGGGGACAGCCGATAAACTGCAAGAAGCGCGTAAGGCGTTGCAGTGGAACTTTATTCTGGCTATTATAATCTCATATCTATTGATGGCAGCGCTTTTTGAGTCATTCTTGTATCCAATTGTCATAATGTTTAGCGTGCCTTTAGCATCTGTTGGAGGGTTTGCGGGGCTAGCGCTTCTGAACCAATTTACACTGCAGCCGATGGATGTGCTTACTATGCTGGGTTTTGTTATATTGATAGGGACTGTCATAAACAATGCTATCTTGATAGTACATCAGACACTCAATAATATGCGTGGTGAAGATATGGAACCACGTCGGGCGCTTATAGAAAGTGTGAGGACGCGCATCCGTCCAATATTCATGAGTGTGGGGACAACGGTCTTTGGCATGTTGCCATTGGTATTATTTCCAGGTGCAGGAAGCGAGCTATATCGTGGTCTTGGTAGTGTAGTGCTAGCTGGTCTTATCGTTTCAACTATCTTTACACTATTTCTCATTCCTTCACTTTTTAGTTTAGTTATGGATGTTAAGATGCGTCTATTCCGTAAGAATGTTGAGGGCGAAGTATAATACCCTACCAGAGCTTTCTAACGGATCTCCCTTAATTTCAACACGGTTTACCACTACAATTAAAAAAGGAGTCGAGGGGATGAACGGTTAACATAAAACTGAAATAACCGCTCCAAACCGAGAGCGCACGAGTCGGTAGATATAAAAGGTAGCCACAATCACAAGCAATAATTCAACAAGAGCCACAATCAATCCATATTCATTCGGATTCCAGTAAGAAATGGGGCCACTAAAACGATAATCACTTAAGGGGAAAAAGTGCCTATGTGCATCGCTGGTGTGTACCGGCAAATCGAAAGAAGAGTGTAGCAACATACTGTAACAAAAAATCTTTATCTTGTCGCAACTGCCAAACAGATTAAGATGAGAGGAAAAGAATGGAATGTATCAAAAATATTTTGACAGAAGGGTTCAAAATATATTTCTCGCCAGATATGTGGTTCAGGTAAATGATAAATAAATTTTGACACGAGGCAGAAAACAAATGCAGGGATAGGGATGTCAGGTAAAATCGCTCCTATCGCAATAGAGATATTTAAGTGTGTATGCTGTTTTCGGCCGAGAATAGCAAGGTTGATAATAGCGTGACTGGGTGTATTCATGATCTTCAGTCTTAAGTCTTATTTTTTATTTCAGGCGATTTTAGTCCCGAGATTCTCAAGGTATTCACTATTCCTGTTCTTGCGTCTTCAACCCTTATAGCATGGTTGTTGGTATCTGCAATATAGAATTTTCCGTCTGCAAAACTTAAACCTCCGGGCTCATAGAATTCTGCTTCCTTACCACCTTTATATCCGGACTCACCTGTCCCCAAAAATGTCGTAGATGTCTTGTCTTTTGGGTTTATAACCTTGATCTTGTTATTATAAGTATCTGCAACATAAAGAAGTCCATCATGGTAGAGTATCCCCAGAGGATGCTGCAACCGTACGTTATTCCCTTTTCCATCCCTGTCGCCAAAGACAAAAAGGTCCTTACCAACGATTGTATTCACTTCTCCATTTGGATCCAGATCAGCAGAAAGTATAGAACTGACCTCACTATCTGCGAAGTATAACTTAATACCGTCAGTTGTTATGCCGCTTGGTTGTGCAAGCGCACATGATTCCAATGAACCGTCTATGCGTCCTTCCTGTCCGCTGCCAGCATAAGGTTGAAAAAGTTTTGTGGATAGATCCATTACCCATATCTGGTGTGCGCCTGCCATTGCGATATATAGCTTGTTTTCTATAAATGTTATGTCCCATGGCGAATTAAGCGGTGAATGAACACCCATCCCACCCGTAGCCATAAAACTTGCCTGTTTACCGGTTCCTGCGATTGTTTTAACTGTTTTTGCATTTAAATCAAGCTTGCGTATCAGGTGATTTTCCGTATCAGCGATATAAAGTATGTTGTTATTAAGAGCCATTCCCTGGGGATGATTAAAACTTGCTTCTTCAAAGGAACCGTCTCTTGCGCCAATTTCTCCGCTTCCGGCGACATCAATAACCTCGCCTTCAAGATTAGTTATCACAATTCTATTATGATTTGAATCAGAGATGAACAATTGCCTTGATGATTCGTCTGCAAGGATTTTTCCAGGGAAGGAAAGGTCACTTGGCACAAACTTATTCTTCTCCAGATTAAGGTGGAAGGGTTTCTCATTGATAAGATTTTTCTTACGAAAGGTTGTGATGGTTTCTTCTATGGTTTTATCCAGCACATCATAATTCCCTTCGCCTGAGAAGTAACTAATTATATAACCTTCTGGATCGATTAAGACAAGAGTAGGCCATGCCCTAACACTATAAGTTTTCCATATAATATAGTTGACATCATTGACAACAGCGTGCTCGACTTCATATCTTAATATTGCTTGTCGTATATTTTCCGTCTTCCTTTCATTAGTGAATTTTGCAGAATGCACACCTATGACGAAAAGTTCCTTAGGGTATTTTGCCTCAAGTCTTTTTAAGTCGTGTATAACATGCATGCAGTTAATACAGCAGTATGTCCAGAAGTCAAGTAATACAACCTTGCCACGTAGTTCGGCCAGTTGAATTGGTCTGCCTGTATTTAACCAATCGGTCCCTCCCTTAAGTTCCGGGGCAATCGTTTTTTCGGAAAGGGCTCTTAAAAATTTTTGTTCTCTCCAGACTAAAACAATAAGCCCAATTAGAAGAAATGAAGCAAAAATAATATACATCTTTTTCATAATTAAGCTTCTGTTTTTAATATTGTTAAACTTAACCCTACAGGCAATGAGCCATCAGGAATAAAGTCAAAAAAACGGCAGAAAGTTAACTTTAATTGACATAGCTGTAATTAACACTATAATATTGTCATAATTCTGATAAGTACAGAAACTTATTTGTAAACTAAAGCAAAACTATACAAAAGAAAGCAAATAATGGCGAATGGGAAAATTGCAAGTTTAGACATTGATGAAAAAATAGAGAACACTATTTTGCGTTATGTCGGGAATACACCCTTAATAAAGATCAGTATTTCTCTAGATATTCCGGATAATGTAGAAATATATGCAAAACTTGAATTTTTTAACCCGGGAGGTTCTATAAAGGATAGACCTATATTAAGGATGATAAAGGAAGCGATAAAGTCTGGAGAATTGACACATGACAAAGTCATTTTAGATTCCACATCTGGAAATGCAGGAATAGCATATTCTATGATAGGTGCCGCATTAGGATATGATGTAGAACTGGTTATGCCCGGTAATGCCAGTGAGGAAAGGAAAAAGAGCATCAAGGCTCATGGAGCAAGAATTATCATTACTGATCCCATAAAGGGTTATGATGAGGCTATAAGAAAGGCGCATGAATTGTTAGAAGGGAATCCAGACAAATATTATATGCCAGACCAATATGCAAACAAATACAATCCAATAGCGCATTATGATACGACAGGTAAAGAAATTCTGGAACAAACCGAGGGTAAAGTTACACATTTTATTTGTGGCATTGGCACTGGTGGCACTGTTATGGGTGTTGGTAAAAGATTAAGGGAACATAATCCTGACATAGAAATACACGTCATAATGCCCGAAAGTTTTCCAGGTATTGAGGGTCTAAAGCCTATGGGTTCAAAGTATATAAAGCCAAAGATTTACAAGGAAGATTTTGTAGAAGATATAAGACTCCATATAACCTCTGAGGACTCAAAGGAAATGTGTAATATCTTATCTCGAGAGATGGGGCTTTTTGTAGGGCAGTCTTCTGGCGCATTTATGAAAGGGGCATTAGAGTTAGCCAGAGAAATAAATGAGGGTGTGATAGTTACTATATTCCCTGATACTGGCAACAGGTATTTCAGTACGCAGTTGTGGGTTTAAACCTTTATGCCCCATGGGGTACCACGAATTATGAAAGTTTAACATAAAATCTGGATCCATGAGAATTCCGTAATACGGGACGTAATCAGGGGGACATTTCATCTCTGCCTGTTGGCAGACAAGCCTTTCAGGAGGAATCCATAATTTATTTGGATTATTCGAGTTTTATTTTCGTGTTAGAAATATGAAAAGAAATCTCTTTACAATTAATATTTTGGTTTTATTGCTACTTTTAGTTACTCTGAATCCTGGCTGCAGAGGTAAACTTAATGATGCAAGTGAGCATTATGATATAGCGGTTTTACATCTCAGGCAGGGGAGGGTTGATGATGCTATAGAAGAATATAAAAAAGCAATAAGTATTTATCCTGACTTCGAAATGGCACATTTTAACCTGGGTTGTGTATATTATCGAAAAGGCGATACAGGCCTGGCCATTGAATCCTTCAAGAGAGCCGTAGAAATAAAACCTGATTTGATTGAAGCTCGCTTAAACCTGGGCGCTGCTTACGAGAATTATAATATGTTTAATGATGCTATTGAAGAGCACAAAAAAATATTAGAGCTTAATCCTAATCTTCCTGAACCTCATACAAATATTGGCAATATTTATTATAAAATGGAGATGTATGAGGAAGCAATTGATGAATATAAAAAGGCTATTAAGATTAAGCCTGATTTTGCAGAAGCTTATAACAATCTTGGTTTTGTTTATTATGAAATAGGTAAATACAGTTTTGCCATTAATGAGTATAAAAAGGCTATTGAGCTAAAACAGGATTATATAAGTGCACATAATAATCTTGGTATGGCATATAGAAAGGTTGGTCTGCTTGAAAAAGCAAAGAAAGAAAGCGAAATCGTTAATAGTCTTGTTAAAAAGAATAGAAGACCAAAGACAACCTTCTAGGATGTGGAACCGAATTTGAGCGATGCCTAAACGGTACGTTCGGGTCGGTAGCCGCAACCTTCAGGTTGCGTTATTTGATTTAATGATAGATTGTAATAAACCATGCCTAAAAATATAGTTGAAGAACTAGAGGGTTTTTACCGTTGCCATATAGCGACTCCTACAATTGTTACCGTGCATGCAGAAGGCAGGAACAATGCAATGACTGCAGTCTGGCACTCGACACTTTCATTCAAACCTCCACTATGCGGAGTGTCTATCTCACCAGATCGTGATACACATAAGCTAATTTTGGATGCTAAAGAATTTGTCTTAAATTTTTTGCCACTTAAACGAGCTGAAATAATCGCACAGGTAAGTGGTAGTCACTGGAGTAAGGTGGATAAGTTTGAGAGATTTAATATTGATACTGAACCACCATGCAAGATAATGTCACCTATACTGAAAGAAGCCTATGCTGCTTATGAGTGTGAGTTGTTTGACCATCATACCTATGGAGACCATGAGTGGTTTGTGGGTAAAATTGTTGCTTTGCATTTCGAGGATGGATTATTCAAAGAGAATGGTGTTTTAGATATAGAACGTATAAGATTGGCGCTTTATCTTGGAAATGATAATTATATAACAGCATCTTCAAAGGAGATAAGATACCTTAATCGGAAAGAATACGGTAAAGTATAAATTGGCGAATTAAAGAAGCTAATTTAGGAATGAATGTTTATGAAACGACAATAAAGAGGCGTACTATTAGGCGTTTTAAACAAAGGCCTATTTCGCTAGAACTCCTGAAAAAGGTTGTTAATGCAGGGAGATTAGCTCCTTCGAGCGCTAACTTACAACCAATTGAGTACGTGGTTATTGATAAGCCAGATCTTGTTGAAAAGGTATTTGGAACATTAAAGTGGGCTGGTTACATTTCTCCAACAGGTGATCCTCCACCTGGACAGAGGCCAGTTGCTTATGTTGTAGTACTTGCCAATAAAGGGAAGAATTCCGGTGGTTGTGAAAGGGACGCCGCTGCTGCCATAGAAAACATGATACTTGTCGCCCTTGAGGAAGGTATTGGAAGTTGTTGGCTGGGATCAATAGACATAAATAAACTAAGTTGCATCCTGGAACTTCCGGAACGTGTGAATGTCGATTCAGTCCTCGCTCTTGGATACAGCAATGAATCTCCTGAAGTAGAGGAGATGGGAGATTCGGTTGAATATTGGAAGGATGAAGCAGGGGTTCTGCATGTACCCAAAAGGAAGCTTGAAGATATACTTTTTTATAACGAATATAAGGGTCAAGATGTATAATAAATTGAGGGAAAGTATATGGCAATTTGTCATTCTGAGCCCCCACTTCTTGCTTTCGCTCTTACAGAGCCTACTTTCGGCAAGAAAGCAGTGGGGGTGAAGAATCTTGACCTAGATGTAATAGATTCTTCGGTGCACTCAGAACGATTATATGAAATGCTGTACCTAGTAGTATATTAAGCATAAAGAGTATAAAAGCGGGAAATACAATATATATATGTTTAGATTTATGTCAACATTTGTATTTGGGTTCGTGGTATTAGTAATATGTCTGGGAAGCCCGGAAGTATTGTCTTCAGATTCAGAGATAGAAAAAATGAAGCATAAATCCACAAATAGCGCTGTCAAGATGCACAATAATCGACTCATAAATGAAAAGAGCCCTTATTTACTCCAACACGCACATAACCCCGTAGATTGGTATGCGTGGGGACCAGAGGCTTTTGAAAAAGCCAGAAAGGAAAATAAACCTATTTTTCTTTCTATTGGATATTCGACCTGTCATTGGTGCCACGTAATGGCACACGAGTCATTCGAGGATCCCGAAGTTGCCAGATTGATGAATGAGGTTTTTGTTTCCATTAAGGTAGACAGGGAAGAGCGGCCTGATATAGATAATATCTACATGCGTGTGTGTCAGATGATGACGGGTAGTGGCGGGTGGCCGCTTACTATCTTTATGACGCCTGAAAAAAAACCTTTCTTTGCCGGCACTTATATACCTAAGGAGAGCCGTTTCGGACGGATGGGTATGTTGGAATTGATACCACGTATCAAGGAGGTATGGCAAACAAAACATGACGAGATACTAAAATCCGCTGATCAGATTACGGCTGGACTGAATCAATTTTCTGTCAATTCACCAGGCACAGAGCTTGATGAATCTACCTTAAGAACTGCATATGAACAGCTTGCCGGCCGATTTGATGAGCAGTATGGCGGTTTCGGTAGTTCGCCAAAATTTCCAAGCCCCCAAAATCTTCTTTTTTTGCTTCGATACTGGCAAAGTATTGGTGATGAGAAAGCCTTAAGGATGGTCGTAAAAACCCTTCAATCCATGCGAAATGGCGGTATGTATGACCATATCGGTTTTGGTTTTCACAGATATTCTACAGATTCCAGATGGCTGGTTCCACACTTCGAAAAGATGCTCTATGATCAGGCCATGCTGGCAATGGCATATATAGAGGCATATCAGGCGACAGGGAAAGAAGAATTTGGAGAGACCGCAAAGGAGATTTTTACTTACGTCCTGCGTGACATGACAGACCCGAAAGGCGGATTTTACTCCGCCGAGGATGCTGACAGCGAGGGTGAGGAGGGAAAGTTTTATGTCTGGACTGAGGGCGAGATTCGCCAGATTCTGAAAGGGAAAGAGGCAGACCTGGTTATAAATGTATTTAGCGTTGAAAAGTCAGGTAATTTCAGGGATGAAGCATCTGGAAAGAACACGGGCACTAATATCCTGCATCTGGAAAATACCCTTAAAGAGGTTGCCTCTAAGAATAAGACGTCACTGGACGAACTCAAGAAGCATGTGGAAACCGCCAGGCAAAAATTGTTCACAGCCCGCAGTAAAAGAATCCGTCCGGGTAGAGATGATAAGGTATTGACAGACTGGAACGGTTTAATGATAGCCGCGCTGGCAAAAGGGGCACAGGTCTTTGATGAGCCAGAGTATGCGGATGCGGCAAGACGTGCAACGGATTTTATACTCACGGACATGCGCAGATCGGATGGAAGGCTTCTACATCGTTATCGAGATGGACAGGCTGCTGTACTTGCGAATGTAGATGACTATGTCTTCCTTATTTGGGGATTGCTGGAATTTTATGAAACGACCTTTGACACCAGTTACCTTAAGACCGCCTTGGACATGAATAAAGAATTGATAAAATATTTTTGGGATGATAAAAACGGTGGTTTTTATTTTACTGCGGATGATGCGGAAGAGCTTATAGTTCGGCAGAAAGAGATTTATGATGGCGCCATACCGTCTGGCAATTCTGTGGCTATGTTAAACTTACTCAGACTGGCGCGAATTACTGCAAACTCTGATCTCGAAGAGAAGGCGATGAAGATTATGCTTGCCTTTTCCAGAGATGTGATAAATACACCTTCTGGTTATACTCAAATGATGGTTGCACTTGGTTTTGGGATCGGCCCTTCTTACGAGATTGTCATAGTTGGTAACCCACAGGCAAGGGACACAAAGGAGATGTTGAATTCCCTCAGAAAACACTTTATACCCAATAAGGTAGTAATCCTTAAACCAAATAATCAGAAATTGCCAGATATCATTCGTCTTGCCGAATTTACAAAGGACCAATCGAGTATCGACGGCAAGGCTACTGCTTATGTCTGCCTTGACTATGCCTGCAAGATGCCTACAACAAATACTAAAAAAATGCTCGAACTGCTCAACGTGTCTTCACGCAAGTAACTTGCTCCATAATTTCTTTCTGTTTCCTATGCATAACTGAAATAAATCTCCTAAAATAGAAAGGACGAAGGTGTTTTTTCCTAAATTTATGTTTACGAATCTCAATGTTTTCAGCAAAGGAGACGTCAACACACCCCTTAATCCCCTCTTTCTAGAGGGGAAAAGCTACAACCTTCCCTCTAGAAAGAGGGGCCGGGGGTGTGTGATTTAATAAATCCCACCTGCTCCTCCGTAATGGGTGGGTAGATAATGTTCTGATAAAAAGCTTTAAATACTGGAAGAGTGAGTAAAGAATTATTCATGCACCTAAAAGATGGCTTGAAGATATTCTTTTTTAATGAATCTGGGGTATAGTTTAGTCAATACTACTATCATTCCAAGTGAGGTGAAAAAAATGAGGATAAGGGAACAAAGAAAGAGAGAAAAGATGAGAGAACTTCAGCGAATGGCAGACCGTGTTTGTTCACTTATATTGATTTCGGATTATCCGGAGATTGATATTGAGATAGAGAAATCAAAGGTACGTGAAAGATGTGAAGAACTTTATCCTGATAGGATGGATCTTTACGAGATGATTTACGAAAGCAGATTTGATAGACTGTGGGAGCAGTTTAGAGAACCGCTTAAATGGAATGAAGCTTGAAAAGGCTTTCCCACCTGTTACGACTCTTACCAATTACTCAAGCAGAGCTTGAAGACATAAAAACATCTTTAATATAGTGAACGAAATAATTAAGGTGTTATTCTCCCATGTTATTCCCGCCCTGTTTATGGCCGTCCGAAGGACGGCACGCAGGCATAAGCGGGAATCTATATTAGATTCAAGGGGTTCTTGATTAAAAATGTAGGGGCTGATGCCCTCATCAGCCTTCTGATGTTTACAACAGACAACTGATTTTACATCAGACTTCATAAGGCTCGTTCGGGGAACGAGCCTTACACTTACAATTTCCCTAACCTCCCCCTTTGAAAAAGGGGGAAAGAGGGGGATTTGGGGATTTGTTTAATTCGTTTTGCATAAATATCTTTACTGACGTTTTTTATGAAAAGAAAGACATTTGATGATAGTTATTTCATGAGGGAGGCAATTTGCCTGGCTAGGAAGGGAATTGGCAAGACAAGTCCAAATCCAGTGGTTGGCGCCGTAATTGTGAAAAATGGCGTAATCATTGGTCGAGGATATCATAAGAAATATGGTGGTTATCATGCAGAAATAAACGCTATCAGGGATGCTAATGACAAAGTAAAGGGGTCATCACTGTATATTACATTAGAACCGTGTTGCCATCATGGAAAAACTCCACCTTGTGTGGATACATTAATCAAGAAGAATCTGAAAAGAGTAGTTGTCGGTACGACTGACCCAAATCCAAAGGTAGATGGCAGAGGAATAAAAATCCTTAAATCAAAGGGCGTAAAGGTTGACGTTGGAGTACTTGAAAGTGAGTGTCGTCAATTAAACGAACATTACTTCAAGTTTATAAAGACGGAGATACCATACGTAACCGTAAAGTATGCTCAAACTCTGGATGGAAAGATAGCTACAAAGACTGGAAATTCTCAGTGGATAAGCTCTGAGACTTCACGTAAATTTACACATTACCTTCGTAGTATAAATGATTGTATTATGGTTGGCGTGGGAACCGTTATTGCGGACGATCCACAGCTAACGGTGAGATACGTAAAAGGAAAGCATCCTTTACGTGTGGTAGTAGATAGCAAACTTCGCATACCCATCAAATCTTCTGTCCTGAAGGACGACAATTCACATCTGACAACAATAGTCACCACATCCAAGGCTCCTTCCAGGAAAGTGACAGCAGTCAAAAACCTGGGAGCTGAAGTATTGGTAGTGAAAAAAGACAAAAACGGTGGGGTTAGCCTTAGAGACCTCTTGAGAGAACTTGGCAAGAGAGGGATTGCTTCAGTAATGGTGGAGGGAGGCTCAGACATAATCACATCTCTACTCAAAACAAATCTTGTTGATAAAATGGTAATATCAACGGCGCCTAAGATTATGGGAAAAGGGTTGGAGGCAATAGGCGACCTTGATATACGCAAAATAAAGGACACCATTAAATTATTACCGTTCAAGGTGATGAAAAAGGGCGATGATTATGTCTTTATTGGCACAATATTGAAGAAAACATAATACCTGATAATTACTAAATTCCAAGCGCTAAATAATAAATAAGTATGAAATATATGGGGTTAGTTGAAAGGTGTGTGGAGAAAAGAGTTGCGCCCTGAAGGAATCGAACCTTCGACCCACTGATTAAGAGTCAGTTGCTCTGCCTGGCTGAGCTAAGGGCGCTTGATTTTATTATAGATTTAGGAATTGGGAATTGAAATTAGAAGTGGAAGAATATTGAGCAAGACACAATTGCTTTGATAAAGATAAAGTAATTCACATTTCCTAATTAACATCTGGCACGCCCGGTCCGACTCGAACGGACAACCATTGGATTCGAAGTCCACTACTCTATCCAATTGAGCTACGGGCGCATTTTTATGTAAATATAATCACTTAAACAATCTTTGTCAACTCTTATGTAACCTTGTTGTTACAATAATAAAACATTAAGTTTTTAATATCAGAGTTTTATAGGTTGTCCGAGAATAAGCAAAAACACCATTTTTTGTCATTCTGACCCCGCTTCTTGCTTTCGCATCGTGCCGATACGGTGCAAGAAAGCAGCGGGGTCAGAATCTTTAATTATAAGTATTTACAGAAGTATTAGATTTCGGATCAAGTCCGGGTGTGATTCTGTCTGTCCTTCGGACAGTTTAGCAGAATCACCTAAGCAATTCCGCTTTTGCGGAATTGCCAATGACAATTCTCGGACAACCCGTTTACCTCTGCAAAACAGTTTACTAAAGACAAAATTATAAACTTTAAAAATCTGGAAAAACTTAAGTTGCCATTATACTGTGCTCTCCTTTTCTCATCCTATACTTCTGTGTTGAATTAAACTTCTGCAGGATGGCTAATGTTTTGCCGTGTCTTTCTGTTCTATCTCGCTAATAAGTATATCTATAACCTCTCTCTTTTCTAAAATATCTGATATTCTGTTATATTCGTCTTTAGAAAAAAAATGTGTAAGGATTGGTTTAAAAAAAAGCATGACCTGACTACCTATAAAGTTTAAGGGTCTAACAGATTCGAGAAACATTATGGCGGGCACAGACATCTTACGCCTAACCACATAGTCTGCTAACCTTTTAATTAATACAATATCATCGTTTTCAAGCTTTGCGACATCAATTGCAAACGCATGTTTTAGACCATTTACGAACCTTTTTATTTTAACCATTTTATAAATGCAACATGAACATTAGTGAAGGGGCTTGTCCTAATCGTTCATTCAGTTCGATTGGCTATAGAAATTTATTGATAAATATAGGTTATGATTCTTTAGACAAATTATTTTTTAGTTTTGCAATTTTATTATGCAAGGAATGTTATCAGAAATATGTAATTATGTCAAAATTAAACGTATTCGGGTTACTTGGATATCCGTAAGTAGTATCTGTTACGGAAAAATGATATCTTAGCCAGTAATAGCAGCCAAGTTCTAACTTGACCAATCTCCCATCAGTCTGTATTATACAATGTTCTATGAATATGAAGTGGTATGCAGTGCATACGCGTTCCAGACATGAGAAGCAGGTAGACTTGCTTTTAAGTAAAAAAAGTATTGAAACATTTCTTCCTCTTATACACACACTTAGCCGGTGGAAGGATAGGAAAAAGCACGTTGACCTACCCCTTTTTCCTGGATATCTATTTGTGCATGTAGGGGAAGAGTACCTTCCTGATGTTAAATATACAAGAGGTGTGGCAAAGATACTTGGCACGGATATAGACAAGCCAACACCAATACCGGACAAACAAATTCTTGACTTAAAGACTGTTCTAGAAAGGGATGTTAAGTTAGATCCGTATCCATATCTTAAGAAAGGTACATTGGTAAGAGTAAAATCTGGACCACTTATGGGAGTGGAAGGGTTTCTTGTTGAAAGGAAAGGAGATTACAAGATTGTGATAAGGATTGATTTGCTTCAAAAAGGAGCTGCTGCTGAAGTATATATTGCCGATGTTGAACCAATCTAGCGCAATCGGCCAGAATCCACAACGCAGCAGAGCACCGCAACTAAAATAAAGTATTAAAAAATCCGAATATAGAAATACGAAACAAATTCGGTGTAATGCTCCACCTAATAGACATCGTCAGACAGGATAGATTCCTTAGAAGGAATTGTAACTGACGTATACCCATATCATCATTGTTCTATCTTGCGAAATGGCAGATAATCTTTGTTTGTCCATGGCCCAAATGGTCTGCAAACGAGTCGCCATTTCTGTTAGATCAAAAGGAAAGGCAAGATGATGACGGTTGTAATCCCAACAGAGCTTGAGATAAGTATTTTGCTCCCTGCACTCAAAACTAACTACGACAGTACAAAACACTTAAAAACATACCAAAAAACTACTAACCCTCTTTAGGCAGACTACGGCTCTGAGGGTTAGAATCCCCTCGCTCCCCTTTTTTATTTCTACGCTAACGAATAAACTGGCCATCAAAATGGTTACAGATTATTGAAAGCTTTTTCACGTCCAGTAGGAGTTGGGCATTGATGCGTCTGGACTCCTCAGAGTTCACACTTCTTACCTGCAACTCCAAGAAGTCCCTAATTTGTTCCCATATTCTCTTTGAAGGGTCAACGCCTCCTATGTGTTGATATATAGCTTCCATCAGGCTTATGGCTTTCCTTACCAATTCTATGCTCTCTCCAAAACTAATCCTTCCTTGCAGGTATCCCATTAAGAGTTTGCACTGGTAGTCGCTACAATTTCTAGGTCGGCGAGCATAAACGGAACACTTACTATCCTTAAAACATGGACATGGCAAATCGAAAGCATCGTAATCAACTTTCTTCTGGTAAGGGG
>JBHICG010000040.1:0-30748 GCA_046759445.1 Candidatus Scalinduaceae bacterium
TGTAGTGTGCAGATATTTATAATGCAAAAACAAATAATCTGTCAAGTTTTTTACACATAAGCACAGAAATACTAATTGACAAAAGACTAACCAGGTATAAAATTGCGCTAATCAATACGATAATATAAAAGTAATGTTTGCGACCGAAAGGGCGGTCGCAAACAAGCCATTCGAGCGGACACCCCTGCAAGTGGGGCTGCCGCCTTGACGACACTAATATGCGAACGCAAGCGTTCATTCTCCGTATCGTCTGCGGTTGCCGTTAAATTCCACCTTTAGGCTATTAATTATTTTACCTTATGATGGGAGGTGATGCCGGAATGGGTTAAATGAAGTTTATTTTATTAAAAAGTATATAGAAATCTAATTATCAAAAAGGAGGGTTATGATAATGAAGTCAATAAATCGCTTTAGAAAACTTAATTTTATAAGAATTATACCTATTCTATTAATATTTTTACTTGTAACATCGAATGCTTGGGCAGCTAATGGAGCAGAGACGGGGGCAATTGTAGGAACAATTGTAGGTGCCATCATAGGGGTAATTGTCATGTTTAGAATTCATCCAGTTTTGGGCATCTTAACTCTTATTGGTGCTCTAGCCTACATAGGAAGGATGTTAAGTAATTAGAAATTGAGTAAGGGGGACAATATTATGGAGGAAACGCGTGAGAGGTTGATTGAGAAAGGTCATGTGATTATGTGTAATAGAAAAATTGCTATGTTGAAAAACGCTAAGTTAGTAATTACAGGTTTATTATTGTTTGTAGTTACTTTTATGTATCAGGCATCTGTGTACTCTCAACCTTTGTTACAAAACAACTGTATTAAGGCGCTGGAATACGGTGCTGTTGGTGAGTTAGATAAGGCACGTTTGCAATTTGAAGAGACATTGGATAGCTCTTCTCATTGCGAGTATGCGAAAGGAGGTATGGAATTACTTAGTGACGTTTTCGACGGAAAAGTATCGCGGAAAGTGGCTATACACATTTTTAAGGCTTGGGTTCATGACTCAAATGGCGAATTTAAAGAGATGGCCGCTGAAGGTGAGAAAGCAATACGGTTAGATCCAAATTATAGTCCTGGATACAACGTACGTGGGGCTGCATATGGTTTATTGGGAGAATTTGATAAGGCGATTAGGGATATTGATCGATCATTATTACTTACACCGAACGACCCTGTTTCATATAACGCACGCGGACTTGCTAAAAAGGCTAAGGGAGATATAAAGGGGGCACTTGCAGATTTTAACCATGCGATAAAACTTGGATATACGGAAGCATATGTTGGGCGTACTGCAATCTACATGATGACGGGCGAGTTTAAAAAAGGGTTTAAAGAGGCTAATCGTGCCGTAGAACTCAATCCTAACATGGCAGAAAGTTGGTCCGCACGGGCTTTTTTTCAAGGGGCGCTAGGATATACGAACGGAGCTAAAGAGGATATAAAAAAGGCATTAAGTATCAACCCTGAGAATCCTGAAGTATGGTTTATCAAGGCTGCTATTCATGATATGGCCGGGGAAAAGGCCGCCACCATTAAAGCAATGCGTAAATTTTTGAAGGTTGCCCTTCCAATGATGTCTGCTCAGATTAATTTTGTACGTCAAAAGCTACGCAAATTGGAAGCTGATTGATATGCCTTGAAGGGATTAAGGGTTATTGACATAAGACAAATAAGAAATGCCTAGGTTTTAAATCGGGGGACACTGTACCTATTTAATTGACTTATAAGGATACAAAAGCTAAAAATTTTAGCACAACCCAAAGGGGAAAACATAGACAAAGACGTTTTTTTAGTAATGTTATTTTTTTAACCCGTCTTGAGAAATCTATAGGGATGTTTCTCAAATCTAAAAAATCAGGACGAAAACCCAGGAAAAGCAAAAAATAGGTATGATATCCCCCGATTTAATCCAGAGTCTTTTCCCGCCCGAAATGTAAAAGGTGGCGTGAGCTGAAAATAGTCAATCTGGCCATAATAATTGGCCTTAACCAACTTTAGAAAAGGAGAACGCCATGACTACCAAAGGTTATATAAGATATAGAAGTGACTATAAGTATCAGCTGGCTGAGGGTTATGCGATCAGTATTTCAATTAAGCCGAAATCTGATATCAAAACAGAATTTGTTGATTTAGATACTGACGGGAATTTAACGGTTAAAAAGGGCTATGCCTGGGATGGTCCTTCCGGGCCGGTAAAGGACACAAAGGAGAATATGCGTGCGTCCTTGGTCCACGATGCACTCTATCAGCTAATGAGAAATAAAGAGCTCAATTCTAGAACGCATAGAAAGGCAGCGGACCAGGAGTTTAAAGATATATGTAAGGCTGATGGAGTGTCTAATTTTAGGGCATCAGTTTATTACAAGGTTTTACGAAAGTTCGGAAAGCCTGCTGCCAGTCCGGAGAATAAGAAAACGGTAATTCGTGCTCCGAGGAAGTAATAAAATCGCTACACATAACCATCGGATTAAGATTGAGCAAAACAGCAGTCTTTCTTAGTGTATCGCCTTTGAGATTTCATTCTTTTTTCAAATGCAATCTGTTTCGGTTTGATGCTGTTTTGCCAACCAGTCCCCACCAGAATGCTTGCTATTATAATCCACCAACGCACAATTGTTTAATTTGTCATATATACGTTATGTAAGTCTTGGAAACCTGAAGGTTTCCGCTATAACTATAACAATTCGTGTCTAAACTATTCTCTCTTAATTCCCATATTATCAGGACATAGACCTAGATGCCATATTAAAAGTTTATGGTATTTTAATAATCTGTTCCTGAGACGTTTGGATTGAAAAAACGTTATCAAG
This sequence comes from Candidatus Scalinduaceae bacterium, assembly GCA_046759445.1. GTDB lineage: Bacteria > Planctomycetota > Brocadiia > Brocadiales > Scalinduaceae > Scalindua_A. The sequence continues at coordinate 2,820 of JBHICG010000040.1, forward strand.
TTTCCAAAGATATTCAGGACAAGGTTAAGAAAAATTTTAAACGGCTTTATTACGCGCAGAATAAGATATGAAACAAAACTCCTGTTTTTTCTGAAAAACACATACAGGGATCTATAATATTCAATTTGTGATTCCCAGGGCGCCATTTTTTTGCTATGACCTGAAGCATGTATTACTCTGGCATCCGGTACATGATATACCTTCCGTCCTTTTGTGTGCATTCTAAGACACCAATCAGTTTCTTCAAGAAAGAAAAAGTAATCTTCATCAAGGGCTCCTACCTCATCCATTGCCTCTTTTCTGACCATTATACATGCCCCTATTACGGAATCCACTTCGATTGGATTATGGTAACTTTTTCTTTTACTTGGATATTTTTTGGGAAAAAAAAGACGTAGGAGACTTTTATTACATATTTCTGTTCCCAGAGAGGGGAAATTATCGATTGAGTTTTGTCTTGAACCATCATCGTTAATGAGTTGAGCGCCTGCTATTCCTGCCTCAGGAGAATCTCTCATGAAAGATAAGAGAGTTTTTATTGCTCCCTCTTGTAGGATTGTATCAGAATTGAGGAGTACGGCAAATTTCCCCTGTATCATCTGGAGAGCCTGGTTATTTGCATGGGCAAAACCAGTGTTTGTTTTGTTTTCGATCAGATTTACTTCGGGGAAGTGTTTTCTTGTTGCTTCCTGGCTTCCATCTGTTGAATTATTATCAACTACAAAAATTTCAAAATCAATATCATTAACTGTTTTGTAAATGGAACTCAGACAATTGTTAAGCATGTCACGGGTGTTCCAGTTTACGATTATGAAAGAGATATCTACCAATCTTCCGTTACATCTCCTTTAGACGAAACATAGAGCAGTTTTTCAGTCTTACTGATGTTTATTATTTCCCTGAGAATGGTTTTCTTTTCGTCTATTATGTTACATTGTTTCAGGCCTGCCTGTGCGTTGTCTGACTGCGAGCTTCGCTCAGGCAGACATGCAGACAGATATTCCGTTAGAAATCTAAATCTATCGGTATACGTAATACACCCCGGTGTGGATAGATTGAGTTGTATTAGGTTGTTAATTCTTTTATGGATACTTATTTTATCATTGAAGATGACCTTGTCAAAATCCAGGAATATGAAATCGTATGACTTGTCCTCTATTTCTTTTACCATAATATTACATGTCTTCAGGTCACTATGAAATACGTTCTCGTTATGCATGTTTGCGATAGTCTTTGCAAAGTCAGCTATAAACGTTCTTGTCTTCTTCAACTCTCCCGGTGATGACTGATTATGGAAGTTTTTTAATATGTATCTATCCATTTCCAGACTGTTCGTGACATCCTCCATGATTAGATAGCTGTCCGTAGTGATTCCCAGTATTTTCTTTTCAATTAATGCCAGCGGCTTCGCAGTATTGTACCCATAAACTAATAGACCATTGCCCGCAATCCACGCCTTTCTTCCCGTTGAACTACGGAAGATGTTTTTTATAAGACAAAGACCACATGTTGTTTTATATTGCTTTACGACAACGCTTCGTATTTCCTTATCTTTAAAAGGAAATCTGGTTAGGGTTGTTTTAGAATCGCGTTTAAGGATTGCGTTCTTATCATTGTTTACAATTGCAATATGATGTTTCTCAATTAGTTTCAAGAAACTATCTGTATCATAACCTTTCCTGAAAAATATCCTGAGTCTGCCCAGTTTTTTATTAGAAAAGTTACTGCTTTCCTTCAGGCATCTCTTGAGTCTGCTTCTATAGTGAATGTTTCTTATTCTTGAGGATATTGATTCTATTTGATTGGTGAGGTCTTGTTCATTATTGTTGTTACTAAGGGCATCAATTCCGTAAGATTTAACAAATTCCAACCTGTCAGATTTTGTTAACGTGGAGGATAAAGAGTTAAATATCTGTGCAAGATTATATAATTTTTTACGTTTGGATAATTTATTAAATATCCTTACATGGTGGAGGTCCATTAAATAAAATGTATAACTCTGCTCCTGTATGGGATGATTATTATGAAACTTTATCAATAAATTGCCTGCATGAAGGTCGTTGTGAAAGAATCCTTTTACGTGAATATTTCTTATAAATTTTGCCAGGTTATTGAGGAGCTTCTTCTTTTCGATTATTTTTTTCCCTGACAACATATCCTTAAAGTTAGCCTCACAAAATTCAATGAGAGGCTTACCATTTGAGATAGCCTCCGTAACAAGCAAGTCACTTTTTAACAAACTCCATGATTTATTCTCTGCTATTGCGAGTGGTAATGTAGTATTGATATCTTCACTTAGCAATTTATTTGCAACCTTCCACTCAGTTTTGGTTTTGGTTGGTAAAAGTAAATACTTGACGTAATCGCTATAATTTTTTCCTTTGAAAAGTTTGACGTATATTCCCGTATCATTTACGCCTCCACCTGGAATTGAAATAACCGACCTTACTTTGGTTTCCTTTATTATTTTGTGTGGTTTTTCCCTTAATACGGAATCAAAATTATCAAAGTCAATTTTGTCTAAAAGACTTTCGTACCCCTCTCTTATAGTCCAATTTGTTCCGTTCTGTACTGTTTTTATTGATGCTGTATTATAAGGCATTTTTAATTTTTGTACTTGAATGGCTCTTTTTATCACCTGTGATTGCAATCTCACCGCCGTATGAAAGTACGGTTTTACGTTCAGGAACTGTTTCTATTGTGTAATCAGTACCCTTGGCATGAACGTGGGGTTTGAGTTTTAATAGCAAATTGTCCACAGTTTCTTCGGAAAAAAGTGTAATGTAATCAACACACCGTAAAGCCGCTAAAATTTCCATCCTTTCATCCTCTTGCATTAGGGGATGACCTTCACCCTTAATCATCTTCATTGACCTGTCATCATTAACGGCTACGATTAGGATGTCTCCAAGTTTTTTAGCGTCATTTAAGCATCTGACATGTCCCACGTGGAGAATGTCAAAACATCCATTGGTAAAGATTATTTTTTTACCCTCTTTCTTGAGTTTTTCAACTGTAGAAAGTAGCTGATTGTGGTCTTTAGTAATATCTGCCATCAGTCACTTAACACTTATTTCTTTACCATTTTAGGCAAAATATTTTACCGTTCCAGTTGTTCCGAATTAAATATAAGCACTAAAAAACAAATAAATTAGAAATCCGAAGCACGAAATTCGAAACAAATTCAAATGAACAAAATTCAAAACATTAGATTGTTTAGATCATTTGAACATTCTAATTTCAGATTTGTTTCGTATTTCGATATTCGATATTCGGATTTATGTAATTTGAAATTTGTAATTCAAAATTATAAAACCTTTTTGGTTCTGACTTGTCAATGTTAGGTTAATATTATGGATTATTATCTATAGCCTGAATTAATTCTAACTTATTTATGGTAGCAGGGCCATTTTTCATTACTGTAACTGAAGCTCCAAAATTGGATAATTTTGCCGCCTGTATGAATGAGGCGCCTGAGGCCATACTTAGTGAGAGAAGGCTTGCAACAGTATCTCCAGCGCCTGTTACATCAATAACCTCTCTCTTGCCGTAAACGGGAATCTGTTCAATTCTTCCATCGTCTTCAAAGAGTGTCATTCCCTGATTGCCCTGTGTGATTAGGACGGCTTTTGTATTCACTTCATTCAAAAGCTGTCTACCTACCTCTAACAAATGATTCTTATTATTGATTGTTTTGTTTGTTGCCTCTTCTGCTTCAGATTCGTTTGGAGTGATGATTGTAACGCCCTTAAATTCTTTAACTCTATGTCTCGAATCAGCAACTACTAACTTGTCCTTTGCTAATATTTTTATGCGTTTAATAATTGAAGCAGTGATTATGTCATACCCGTAATCGGATGTAATCAATAAATCAATCTTATCTTCAATTGTATCGATATAGTCGATGATTTTCTGCTCTACGTTGCCGTCCATAGTAACGTTAGGTTCTTTATCAAAACGTACTACTTGTCTCTTAGTGGTATGTGAGTCACCTACCAGAAATCTAGTTTTGGTTATTGTAGTTCTGTCGTTACAGGTAAGCAGTCCTTTTGTGTCTACATCATGATTAGAAAAATAATCTAAAAGACTTTTGCCATTATTATCTTTTCCAATAAGGCCTATGGGATATACGGTAGCCCCTAATGAAACTATATTATTAATAATATTTCCGGCGCCACCGGGGAGGATTTCCTCGTTTTCATACTTTGCAACTATTACGGGCGCCTCCCTTGAAAGCTTAAACTGTCTTCCATATACATATACGTCTGCGACAATATCGCCTATAACGGCTACTTTTGCTTTATTAAATTTTTCAATCAGTGATTTATACAAACTCTTTTCATTATCCATTTTATATAACCATACTCTTTTATTCACGGACAAACGAGTTTGCCCATGCCACCTTATACATAACTCTTCATTATTTTAAACATATGATCTAATTATCTAGTGAGGTAATCCAATAGAAAAACGTTCATCTTTTTTAATCTCTAATAAATCCATACAGGCTTCAACAACTCTTTCAGGTGATATCATAGTCATACAGCGATGATCTGTAGGACATGTTTTGAGATGGCACGGTGAGCAATCAACGTCTTCTCTGATAACCTTACCAATCTCGTATTCCGATTCTGTGTATCTAGGGTCTGTAGGCCCCATTAATACTACCACAGGTTGTTTAAGTGCCACTGCAAAATGTCTTGGTCCAGAGTCTACGGTTAATAACAACATGCACCTTTTTACGAGAACCTTAAGGATATCAAGGGAGATAGACTCTTTTGAAAGATTGATTAAGCTTTTCTTCGTAAATTTCTCAATCTCATCAACAAGCTTGGTTTCACCCGGTCCACAAGTTAAAACTATATTACAATCAATAATATCCGTTAACATATCTGCTGTTCTGGCAAACCCTTCGGCAGTCCAGCATTTTGAAGAACCATAGGATGCTCCGGGGTTTATCAAAATAAAGGGTTTTTTATCGATATTGTATTTTTTAAATAATTTATTCGTGACATCTTCACTTTCACCGGTAATAAACAGCCCTAACTCCTTTGAATTTACTTTACATCCAATCTGAGTGCATAATCTTAGATAATAATCTGCCATATAGGTAGGGCGAAATTTTCCATTCTCACTCAGTCTATCTATACTATCCGTTAACAAGAGAGAACGAGTATCACGACGGTATCCTACTCTTTTCCTAACCCCACTTAACCATACTGTGAATGCAGAACTGAATGAATTTGGGAACAAAAGCCCCAGATCAAATCTTTCCTGTCTGAGTTTACGAATCAAGGATAAATAACTCTTGATACTGCCATTGAATACTTTTTGTGGAAGAGGAAGAAATCTATAAGTATCTTTCTTCCTTAAGGGTTCAAGCTTAATTACCTCGTCAAACCATGGAGAACCACTTATTATTCTGCTCAAATTCTTTTTAATCAGTAAAGTTATGTGCGAATCCCTGAAGTTTTCCCTAATACATCTGAACGAAGGAGTTGCCATAACAACGTCACCTACCCAGTTGGGTGCTCTAACAAGGATTTTCTTTGCCTTAATTACGCCATTAACATTAATTATTTGTCCCATTTTGAGTTTACGGCAGTAAAAGAATTATACTTAATTGTATAATGTTCGGTATTTGATTGTACCAGTTGTTTAGAAATCTCTCTGTCACATGGCATTATAAAATCTTTAACATCTTCCCACGCATCAGAAGGAATTTTTTCAATCATCTTTGTTAAAATTGGGAAAATCCCATTTGATGAATTATTACAATACACGTTTACGTACCATGGGAAAGTTCGCTGTAACCTCGAAATAAAGAGATTGTGTTCCTCACCAAAGTCCAGGCAGGTATCATCTGTGAAATTGTCTAAGCTTTTCATCTTATCGAAATTTATGAAATTCCCTTTCTTACTGATTTCGTAGGCAACTGTCTTTGGAAATGGATAGAAAATAGACCACCTGAACCGACCGGGTTTTATTGTGCCTAAGAGCTTGATGGTTTCAAAGATGTCTTCTTTGGTTTCATGCGGAAGTCCAAACATGACGAATGCCGAGGTGTGCAAATCATATTTATGAGCACATTCAAAGGCATGAATTATCTCTTTATTTGTCATTGGACGATTCAGTATTTCTCGCCGAATCCTTTCGCTCCCGCTTTCCAGGCCGAACTTAACAATTATACATCCCGCTTCTTTCAGCATTTTTGCCCTGTCCTCATCAAATGCCCTGGCATGAGCATTAACAACGAAGGGTATTTTTACAGTATTTCCATACCTATCACAGAATTCCCTTAGATATGTCTTGTTAGAAGTAAATATGTCATCATCAAATACAAATGTTGTGATGTCTTTATAATTAGTGAGTAAAAAATTTATTTCCTCAATCACTTCATCAACATCATGTCTTCTTATGTAATTAATGTCTTTAAAGGAACGGCCAGTTTCATTCTTATAGCGGTCTGCAATAGAGTGATTAAAGCAATATGTGCATTTGAATGGACAGCCCCTTGACGTCATCAAACGAACCCAACCATCTTCCGCATTTATCATATCTTGAAAGTCAAAGATGTCGTAGTCCTTTCTTGGTAACTTAGATAATTCCGGCAAGGGTCTAACCTTATTTGAAATTGTTTTCCCATTATCCTTCGACCAAATATTAGCAATGTGTTTAGTATCAGCGCCTTTTTCGAGGTTGGAGGCTAATTCCAAAACTGCCTCTTCACCTTCTCCTACGCAAACATAGTCAAAACAGTCTTCCTTTATAACCTCTTCTGGAACCATGGTGGCATGAACCCCACCACAGACAATGGATATATCACAAAAACTCTTAATAAGCTTTGCTACTTTCAGGGCATATTGGTATTGAGGGGTAACTACCGAAAACCCGATTAAGCGTGGTTCGAATTCTTCTATTATTTTCTGTATTTCCTTGTCTTCAGGTAATCTGGCTAATTTTTCGTTTAAGTTTATTAATCTCGTAGTATGCCCATGTTTTCTTAGTAGTGCAGAGATAAAGGCAACTCCAAAATTAAAACCGACTTGAGCGTTAATATTAGGGTATATAAGAAGAATTTTCATAGTATTGAGGGATTGCGAATTTAGGAATTGTGAATTGAGGAATCTCCTTAATTCCTTAATCCCTGAATTCCCCTCTTACAGAGCCTACTTTCGGCAATTCTTAAATTTTAATTTTTTGCCTTCTGATTAAGGCTGTTCTCTGAACCGCACAACAGTCTTAAATAGGTCAAAAAATTTTATTAAGGTACTATCTGTATTTCTCTATTTCAATATTATATTTACGTTGACATAATAACTGAACTGTCATATGTTTACAATAATAATTTATCAAAGATCTGTATTATATTACTGCGTTTAGGCAGTCTAATCTATGTTAGCTTTCTTTATGATAGAAAATGAAAAACTCTTACAAAGGTTTTAGACAATTATCGGAAGCAGATTTTAAGAGCCTTTGGAAAACAGCGGTGTTTGTCTTTGATGCAAATGTTCTCTTAAATTTATATCGATACCAGAGTCCAACAAGAGATGATCTGTTAAAAGTTCTTGAGAAGCTGGATGATAGGATTTGGATTCCTTATCATGTAGGTCTTGAATTTGAGCGAAACAGATTGATAGTAATAGCAGACCAGAAAAGAAGGTTCTCAGAAGTTAGAAAAACCGTTGAAAAGTCAAAAAATAATCTAATTGCAGAGCTGGAGGAATTTTCAACTAAGCAAGCGACATTCATCAATAAATCCAGCGAAACTTGTAGAAGGGTATGAACAACTAACGAAAGAATTTCTCAATAATCTTGATAAATTGCAGAAAAAGCAGCAAGACCTTACAGATTCCGACCCATTAAGAGAGAAAGTAGAAAATCTTTTCGATGGTCGTGTCGGTAGCCCACCAGCAAATCAGGAAATTATAGATAAAATAAACGAAGAAGGAGAAAAACGTTTCGCTCACAAAATTCCTCCCGGTTTTGAAGATGGTGGCAAAGGTAAAGAAGAAGCAGATGAATTCTTGTGGGGTGGAATATTATATAAAAGAAAATATGGTGACCTTATAATCTGGAAACAGATACTTGCTTACGCAAAGAGTTCAAGTATCAAATCTCTTGTTTTTGTTACTGATGACAACAAGGAGGATTGGTGGCAAATAATAGACTCAGATGGCCCTAAAACAATTGGACCACGGCCTGAGCTTGCTGATGAAATACTTATAGAGGCAGGTGTTGAGACGTTCTATATGTATAACCCAGGAGGCTTCTTAAAATACTCCAAAGAACTTCTTCATACTAAAGTATCGGAGGATACAATCAAAGAAGTCAGGGATATTTCTGTCAGCCGATCTAGTGCTAAAATAAGTGCTAGCGAATTTAGACGTATAGCAATATCGGCTGAGAAAGCTGTTTATAGATGGGTGAAACTTCGTCATGAAGTAGTTGAGTATGGCCGATATTTATCTCCTAACATTATTGCTAGAAGCGTGGATAATAAATATGGGTTCTTTGTAAAGCTTGTGCGAAATCCAAACACATTGGAAATTCCTTTACTAAAACTGATGTATCAATCTGAATATCTTATCAAAGAGGAAGACTTTGACGAAATATCTATTGTGCTTGTATTCACTAACATCACATCTATGAATATAGTGACAAAGAATTGTGCAACATTGACTGATAAAATGCCTTCAGGTTTAAGAATTGTCATTGGTCTTGGCGAAACAGATAGATCAGGTGACATAATAGACTTCTTCCCTCACGAAGACTTCAGTGCTGATATAAAATAGAAATATTTTCAAGGAATAACAAAACTTGCAGGACAACAATCTATTGATAAATTGAATTCTATTAATGAATCGGATTCCTAACAAATCGCTGGACAGACGACTGGGTTTTCGCTGCGCTCCATTTCTGCCAGTGAGCTTGGTCGTTTTAGAAAAAATAAAGTAAGGAGATAGTGTTATTAATGACCAATGGATGATTCGTGGTAGTGAATTCTCAAACTGCAACTGCGCATTTGGATGTCCGTGCCAATTTAATTCACCATCAACAAACGGTTATTGAGAGGCCATAGGCAGCGTGCTGATTGAAGAAGGTAACTTTAATGACATTTCTTTAGATGGGCTTTGCTTTGTCATGCTCCTGAAGTGGCCGGGCGAGGTAGCTGAAGGAAACGCCAGCAACAGCTTATTATTGATGAGAGCGCCAACCCTGAACAGCGTGAAGCACTACGCAAGATCGCTCATGGCGAATCCACGGCACCGGGAGCGACGCATTTTTATGTTTATAACAGCACTATGTCTAAGGTGCATGATACCCTTTATGCACCGATAAAGATAAGCATCGATGTAGAAGCAAGACACGCCCACATTAAAATCGAAGGCCTTGTCGAATCTACAGGTACGCCGCTGGTTGACCCATTTAGCGGTGAGGAGTCCAGAGCGCGAATTCATTTACCAAATGGTTTTGAATATACTTATGCAGAGATGGGGGCAGGCACTTCTAAAATAACGGTTGATATTGAACTTGATCTAAACAATAGTTACGGCCAGTTCAATATCCTGCATATGAATCAGGATGGTGTTATCCGCTAGCGACTTGCCAGGATGCTAATTTAATGAAATTAACCAGAGAATTACCCCGTCGTGATGTCATAGCCATTATTATTTCGCTTGGTGGCATAACCCTGCTGTTATGGCTCTATCTTTTGTCAATGGCCACAAACATGTCCTTGAGCAATGGCATGGCAGCAATGCAGATTCGGCCATGGGATGCCGGGTATTTTCTGATGATGTTCCTGATGTAGGCCGTCATGATGGTTGGCATGATGCTGCCTTCAGTCACCCCCATGGTATTGATCTATGCCGCAGTTGCCAGAAAATCAGCCATGCAGGGTATGCCAGTCGCACCAACTGCTGCCTTTGTTTCTGGGTATATCGCAATGTGGTTTATCTTCAGCCTGTTCGCAACCATCGCACAATGGGGGTTGGATCAAGCAGCTCTCTTATCCCCAATGATGGTTTCTAATAGCTTTGGTTTAGGTGCAGTTTTACTAATCGCTGCGGGTATTTATCAATGGCTGCCCATTAAAGATAAATGCCTTCACCACTGCCGCTCTCCAGTGCATTTTATTACAACACATTGGCGTCTGGGCTCCACAGGTGCATTCAAGATGGGCCTTTCTCACGGCGCGTTTTGCCTCGGGTGCTGTTGGGTTTTAATGAGCTTATTGTTTGTTGTCGGCGTGATGAACATCTTATGGATAGCTGCGATTACCCTATTTGTACTGTTAGAAAAGGTGTTGCCTCTTGGGGATGTAGGTGGATGCTTGATGGGCCTGCCGATGATCACGGCAGGTGGGATATTCGCATTTATTGGAACATAAGCAACGCCTATTATCTACCGGGATACAGGAGATTACCTATTGAGGTGATAGTTGTTGAAATACTTTCAACAACCTTGGTGTATTTGCATCGAGTGAGTAATGTTTAATAACCTTCTTTCTTCCCTCCATCCCCATTCTCTTCCTGAGGTTATTGTCATTTATCAAGATTTCAAGTTTCTCTATCCATTCTTCCGGTGTGTCTGCCCAGAAACCATGTACACTATCTTCAACAATCTCCTTATTGATACCAGCCGGGCTGCATACCACCGGAACGCCCGTAGCAAGACACTGCAATATTTTCAGACCACACTTCCCGTGTGACCATGGGTCATCTAAGAGTGGCATCAGGCCAATATCAAAACTTTTAATATCTTCTACTTCATCCTTCTCGTTCCAGAATTTCTTCTCCACAATCATATCTTTACAATCGAAAAAGATATCACATACAATCTTCAATTTTAAATTATTGTGTCTTTTGCCAAGGATTTCAAATACAGGCTTCATCTTTTCCAGATAATGTATACTTCCATGCGCACCTATCCAGCCTAATGTAATGTAGTCGTTATTCTCTGAATATTCCTTTTGAGTATATAAGGTCATGTCGATGGGAGATGGAATGATTGTAATATTATTTGTATATGGCGTTGTATTTTCCTTTAAGTATTCGTTTCCAGCTATTACGTGGTCAGAGGCATCAATCATATTTTTAAACATCCTGGTTCGTGTATTTGATTGAGGTTTGAGCGCCTTTGAATTGCGGCACATTACGGTGTCATCAAAATCATAAACAATTTTCTTTGCATTCTTCCTAATATATTTAAGCCAGGGAATTGGGAATCTTTTTCGCTGTATAAACAGTATGTCGTATTTACTTATTTCCTTGAACAGTCTTAGTTTTTTAAAGAATCCTTTCGGAAAAGGAGAAACAGTCGATTCTATTCCGTGTTCTTTCAGATACGGAAGATATTGAAGTACCCTGTATCTGCTTGCGGCCACATCAAGTCCCTGAACTAAGAATAATATCTTCATATTTGCAATTATGCTGTTATTTAATGCTATCTAACTCGTTCTAAAGGTCCAGTATTTTTTATCATATTTTAAGTTGTTATTTATTTAATCCAGTCTTTCTTCTTAATATCTTTGTAAATTTCTCTAGCTGCAATCCTGTGACCTTCAGCATTCCAATGGCCATCACGAGTAAAATAAAGCTGATTGCCATTTGATGACTCTTCTCTCATTGCAGGTAAAAGGTCCAAGTAGGCTATTTCTAGTTCTTTGCAAAGTTTAGATAATTTCCTGTTCGGTTTTTCTATGTCGAAATCTGATGGATCATGGCCATATTTTCTTGCAGTTCTTTCATAAAATTTTTGTGAGACCTGACCTCTTAGTGGTATAAAAAGCACATAAAGTTTTGCGCCTGCTTTCACGACATAGTCTTTCGTAGTCTTTAAAGTAGCGGCTAATAATTTCCAACCGTATTTTACATCCTCAGGATCTCTTTTCATACAATAATTTAAGAAACCAAATGCGCGCTTATTTTCAATACCAAAAAACTTAAGTATTCTTGTATAAAGATGTGAACCCTTTATAATTTCAGAATAATAATCCCGATAATTGTCTATGAAAGTACAGAGCTGGACGTGGCGAATTAACCAATAGTGTATTCGTCCTCTGATGTTCCTTTTTTTAGTTGGTGAATATTTTTCTTCGCTTTCTTTTCTGATTGCATCTACTTCTTCTTGACTTTTCATCTTTCCAATTAAGACGAAATTGCCTTTACTATCAAATCCCCATTGTGGAGGAGAATCATCGTCTTTTGGATAATAAGCTACAATATCGTTTCCTATGAAAAAACCAAGAAGAACCACATTATGTTCATAATGAAGCCCTCTAGATATATACGCCTTAAGCTCGCCAGGTGGATCTCCACCTGAACCTCCCATGTTAATAGTTTCAATATTTACATCATATTTTTCCAAAACCTTCATATATATCTGATCATTTTCTACACCATGCCCCCATGTAAAGCTGTCACCTAGCGTAATAATGCGGAACTTGTTTTGAGTGTTTTTTTTGTCGTGATTATAATCACGAAATCCTTCGTTATTAAGTGTTATGGTTGTTTTGAATGATCTTGTAGCATATACTCCTTTTTTATTAGGAATTCCTTCAAAACCGATAAAAGGTTCGTAACGAAAAAAAAGATCTCTTCGCCGAAGATCAGATTGGGGATCAAGAATACGTATTGCCACTTCACAAATTAAAAGACAAATTAAAAAGGTGCCAGCAAGCGTAACCGCCATAAATAGTCTTTTTTTATTTTTTTCTGTTATGTTTAACATGTTTCAAGCAAAAAATTAAAAACTAAGGCACAGATAGTATGGTATCAGAACTTAAAGTAAGCTCTACTATTCTTTCTTCAGCAACCACTCGGCGAATTTCCTGTGCAGTGATTTCATGGCCGAACTCTCTGAAGTGGTAGAGATCTGGAAAATAAATCAGGTTTTCCTCTTCAGAATTGAACTTCTCCTGCAATTTTATGTAAGGAATATTAAATTCTTTTGCCACAGTCTTTAGGCTATCTTGGTATTTAGGAATGGTGGGACGTCGTTTTAGGCGCTGTTCTGAGTATGGCGGAATAAGAATTAGGGCTTCCACTCCCGACTTGATGACTTTATTTATCATCTCTATCATATTATTATGAAACTCTATTATGGGCACACGCGCCCTTGCATCTCTTGATCTCAATTTTCGTAAGAACTTACGATAAAGTATGTCGTTGATGCTCTCTATTGCTCGCAACAATCGAATGTGGTGCCAGGTTGTATGGAGACGAGCAGCCCTTGCGGGGATATCCGCATCCTTGTAGTAGCGAGCGCGAGTGTGATCGTTATTAGCGCCGACGTAAAATACTACTAAATCAGTTTTCATTGGGAGTAACCGATCAAGCATGATTTTGGACTGGTAGGAGCTGTATCCAGGGAGAGCTCCTATTATATACTCAATCTTAGATTCTGGATTATCCTCGGCGATGAAGCGCGAGGCTCTAGCGGCGAAAGTGTCCTCAAGCTGCACACCCAGTCCCCAGCAGGTCGAATCTCCGATGAAGAGTATACGGAAGTGTCCTGGTGCCTTCTTGACAGGTAATACTGGTCCCCTCAAACCGTGCTTATTTACCTTAAATCCTGCTATCTCACTGCCTGGCACTGCGACGAATCCAAGCTTTGGATCAGCGGCTGCGTAATTATTATCCATAACGCAGGCATCGAAATTGGGAAGATCAAATTGAGTCATAACAACTTCACTGACGATTAGGATGAACACGATAATGACTACGTTCAAGAGAAGTATCTTGGAATGCCAACTAGGAAATATGTAACTCATCCGTTGTTTGATTTTCAGTTGTGATACGGACTATTATGCTTTTTCTCATACTAGGGAGAAAGCTACCGTTCACTAAACTAGAAATAATATCTATGAAAACTACACAAATCAAGGGAAAACCAGATGTTATGCAAGCGTTAGTAAGATTAGGTTTTCGCTCCAATATGAATTTTACAATAATTGATGGATTTATAAGGAAAAATTTCAATCATTAACTACTTTGTTGAGGCTATTTTTGAAGTGCTGTCATTAAAAATGTTTTTGTTTATGTTAGAAAGATTTATCACCTCATTGTAAACTTTTATAATTTCTTCACAATTTTTCTCTGCAGGATATTTTTCAGCCTTCTTTCGAGCCGCAATTGATACCCTTTGTCTGAATTCATCATCAAAGAAGAGACTTATCTTATTTGTTAATGTCTTGTAATCCAAAGGGTCTTTCAAGACAAAACCCTCTATGCCGTCATCAATCACACCGCTTGCTCCATCAAATACAGTTGTAATAACAGGTAGGCCACTTGCCAGAGATTCCGTAACAACTAGAGAGCATATATCGTAAAATGTGGGATGTACATAAAGATCAGATGCTGCGTAATATTTCTCAATTTCATTCACATATCCCAAAAATACCAAATTTTCCAGGCAATTTAGTTTTTTTGCTAGTTTACGATATGAAGCATTTCTTCCTCTTCCAATAATTAATGCCTTGAAGTTCTTATGAGACTTTTTAAGCTCTCCCAGTGACTTTATCAGTATGGCAAGACCTTTCCGCTTGAAGTCATTACTTATGTATGAGATTACGAATTCTTCACCTATAGATAGTTTTTCTCTTATAATTCTCCGGAATTGTTCTTTATTGGCTGGATTGAATCTTTGAAGGTCCACACCATTATAGATTACCTTTATCTTTTGTGGATTGATATTATGGTATTTTATAATGTCATTCTTTTCTATATCAGATATAGCTATAATCCTTGATACATTATTATTTGTATACTGTTTTTTGTCCAGCCATAAAAGAAAATTCTCCCTGAGGCTAAAAAATCTGATTACGTGTTTAAGGCATCTATAAAAAGGATTTCTTATAGACACGTAATCCTGTTTAAGCCATGCTTTTTCCACTCCACAGTGTGGGTTAAAGACGTTCATCCCTAATGCTCTACCAACAACATGTATTATGTCAAAATCATTTTTAACTATCTTTCGTAAGCTATTTATAACGAATGAGATATCTTTAAGAAATTTTGGGTATCTTATAACTGGGATGGTATGGAAATGTATCAGGTTATTACTGTTTTCCCACTCGTTAGTAAACACATGCACTTCGTGGCCTCTCTCTGTCAATTGATTTGCAAGATTAGCCAGGTATCTTTCTCCTCCACCCTTTGAGGGTATGAATTTGTATATATTTAAGGCTATTTTCATAACAATACTAATAAACCACCTTGTATAAGAATGTACTGTTGCTATTTAAAGAATTTTTCTCTAGATATTTATATACAAGCATTATTTATTTGTTCTTAATAGAAAGACTTCGTTTACATTAAAAAGATTTAGTTCTCACCTTATTATACACTTCTATAATTTCTTCACAGTTTTTTTCTACAGGATATATTTCTGCCTTCTTCCTAGCAGCAGTGGATGTCCTTTGCCTGAATTCATCATCAAAGAAGAGACTTATCTTATTTGCTAATGTCTTGTAATCCAAAGGGTCTTTCAAGACAAAACCCTCTATGCCGTCATCAATCACACCGCTTGCTCCATCAAATACAGTTGTAATAACAGGTAGGCCACTTGCCAGAGATTCCGTAACAACTAGAGAGCATATATCGTAAAATGTGGGATGTACATAAAGATCAGATGCTGCGTAATATTTCTCAATTTCATTCACATATCCCAAAAATACCAAATTTTCCAGGCAATTTAGTTTTTTTGCTAGTTTGCGATATGAAGTATCTCTGCCTCTTCCAATAATTAATGCCTTAAAATTCTTATGAGACTTCTTAAGTTCTCCAAGTGCATTTATCAGAGTAAGAAGGCCCTTCAACCTGAAGTTGTTACTTATGTATAAGATTACAAATTCTTCACCTATAAATAGTTTTTCTCTTAAAAGTTTACTGAATTCCTTTCTATTGTCAGGTTTGAATCTCTGAATGTCTACACCGTTATAGATTACGTTTATCTTTTGCGGGTTGATATTATGGTATTTTATAATGTCGTTCTTTATCATATCGGATATGGCAATAATCTTGGATACATTTTTGCTTGTATACTGTTTCTTGTCCAGCCACAAAAGAAAATTTTCCCTGAGGCTAAAAAATCTGGTTATGTGTTTAAGGCATCTATAAAAAGGATTTCTTATAGACACGTAATCCTGTTTAAGCCATGCTTTTTCCACTCCACAGTGTGGGTTAAATACGTTCATCCCTAGAGCCCTGCCAACAACCTGTACAATGTCAAAATCATCTTTAACTATCTTTCTCCAACTGTTAATAACAAATGATACTTCTTTAAGGAATTTTGGGTATCTAATAACTGGAACGGTATGGAAGTGTATCAGTTTATGATTTTCCCACTCGCTGGCAAATATGTGTACTTCATGGCCTCTCTCAGTCAATTGATTTGCAAGATTAGCCAGATATTTTTCTCCTCCGCCCTTTGAGGGTATGAATTTGTATATATTTAAGGCAATTTTCATATAAATTAGCTCACTTCGTTTACTAATTTATGTGTTTATTTTGCTTCGCAAAATAAGATTATAAATAATTCTTAAAAACAGTGCCTAAATTTTATTTTTTTCTGCCCAGATTCGCAACCTATGGCCTTTTTTTGTGAAGATTACAAGTTGAGATATAATTATTTCTGATAGTCTAAATAATAACTTTTTTGTCATGTTATGATTCAAATAAAATAATATCAAGTTATTTATTGACACTTCTGTTATCAGATATGGAAGAATGGATTTTTTCTTGACAAAATCCTATGCTAGGAGATACTTACCCTGTTTATACTGTTTGTAAGAAAAATTTAACGTGTTAGATTAATTTTATTTTGTATACATTGGACATTAGTAGCCTTCTAAATATACAGACTAACATTTAAGGGCGTTATGGGAAAAAATGATTCTACGTGTGAACAAGAGCCTCAAGGGTTGGTGACTCTTTCAATGCCTGGAACTCATGAAAAGATAATTCAATTCTTACAAAATGAGAAGAAAGGGAAGCTCTTGGACGTTCCAGCAGGAACGGGCATATTATCAATGAAGCTAAAGGGAATAGGTTTTGAATGCTACGGTTGTGACATAAATGCGGAAGGTTTCAAGGCTAAAGATATAGAATTCAGAGTGGGCAACTTGAACAAGAGAATACCATTCGAAACAAATTGTTTTGATTACATCACATGTATTGATGGCCTTGAGCACCTGGAAAATCCTCATAACGCAATAAGAGAATTTAAAAGAATTCTAAAAAAAGGTGGAAAGCTTTTTATCTCTATACCTAACTATTTGAATATTGAAAGAAGGATGAAATACCTTATAACAGGTTCCTTCACAAAGCCCGTAAGCCAGGAGATGTTTGAGGAGAGATTCAATTGCAATACGACAATGATGCATATTAATTTGATTGGATATCCACTTTTGAGATTTATGTTGGAAAGTAATGATTTCTGTATAACGAAACTGGATATAGACAAACGAAAACCAAAGATGATTTTCTTGTCTCCTATCACAGCATTGATAAAGCTGTATTGCTGGTTTTGGCCAAAGAAGGCAAAGGAAAGGTATTGGCTTAAAGAGACACTTTCTAAAGAGATTCTTTTAGGTGGGAATACGTTGATTGTTGTGGCAGAAAAGTAACATGAAAGATTATTTTAAAGATAAAAAGATATTAATAACTGGAGGATTGGGTTTTTTAGGAAGTAATATTGCACATCAGTTGGTTGAATATGGCGCAAACGTTACTTTGCTGGATGCGCTTTTGCCTCTTTATGGCGGAAATAGATTTAATATCCATGGTATAGAGGATAAGGTAGAAGTTATTATAGGAGATATTCGTGATTTTAGGTTGATAGAGAAAACAGTTGAAGGAAAGGATATTATTTATAATTTAGCCGGCCAGGTCAGCTATACGGACAGTATAGAAATACCATTTGAGGATATAGATATTAATTGCAAAGGTCATATGATTGTACTGGATGCGTGTAGGCATAGAAATCCACATGCTACAATTGTATTTTCCAGTTCCAGAATGGTGTTAGGAAAGATACTTTATACACCCGTTGATGAAAAACATCCGACCGAACCATTAAGTATATATGGTATACATAAACTAACGGGGGAAAAGTATTATCTTGCCTATCATAAAACTTATGGACTAAAAACGGTAATTTTAAGAATTACCAACCCATACGGTATTAGGCAGCAAATGAAACATGATAAATATTCATTGGTAGGATGGTTTTTGCGCCAGGCGATGGAGAGAAAGACAATTCAGATCTTTGGAGATGGTAAGCAACTGCGAGATTATATTTATGTGGAGGATATAATAAATGCTTTTCTGACAGCAAGTATTTCTGATAAAGCGGTTGGTAACATTTATAATGCAGGTTTTGGCAAATCACATCAATTTTCTGATATGGTTAAGACCGTCTTAAAGGTGGTTGGTCAAGGAAAATTAGAGTATGTGCCCTGGCCTGAGAATTATGAGAAAATTGAAACAGGAAGTTTTAAAATGAGTTTAGAAAAGGCTAAAAGTGATTTAGGATGGTCGCCAAAGATTGAGCTAGAAGATGGTATAAAAAAGATGTATGAATTTTATAAAAAATTTAAGCATTATTATTGGTAAATGGCAGCATCGATCGGTTAGGTTTTTGCATGTTTATTTATTACCCCAAAGCTGTCATTCCCGCATGTTTTTAGCGGGAATCTAGGATGAATGAACCTCTAGTTACCCGACAAAAGAGTTCGGTTATGACAAAACCCGCTCAAGCGAAAACCTAACCGGACGATGCTGGATAAATGGGAGAATTAACAACGGAAGAAATTAAAACTGTTACCGGGTGTATTAATGGAGATTCAAAATGGCCAAAGTAAAGGTATCTGCATGTGTAATGACATATAGCAAGGAGGATTTAATCGAAGATTGTCTAGAGAGTATTAAATGGGCAGATGAAATCATCGTTGTGGATTCGTATAGTACTGACAAAACCCTTGACGTATGTCGTAAATATACAGATAAAGTATATCAAAGAAAGTGGACGGGATTCAGAGATCAGCGTAATTATACCATGAGTCTTGCCAGTTATGAATGGATTCTGTTTGTAGATATAGATGAAAGAATTTCTCCTGAGCTTTACGAAGAAATACAGTTACATCTTAGGGATGATTCAAATAGATGGGATGGTTTTTATTTCCCGCGTAAAACATATTATCTGGGAAAATGGATTAATCATGGGGAATGGTATCCAGCGTATAGTCTCCGCCTTTATAGGAAGGACAAAGGTCATTGGGTGAATGAACCCCATGAGCATCTTGAGTTAAATGGGAAGGCAAAATATCTAAAGAATGATATGTGGCACTTTACGCATAGGGATCTTTCAGACCAGCTATTAACTATCGATAAATACACTGATATGATTGCTGGGGAAATGGAAAAAAAAGGTGTAAGATTTATTACTCTTCAACTTATTTTTAGGCCTATTTACAGATTAATCAGGGGATATTTTTTTAAGCGTGGTTTTCTGGATGGAGTTCCCGGTATAGTTGTTGCAATAACAACATCGTTTTATGTCTTCATGAAATATGCAAAATTGTGGGAATTACGCATGAAGAATCGGACACGAGTTGACACAAATAAAAACGAATAATAATGAAATGTTTCCTCTCCCCGAGGGGAGAGGGCTAGCAGAGGGGGTGCCGGATTATAAATGTAATGGCGGGTTTGCCTGCCTGTCGGCAGAGAGGGAAACCCGCCCTACCTAAGTGAGAAATTGGGGAATTGAGGAATTTAATCCCGTAATTCTTGAATCCCTAAATTCCTTAATCTTTAATTTTGTGTAATTCACGTGAAATTCTGTGGTGAATTGATAAGGCAAATGAAAGTACTTCATCTTTTTAGTGATTGGAAATGGACCGGCCCGGCAGAGCCTGCGCTTAACCTCTGTACGGCATTAAAAAAACGTGGACATGATGTTACCATCGCCTGTGGAAAGGCCATTGATGATTATCCGTTTCCTCCTGATTCAGAGTCTGTCGAGAAGAGCGCATACGAACGTGGCTTTGTGCCTGTTACCGAATTTAATTTGAGCAAGCATTTCAGGCTTTTTAAGGCTATTTATGATATTAAAAGGTTATCAGTTTTTATGAATGATGAAGGGTATGATATAGTTCATGTCCATCGTAATCAGGATCATTTGGTAGGTGGGATAGCTGCGAGACGTACGGGAAGATATTTACCTGTTGTGCGTACGAGTCATGATGGAGTTGCATTGAGAAGAGGTTTGAGAAACAGGGTTTGTTTAACCCGACTCACTGATAAATTAATTACGGTTTCAGAAAGGGCAAAGAAGGCAGATGTGAGAAATTTTGGATTGTCTGAAGAAAAGGTGATTAAGATCGACGCCTCTATAGATTGCGAGCGTTTTAATCCGCATAATGGACGCCTTGACCATAGAGAAAGTTTTGGACTAAAAAAAGACGACGTTGTGGCAGGTATTATTGCAAGGATTCAAACCCACCGTAGATTTGACGTGCTCTTAAAGGCAATAAAAATCGCATCGCAAGAAGATTCCCGATTACGTTTATTTGTCATAAGCAGAGGGACTAAAGAAAAACAACTGCTGATAGAACCAGCCAGGGCAATGGGATTGGAAGATGTCGTAATCCATATTGGCTATCGCACGAAAGATTATGTAGAAGCCGTTTCATGTATGGATTTTGATATTTTTTTGGTACCCGGTACTGATGGTTCCTGCCGTGCCGTCAGGGAAGTGATGGCGATGGGGAAGCCCGTTATAGCCGCTAATAGGGGTATATTGCCTGAAATTGTTGATGATAAAGTTACAGGACTTGTCATTGACGACACGCCGGAAAACCTGGCAGCGGCTATCCTGAAATTAGTTAAAGATGAGGGACTTAGAAGGGAAATGTCTGAGGCATCACTGAAAAAGGCGCAAGATAAATTTTCTTTAGAATCTATGGCTGTAAGAGTTGAGAAAGTTTATGAAGGGCTTTACTCGTAATAGTTCACCACAGAGCTCGCAAAGAACG
Organism: Candidatus Scalinduaceae bacterium; assembly: GCA_046759445.1. Lineage (GTDB taxonomy): Bacteria > Planctomycetota > Brocadiia > Brocadiales > Scalinduaceae > Scalindua_A. The sequence continues at coordinate 23,863 of JBHICG010000040.1, forward strand.
CAGGATAAGTTGAGGAAAAAGTCTTGCAGGTGGAGTGGTGTTTCAGAGGTCAGGAAATGGAGAGAACATAATAAATACGTATAGTCGTATAATTTGTCAATTGAAATATAAAGGTGACACTTCAGTTCGCTCTAATCAAATTAACCGTTATCATCGAGACGGTCAGCGGTAGGGCGAATACTATAAACAGAATTGCTGTTCCCCAGCCTGCGTCAAGCAATACCCCCGCAATAAAGGGTGAAAGGATTGCCCCAATACGACCAATACCTATTGCCCACCCCATACCTGTGGTTCGGATAGAAGCGGTATAGAGATTCGGGGCCAGTGCATAGAGTCCTATCATTGAACCAAACAGGAAAAAGCCGATAAACAAGGAGATTACCAAAGCCGTTGTCAGGCTGGATGTAAGTATGCCAAAAATGATCATTAAGGCTGCAGTCGCCAACATATACACACCTATAAGTTTTTGCAGATTGAACCTGGATGACATGTAGCCAAGCAGTAAACCACCGACAATACCGCCGACATTGAGTAGCACACCACCGGAAATGCCCTGTTCGGCAGAGAGCCCGGCGGCAACCAATAACTTTGGTGTCCAGCTCAATACAAAATAGAAACTGAACATCACCATAAAAAACGACGACCATATGAGCAGGGTAGAAAGCTTGATTGAATCCTTGAACAGACTGACAAAACCCGATGATACAACTTTTTCCTTAAACACCGGTTCTGGCAATGTCTCTATCTCATCACGACCCATACGACGTAAAAGATCATTCACATGTTTCAGTGCATTACACGGTCTTTTCGCCAGTAGATAATCCATTGATTCAGGAAGTCGCCAGATGACGATAGGAATCATTATTGCTGACGTCACGGCTCCAAAAACAAAGACAGAACGCCACCCGGTTTGAACAATTAAGAATGCGGCAATGCTACCGCCAATGGCAGCCCCGATAGGATAACCCGTTTGCAAAAAGCTCACGGCTAAGCTACGCCATTTATCTGACGCATACTCGGCCACAATCACATTCAAACTGGCCAGCATACCGCCTATGCCCACACCTGTGATTGCACGCAAAATAGCAAGTTGAGTCATTCCTTGTGACATGGCAGACAAAAACATGCTAACGCTTATAATAATCAGACAAAACAGCGCTATAGTGCGACGGCCATATTTGTCAGCATAGGGAGCAAGAAAGAGAGACCCTCCCGCCATGCCGAAGAGTCCTGCGCTGAGTAATATGCCTAGTTCAGACCCGGACAACCCCCACTCATTGGAGACGTGGGAGGCAGTAAATGCCATCACTAAAACGTCGAAACCATCCAACATATTGATAACCAGGCAGACGGAAATAGCGATAACCTGCAAGGATGACATCGGGCCTTTATGTATGAACTCTTTTATGTCTTGGTTCATATTCTTCCGTTATTATTTGGAGGAGGTTCGTTATGTAAGGGTTTTCGCTATTTAGATTTTAAACATCTTAGATTAACAAAGAATTGAAATCAACAAAAAATGGGTTCCGAACTGATACAGGTTGGTGGTTCCGGGCGGGAACGATGTCGGGTTGATAAGATTGAACCATTAAGGGTCCAGTTGACCGATTTATTAGAGGCGGTTCATTCCATTAGTTTTTCTATGCTGTGTTTAAGTTTTGACAAATCTCTCTCAATAATTCCCCAAACAACCACATTATCTACCATATATTTTAATCTTATCTCTTTCTATTGCTCTTTTCAGGTATGGGTTTCTTATAGACCTTGGTGTAAGTAAATCAACTTTCTTACCAAATTTATCTTCAAGAAAGTGAAGAAACCCAAAGTACCTTTCAGATACATTTTCTTCAATGGGGTCTTCAAATTCTATAATTAAATCGATATCATAGTCTTCTTTTTCTTCATTCCTGGCAATGGAACCAAATAACTCAACATATTTGATCCTATATGTATTACATATATCAGGTAATATTTTTTTTATGTCGTGAATAGTAATCATTTCTCTTTTATTTAACTTCTAATAGTTAGTATAAGATATTCTTACTGTGTTAACATCTTAGAGCAATAAGGTATTGAAATCAATAGAAAACGGGTCTTGGCGATACTTATAGCACATTCCTGCCAGCCTGTTCGAATGGAATCTGCTCAAACTATGGTACAGGCAGGTGGTTGAATGGGAACAATGTAGGGCTGGTAAGATTGAACCATCAGGGGAATCTATGACAGAGAAAGTCGAGAGTGTTTATGACGGACTTTTGCGTGACACTCCAGCAGCTTAAGAGGAAAATAAACAAATGAACGAAAGTAGCCGCTATTCCTATTATTCTAAGGTTTTTTCACCCACAATTACTTCGAGGGCTCATACACCCGTCTATTTTCCAGCGGCGGCTTGTGCAAATGCGGCACCGATATTACTCAAAAAGTCTTTGGGAATCGCTATGGCCGTTTCCCCGAGTTCAAGGAAGTACTGTGCGATCGGACGCATTTTCTCTCGCCGTTGAATGGATTCTACGCGGTATTTTACCTCTCTGAGTAGCTGGTCACTCTTGAGACCCGAAGCTGTGCAGTGAGTGATTTCGGTGAAAAGGTCGGCGAAGACCTTTTCAACCTGGGTAGGATCCTTCTCGAACAGCTCAGATTTCAACGGATAGTAAGTGCTGTCTTCTGCTCCATCCTTGGTGTCTAGCATCGTGAAAAGCACGATTCCGGGTAGACGATTCGGGTCGATCCCAAAAAGAGAGGCGACACGTGGACTAGGATTTGACGACCCACTTTCGTGATCAAATGGTACGAACGCGAAGAAAAAGATCTTTGCCCTAATGGCAAGAGAGTCAAGCCACTTAAAAGATCGTGTTGCATATCGCTTGATTGACTCGTGGCTCTCCCTGTCATCGAACAGCAGAAATGCAAATAACTCTCGCTTATCTTTGAGCTTATTGAACATATAAGCGAAATCCTCAAAGTTATTGACAGCAATCATTGTAGTGTCTCCTTTTCTTAACACCTAACGCGCAGCGCGACCGAACTATTATTTAATATATTATATTTATTCTTGAGTTTATTCTTTAAGTAAGATAATAGATTAACAATATACATAAATCAATAAAAAATGAGGCTATGAGCTGGATCAGGGATTATGGCTGCTTCGAAACATTTAGGTTTGATATAAGATTGAACCATCAAGGAATATTATAGAGAACGCTCTTCCTGTTCAAAAGCCTGCTTTTCTTGTTCGTATTTTCCGGTAGTTTCTTCCAGTTGTTTGTAAAGTGTGTCTATACTGGCTTGTGTTTGCTTCGCCGATCTTGACAATGCTGTGATAGTGTTTTTATCCTGTTCCCGGGAGGCCTTAATCAGGGATTGATTATCATCGTGTAGTTGTTGTTCCATTTCAACGATATTCTTTTCGAGTTCCTCGATTCTCTTTTTATAAGGGGTCAGAGTTTTTGAACGTCTGGTGATAAATTCAGCCCTTGCTTTTCTTGTGTCCTTCCTATTGATGGCCTTCACTGATTCTCCACGACGTTTGTGTGAACGTTTGCCGAACGTAATACTCTCCTGGTCATCCCAACCAATCTGTTCAAGGAACTGAGAGTATTTACCTTGAAAGGGAAATACCCTGTCATGGTGAAAGACTATCAACTTGTTTGCAATCCTATGGAGTATGTATTCATTGTGTGTGACCATAATTACGGCGCCCTGAAATGTATTGATGGCGTCTATCATGGCATCGCATGACTGCATGTCTAAATGGTGAGTGGGCTCGTCAAGGAGAAGAAGATTGGATGGTGTTATGAGTATCTTTCCCAGCAAGACTCTGCATTTCTCGCCACCGGATAAAACCTTAATCTTCTTAAGAGCGCTGTCACCGGAAAACATCATAGCGCCACAGATATCTCTGATCCTTTTCCTGTCTATATTAGAATTATTCAAGTATATTTCTTCTTCAACCGTAAGCTTATCGTTGAGGCTTGCGGTATTGGCTTGTTCATAATAGCCAATTTTAGCCTGTGGGTGGTTTTTAATCTTTCCCTCTAAAGGCGATAACTTCCCGGCCAGTAACCTTAATAAAGTTGTCTTACCTTTACCGTTTTGACCTACGATACAAACCCTGTCTCGCTTCTCAACAGCAAATCCGAGTTGGCTTAATAAGTAAGGGGAGTTGCCATTGTAAGAAAAAGTTATATTGCGTGCCTCTTGTGTATATTCGGCATGAAAAGGCGCTGAATTGAACGAGAATGAAAAAGTGGGAATTTTTTCAAGCTTCTTAATTCTCTCCTGTTTTTCAAGTGTTTTTATGCGTGATTGTACCAGACTGGCATGGCGTGCTTTGGCCCTGAAACTGTTTATAAACTGTTCTGCCTGTTTTCGTTTTTTCTCATCGTTGAGACGTTGCTTTTCATGGATTTCCTCTTCTTTTATGATTTGACTATAATAGTCTTTAGTAGTTCCCTTAATCTTTCTTACTTTGGAGCGATGAATGCCTATTATGTGTGTTGTGACATTATCCATGAAACCTCTATCGTGGCTTATGACGACGACTTCATTCCGCCATGAGTTCAGGAAGTTTGTTAGCCAGCGAATGGAAACAATATCCAGGAAATTGGTTGGCTCATCTAGTAAAAGCAGATTTGGTTCAGATACAAGGACTTTTGCCAGGTTAAGGCGTATCTGGTAACCACCCGAAAATTCAGACGGGTTACGGCAAAAATCACTTTCTGAAAATCCAAGACCCGATAAGATTTTTTTTACCTTCCACTCGTCCTCTTTCTGGCTGTCCGGCAATCCACTGCAACCCTCTTCAAGTACCGTTGGTCTGGTAAAGTGGATATGCTGGTTCAGGTACCCTATACGGTAATCCTTTGGTATCTTAATAGTACCCTCATCATATTGTTCCTGTCCTGTGAGAAGGCGAAAAAGAGTGGTTTTACCGTGTCCGTTTCTACCCACCAGCCCGACACGCTCGCGGAGGTTCAGGTTAAAAGTAATATTGTCAAATATAACCTGGTTGCCATATCGTTTGCTTAAGTTTTGTACCGTAATCATATAATTTAAAATCTAAAAGAATCTATAATACGTTTATATTGTCTGTATTGCAAAGTGTGTTTTATATTACTTAAAAACGGGAATATCGTCAAAAAGTTTCTAAGTGACCCTGAAAGAGAAAAGGGAGAGCGTTCTGTAGAAAGTCTAATTATGCCTAAAAAATTGCCTAATTTAGTCTCTAAGGAGACAATTTTCTGTCAGAAAAAGCAAGAAATTGTCTCCTTAGAGATTTTTTTGGTTCTGGCTTGACCAGGTTAGGTATGGGTTAGTATATGTAGTGTGGGAATGAAATACCATTTGGTATAATTTCCAAAATATTGGCTCAGGAATTAACAGCATGAGTAGTGCCGTCCGAGATATAACGAGCAAGGTCAACGGCGAGTTTACAATAGTTGCAGCGGAGTTATACGGTATCAATCTGGCCATCACTTTTCGCCGGTACTACTATGTGTAGCACACGGTAGTATGACTTCCTGAGATCATAGTACGCCATTCCACAGGCAACAGTAAGTAACGTCCCACCGGCGCCGACGAAAATAAATGCCTTCGTTTTTATACCACAATATACTCCGAGCAAGATGAGTCCAGTGATTGTAATTAGGGCAAAGTTGAAAACGCTTGAACGAGCTACTCTCATTCGTGATCGGTTGTAGTTGACGAACTCCACTGCCATCTTCGGATCTGCACTAAAGATTTTTTGGCGGGTTGTGTGGAACTCGTCTTCAGTCTTCGCTTCTCTGGCAGCGGTGCTTGATTTTGCGGGTGCCTTAATGTGATCATCCAGGCCAGATTTATCAAGGATGAAATCCCATATTCGGTCGAAGACAACGCCTAACCCATACGAGATTGCAACGATGATGACGACACTAACAGATGGTGCATTGATGATAGGGGAGAAGGTCTTCGGACCCAAGACCGTCATCCCGATCAGCGAGAGCCACGTTAGGGTTTGAAGCCCTCCGATGACTAGCTCTGCAAAAATGGCAGTGGTATTCATTTGGAATCGTAACTATACCGCTTAACTGTAATATAATATATTTTGGTTATAATAACTTTGTGACTTTCAACATCTTAGATCAATAAAGTACTGAAATCAATTATATAATTTTCACTTCCACACCAAATAATCTTCTATTGCGAGATAATCGAGTCCGCAACCATAAAATGTCATTATTGCATCACGGGGTGTGCAAACTATTGGCTGACCTGCCACGTTGAAACTGGTATTGAGAACGGCCGGTACTCCCGTTAGCTTTTTAAATTCATTGATTAGGTCCCAATACTTTGGAAATATTTCTTTTCTGACCGTCTGCACCCTTATAGTGTTATCTACATGCGCAGCCGACACTATATCGGGAACTTTTTCCTCAACACCTTGAAATGCAATTATCATAAATGGTGAATTGTAAGGATTCTTTACGTAGTCATGGTAGTCGTTTTCTATAAATGATGGAGCGAAAGGTCTCCACGGTTCCCGTCCTTTTATGCCTTTGTTTACAATATCCTTCATATCTTTGTTTTTTGGATTTGCGAGTATGCTTCTACCGCCAAGCGCCCGTGGACCAAATTCCATCCTTCCCTGAAACCAACCTATAGTCTTGTTTTCTGCAATCAGTGTGGCAACTTCTTTAGCTATATCGTTACAACGTTTATGATTATTAAGTTTGGACTTTTTTAGTTCATGTTCAACTTGTTCGTTAGTGTAATCAGGACCGTAATATGGATGTTCTAGAACAATATTGGGTCTATGTCCTGTAACATCTGTGTGGACACTTAGGGCTGCCCCTAATGCGGTACCCACGTCATGAGCAGCAGGCTGAATAAATATATTATCAACATG
>JBHICG010000041.1:0-30165 GCA_046759445.1 Candidatus Scalinduaceae bacterium
ATAGAGCGACGGTTTCCTAAACCGTAGGCCAGAGGTTCGAATCCTCTCGGGCGTATCTTATTTTACAAGGACTTACGATTTCCAGCTTGTAGACTTTTATGTTCAATTGTCAAGTAAATTTGAAGTGTCCTCTACTATTTTTACTTGCTTACTTTTTGCTAGGATACCAAAATGCCCAGCTTTTGCTTTTTTCTATTACAGATGGGAATTGTGGACCTGTTGGACAATCATATGAGCCATCATATGTATATTTTCCCAGTGTTTTATGCAAAATAATTTGCCCTATCGGTATGCCAGGGTAAAGAACGATTGGCACTTCACCTTCATTTATAATTTCTAATGTGATACAACCCTTAAAACCTGGATCAACTTTTGTTGCTGTAGCAACGATGAGACCCATTCTACCCCAAGTTGACTTTCCACTTACATAGCACATTAAACCAGTGGGCACTTTGACATATTCAAAAGTGGACCCTATTATAAGCTGACGTGGATGCAGTATAAATTGTTCGTGAAAGTTTATCCTTATTTCCTCTTGGTATTTTCCTATATTAGTTTTTAGGTTTTTTTGATCAGCAACATCAAGAATAGGGAAAGTTTGTTTTCTCATTACTATAAATTCATTTCCTAACCTTACGTCAATAGAGCATTCATCAATTGAGTCTTCGAAATCGATTAGGGGAGTAATGATTAAACGCTCTTTAATATCAGGCTTCTCCATATATGCAAATATTTCACCTTTGCTAAGAACGCCACCCCCTTCCGGCACTTTATTATCCATGTCTTACGTTTCTCCTATTTTAAAATCATCTTCGATGCCTGCAAATTCAATCGCTTTGAGTGTTAAGCGGTTCATCCTATCCCTTAATTCTAAAATATCTTTATTAAATGTGCCATCGTTAGTAAAAATATCATTTTCCCATGAAACTCTATGAAACCAGGCAGCATTTATGATTTCTACTATGGAAGCAGTTTCTCGGTGCTTAACAGATGGCTCGTATGCATTTGGTGGGATTCCATTATTTATTCTCTCTATAAGATGAGGTAGGTGTCTATATAAAGAATCAGGAGTTATTGAATTGCTTAATAATATAGTTCTAAATTCCACGGTTGCGGTAGAAATGTCATTCAATATTTGCTTATATGCTATAGAGAGGATTGGGTCTTGATCAATCTTTTCTCTGTCACATTTATTATCGCTTAACCTTTTTATTAGATCAAATCTAGCGTTTACTTTCTGGCAAATGCTATTATTTTCAAAATTTTCGCTTTTTAAAGGGAAAAATGTTCCATGGTGTTCAATTATTTTGAGAATCTCACGAATTCGCATACGCCACGGTGGGTAAAAGTTGTTTTCTAACCTCGGAATTGAGTCTAGATCGTCTTGCAAAGCTATTTCCCATGTAGAAAACAAAACTGCAGGACCAAATAACATGGTGCCTATAATATCTGCTAATAACTCCTCTAATCCTCTCTTCCATGCTTCAATTGCAGTTTCAAGTGCCAATTGAGTTCGCTCTTGTATTATTACTGGAGTGAAAAGATTGTCAGGTGGCAAATCATCTTTCACCACACTATTTATAATTTGTTCTCGATTGTTGCTGTTAAATAACTTATCTAGTTCATTTGTAAAAAAGTTTTGTGAGAAAAGATGTCCAATTTCATGACCTAGCAGACAGTGAAGTAAAATATTTTTTCTTTCTAGGTATGGAAATGAGATGATATGAAAAGGTTCTGTCATGTTTTTTAATACATCTTCTAAATTTTCATGTTCACCAGAAATATCATCTTGGAACTCATAAAGCATGTCATAATAGGCTTTCTTTATATCTTTAGTAACAACAGTATAATTATACTTCCATTGAGGTCTAAGCATGACTGTTGTGCTTGGTATAAGATTATTTGCCAGCTTGGCAAAAGGTTTGATGAGACTCCAAGGTAACTTCCGTGTTGTAGCACCATCAACATAACGTAAATGCGCTGCCAGCTCTTTGACGATTATATCAGCATCGCGTAAGCGTGTAATACAAGTCAATATTTCTTCATTACTACCGTCCCATGGTATTGAATTATATATTGATTTAACAGCAGTTTCCAAGTAACTGTATATTTTAGAAAGTGTCTTTGAAAGTTTAACAGGGGCTTCTGAGGCGTAGTTACGCGAAAGTAAATCTTGACATTTCTCTGCAGTTACTTGACAGCGGGATATTATCTCAAGCGTATATCCTTCTACAACTTCACGTGAGTAATGTGACATTTGGGGTGAGATTCTTTTTTGACAGGAGTGTGTCTGTTTTGGGCATATAACGTTCCTGTTGTATGTCTTCCCTTAAAGCGTTTCCTAATATCAGGAAAAATTCGTTGGGCTTGGATAAATCTAAATTATCTTTTTCTTTTTTCTTCTCAAGCTGTTTTAAAATTTCTAACAGGTCTGAAAAGTAATCTGTTATAATGTTTTTATCTTTGTCCGTTAAATCTAATTGCTTGACGGTTACAAGAGCATATCCATACATTGTGATCTCTTTTTGTGTTGGTGGTTGCAGTCCACCATTTTCCTTCTTTCCTTCCGCAAATGCAGAACCTTCTTTAATTCCAGAAAGAAGATTTATTCCCCTATTTAGAATTTTTACCTGTACACCTGTTAACTCTTTTCCTCGTTTAGCAGCTTGAAGAACTTGTACAACTTTAGTAGTAAGGACAAGATAATTATATCGTCTGCTTTCTTCAGATAAGTTTAAAGGTGACATATATTAGTTTCCGATGGTATTATTTGCTTATAATATGATAATGAATGATTAACGCCAAAAAGATAAGAAATTTTTTCTATTTTAAAGCGCTTATAAAAGAATTGTGTTTAACTACTCATATTTCTGATGTGCTATATATAGTATGGTATTGAGCACTACTATAAGTATATATTACATTGAAAATACGATTTTTTCATCTCTTTGTCAATAAAAAAATTCTATTGTTTTTGGCTTGACTAGCAAGGCTGAAAGATATAAGGAAAAATAGTAATAATTAATAACTAAAAAGTAGCTTCTATTGTCGGATAATCGTTAGGTAAATCTGAGTTATCAACTTCACTATCCCACAACTTCTTATCAAGAACTTTTACAGCATTTGCCTTGCGGCCAAGGGCAAGATGGGCATATCTTTACATATGATTCAGTAATAAATGTGTCAAAATCATATTATATTATATTATTTCTCTTGCTTTCATAAGTTATGTTTGATATTATATCTTAGTTGTTTGTTTTGTAATGTCGTATTATGTATATTTTTATAGTAAGACTGCGAGGTTTACAACTTGGTGGTCTTTTTTTTTACCTTTTTTCTATTAGAGGGGGTGATTTTCAGCATGGCAAATGGGACTGTTAAGTGGTTTAGCGATTCAAAGGGCTTCGGCTTTATTTCTCAGGAGAACGGGGACGATGTCTTTGTGCATCATACTGCAATCCAGGGCGAGGGATTTAAGACTCTTTCAGAAGGAGATAAAGTAGAGTTTGAAATCGAACAAGGCCAAAAGGGCTGCAAGGCCTCACAAGTTGTCAAATTATAAATATATATAAAGACGTACTCATATATTTTACTGTATAATTTTTCAAAAGAGAGTTTTATATAAAAATATAGAGTAGTTGTAAAAATATTATTATAGTGATGACGTGAAAGCCCCCAATATCTATAAAAGGGTGTTGGGGGCTTTTTTTATATACGTATGTTTAGGAATTTCATAAACCACGATGTCACTAAAACTCAAAGATCATTCTTTATGATTTTAGTGTTAGACTGAACCTTTTCGATTATTCGAAATTCTGAGTTTCAAGTGGAGGAATGCCTGCACGTTACCCAAGTTTAAGACTATCCTTTGCTGTAGCCCATGCGGTACGGTTAAGACATTTGTCAACTTCCCATATCCCCGAATCAATCCGTAAGTAGAGTCTGCATGAAAGATATCTCCACATCCTGTGGTATATTCAGCTTATACTTTACTTTCATCAACAGCTAGCTTTTTAACTACATTATCCCTAATGTGTAATCTATCAAGTTTTCCCATTGTTATTGTCTCCTTATGTATACAAATTATATTATCATCTGCAGTATAATAACCAGATAAAATCTAAATGCATTAGCACATTATTGCTTTTATTTCCTATCTACTGTCGAGTAAACACTTTAAAGCAATCTTAAATAAACAAGAATTATGTAGAAAGTTGCCTTCATTAATCCTTAATAGAATCAAACACTTAGTAATAAGCAGGAAAAGTAATAACACTTTTGAAAGGAATTCCTAAACCGTAGGCCAGAGGTTCGAACTCACTCGCTCACCTTAACCAATAACGCAAATCTTATTAATTGTTCTAATTTGTGTTTTGTGTGTCTCGTTTACACACGCTAAGTAGATAGATACTCCTCCATTGGACTATGCACAGTTGTATTTTAATGTATAAAAATTATACAGGTGATATAATTTTATACATGCATTAGGCAAAAGAAGAACCACCACTTCCTGATGACACACTAAAATGAATTCTGAACGGTTTTCTAAAAGGCAAGAGAATATGGAAAATAGGTTAATACGAGCATAGCAGGTATGTTTAGTTTTTTGATAGATAAAGTACTACGTAGAAACAATAATTAGATAAAAAAGGAACGCATTTTGCATGTATCATATAGATACAAAAAAAGACGTAGTTGTAACTGCATCAAGTCATTTAAGAACGCATGAATAAACTTGCGCAACGGTATATCACATGTTGATGAAGATAAATAAAAAGAAAAAAATAGTGCTGTTGTTGAGCTTAATCGCTAGAAAGGAAATGAGGGGGTCTAAATGCTAATATCTGGCAAAAAAAAGTTTGTCCAATCTCCATTTGTTTCTGAAGATGAATTAAAAAAAATGGTTATAGAAAGTGCTGATTACTTCTTTGGGCCGAGTGCTTTTTGTCTCTCGAAAGAGCTAATTTCATCCAGAGAAGGTTTCGAAGTGATTCCAGATGGATTTGCGGTTGATATTTCAAACCGACAATGGTTTGTCGTAAATGCTACACTCGCCAAGCACAATGTTTGGAGTCATATGGCTCCACAAGTAGCAAAGCAACTTATAGCCGCTGATCGATCAACCACAAGACAACTGCTCATTGAACTCTTTGTCCAACAGGTTCGAGAGAATAATAAATTGATAGAATATTTTTTTGAAGAAGGTATTCATATGGAAGATAAAAAGGGTGTCCTAGAGAAAGACATTCGTGGTGTCTTTGGAGAAATTTTCGGGAAGAGTCCTATTTTGGGGATGACAATAGATTCCATATCCAACGATTTAAGGGATTGGGTTGCAATTTTAAAGGTAAATGTAAGATTATGGATAGTTAAGAGATACGTCGAATTTGGAAATACCGAAAATATAATGTATGAAATTCCGGAGGAATATCGTCCTGAATTGGATACGACAGAGGAATCTAATTCTTCTGAAAATGGGATTACTCGATATGATGTCACATTGGATAACTTGATCCAAACAGGACTGCTTTCTGTAGGAGAAAGCCTTTACATGATATATAATCCTAATAATAACAATAAAAGAAAAAAATATGATGCTACGATACAGGACGACGGATCTCTACAAGTTCTCGGCAAGGCATTCAGCAATCCTATCTATGCAGCATTATATGGAATTCAAGACTCTGGTAGTAATAGAAAAACTATAGATGGGTGGAATAGTTGGAAAAATTCGAAAGATCGCACATTGGCAGATTTAAGAGATGAGTATTTGAAGAATATTAGAAAAGCTAAAACAATTGAAGATGATGCAAAGTCAGAGGAAAAAATGACCGTCAGCCAAGTAGAGTACCAATAACAGCACAAAAAAGTATCAAAGTCAATTAACAAAAAGATGGATCAGTAAATAGGTTAGCTTCCTCGTCTTTACTCTGCTCAAATTAATAACCTCCATTAATACATTCCCTTATATTCACAAAACATAAAACAGGGTAGTTCATGCATCAAATTGCAAAATTAATGCAGTACTATATAGCGGAAATCACATAATATCTCCCCTTATTGTCAACTAATTGTCAAGTAAACGTTCCAAATCACTCTCAAATAGATAGGAATTATAACAAGGGCTATTCTTACTTCTAATAGAATCAAACACTTTACACTAAACAAGTAAAGTGTTAACACTTCTCAAAGGAATCCTAAACCGCAGGTCATAGGTTCACATCCTCTCGGACGTAACACATTTATAATTACCCACCACTGACATTCAATAATATCCCTTTTATTGTAACTAAAGTTTTAGTCAGAAAATCCGATATTAAGGAAAGTTAACATTTTAAACATTATTTATTGATAATAAGTCTCAAGCCCCAAACTCGTCTAGACAAAACTATAAAAAGGAGAGATAGGATGAGAATCAATAAATTTTCTCGGAATTTATATAACAACAAAGAATCCGTTGAAGAAACCATCGAAAAGCAGGAAAAGATATTTCACAAGATTTTAGAAGAACAATATACTTTACTATTGCAATTAATTTTAAAAACACATGATACCTGTTTCATAGAACAATCTTATCGGAAATACAACCCGGGCATGGAAGATCGTGGGATTCTAGAAGAATAGTTTTATAAAACTTTGAAAAACACATATTATACACACAAAGTATCCCCCCACATCGTATTCATTTCATAAATAACTATAATCCCTTAGTTTCCATTTTCGCATATTATCTTTAAAACCTCAATTTTTTGCAGAATCTGGATTTGGACAAAACAACACATTTGAGATTAAACCAAAAACACTTTTACGCCATTAAAACAAAATATCATTTTAAGATAACATTTTATATTATGCAATTCGTGAGGTTTAATTCTTGACACAAGTCCCTGGTATTTAATAAAATTAAGGTTTTGGAAAAACCTTTTTATGTACATAAAAGTTAATAACATTCTAAATCGTTATGGAAAATATTGAAAATATTAAAGAGAAAACTCATGAGTATTTAAAAATATTAAATGAACACTGGCTAAAAATAAGCATTGGTATTGCAGTAATTGTAGCAGTTAGCGTACCAGTATTTCTTTACAGGCAGAAAAAAAATAATGATTTTAATGAAGTCTGGAGTAGGATATGGCGAAATAATTATGAGATTGTGGTTGCCCAACAAGAGGGACCAGAAAAAAAAACTGAGACTATAGAGGGAGCCATTAACGAATATACCTTCTTAAAGAACAGTTTATCGACAACCAATGCCACTCCATGGTTACTATTAGAACTTGGCAATACACAATACAATGCAAAGAAATATGACGATGCAATTGTAACCTATAAGGAATTTATACAAAGAGTTGGTAACCACCCTCTGGTGCCCATCGTAAGACAATCTCTGGGATATGCTTATGAGGAAAATGGGCAATTGAAAGAGGCTATTGATCAATTCGAAAAAATTGTGATAGACACTGAAGCTACGTTTCTTAAAGCACAAGCCAAGTTAGATGCAGGAAGGTGCTATGAAAAATTAGGCGAATTAAGTGCAGCAGTAGCCGCATACAAAGATGTGATAGATTTTTTGCCTGAAAGTCATTGTGCAAGAATGGCTAAGTATCGCATGGAGGGCATTAAGTGATTTTCAATACCGTTAAAGAATTTAAAGCAAAAAAGATTGTGCATGAAGAAGACAGATCAGAGCAAATTCAGTTAGTCGTTAAGAAAAAACACAATTCCAAAAGAATTGACAAATATCTTGTTTCACGGTTACAAGATTATTCACGCAATACTGTGCAGAAATTAATAAAGAATGGTGTTGTCAAGGTAAATAACATTACCGTGAAAAATAGTTATGAAATAAAATTAAAAGACGTTATTTCAATTCAGTTACCAGTAAAAGATAATGGTAAGATCGTTCCTGAAAATATCCCGCTTGATGTTATATATGAAGACGAACATTTAATGGTTTTGAATAAGCCCCCGGATATGGTTGTACACCCTGCTCGCGGTCATGCAATTGGAACATTGGTAAATGCTTTGGCTTTTCATTGCGAAAACCTCTCTTCAATAAATGGCCCACTAAGACCGGGAATAGTCCACAGGTTAGACAGGGATACAAGCGGAGTTATCATAGTTGTAAAAAATGAAAAAGTACATAAACATCTAGCATTACAGTTCGAAAAAAGAGAGATAAGGAAGGAATACATTGCCGTAATTAAGGGCGAGACAGAACTTGATTCAGACAAGATTGATTTGCCAATCGGAAAGGATAAAAGGACTAGGAAAAAAATGGCAATCCGCCACGACATAGGAAAAAGTGCTGTTTCTGTTTTCAAAGTAAAAGAACGCTTTCGTGGTTACACACTAGTTAAGATAATTCCAGAAACTGGAAGGACTCACCAGATCAGAGTTCACATGAAAACTATTGGCCACCCCATAATAGCTGATTCAGAATACAATAACAGTGATGTGTGTTATCTTGAGGATTTACTCAGACCTTTTCCAAATATAGAAATTTACAAACTTGCAAAATTAAAAGAATTGTGGAATAATAGTAGTAATCCAATCATTCATAGACATGCATTACATGCTCATAAGGTAAATTTCTTCCATCCTATCTTAAACAAAAGGATGGAATTTACAGCCGAATTACCTGAAGATATGTTTAATTTAATAACAATTCTCAGGAAGATTAATATCTTATTAAATTAAGCAATCAGTTCATAATTGACAGTATAAAACTTAATTGAGTTTTAAAAGATTATAATATAAATCTTAAACGGGGAGAAAAAAATATGTTTGGCATGCCGGGGGGCATAGAATGGATAATCATCCTTATTGTGGCATTGCTTATCTTTGGTAAAAGGTTGCCAGAAGTGATGAAATCCTTAGGAAAAGGTATTGTTGAGTTCAAAAAAGGCGTTAAAGGCGTAGAGGATGAAATTGAAGACGGCGTAAACGAGAAACATGATAAAATAGAAACGGAAGATAAGAATCATACAAAAGAGATGAAAGGATAATACTTAATGGCTCAAACCAGTAAAAGACGTAAGCTAAAATGGCGTACTAAAAAAGCAAACCATGGCAGAAAACCAAACATGGGAAGACAAAGGGGTAAATTATAAATTCATTTGCATATTTCTCTTAATGCACGTTCATAAACATTCAAGTCTTTCTCACTGAATAACACGAATCTAACCTCTGCGAAATTATGCTCTTGTACGAATGCTTTTACAGTATTAAGGGCAATCCTTGCGGCCTTATCTATCGGAAATCTATAGACACCAGTGCTAATGGATGGAAATGAGATAGATTTTATATCCCTCTCCTTTGATATTTTAAGGCTGTTATAATAGGCATTATGAAGGAGTTGTTCCTCATTTCGTTTCCCCCCTGACCAAACAGGACCAACAGTATGAATTACATATTTGGCCTTCATATTTCCACCAGACGTTATTACGGCCTCACCTGTAGAACAACCACCTTGTTTTGCCCTAATAATCTCACATTCCTCCAGGATTTTCGGACCGCCCGCACGGTGAATGGCGCCATCGACCCCTCCTCCACCCAACAGACTTGTATTCGCGGCATTGACTATTGCCTCTGTCTCCTGTAACGTAATATCACCTTGTATTAAATTTAGTTTGGTTTTACCAATCATTGTTTCCATTTGTTGCCTCTCCTTTATAAATTGGAAAATTTCTAATGTTATTTGGCTTCTCAAACTTTTTTATAAGTTTTGTCTAGTGAACGAAAAAAGAAAGATACCAGAGACATTATGGAAATAATCCAATAAGTTTCATTACCATTGCAACAACGCAGATTGTAAGTATTATTTTTATCCATTGTTCGCCTTTGGTAACCACCCAATGGCTACCAACCTAACCCCCAAGACCATTGCCAGCAGCTAATGCCAGTCCCATCGTCCAGCATATTTTGTTATTAAGTGCAAACGTGAGCAATGCAAATATGGTGTAAACGCCAACAATAAATACCTTGTGGCTATTAGTATTTATAAGATTTAGTCCGCTAATCGTAGTTAAGGCGGCAATGATTAGGAAACCAACGCCAGCCTGAATAAACCCGCCATAGATTCCAATAAAAAAGAAGGCAATCATCGTCATGAGCAGTCGATTCCGTCCTAAACTAATTTTGCCCCCATCATATTGCGGATTGATATACCATCTTTTAGCAGGATTCCAAAGTATGAGTCCGAGCACAAATAGCATGATAATAGCCAGAACCCTTCTGAACAGGATATCAGACATGTCAATGGCAATTTTGAGCGCCTAAGATGGCTCCCATAAGCGCAGGCACTGACAGCAAAAGACTTAATTTAAAATTCCCTTTCTCTTAAATCCAGCAACTGCAAATAAACATTGAATCATAATAGCAAGACGGTTAGTACCATTTGCCACTGCTGCCGGCAGGCCGAGAAAGATGAGTATAGGGAGGGAAAGGAGGGAACCACCACCAGCAAGGGTGTTGATAAATCCTGCAGCGATACCAACGGTGAAAACAACAGGAATTTGCCAAATTTCCATATAAAATCAAACTTTAACCTGTATTCCCCGCAACATTTACGGATCTAAAATAAAAAGGTGGCACACATAAACTACCATGCCATTCAGACTTATCACCGATATCTATTATATTATTAAACACATCAAAAACATTCCCTGCTATCATGCAGTCCTTTACTCTTCCAACGATCTCACCATTTTCCACAAGATAGCCTAAATCAATATTTACAGAAAATTCTCCTGCAAGGACATTATTCTGGCCTCCGCCAAGAACCTGATCCACAAGTATACCACGCTTTATGTCTTTAATCATATCTTCAAATTTCATTTTTCCGGATTCAACTATAACATTAGAATTACCCGGGGAAGGTTGAGAAGCAAAACTCCTTGTCCCATTTCCGGTAGATTTAGCATTCATAATACCTGCAGTTTGTAAATCATATATATAGTTCTTGAGTACGCCTGATTCAAAAAGAGGTGTCCTCTGAGCGCGCACCCCCTCACCATCGCAAATGTAGCTTCCATCAGCATAATCTACCGTTGAATCATCATATATATTGATTCTTTCATCTATTATTTTTAGTCCGATTCTGCCCGTTAGCGGAGAAGCGCCTTTTTGAACCATTTTCCCATTACATCCAGTCTCAAATGTTGCTAGCAAAGTTCCAATAGCCTTAGAAGTAAAAACTACCGGATAACTACCAGTAGCAATTTCAACCTCCCTTTCTGCTAATTTCAAATCTTGAAGAGCCTTTTCAGTATGTTTTGTAAGATCTTCAACTAACTTTGCAGAACTTTCACCTTCCCCGATCCATAATAGCCCCTTGTCCTTAACCAGTAATATATCAACGCCTATCCCAAAGGATGTGAACTGAGTACATACATCTAGGCCACTTGAGTTAATTAGCCTACTCAAACCAATACTTTTTCCGATACTGATTCCACATTCATAATTTGAATTGGTAGATAAGGCTTTTGCTATTTCGTCCTTGCCGGCTTGTATGCCCTTTTCAATGGGATAGTTTACTACTTTTTCATCAAACAATTTGATATCAATGAATTGATTTTTTGGTTGAAACTCTAACTTCGCTTCCTGTCCAAATTTAGCGCTTTCCATTGCATTTGAAACGACCTGTTCTGGTTTTCTTAAATCTGTGGTGCTTGAAAAACCAATTTTCCCATCTTTAATTACCCGCAGGCCAATTCCTCTGATTGATTTTGTTTGAACGTTCTTTAATTTATTATTTTCGAAGCTGATTGACCTGGATTCACCTTCTTCATATATAACTTCCACCGAATTAGAATTTTTTAAAGCCAAATCGAGTATCTTTTCCTCTATCTTATTTTCCATCATTCTCTAATATTGAAAGACGGTTTATCCCGTTTTTCACCAGGTTCTAATTTCTCAACTTTTATCCTTAAACGTAAATCATTTGTGCTATCCGCATGGGCTAATGCATTTTCATAACTTATCACTTTCGACTTAAAAAGATTGAATATTGCCTGGTCAAAAGTATGCATACCTTCCTGGCTGCCTTTTGCCATGACCTCTTTAAGTGTTTCTATTTCCCCTTTAAACATCAAATCCTTCACTCTTGGGGTATCTAATAATATTTCAAAAGCAGCGACTCTTTTCTCGTCAATCGTAGGTATAAGTCTTTGAGAAATTATTGAGCGAAGATTGAGTGAAAGCAAAAGATATATTTGATCATGTCTTTCTGAGGGGAAAAAATTAATAATACGTTCAATTGCCTGATTGGCATTGTTAGCATGTAATGTACCCAAACATAGATGGCCTGTTTCAGCAAAGCTAATGGTAGCATCCATTGTTTCCGTATCCCTGATTTCGCCTACAAGGATAACGTCTGGCGCCTGTCTAAATGTATTTTTCAAAGCATTTGCAAAAGAATGTGTATCTATTCCCACTTCCCTTTGAGTTACTACCGACATCTTATGTCGATGAACATATTCAATCGGATCTTCAATAGTGATAATATGATCTGGAGAATTTGAATTTCTATGGTCTATCATTGCGGCAAGGGTTGTGGATTTCCCCGAGCCTGTTCCTCCAACCACCAATACAAGACCACGTTTTGTCATTACGATGTTTTTTAAGATAGGAGGTAATTCCATCTCATCTATGGTTTTGATGATATGTTTAATCTGGCGGATTACAATACTTATGCTATTCCTTTGATATAATATATTCATCCTGAAACGTCCAAGAGATGGATAAGTTATGGCAAGGTTCATCTCTTTTTCCTTGAGAAAAGTAGTCTTCTGCTTCTCGCTCATTATTGAAAAAGCAAGTTTTTCGGTATCATCGGGCGTCAGGGCATCTTCAGATACAGGTGTTGCCTTGCCTTGCACACGATAGGCGGGTGGAAAACCTACAGTGAGGTAAACATCTGATGCATCTAATTTGACCATCTTACCTAAATATTCTTTTATATCCATTTCCTATATTTAAGCCTTTATTATATTGGGGTTACTAAGAAGGTTTTTTATACTATCCAACGAAACACTTTCCTTCTCATAAAGTTCTTTTAAGGCATCATCCATAGTTTGCATTCCATGCTGTCTTCCCGTTTGTATGGAAGAATGTATCTGGGCAACCTTTCCTTCTCTAATAAGGTTTCTTATAGCATGTGTTGCAATCATAATCTCTAATGCCACAACCCTACCCTTTCCATCTTTACGTTTAATTAGACTTTGGCTAATAACGGCTAAAATTGACTCCGAAAACATGGTTCTTATTTGTGATTGTTGTTCAGCAGGGAAAACATCTATTATTCTATCAATTGTCTTTGGAGCGCTTGAGGTATGTAAGGTACTTAAAACCAGATGACCTGTTTCAGCAGCAGTTATGGCCAAAGAAATTGTTTCTAGGTCTCTCATTTCTCCAACTAATATCACATCCGGATCCTCTCTTAAAGCAGATCGTAAGGCATTCGCAAAACTTTTGGTATGAACGCCTAACTCTCTTTGATTAATAAGAGCCTTCTTGGGTTCATATTCGAACTCTATGGGATCTTCTACTGTAATTATGTGAACCTTATCTTCTGAATTAACAAACTCAAGCATAGATGCTAATGTCGTTGACTTGCCACTACCCGTTGGTCCTGTAACCAGGACTAACCCTTTATTTTTTCTTGCTATGTCTGCAAGTATATTTGGAAGCCCCAGGTCTGCTAGACTGGGTATTATAAAAGGTATTGTCCTGAAAACTATCGCTTCTCCCCTGTTTTGAACAAAGGCGTTGACCCTATAGCGTGATGTCTCACCAAATGAAATAGCAAAATCCAGCTCCTGAACTTCTTCAAAAATTTTACGTTGTCGGTCATTTAGTATATCATACAATATAGTATGAACATCCTCTTTGCCCAAGGGTAAAGTGTCTAATTTCTGTAAATCACCATCTTTTCTGACCATCGGTGGCTCGCCAGAACTAATGTGTAAGTCTGAAGCGTTCTGATCTTTTGCAAATTTGAGTAATTCTGTAATATCCATGGACTTAATCCTTTCTCTTTATTACTTTACTCTGTTTCAATAATCATTAAAAATAATATGTTAGTTAACATGAAAATTATCTATTGGCCTATTTGTTTTTTCTTATCTACCACCGATTGTTACGTTTCTTATTCTAATATGTGGACCACCATCGCTTACACGCAAGGGGGATTGTCCGCCTTTACCGCAGCCACCAAGCCCTCCAAAAAAGACAAGGTCATTTCCAATTGCGTCTATATTCATTAATGTCTCAAATACATTACCCGTCAAAACCACATCACGAATCTTTTCACAGAGTTTTCCACCTCTTATATGATATGCTTCTTCTGCACTAAACGTAAACATCTCTGTATTTGTTTGGCCTCCAAGTGAACCTTTTGCATATATGCCTTCACCTGCGCTTGCTAACATATCTTCAAATGTCCAACTACGGGGTTCCATATATGTGTTAGTCATGCGCACAATTGGCTCGTGGGTATAACTAATTGCTCTGGAATTTCCTGTCGGATCTTCGTCCATTTTTGCCGCTGTTTCTCTTGAATGTAACCGACTTGCTAAAATACCATCCTTTATTAGATATGTTTTTTGTGACGGCGTTCCCTCGCTGTCATATTTATTGTAACCCGCCTCTCCTTCTAATGTACCATCGTCTACAATACACAAATCATCTGAACCAAAACGCTTTCCAATTTTCATAACCTCACGAAGTTTCTTGTTTTCATATATAAAATCCGCTTCACTCAAATGTCCGAATGCCTCGTGTGTAAATACGCCACAGAGTTTTGGGTCAACAATTATGGTGTATTTGCCGCCTTCTACTGGTTTTGCAGAAAGTAAATCAACGGCTCTCTTTGTAACCTCTTCACACTTTTCCTCAAAGTTTTCGACTTTTTTGTATCCTCTAAGGTCGCCAACGGAATTATAGGCTTGCTGTACGTTCATACCGTCCTTGGCAATCGCTAAAACTGAGACTCCACAGAATATGTTCTCAGAAACTATAAAACTGCCTTCCAGGTTTGCGAAATAAAGTGTACTATGAGAATCCATATACCTGACATTGGATGTTTGAATTTTTTTTGAAGACAAGACTATGTTATTGTATTTATGGCACAATTCATGTTTGTCAGTCAATGATATATCTGCAGGATCAACTTCAACCTTAGTTTTGGCAGTATCGTTTATAACCTTAGTCTTTGCAAGCGAAACTTTCTTACCTCCAACGAGTTTAGCCTGCTCACATGCAATTTCGACGTAGCGTGGAAGATTCTCAATATCATTAAAAGCCACAAATCCCCATCCGCCCTTAACGAGAGCACGAACACTACCCCCAATGCTACTGCTTTCACCTATATTCTCCAATTCCTTACCTACGTAAGTAATACCTGTTCCCCTTCCCTCCTGTATACGTATTTCTATATGGTCGGCATTTGCCGATTTTAATGCATTTTTTATTAATTTTTCCACTAGTTATTGTATTGTTTTATCACGGATACTTACGTAATTGCACTAAGTGTCATAATATTATTCTTAGCATTTTAAAATCATCTGTTTCAAAGTGAAACAATAAACTCTTTAATCCGTTAGATAAATGTCAGAACATATTTAATCGATAGTACCTAAGCTAATTAATATCTGTTGCAGAAAGCCTAAATACCCTAAAATGCATTGGCAATACCGAAACAGATACTAATTAGCTTGCAGCTTCAGTGCCAATTAGTGTATTTCGGTGTTAAATTGCAAATTAATTCTTCGAATTTCTCTTTATTTAAAATTGTTGTACCCAAAGCTTTTGCCTTTTCAAATTTCGACCCTGGCAATTCACCAACAATCAAAAAATCTGTTTTACTACTTACTGTAGATGATACTCTACCGCCTAAATTTTTTATTATGTCTTCTATCTCTTTCCTGGTATATCCATTCAAGGTTCCAGTTACCACAAAAGACTTTCCGGCAATATCAGAAACTGTTCTTCTTTCTTTACGTATTAACTCCGTGTTAACACCTGCCGTCTTTAGCTTCTCGAGGACTTCCTTTGTGTGTGTATCTGAGAAGAACTTAACGATACTCCTTGCCATAATATTCCCAACCTCATAGATTTCTTCTAACTCTTCAATAGATGCGCTTGCAATTCTATCGATCGTGCCAAAATGTTTTGAGAGTATCTCCGCTGCGTGAGAACCAACATGCTGTATTCCTAATGCACAGATCAAGTGGTGTAAATCTCTTCCCTTGCTTTTTTCGACAGAATTAAGCAAATTTTTTACCGATTTTTTCCCCATTCTTTCAAGTGATACAAGATTATCAAATTTAAGAGTATAAATATCTGCGTAGTCTCTCACAATTTTCTTATCTACTAATTGTTCGATTATGGCAGGACCTAAGCCCTCAATATCCATTGCATTTCTACTTGCAAAGTATAGTATTCTCTTTTTTGTCTGAGCAGTACATAAAGGATTGTAACATTTTAGATATACCTCTTCTTTAAAAATATCACCTTTGCAGATAGGGCATCTTTTCGGCAATTTAAATGTTTTTTCATTTCCTGTACGTCTTTCTTTGATAACCCTAACCACCTGAGGAATAATTTCTCCAGCCTTCTGAACAGTGACATAATCCCCTACACGAGTATCCTTTCTCTCTATTTCATCAAAATTATGAAGGGTTGCCCTGCTTACCGTTGTACCACTGAGTTGCACAGGTCTTAATTCTGCCACCGGTGTTAATGTGCCCGTTTTACCAACCTGTACCCTTATTGCCTCAATCCTGGATACAGCTTCTTCAGGATGATATTTGTAAGACATAACCCAACGGGGCGCCTTGCTGGTAGAACCCAGCTTATCATGTAGTTCTAGTGAATTAACCTTTATGACCATTCCATCAACCTGATAATTAAGGTCGCTTCGCTTGGTTTCCCAAGAATTACAATACGAGATAGCCTCATCTATATCCCTGCATAATCTGTAATGCGGATTTACGGGAAGGCCGAATTCTTTAAGAGTTTCAAGACACTCAATGTGGCTCTTACATCTGACATCTTCATAATAACCAAAGGCGTATGCAAATAAGCGTAAAGGCCTTTTAGATGTTATATGAGGGTCGAGGAGTTTAAGAGAACCTGCTGCAGCATTCCTTGGATTAGCAAATTGAGGTTCATCAGATTCCTCTCGTTCCTGGTTTAGTCTCTGGAATTCCTTGTTTGGCAGGTATATCTCACCTCTAATTTCGATAACCGAAGGTATTTTTTTGCCTTCTGGACACAAAAATCTCAGAGGAATATCCTTTACGGTTCTTAAATTTGCTGTAACATCATCACCCCTAAAACCATCGCCCCTTGTCGCACCACGCATAAAGATCCCTTTTTCATACCACAGTGTAATTGCCACACCATCAATCTTAAGTTCTACAACGTATTCTATTTTACCTACATGCTTTAACATTCGCCTAATCCTATGATCGAACTCCGTCAATTCCTCTTCTGAGTAAGTATTTTCAATACTAAGCATAGGTATTCTGTGCTCGATTGATGTGAATCCCATTATAGGTTCACCGCTTACACGTTGAGTGGGAGAATCAGGCGTAATCAGGTGTGGATAAGCCCTTTCAAGCCTCTCTAACTCCTTTATCAGTTGATCATATTCATAATCCGTAATCTCAGGTGCACTCTCAACATAATATTTTTTATCGTGGTACCGGATTTTCTCACGAATGTTTTCTATAACCTTCTTATTCATTTCTGTTCATTTAGTTTTGCGTAGCAATTAAAGAACAAATTGGCGATTCGCCCCTCGGTTATTAGTTCAACGCCTGAACGGTTATCAATCTGGTGGACTGAAAAGAAGCCGATTATGAGTATATCAAATTATTTCCATTAGTCAATAAATCCGTCTATACGAGGTTCATAAGCGAAAAACCTTGACATTAAAATTCGTTTTTTATAGATTGTATGTTAAGTACTAGCCAGGTAATTTCTAGAAAACCCTAAAAGCTATTTTAAAACTCTAAATTTTGCATCAAAGGACATAAATGTTTAAGAAGGATAAGGGATCGAAAGAATTTTTCGAGATCTTTAAAAATCCACAACAGAAAGAAGGTATTAAACACCGTGGCGGCGTATCCCAAAAGGAACAAGCCACCCCATCCATTATTCCTAAACCAGTTATAGAAAATAGTCAAAAAACCCAAAAAGAAGAAACAAAAAATAAACGCTTAGATTGGATTAAGAATACAAGAAGTGGCGAGACTTTTCAAACCGGTGATAGAAACGTCAGAAAGTTATTTTTAAATGAAGTTGTCTTTAAGCAGGAAACTTTGATTCTGGCCGCACTGGGCGCTGCTATTTTATCAACGGCATGTTTTTTCACCGGTTATAAGATTGGTTACAATAAAGCCCTGAGTCCTGAAATATTACAAGAATCTCTTACACAGCCAAAGATGAGTAAAGAAGTTAAATCTATACCGCCGGGTAAGGAAATAAAAGCCGTAGACTTATCAAAGAAAACTTCAATTACTACAAATAAGAAAAAACAAAATGTAAAATGGACACTTCAAATTATAACCTATAGTAATAACAAAAAGAACGTAAAGAAGGCTACTAATCTGGCAAAGGCTATCAAGGATATGACAGGTTACAGCACTTTTGTAGCAAAAAGGGGCAAGGAACTTGTTGTATGTGTTGGTAAATTTGACTCTAAGAATAATACTGAAATGAAAAATATTTTAGCTGAGATCAGTAGTTTAGAATATGAAGGAAAGAAGCAATTTGCAGGTAGTTATCCAATTCAAATAAGATAAGGGAGAAATAACGATGAGTATTGACAAAAGTCTTGTAACAAAGGGCAAACTGGCCAGGCACAGAAATGTACTTACAAGGGCAGAACGTGTCAAATTTCTAATGGATGAAGGTTTGTGGGAAGAGGGAAAATCTGTCTTTGGTATACCAAAAGTAAAAAACATAAAGATACGAAAGAAGGCGAAGGCAGCAAAAGAAAAAACTGAAGAGGCCACTACTCCAACAGGTGAAGAAGAGAAAGAGAAAGAGAAAAAGGAAAAGGCATCCTGATGATTGCCGATCGAATGCGGGGGTTTGAAGCATCTGGGATAAGGAAAGTTTTCGATCTGGCACAAAAGATTAAAGACCCAATTAATCTTAGTATTGGGCAACCTGATTTTGATATTCCCGAAGAAGTCAAGAAAGAAGCAATCCAGGCAATAGAAAGGGGGATTAATAGATACACAATAACACAGGGTATTCCAGAACTAAGAGAAAAGATCCTCGAGAAAGCAAGAAAAGAACAGGGTATTAAGGGTGAAAGCATAATGGTAACGTCAGGGGTTGCAGGCGCCCTGACCCTTGCTTTTCTGGTTCTCATAAACCCCGGAGATGAGATCCTTGTACCAGACCCATACTTTGTGTCATTTAAGCACCTTATAAAACTATGCGGCGGTAAAATAAAATTTGTTGATACATATCCAGATTTTGAACTTACCCCCGAACGTATCCTGCCTCACATAACCACACGTACCAAGATTCTTATCATAAACAGCCCATCCAATCCAACAGGTGTAGTTTGTAATCCACAACATCTCATTGACATCTGTGATATTGCCAGGAAACATAATTTAATAATCATCTCAGATGAGATATATAGAAGATTTGTATATGATATACACTATCAAAGTATTGGAAAATTTCATGAAAACACGTTAACGTGTAACGGATTTTCCAAGTCGTATGCAATGACTGGATGGAGATTAGGTAGTGTAATTGGCCCGGCAAAGATTATTAATGAAATGATGAAACTCCAGCAATACACCTATATCTGTGCTCCTTCATTTGCGCAGGTAGCGGGTGTAAAAGCCCTGGATATTGATATCAGTGAGTATATAAAAGATTATGAGAAGAAACGTGATCTGGTCTATAATGGCCTTAAAGGGCGTTACAGTATAACCAAGCCTGACGGCGCCTTCTATCTCTTTCCTCAAGCACCCTGGGGCACAGATGAAGAATTTGTTACTGAAGCCATAAAGAGGGATTTGTTAATCATACCCGGTAGTGTATTTTCTGAGAAGAATACTCACTTCAGGTTGTCATACGCTGCACCACTTGAGACCCTGGTACGTGGGATTGAAATACTAAACTCCATGGTCTCCTAAAAAACTGGTATACTACAATTTTGTAAAATGTACGTTATAGCGCCTTCAGGCATGAATAATGAACGTTTATAATCTGCTGTTTCAGGCGCCCTGTCACCGGTTTCAGGATTTCGCTTGCCTTTCAATGAATCAAACATCCTGTTTAAGACCTCATGGCCCGGCGTTACCACAAGAAATCGATAGGAATACTTGCCCTCTCGTTCATTATTGATTTTATTGAAAAACTGCCAGATTATAAGAGCAGTGAGCACCCAAGTCTTTCCCGTTCCTGTCGCCATCTTCAGGGCATATTTAGGGAACTGGATTGCTTCAACCTCCTGTTTTAGAGGGAGATGTTCCAGAAGGGCTTCAGGGGCTACGCGTTCAAATAATTCTTGTAATGTTGTAGCTTGAAGTATCTCATGACAGTAAACTATCGTCTCTATAGCGTGCCTTTGACAATCATAGAAACATTCTCCAATGTCTTCATCCCTCTTAAACCAGTAATTGAAGAGTTCAAGTGTGGTCTGAGTAACACCATTCCAGCCCTGATCAGCCCACGCCTTCACCTCACCTTCAAGGGCTTTTGCCAGGTACATCTGGGAAAAGGCTTCTTTATTCTTTTTCATAATCATATTCTCACGAACTTTCCTTGCCTGTTGCTGTCAACAATTTCATCAATTTGTGAGCAATGAAAAGTTTATTTCTTTTCCTGTCTGTCGCTTCATGAAGAATTTCAGTTTCAACAAGTCTTAATGCATTTCCCTGTTGGTGAATTTGCAAAATCTTTGTGTTTCAATATCCATACCTCTATTGCAGGATTCTGCAATTACTATAGCTGTTATTTCAGGATACGGCATAATGCTGCAATAACACAAATCCTTATTGATGTATTTTGCAATAAGAAATTACTTTATTGATGGATTTACTATTATCAATCTATAAGACAATCATTAATAAAAAATCTTACCCTTTCATTTCCACTGTTGCTCCTGCATCATTACCAAATATATCTACCACACGAACAGCGATTATGCGATTCTGTTTCTTTTCTAAAGTTTCTTTTGCCACAACGGGAACTGTTTTAGCTTTCTTACCATTACCTCTAAACGCCTGCCATTGGCTTTTGAAGGTGAAGTCATCGTAATCCCAGTCAATAGCCCAGTAATCTATCAGCACGGCAAAGTTGTCTTTGGCAATTTTCATTAAGGCCGTATAGTTCTCCTGTCCCTTCTTTGAGGTCTGGCTTACGGGAATGTCCATCAAGACGTAGCGTTGTATTGAAAGGCTTATCTCAACTTTTTCTGTTCCTGAAACAAGTTCAGGACAGGCCTTTACCTTTGGAGGATTCATCCTCAGATAAGGTCTTTCATAGAATTTTACCTTTTCCGAAAGGGCTTCGATATCTTCTTCTGTCTTTGCTTTTTTGAGATAGTCATATATATCAGGTGGGATATCCCTGCTTTCGATATGAATTTTAAGCTTGTTTTTCAGTGCACTTAAACGTGATTCAAGGGCTTGATAGT
This sequence comes from Candidatus Scalinduaceae bacterium, assembly GCA_046759445.1. Taxonomy (GTDB): domain Bacteria; phylum Planctomycetota; class Brocadiia; order Brocadiales; family Scalinduaceae; genus Scalindua_A. The sequence goes on from JBHICG010000041.1 coordinate 21,680, forward strand.
AATTATATTCATAATCCCAACCAAGAATAATCAATTGCCTGTATCCTCTGCCATCAAGCTTTTGAGCCTGCAGAGCTAATTCTTCGGCCTTCTTTGCCGTAATGGGACGGTCAGGATAACCCACATATACGAGTTTTTCTTTCCCATCTTCTGCTTTCCTAATACCAAGACCGCTTGTCCTGTCTCTGGGAGTTGCCCCATACAACTTCAGAATAAGATGCTGCATCTCCCAGATGCGTCCACCGGTAAGATAAATCATCTCACGTTGATAATTGCCGATGTTTTCTATAAGGAATGGCTTGGCTCCCATCTCTACAAGACGCGCTCGTGTAACCTGAATACCAACCTTACCCAGTTCATAACCGATCCAGCGTCTGCCGAGTCTCTCGGCAACAGCAAGGGTTGTTCCGGAACCACTGAATATGTCGATGACAAAATCACCCTTGTTTGAAGAAGCCTCTATTATCAGTTCTAATAATTCTTCTTTTTTTTCAGTATCATATCCTGTTTTGAAAGAATAAGCTATTATATCATCCCATATAGTATCTCTTAAATCCTCAACACTTGCTGGAATTAGATATTCAGGTTTTCCAGTTCGTGGATTTGGCCTTAAAACCCCTTGTTCTATTGCCTCATTTGCCTTTTCTTTAGTCCATCTCCAATGATTATCTACTGAAGGTTTAAATCCAAATAATTCATAATCCATTCCACGCCTGTATCCTGCAGCTTCAAATGAATGCCATCTTTCTTGTCGTTTAATTTTCTTCGTCGGCGGGATTATTAAATGTTTTTCACTTTTAGCATAAAAAAAAACAACATCGTGACCAAAATTTAAAGATTTAACCCTCGCTCTTTCTCTAACATTTTTCCTAATTCTACGGACAATTATCTCATTTCTGAAGTTATCTTTCCCAAAAACTTCATCAGCAATATTTTTTACATAATGACTTACATACCAGCCTATATGCATGTAAATAGCTCCATCTTCCGCCAACAATCTCTTCATCAACTGCAACCTTGGATAAAGCATATCAAGATAGGAATCGGTCCCTCCAGCCCATGTATCCTTATAAGCAAGGCGTTCAATAACCGAAGGCTCTTTGGTAAATTCATTTCCCTCAATAGTCATTTTGTGTGAATAGTCGGCCTTGCTGTCAAATGGCGGGTCGATGTAGATAAGATTAATCTTCCCTTCGTAACCCTGTGCAAGCAGCGCCTGCATGGCAAGGAGGTTATCACCCCAGATGAGGCGATTCATCTTTTGCTTGTCAATCTCCTCTTCACCAAACAGTCCATCTCTGAAGGAAAGAGGAAGCTGTGCTTCCTCACGGTGGGGGTTTGGTATTACGACTTCCGCTGTCTGAAATTCAATATTTTTTCACTGTGTCCGGCGGGTTTTACCTTTTCATAAATCTTCTCAATCCTACCGTCTTTACCAATGATAAAGGTCGTTCGCGCAATTCCCATGTATTCTTTGCCATACATCTTCTTCTTTACCCATACCCCATAGTCCTTACAGGTTTTTTTACGTTCATCGCTGAGGAGGATGAACGGTAGATTGAATTTATCTATAAATTTATTATGAGATACCAATCCATCAGGGCTTACGCCTAGTACCACCGCACTCTTTTTCTCTATGGCCTTTATATTATCCCGAAAATCGCATGCCTCAGTAGTACAACCCGGCGTGTTATCTCTGGGATAAAAATAAAGGATAACCCGCTTTTTACCCTTGAAATCTTTAAGCGCTATATTTTTACCGTTATTTGCAGGTAAGTTAAATTCCGGCGTCTTAATTCCTTCCTTTAAATCCGCCATCTTTCCTTCCTTTTATTATTTCTCTAAATGTGCTCCGCTGTAAATCATATGTTTAGCAAGGATAATAAATCTTTGGTCATAGGTTGTCAATGTGCATTTTGGTGGCTTTATCCCTGATAGTCTTTACTTTACAATAAAACTCCCTCACTTTAAGAGCCTGTTACCTCTGTCCATAACCCCTTTGAACATTTATATCATTTCAGCTTTTTTTATAGCTTTATGGTTATGGACGAAGAAACTGAATTAAATTAACTTAAATATTTTACCAATTTATGATTTTAATAAATCCAACCATATTTACTATTTCTATACCATATTATTAATATATCTATCAAAATTTTCATTGTAATTAAAACTATTATAGAGTATACAAACATAAATTATTTAAAAAATTTGCCAGTTCAGATATCGACCGATACATTGTTGCCAATAGGTTAGGTTTGATTATAATCCAACCTGTAGACGCCCACGGGTATGCCCGTGTAACTCTGCTATAGTCTAGACAAACTCCGCTCAGCTCGACCGTCAGACACTCGATTATTAAGGAGGGTTTTATTATGACTAAGGCATTTTCAGTTGCGTCCTGGAACGTTGAACACTTTGGAGCAACTGACAAGAATAAGTTTCCCAAGAAACCAGTTGAACAACAAATTGAGTTTCTTGCCAAACAGAAAGCAGACGTTATAGCTATTTTTGAGGTTCGCAGCTCAATAGTTTTTCGCCCATTGGTGGAAGCCATGCCCAATTATCAATTCCACATTACAGAAGGCCCTCAAACGCAAGAAATTCTCGTTGGCATCAGAAATGGCTTTTCTGGCTTTGTCACTCAGAAACTTGAGTTTAAATCAAAACAGCCAGGTCTCAGACCTGGTGTATTAGTAACACTGCGAGTCGATCAAGAGTACTATCCAATTATATTTCTACATCTAAAGAGCATGACCGATCCTAAAGGTTTTGGATTGCGCGATGAAATGCTAAAGATTGCACTTCGTTTTCGTAGAAGGCTGGACGAGGCCGCTGGAGGTACGGGAAAGGCCAACTACCTGTTTATCGGAGATTTAAATACGATGGGAATGGACTATCCTTACACGCAACATGATATTTCGGCAGATGCGGAAATTAACGAACTTAAGCGTCGAGCTCGGCATCATAGTAAGATGATGCGAGTATTAGACAAAACTGAGCCATACACATGGTGGGGCGGCTCTGGCTCAAAACATGGCCCAAGCAGTCTCGACCATGTTGTTGTCGCCGATCATCTGGAATTTAAAAATTTCGGGGGTGCTCAGATCGATGTTCGAGGGTGGCCGCAAGAAACCACAGATGCTGACAAAGATGCATGGACAGAGCGATATTCAGATCATGCATTGTTGTACTTTGAAGTGCAGAAAGTCTAACTGTACACATGCGCCTCATACCTGCAAAATCATGGAACATAAGGTCACACCCTGATTTGTGAATTTTATTCTAATACATTTTGTTATCCATTGATAAATAAGTAAACTCGCATCCCACACAAGTGAAGCATTTAGTGGGATGCTCGACTCCGCGGCAAGTTATCCCCCGCCATAAAGGACGGGGCTATAAATTAGTAAAAGATGATTTCATACGAAGTATTGTCTGATCAAAGAATTGTAATTATCGAGCCGTCTGGGCCACTTCAGCAAAAGGATTTTGAAAACCTTACAGAGGATATAGATGAATTAATTGAAAGGAAAGGAAATCTAAAGGGATAATAATACATGCAAAATCGTTTCCTGGATGGGAGAACACCAAAGCCTTTATACATCATATGAGATTTATTAAAGATCATCACAAGCAAATTGCCCGGGTTGCAGCCGTTGTTGACGGCAAACTGTTAAATATTGTGCCTGAGATAGTGAATCATTTTGTTTCAGCTGAAGTAAAACATTTTGATTATGAAGATATTGAAGTGGCTAAAAAATGGATTTTAGAATAGGAATGAGTGTACATCTTGCTTTGTGAATCTTTTTTTTAGCAGCCTATTATCTATTGACAAATATATAGAAAAAAATCTTGTCTCAAACCTATTAACAATTTACCTATCAGACATTTTTCAAAGAATATTTATGATAATATTTCTTTTTTCTAAAAGATTCTGATGCATTACAACCACATTATCAATGCTAATCTCAGAATTGTTTTATTATGGAATCTTAATGAGAACTGTAGTTCAAAGGGTTAAAGGTGCTAACGTAACGGTAAATTCAAGACAAGTGAGCAAGGTGGGTAAAGGTATCGTTGTCTTTGTGGGGATAGATAAAGAAGATACACACAAAGACGCAGATTATGTAGCATCAAAGATAACGGGGTTAAGAATCTTTGAAGACAAAGCTGGAAAAATGAACCTTTCACTTAAGGACATTGATGGACAGGCATTGATAGTCTCACAGTTTACGCTTCTTGGTGATTGCCGTAAAGGTAAAAGGCCATCATTTGATAGCGCTGCAGATGCAGAAAAAGCGAATGTTTTGTATGAATACTTAATTGAAAAGTGTAAGCAAAATAACCTTGTTATTGGCAAAGGAGTCTTTAGAGAAAATATGTTAGTTGAACTGGTAAATGATGGACCTGTAACAATTTTGCTGGACAGTAAGAAAGTATTTTAGATAATGATCTTTGAAAAACAATGAATTTTCCTAATTATAAAAAACTGGTGGTGAAATAAAATGGGAATGGAAACAGTTAATACAATCGGTGTTTTGCTAGGCAGTTCGTGGGCATCTGGCGTTAACCTTTATATGAGCATGGCTGGTTTAGGTATTGCCCATAGGATGGGATTAGTCTCTCTACCCGGAGATATGGAGGTTCTTTCACATCCTTTAATTATCGGTGTGGCTATTTTTCTTTATGCAATTGAATTTGTCGCAGATAAGGTTCCTTATGTAGATTCCGCCTGGGATTCTGTCCATACCTTTATTCGTCCTATTGCTGGCTCTGCATTGGAATATATGGCTATGGCCGATGCAGGACAAATAATGCAAATTCCTGTAGCGCTTTTGACGGGTAGTATTGCTCTGGATTCTCACCTTACAAAAGCGACAACACGGTTAGCAATAAATTCTTCACCGGAACCAGTGAGTAATTCCGTTGCAAGTGTCACAGAAGACGCAACCGTAATAGGGATGCTGTATTTAATTATAAGCCATCCTATTGTAGCTACTGTTTTGGTAATAGTTTTTATTATATTCTCCGTGTGGTTTCTCAAGAAGATGTTTAAATTCATAAAAAAAGTATTCAGTTTTTCAGGCAGAAGAAAATTTGAAGAAGCAAACCCTTAAACTGATGATATTATCTAACCACTTGCTGAAATCAATTGCACAAGTACACTACTTCTATGGATATGGAGTTTGGGGGAGGTCTAATTGCATTCTCAGACATCCCGTTATTATTGACAAATAATCAAAAAAGATTTCTCGCCTCGATCCTACTAGCAATTTTACTGTAGGCTAAATCCTTCCTATTATTACCTCCCCCTCTTCATCAAGATTACCATCTATGTGTATTTTCGTATTGGAAAATAAGCTTATGACCTCAGCATTTGTCAAAAGATGCTGTGTAATCTTTGGTGTGGTAAATCTGGATGTATCTGTTGTCAGGGAGAGTGGCAGAATAATCTGATCTGCTAAATGTTCGTCTATTGTTCCTTTTGTTTCCAAAAAATATTCTAATCCTTCACATGCTTCATCAGCTACCTTTTCTGCCCTTTTGCCAATTGCGCCCAGACTGAAGTAACAACATTGAGTCTTCTCATATTCACACATAAGCAATAACATCGTACCTTTAGCAAATGCAGGCATGGTAATAACTTTAATTTCTGGACTGATGTTTGCTTCAGACATACGTTTCATTGCCTGCTCCTTTTGCCTCTCGGCGATATCCAAATCAAGGTTTCCGACAGCAGAAATGCCTCTTGCCCTCAACAATCTTCCTCTTTCCATCAATACCAGTGGATAAACCTCTTTGACGTGCTTTATGGATATTTTTATCTCTCCACCACCCTTTGGGTAAAAACCCGCGCGAACCATCTCAAGTCTTGAATCAAAACCAATTTTTTTAAGATAGAAAAGCCATTGCTCTTTAAGATAATGGTAACATGGACTGAATGGCACGTGTGTACCGCCTCTGATTGTTACGGAAGAAGTCCCCTTGGCAAGAGACAAGGGCAAAAAGATTGTTTGCAGTACCAGAGCAACAGACCCCGCCGTGCCTATTTCAATACAATAGTCTCCAGACATAATCTCTCCTGGATAAAATTTAAGGGACAATGACCCTACTCTGTCCCCACTTATCTCGGCATCACATATCTGAGACATTGCCTGGACACATTGCAAATGCTGGTATCCGAGTCCTGGTTTTTTTCTGCCTACCCTGATATTAAACATCTCAAAAGGTTTCTTTTCTATCGCCGAAAGGGTTAAGGCAGTCCTTAATATCTGCCCCCCACCCTCACCAAATGAACCGTCTATTCTAATCATAGTGTCAGGTTAAACTCTTTTTTCAATCACACCTTTGTTAAAAGTGGACTATGGGAAATTTATGAAACTTTAGTTGTATTATAAACTAAAAACGTTTACTAGAAAGGATGAGTATAGAAATGCTGTAAATGATTAGTTTAATTAAGGGCGTCTTTTTTGTGATTAAAAGATATGGATGGACTTCAAATAAAGAAAATTTCTCGTGTATGAATTATTAGATTAATTAAGTTATAGAAAATTTATTTTGGATTTACTTTTTTGCCGTTTTCTTTTTAGCTGCTGGCTTTTTAGCTGTTGGTTTCTTAGCTACTGTTTTTTTAGCTGACGCTTTCTTTGTTGTCGCTGCCTTTTTGCCATTCTTTGTTAAGAATGCTTGTATGTCTTTCTTTATAGTTCCAATTAACCTTGTCTCGCAACCTTCTATATCCTCATGCATTCTACCGTACATTTCCTGCCCTGAGTCTGCTACCCGTTTTTTTAAACTCGCTATCTCAATGCGAAGGTCAGTATAATTCGATTCAATTTTCTTTAATCCACTAATATCACTCTGAATTTCATTATACCTGGCTTCAAGATCATCCCTTATCTCTTGAAACTGTTTCGAAATTATCTCATTAATCTTATCAACTACAATACTCTGAAAATACTGTTCCAATACCGCACTCATTTTAACACCTCTCTTTCATAAAATGGTTGAAGTGTAGAAAAAATATATGCATACAATATCTAGCTTTAACAATTTTATGGGGTATATATATAGTATTTTTAAATGTTTTTCAAGTATTTTTTTTAGAATTCATCGGGCATTTTGCTTATTTCTTCAGCCGTAAAGACGGGGCCATCTTTACAAACATAAGTACAGCCAATATTACACCTGCCGCATTTCCCCAGTCCGCACTTCATCCTATTCTCAAGAGTGGTATATACTTTTTCTTGTTTAAAACCCAGTTTTTCCAGTACAGGCAATGTAAACTTAATCATTATGGGAGGCCCACATACTATAGCGATTGTGTTATCGCTGCTGGGCGCTGTTTGCTCCACAACGGTTGGGACAAAGCCCACCTTGCCGCTCCAATCTGGAGTTTCTCCTCCTGGATCAACTGTGGTAACCAGATTAACATCGTCTCTTGCATCCCATTCCTTAAGTTCGTGTTTATATACCAGGTCTGCAACGGTTTTTGCTCCGTAAACGATCGTGATATCTTTATACTTGTCACGAAGGTCTAAACAATTCCAGATGACACATCTTAATGGCGGTAACGCAATGCCTCCTGCAATAAATACTAGGTTCTTCCCTTCCCACTCCTCTATAGGAAATATGTTTCCGTATGGCCCCCTGAATCCTATAGCGTCACCTACATTAAGCTCTCTTAATGCATTAGTTACCCTTCCTGCCTGTCTGAAGGTACATTCAATGTAGTCTTTTCGTGTGGGCGATGAGGCAATGCAAAAAGTAGATTCACCATAACCAAATACAGAATACAAGGCGAATTGTCCTGCTTCAAATCGGAAATTTTTCCCTTCATCTTCTTCTAGAAACTTTAGCCTGAGTGTTCTTACACCAGGGGCCTCATCTATCATATCGCTGATATTCATAAGATACGGTCTATATATGTTCTCCATTTATATGTTTCCTTATTCAGGTGAATTGTCTTCGGATGCTATTATTTTAAGCATTTCAGAAATATTCATATCTGCCGGACAAACTCGCGAACATCTCCCGCATCCGACACAGAGAATACTGTCAAAATTTTCTACATAATACTTAAACTTATGCATAATCCTCTGGCGCCACCGTTGGTCTTGTGTTGACCTTGGATTGTGTCCAGATGTATGCAGCGTAAACATCTTGAACTGGCATCCATCCCAATTTTTGACCCTATCTCCTTTTGACATCGTACACTCATCAACAATATCAAAGCAATGGCATGTAGGACATACAAATGTGCATGCACCGCAACCTATACATTTCATGGAGAATTCGGCCCATACTTTGTGTACAAAATTTTCATCGAGCCATGGCTTTACCTTTTCTATTTCAAACTTCTCCTCAACTGTAACCACCTGTCTATTGAGAGTTTCAGTACCGGGATTGTCAGCAGGTGTAAAAACTGTTTCTAAACTTTCTACCAGTTTTTCACCTTTTTCTGTTACTGTTTCAGCCAGATA
>JBHICG010000042.1:0-29562 GCA_046759445.1 Candidatus Scalinduaceae bacterium
GGGGGATATGGATGGGAATGGTAAGGACGAGGTCATAATAGACTTTGGTCCTGGTCCTGGTATATGGGTGAGGAAGAACAATGCCAGTTGGATACAGCTTCACACCTCAAGCCCTGAGGCTATGGTTACAGGAAATATGGATGGGAACTAAAGATAAACGGTAGGATTTTAGGTAAATTTAAAGAATGAAAACGGCGGCGGTGACAACCGTTGACCATAGTCCTCTCTTGTCACCAATAGCTGATTGGGTTGTGTTTCTGGTTTTAACGATTTTACCACTCATACGAAAAATTTCTTTACGTTCATCATAATTCTTTTCCGGATCAAATTCAATGCCTAAGGTGCTGGCGAGCATAGATGCGGCAAGGTCTTCTGCATAATCGCCTGCTTTTTCACCTGTTTCACCGAATGCATGGTGTTCACTCAGGTATCCGTAAGTGTCAGGTTCAGCAGGTAACGCCAATCCAATGGATGCAGAAATCATTCTATTTGGCTCGTTAGTTGAATTTTCACTCATAACACAGAATACAATCTGACCGGGTTTGACAAGCTTAATGCCTTGCGCTCTTGTTATAATTTTGCAGTTTGGCGGAAAAATACTTGATACCCTGACAAGGTTGCATTTTTCTATGCCGGCCTTTCGTAAAGCGAGTTCCAGCGACTGTAATTTTTCCTTATGTTTGCCTACTCCTTTTGTGAAGAAGATTTTTTTGGGAATCAAATTTATGCCTGTTTTGTAATGAACCATTTCTATTCTATTTTACGTCTCTAAGCATGTTTGCTCATAATCAGTCCTGCCTGTATAGAGCGTTACAGATATTTATTGCACAATGAATGAAAAAAATATTTTGGAGTAATGAAGCAAATTTTTATCCTAATTACAACATAATTTTAAATTTATTTTTTTAAGCTTTTGCCTAATTTCCTTTCCACAGATTTAACTTTTTCAACTATTCGGTCTGTTTTGCCTTTACGATCATCGATTGTAATCGTAGTTACTACACGATCCGAGCTTTTTAGTATGTTGTTGTGACATTTCTTTATGAGCATTAATATTTTATCCCAATCACCTTCTAGAATGGTACCCATGGCATGAAGTTTGTAATTTATTCCACTTTTATCAACTATCTTTAGTACTTCTGCTATATGTGTACTTAAACTGCTTCCCTTTCCTATTGGTGTGATACTGAAATTTGCTATCATCTTTTGTCTCCTTTTTATAGAAACATGTTTGACATTTATTTGTATGGAGTTAGAATAAATCTTTCTTCTAGCGGAAGTGGCGGAATTGGCAGACGCGCTAGGTTGAGGGCCTAGTCCTCATAATAGGGGGTGGGGGTTCAAATCCCCCCTTCCGCATTATCATCCTACTCTTTCAACTACTGCCTTTACCAAACCAGGAATTGTATATTCATCGGCTTTTATAGAGACCTCAATATCCATTTCCTCTGCCGTCTTAGTAGTTATTGGCCCTATACTTGCAAACTGAATATTCTTCTTAAATGCAGATAAATTATTTTCACCAACGATCTTGACAAAATTTCTCACTGTAGAAGAACTTGTGAAGGTTACAATATCAACCATTCCCTCTTTCAGATTCTTTAGAATCATAGCGTCTCCATTACTTGCAACGACTGTTTTATAGGCAACAACATCCGCAACGTTTGCCCCCAGTTTTTGTAATTCTTCAGGAAGGTAACTTCGTGCAATATCTGCTCGAGGCATTAAGATTTGCTTCCCTTTGAGGTCTTCAATTTCTTTAAGTACTTCAACCACACTTTCAGCAACGTATTTAGGCGGTTGGCAGTCTACTTTGATAAAAAACCCTTTTATCCTTTCCGCTGTTGCAGGGCCTATAGCGCATATCTTTACGCCTTTAAGATCCCTGATATCACCGCCTAAATCAAATAGTCTATGGAAAAAAGAGTCAACGCCATTCACGCTTGTAAAAATAATCCAGTCAGTGGATGCCAATCTCTTTATCCCTTTATCGAGAGGGTCAAAATTGTCCGGATTGGCTATACTTATGGTTGGAAACTCCAGAACGTTCGCACCAAGGTCAATGAGTTTCTCGGAAAACTCACTTGCCTGATCTCTCGATCGAGTGACTATAACAGTCTTGCCGAAAAGGGGTTTCGTTTCGTACCAATTTAGTTGGTTTCTGAGTTTTACGACTTCTCCCACTATTGTGATAGCGGGTGGTTTTATATTTTTTGCCTTTTCTACAATATTCGACAATGTCCCTGTTACTGTTTGTTGTACGGGAGTGGTTCCCCACCTTATTACGGCAACCGGTGTATCCTTGGAACGACCATGTTTGATAAGCTGTTCAACTATATTGGGAAGGTTTTTAATTCCCATATAAAACGTCAGCGTACCCAGACCTGTGCTTATTTTCCCCCAGTCGATTTCACTTTGATCCTTTGTTGGGTCTTCATGGCCTGTGATAAGGCCAAAAGTAGACGTACAAGACCGATGCGTCACCGGTATGCCCGCATATGCAGGTGTGGCAATGGCTGCGGTTATACCAGGAACAACTTCAAAGGGAATATTGTTTTCTTTCAGGACTAAAGCCTCTTCTCCTCCCCTACCAAATACATACGGATCCCCACCCTTTAACCTTGTCACTATTTTGTTTTCCTTAGCCTTATCTACAAGCAGTTTATTGATGTCTTCCTGCTCCATAGTATGTTTGTTTCCCTGTTTTCCAACATAGATTATTTCGGCATTATCTTTGGCTTCTTTCAATAGAGAAGCGTTAACGAGATAATCATAAACAAGGACATCAGCCTTTTTAATACAGGTCTTTCCCTTTACGGTAATTAGTCCCGGATCACCAGGACCCGCCCCAACAAGATAAACGATACTCTTATTCATTGATTCATTAATTCCTTATCACTTGATTTTAATTGTCAAAGTTATAATCGAATCCTTCGTATTGCTTCTCTTACGTATTTTACTACTTCTTCATCCTGATCGTTGAGCGCCTCTTTAAGTACATTTTCTGCTTCAACTTTTCCGATCTTTCCAAGTGCCCATGCTGCCATTTTTCTTACTTCTGGGTCTTGATCATCAAGTGCCCATGATAGAGGAACAATTGCGCTATTGTTTCCTATCCATCCCAGCACCATTGCAGATCTTGCGCGGGCCAGTTTATTTCTATCCCGTAATTTAGAGGTTAAGTGTGGTACTGCTGCATTTCCTATTTTTATCAATGCCCAACTGGCTCTTCTGCGTGTGCTCCTTTCATTGTCTCCTAATGAGGATATAAGCGATTCTATTGCACCTTCCCCAATTTCTGCTAATGCCCATGCTGTCATATCGCGTGCCAAAGAAGCTTCCGCTCCTGCATCAGTTGTTAAAATAGTCTTAAGTGCATTTACGGCTTTTTTATTACCGATTTTCCCCAGAGCACCAGCACAACCTCTTTTAACCATCCAGTTGTTATCCTTTTTAAGTGCTGTTATCAAGGTGAAAATAGAGTCTGGATTTTTTATCTCTCCTAAAGCCCTTGCAGCATCGTATCTAATATAGGGGTCATCCTCATTTAATAGTACTTCATTTAGTATTGGTACTGCTTGCTCATCTGATATTCTCTTAAGTGCCAGTATTATATCTCTTTTAAATTCTGTATCATTGTTTTTCAATTGTATGACTAATGGTCTTAAGGCGTTTTTAGCTTTGATAAGGCCCAAGGCCCAAGCAGCATTTTTTCTCACCATAATTGCGGGAAGTGAAATGTCCTTTTCCTTTTTGAAGGTGGAAATAATTTTACGTACTGGATTGAAATGCTTAGTAGTTTTCTTATAAGTTAAGAGTTTGACTAATGGGGGAATAGAGATTTCTTTTTGTAGTTTACTTATTATTAGTGCGGCCATTCTCGACTTGTCGGGTGAATCATGTATCATTGTATTGATGAGGGCATCTACTTGTTCCTTGTTACTATTCTGTTCGATTTCTAATTCTTTTTTTTTGTTTATGTTTTTTGGCTTATTTCTTTTCTTGTTATAATGTAGCAGATCAACTGCAACACTTGGGTAATCTGTCAGTATTACATCAACGCTATTAATCATTCTTTCTTTCATTTTATCTCTGTTATCTGTGCCAATAAGACGTGTTCCAACATGTTTATGTCTTTCATGAATATATTCTATTACATCATTAGTCAATTCATTAGGTGGTATGAAAAATAGCTGTGTCCCCTTAATGTCTGTTTCTGTATTACGAAGTGCTTCCAATGCCCCCCCGAAGTAAATTTGATTTATAATGTCAAATTCTTTGATAAGGGACAGGGTTTGTTGTTCGATACCGTGTTCTTTCACATTTAATAAAATTTTGATATTTTTTTCTTTTGCATATTTTAGAACATCAGATAGAAGTGGTACATTTTCTCCGGCGAATTCTTCTCCTTTCCATGCGCCAGCATCATACTGTTTTATCTCATCGTACAATAATTTGTTAACATAGCCCTTACCATCTGTTGTTCGGTCTATTGTGCTATCATGCATTAAGATTAATTTATTATCCTTTGTTTTTCTCACGTCTATCTCTAAACCACCCACACCTATATTTATTGCATTCTCGAATGCGGCAAATGTATTTTCTGGTGTATTTTCCAGGGAACCATGCCGCGCAATGACAATAATATTTTGGGACAATTCTGAAGATATTACTGTTTTCGAATGTACTATAAAAACTATTACTAAAAGGATAATTTTGAAAGGTAATTTATTTAACTTTTTCATGGTATTTATTGCAGTCCTTCATAGATTTGCCAGTGCGGCCTCCCTTCCCAGTGGACTCTTTGTGAATTTATATCAAAATAGATCTTCTCTGAAAATGTTTGAATTCCTGAGCGCCTTAATTCCGCAAGGGGTGTACCGCTCAGGACTGCAACATCTTCTAGTAAATCCCATACGAGTAATGTGCCTATTCCTTCTGTATTCTCTAATTTTGGAGTTGCAAAATAAACATTTCCTGTTGCTGTGACTTTTTTTATCTTATCTTCTTCATCGAAAAATACGTCCAGTTTGTCGCAATCAAGGTTTTCATTTCCTTTAATGACTTTAACCTTTTTATAGAAGTTTGCGGTTTTGTTTTTACCATTATATACCATCTTCTCATTCCAGTTAATCTTGGTTAATTCAGAATCTTCTTTATTCTTTGTAGAAGATTTAACCAATAGATTTCCTTTCCCTTCTGCAAAAATTATCTTTTCAATTTCTGAAAAGATAATTTTTGGTGCAGATATATGTCTTTCATCGTCTTTAAATGACGCCAGTGGGCTTCCGTATAAATCAACATAATCTCCTGCAGAAGTCCATATCATTTTTGTTCCTCGTGCTTCTCTAAACGAATTATCTTTTTTTTCAATTAAGTGAACGCCCTTGGTGGCTTCCAGCTTTTGCACAGTTCCGTCTTCGTCATTTATTATTAACAATTTGCCACAGTATAATTTTGTTCCTCCCCTATTCATAATAACATCATCTTCAAAAATAGTCTGGTTTTTTTCTTGTTGAAAAGACATTCTACCCTTCCAGTTAATTTTGATAGTTTCATTGTTATTATTAGAATTGGCAAAAAATGATTTTGCTTCTTTGTTCTCATTTTCAGTACTGACAATTGTGGTTAATTGTCCACTTACAGGGACATCCATTTTACCTTGATTTTTAAAGAACATAATTCTGGCAGCATTTATTGATATCTTGTCATCAAAGAATTCGGCGACAGGGTCATCATCTAGTATTATGATTTGTTTTTCTGCATCCCACGATAAAGTTTCTCCTTTCGCAGTTTTTGTGCCATCGGATGCCAGGACGTCTCCGCTTGTTATTGCTTTTTGTATATTTTTCATATCAGAGTCAAAAGAAATTAATAACTTGTCCGAGAAAACAGTAGACTTACCCTTTGAAATGCGTACGTCATCATGAAATGTTACAAATTTTCTTTCGTTTTCAAAAACCAATTTTCCACTGGATCGTATGAAGAGTTTCTCCGCGGTATTTTTATTTGTAGTAATTGTTTGATTTTTAAGACTTGAATTGGGAGTTGATTTCTTAGATAGAGAGAACAAATTGTCCTTGTTACTTTCTAGTTCCATTTCAGGATCATTTTTGATAAGGGCCGTTGAATCAGCCAGGCTAATCTCGAAACCCGTTCCAGTAATTTTCATACCTTTACTTTTGACTGTAACTGGGCCATCTGTATTAATTATTTTCTCATCAGGTAAGTACTTTAAATCATCGGTATGTATTTCTAAATCTTCTTCTAATCTGGTTATTACATTTTTGTAGAGGAATCCTTTGTTAGTTGTTTTGTCAATGTCTGCAAAATCGGATGTTATAATTATGTCTTTTGGTTGGTTTGTATCTACATCACCGGTACTTAAAAATTCAATCTCTGGTTTTGTAATCCTGTAAATTTCATTTTTAATAAAGACAGTATATGCGCCTCTAATCACTGAAGTTTCCTTTCCATCTTTGTCGTAGTTTGGCAAATAAAGGCCATATATTTCCTGAGTTATGTCTTTTGGATTAATATCTAGATTTAACCTTTGTTCTTTTTTAGAGTTTTCGTCTATAATCTCTTTTAACATAGGTTGTTCTTCTTTCTTGATGTAAGCTGTATATTCGAATAGGCCGGAGATTGAAAGAGCCAAAATTAGAAAGCAAATAACTATTATCCCCATAAAAAAGAAACGTCGTTTTCTCATAATTAACCTAAATTTCTTTTCAAATGTTAATTTATACTAGGCCAGTTTTTAAAAAATCCAAGGCTTTAATAATATCTAGAAATTATCATATCCCATTTTCCCTGTGATTTCAGGATTTTTTCTGTTACTTCGCGTATAGCGCCAGAACCTCCTGGTGCGTTAGTTACATAGGAAACGTTTTCCTTTACTTCTAAAGTGGCGTTGGGTACAGCAACTGAAAACCCAACTCTTCTTAAGATTGGGAGGTCAATAAGGTCATCGCCGATATAACAAGTTTCATTGTCTTTTAATTTATGTTTTTTGAGGATTTTTTCATAAGCCTCTACCTTGTTATGTATGCCTAAGTATACGTCTTCTATACAGAGTTCCTTGGCTCGTTGTTCAACAACCTTACTTTCCCTTCCACTGATGATTGCCGTCTTTATGCCCACACGGTGCAAATAAGAAATGCCAGTACCGTCCTGTACACAAAAGCTTTTTGATTCGTTACCGTTTACGTCTAATGTAATTTTTCCATCTGTGAGAACACCGTCTACGTCAATAATAACCATTCTTATATCATTCAATATTTATAAGTCTCCAGGTAAAAGAACATAAAGGTTGTTTTTTAAAATTCTTGTACATTTTCAATTTGAAGAAGGTTCAGTTAGAGGCAAATTATTAAGATCTTCTATGAAGGATGTAATACACTAAAATCACTTAATCAGGGTTTTCTGGTTTGACTGCATTAGTAGTTTAAAATCCTGTATCAAGCAAATCCTGCACATCAATAATACCAACAGGGATGTTATTATTGTCTACGACAGGAAGTTGGTCTATTTTGTTTCCTTGTAACAACTTGTAGGCCTCAGATGCAAGACTGCCAGTTTTTATGAATTTTGGATTTTTTGTCATAACTTCTTTAATTGCATTTTTAAGAAATGCAGTCCCCTCTTGAAGGTTTCTTCTAAGATTACCATCTGTAAAGAAACCTACTAGTTTTTTATTTGAGTCGAGGATACTTACAGCCCCGGGTTTGCCTTTTGTATTTGTCATAATACCAAGCGCATCTATGACAACTGTATCTTCATTTGTAACCGGGTTTTCTTCACCCTTTCGCATTATTGCATCTACAGTTAAAAGTTTTCTTCCAATCTCTCCACCTGGATGGAAAAAGACGTATTCTTCTTTACTTAAATTTCTCTCTTTCAAAACTGTTAATGCCAGTGCGTCGCCTAATGCAAGCATGGCTGTAGAGCTTGCTGTAGGAGCAAGTCCCAAAGGGCAAGCTTCATCTATATTGCCTATGTACAGGACAATGTCACTGTACTTTGCTAAGCTGGATTCATTATTACCGGTTATAGCAATGATTTTTGAGCCAATTTGTTTTAGAAAGGGTATAAGTTGAGAGACTTCAGTTTCGCCACTGTTTGAAAGAGCTAAAACCACGTCTTCTGCAACAACCCTTCCAAGATCACCATGCCTTGCTTCAGAAGAATGCAGCCAATATGAGGGTGTGCCAGTACTTGCCAATGTGGCTGATATTTTTTGGCCGATTATACCTGCCTTACCAATTCCTGTCACAACGACCCTGCCGTTGCATTTAATAATGAGGTCAACTGCATCCTTAAAATTATTATCTATATGGTAGATAAGGTTTTTAACCGCATCGGCTTCTATTTCTATAACTTTTCTACCATATTCTATTTCCTTTGAAGATACTTTCATTATTAGGTTAATACACAACTTGAAAACTTATTATAAACTCATATGTATTATATGCATACGTTTTTTTTATTCAAGTGAAAAAGGAATCTGGGTAATACTCATGGTTTATAGTAAAGAAGAGGCAACAGCAAGACGGGGCATTAGATTACAATGGGTATAAATAGTATTAAATTTACTCATAGTAATAGTTCGTGAATAATTTTACGCCTGTAAAGTTTCTCCATCATTATCATTTTATTAATGCAGTACATCGGCCTTATATTTACTACAGTGAGGAAATTAAAAAAAGAGATTCTCTCAGGGTACTCTATATATTATGTAAAATGTGTTCTTTGCTTGACATACCAAATGAAGAGTGATAATATAACTCAAATTTTCTATAAAGAACAAATGCAACAAGAATGGATATTAAAAATATACTAATTTTTGCAATTGCAATATTATATGCCTTGACAATTCATGAATTTTTTCATGCTTGGACAGCTAATCGTTTGGGTGATCCTACGGCTAAAATGCAAGGGCGTCTAACCCTCAATCCAATGGCACATCTCGACCCTCTTGGAGTTATATGTTTCATCATAGCGCATTTTGGATGGGGGAAACCTGTACCCGTAAATCCAAATAATTTCAAACATCCGCGGCGAGATGACATAATTGTTTCTGCTGCAGGACCTATTTCTAATTTTGCTTCGGCATTTTTTTTTGGTTTGATCTTTCAAATAACATACAAATTCACGAGTGATACAAGTTATCTTGTTGGCGATTTGTGTAACTTATTATTAAAAGCAATTCAAATAAACTTATTATTAGCTATTTTTAATTTTATTCCACTTTATCCTTTAGATGGTTCACATATTTTAAAAGGATTCTTGCCCCGTCATATGCTTCCCGGATACGAAGATATATGTAAATATAGTCCTCTTATTTTACTAGGGTTAATTCTCCTTGGGAATTTTGCTAATATACCGATATTATCTTATATAATATTACCACCAATGATTTTCTTTTTTAAAATTTTTTCTGGCATGTATATTTGATTAATAGTTAAATGCAAACAGAATATAAAATTGATCTTGAGATTTACAATGGCCCTTTAGACTTACTTCTTTACTTAATTCGTAGGGAAGAGGTTGACATTTGTGATATTCCAATTGCTAAGATTACTGACCAGTACATGGTGTATCTGGACAAATTGCAAAAAGTAGATATTGGATTGGCGGGGGATTTCTTGGTTATGTCTTCGACTTTAATGTACATAAAATCTCAAATGCTTTTGCCTCAAACAGAAGGAGTAGAAAGTGGTGAAGAAGATCCGAGATTGGAATTAGTGAAACAGCTTCTTGAATATAAAAGGTACAAGGAAACTACATCTACAATGGTGAAGATGGCAGAAGAAAGGAGCATGAGATGTTCAAGACCGGAAGTAAAAATGATAGACGAGGAAGAAGTCGAACTAATGAATTTGGAAGAAATAGAAGTGTGGAAACTTTCGTATTTTTTTGCTAATTTTATGAATCAAACACTCGGTGATATGGATACCACAATAGTATCTGATGAGATACCAGTACAGACATATATGGATAATGTTATTAATAGTTTAGTTAGTGCTTATGTTATTTCATTTAACGAGTTATACTTTAACACCAGGTGTAAGACAGATATTATAGGTTTCTTTCTTGCTTTGCTTGAATTGGTGCGTTTAAAAAAGATTAAGCTTGAGCAGTGCGAGGATTTTGGTGAAATTAAAATAATATCAAATAATAATTAAAACTGAGGTCATTTATTATGATTGATAAAGAATTGTTGGAGATACTTGCTTGCCCGCTTTGTAAGACGGAAGTAAGGCTTGAAAACGACAAGATAGTTTGTACAAGTTGTGGTAGAAAGTATCCGATAAAGGATAATATTCCAGTAATGTTAATTGATGAAGCAGAGTTGCCGGGGGATGATAAATAATACACACAGGAATTTATCATCGACCAGATTGGAATATCGCAAGTTTTTTGGATATAGTTAAGGTTAAACCATAACCAGTAATTATCTTGGGAAGGAAGGACATTAGAGATTTGTTTTGTAATAAAAAGGTATAAATATTTATCCTGCCTTTTTTATCCTGATTATAATTGTCACTTCTGTATTCAGTCATCTTTTTTATAACCAGTAAAATGTAATATTGTATTTGTAAATTTCTAATTGATGAGTTGATAAAAGAGTTTATGGAATAGATAAATGGATAAGAAAGCAATATTGGCCTTTATACTTTGCGCGATAGTAATGCTCTACATGCTTCAGCAACTTCCACAACCAATACAGCCAACGGAGGTGGAGAAAAAAGAAGATGTTGCAGAAAAGGCTGTTGAAAGAGAAAAAATAGAGCCGGAGAAAGAAATAATTACGGCAGAACAAGAGGCAAGAATTAAGAAGATTATTCAAGAAGAAGTAGATTTGCAGGACAACATAGTAATTCAAAATGATTTGATAAGAATGGTTTGGACTAATGAAGGTGCTGCATTAAAATCTGTTGTATTAACTAAATTTAAAAATCCAGAAAAAATAGAGGTTTTAGAATTACTTAAACCTGCCAGAAAAGATCAATTACCTTTAAGCATAGAACTGCTGGATAAAAAATACCAGTTAAAGACTCGTAGATATAAGGTGATTGAGAGAGAACAGGATAGGGTTGTTTTTGTTATTCTCCTGGAGAATGGCCTTCGGATAACGAAGGACATATCATTAAAAAGTGGACAGTATTATCTTGATATGGTCATAACCTTGGAAAACACAATAGATTCGAATATTGATACGTCATATTCAATAACTTCTGCGAGTGGTATCTATCCAGAAACAGATTATATTACTGGCCTTGCATCGGTAGTGGGAATAGATGTTGGGCGAGGCAAAGTAAAACTTATACACACAACGGCTGAAGACATACCTTATAAAAATGAATCTGTAGGCATATCATGGGCAGGTTCTGTTAATAAATATTTTGCGGCGGTATTAAAGTCTTCATCAAGTGAATGGATAGTTAATACAACTTCCGAGTCAGTTGAAAACCCAGATCCATTTTATAAGGATGATTTTATTGTAAATTTACAAACAAAGAGGATGACTTTATCACCTCAAGGTGTACGACGACATGATTATGTCTTCTTCCTCGGGCCTAAAAGGGGAGATATCTTAAAACAATGCGAGGGTCTTTTAACGCTTTTAGATTATGATTATGGAATGACAAGATCTATTTGTAAGATACTTATAAAAATATTGAATGGCTTTTATAAGATTATCCCAAATTATGGAGTTGCAATACTTCTGCTGACTGTTTTAGTAAAGCTGGTGCTTTTTCCTTTAACAAGGAAGAGTCAGATGTCAATGTACAAAATGCAACAACTCCAACCCCTTATTGGTCAACTAAAGGAGAAGTACAAGGGTGATAAACAGAGGATGGGGCAAGAGCAGATGAAGTTGTTTAAACAATATGGGGTAAATCCAATGAGTGGTTGTATGCCAATAATGCTGCAAATGCCTGTGTTCTTTGCCTTATTCAGGACACTTCAGTCCTCCTTTGAAGTGAGGCAGGCTCCTTTCGTATCATGGATTAATGATTTGTCCAAACCAGACACATTAATACAACTACCTTTCAGCATTCCGATTCTTGGGGATGGGTTAAATATCCTACCAATAATAATGGGGATTGCATCATTTGTACAAATGAAACTTACTCCAAAAGCCGTTACAGGAGATGACCCTCAAGCAAGGATGCAGCAGAGAATGATGCAAATGATGCCTATTATATTTCCTTTCATACTTTACACATTTCCTTCGGGCCTTACCCTTTATTGGACAACCAGTACATTGATTAGTATTGGTGAACAGATGCTCATCAGAAAGAGCATTAAGAAGGTTGATATTTATTATAAGGGGAAAAGGATAACTAAGGGCAAGGCAAAATAAAAATTCATTTCCCGTAAATAAAAACTATGACCTTTAACCTCAATGATAATATACTGACGATATCCACGCCCACCGGCAGGTCTCTTAGAGCCATTATCAGACTCAGTGGCAAAGATGTCTTTGGTTATTTGCAAAATTATTTTGTGCCTGATGATTGTGAGACGATCACGTATGAGAAAGGTTTTCGTTCTTATGAAGGGCACATTTATGTTGAAAAGGAAAAGATTAATGTCCCCTCACATATCTATGTTATGAAATCTCCAAATTCGTATACAAGAGAAGATATAGTTGAAATCCATACTTTTGGTTCACCTCCATTGCTTGAAATGCTTATGGAGGCAATACTCGCATCAGAAAAAATGACTGACTGCAAAATATGTAATAGTGAGGAGGAAATAAGTATTAGGGTTGCAGAACCTGGAGAGTTTACTAAAAGAGCTTTTTTAAATGGAAGAATAAACCTCACAGAGGCAGAATCTGTACTGCATATAATACGTTCACAGACAGATTCGGAGTTGTCAGTTGCTGTTTCAAATTTAAAAGGGCAACTGACACAGTTTATGAATGAAATTCAAAGGGAGCTAATAGATCTCTGTGCTAGGATAGAGGCAGCTATAGATTTCTTTGATCAGGATATTGAATTAATCTCATTTAAAGAAAAAGAGAGACAAATTGAGCATATGAAAGAGAAATTGAGTAAAATTATTGAAAAAGATCAAGTATCAAGAATTTCTTATGACGGTATAAAGACTGTTTTTGTTGGCTTGCCAAATGTTGGCAAATCAAGTTTGTTTAACAAACTATTATATCGTTCAAAGGCAATAGTAACGCCAATCCATGGTACAACCAGAGATACTTTGAACGGAGACATAAATTTGGAAGGCATAAATTTTAGTATTATTGATACTGCAGGAATTATGTATGGGAAGGGAGAATTGAAATCTATAATTATGAAGAGAACGTATGATGTTATAGAACATGCCCAAATAGTCTTGTTCGTTATAGACGGGAGTGTGAAACTCTGCGGAGAACAAGTTGAATTCTTTAATTCCATAACTACGAAAAACAAGATAATCATTATTAATAAGAGCGACATGTTACGAAAGGTTAATTACAAGGATTTTCCCTTGACGATGAGAGCATTTCCAATAGTTAAAACATCTGCGCATACGGGTGAGGGAGTAGACAAGCTAAAAAAGATAATTGTTGCAAATATCCTGCAAAAGAATGTTGACACATACGCTTCAGGCATAGTTTTTACAGTTAGGCAAAGAATAATACTTCTTCGAGCATTTGATATATTAGAGCATATTATTGATTCCTTAAACCATGGGATAAGTCATGAACTTATTGCTATCGACTTGAGAAGTTTGATAGGCACCATTGGTGAAGTTACGGGAGAGGTAATTACAGATGATATACTGGATATAATTTTTTCAGAATTCTGTATTGGCAAATAAAAATTCAAGATATTTTTTAGAAATTTGCTTGACATTCAATATGTTGTATGTTAGGTTTCATCACACTATATATGTTGATATTGTAGCTTGCATTTTGTGACTAGGTTAATAAATTGCATTTATGCAGTGTATATTTTGCAAAATTGATAATGATAAAGTTATAAACTCGAGAGCATCAACGGATGGTTTAAGTGTAAAACGAAGACGTAAATGTTTAAATTGTGGTAGAAGATTTACAACATATGAGAGAGTTGAAGATAGTCCTGTAAGGGTAATAAAAAAGGATGGTAGCAGGGTAAACTTCGATCGTAATAATATACTCACTGGGTTGCTCAAGGCGTGCGAAAAAAGACCTGTGTCAACCGAAGCGCTTGAAAACATTGTTTCTGAAATAGAAAAAATCATATATGATAAGTTTGAAAGGGAAGTTGAAACAAAATTTGTTGGTGAACTTGTTATGAAGAAGCTTAAAATTCTTGATAAAGTGGCTTATGTTAGATTTGCATCAGTATATAGGGAATTCAAAGATATAAATGAGTTTTTTAATGAGTTGGAACCCTTAGTATCTTCTAAGAGAGTAAAGAAAAGTGATAGAAAAAAGAAAGGGGAGGAGCAATGACAATAGAAGTAGTTCAAAAGCGTGATGGCAGGTTAGTGCCTTTTGATGAAAGCAAGATAACGGATGCAATATTCAAGGCGGCAGAAGCTGTTGGTGGTGAAGATAAATCTATTGCGATAGAGCTTGCAAGTGTTGTGATTCATTTTTTGCAAAAAAGATTTTGTGAGAAAATCCCGGGAATAGAAGATATCCAGGATTTAGTTGAAGAAGTCTTGATCAAGAATGGGCATGCAAAGACTGCGAAGGCTTATATATTGTATCGAGAAAAAAGGGCCAAAATCCGCAAAAAGCTTCGTGTTAGAAAGCAGACTAAGAAGAATAAAAATACTACTGATGCCGCATTAATGGTTGAGCAGATTACGAAAGATGAGTCGCTTCCTTGGGATAAGAGGAAAATCATGATAGCTTTAGAAAAAGAAGCTGATTTGCCGGTAGAAATAGCTCAAAAGATTGCAAATGCTGTTGAAAATCGTATTTTTACTTCAGGCCTGGATAGAATATCTACATCGTTGATTCGTGAGTTAGTGGATAATGAGCTCTTTGAAAGAGGATACAATGCGAAACTTGAGAAACAAACTACTTTGGGTATGCCAAAGTATAATATTGACCAACTTATATATTCAAAAAACAAAGAAAATAGTAATATAGCATCCAATAATCCTGAGGCAATTAACCTTGCTGTTGCCGAAAATACTTTGAAACAGTATGCACTGCAAGAAGTGTTTTCTAAGGATGTTGCAGAAGCACACATCACGGGGATGGTTCATATCCATGACCTTGGTTATCCAACCAGGGTGTATTGTTCGTCTCATTCTCTTGAATATCTAAAGAAATATGGATTGTCACTGGAAAATTTGGATACATCTTCTGCGCCTGCTAAACATGCAGGAACGCTTACGGGTCATCTGAACACATTTCTTGCTTCTATGCAGGCATATTATGCAGGTGCGTTGGGAATAGGTTATATTAATATAATGTATGCGCCATATCTTGAAAAGATGAATTATGATGAAATGAGGCAGGAAGCCCAGCATCTTATCTTTAGTGGTTCACAAAGCGCTTTTTCTCGTGGAGGGCAAACGTTATTCCTGGATTTTAACATACATACAGGTATACCAAATTATCTTAGAAAAATTCCGGCTATAGGCCCTGGTGGTAAACCCACAGGTAAAGTGTATGGAGATTATGACTTAGTTTCACAGAGATTTACAAAAGCGATGTTAGATGTATGGCGTAGTGGTGATAGATATGGGCATGTATTTGCATTCCCCAAATGCGATTTGCACATAAGTGCTGATACTTACAATGACCCTAAACAATACGAGCTACTTGAGTATGCTTGTCAGATTGCTAGTGAAAATGGAGTGCCGTATTTTGTTTTTGATAGAGATGAAATAACTTTGTCGGCATGTTGTAGGCTGAGAACGACTATTGAAGATAATTATATGATTGACCATCCCGAGAGTATGAGATTTTGTGGATTCCAGAACGTTACTGTAAATCTTCCTCAAGCGGCTTACCGTGCTGGTAAAGGGAATTTTAATGAACTTTATAATGAGATTGATAAGGCTATAGATATTGCTATTAAGGCACATCTTCAGAAAAAGAAGTTTATTAGCAGGCTTATGTCGGGTCCAGAAATGCCCTTATGGGAAATTGGCAAAAAGGCGGCTGATGGAAGGGTTTACGTTGATTTAGAAGCGGCTACTTACATTGTTGGTATTATAGGCTTAAATGAATGTTTACAGTATATGATCGGTAGAGAATTACATGAAGGAGATGATGTTCTTAAACTTGGTTTGCGAATCATCTCTCATATGTATTTTAGAGTAAAGGAAGAAGGTAGAAAATACAATTTGAAGTTTTCGCTTGAAGAATCTCCTGCTGAGAGTGCAAGCAGGAGACTCGCAAAGGTTGATGTTAGAAATTATAAAGAAGCTTTAGAGTTGATTAAAGGTAACATTGAGAAAGATGAATATTACTATACAAATAGTGTTCATTTGCGTCCTGATGCACCTGTAGATATGATTACAAGGATAGATGTACAGAGTAAGTTTCATAGCATGATCGAGTCTGGCGCAATAATACATGCGTTTGTAGGTGAGGAGAGACCTCCAGCCTCCAGTATTATGAAATTGGTTAGAAAGACATTTGAAAATACACAGGCAGCACAATTAACCATATCGCCAGAATTCACAATTTGCAATGAATGTAACCAAGTTACTCCTAGATTAGTGGATGTGTGTAGTTTCTGCGATTCATCAAATTTTTATGGAATAAGAAGGCGTGGATCTCATGAAGGAATCAACGGGTGGGATAAAACGAGGATTCAGGATTTGGTTGATAGATACAAGGAGAATTATAAATTATAGTTAGAAACTGTTCAGAGAATTTTTAAAGAAATCTTAGTTAAGATAAGATTTGTTTTTGAGCGAAAGTATGTCTATAATGATAAAGGGTTTTATTGAAAACAGTTTAATAGAGTGGGAAGGGAATATTGTCTCTATTATCTTTCTCCCACATTGTAATTTGAGATGTCCATATTGTCATGCTACACATTTAGTTAGAAAGCCCAATGAGCTTGAAAGTATTCCATTGGAAGTAGTATCAGGAAGAGTAGAGCAAAATAAAGGTTGGTTAGATGGTGTTGTTATTACGGGTGGGGAACCGACGTTTCATGAAGATATAGATATGCTCATAAAAGTTTTCAAAGAGATGGGTTTAAGGGTCAGGGTAGATACAAATGGTACGAATCCCAATAAACTGGAGGATTTGATACAAAGGGAATTAATCGATTGTGTAGCTATGGACATAAAGGCTCCTTTGAGGGAAGAAAAATATAGAATGGTTGCGGAAGCTCCGTGTAATGTATCTGATATTGAAGAAAGCATAAGGATTATAATGGAAAGTGGAATAGAATACGAATTTCGCACTACGGTTTGCCCTGCTTTTTTAGATGAATTGGATATTATTGAAATTGCTCAGAGCATAAGCGGGGCCAGGAAATATATTTTACAAACATTTAAACCGAATAATTGTTTGGATAGTAGTATGTTAGATGTCATACCATACTCAGAGGACAAAATTAAAGGTTTTGCAAAAAGGGCAAGGAGATTTGTGAAAGATTGTTATGTTAGAGGCGAGGAAATGAAGGCCTTGAGCTGTAATTGGTGACTCTTCAAGATATTTTGGTCCTATTTGCCTGAAAGGGGGTGATATAATATGGCGGTGAAAAAGGCTTCTCGTAAGAAACCTGCAGCAAAGAAAAAAGCAACTAAGAAGAGTTCTTGTAAGACAAAAGCAAAGAAGAAAGTAGCAAAGAGGAAACCTGCAGCAAAGAAGAAAGTAGCAAAGAGAAAACCTGCAGCAAAGAAGAAGACTACAAGGAAAAGATAAATTCTGTTTAGGCCAATTATTAATAAGCTAAACAGGAAGGGAGTTAATTTTTAATCTTTTTGATATTACCAGCAAAAGGCTTTGAGAGTTTGTAGATGCACAGTTTAAGATTTACTTTTGGGACCAAATATCTTGAGAGAGTTAATGGAGCGCCCCGATAATGGGACGCTCCTTTTTTTTAAAAAGGGTTTGAGCAATCATGCAGTTAAAAAAATTAGGATTATTTGGCTTTAAATCTTTCCCAGTTAAGACGAGCTTCACTTTTGGGGATGGGATTACCATTATCGTAGGTTCTAATGGATGTGGTAAAAGTAATGTCGTCGACGCTATTAAATGGATACTTGGTGAACAGAGAGCAAAATCACTCAGGGGTAATGAAATGTCAGATGTGATATTTAATGGGACAAGCAAACGCCCCTCTATGGGATATGCGGAAGTTTCACTTACTATTTTGAATGATAAAAATATGCTACCGTTAGAGTATGAAGAAGTGTGTATTACCAGGCGTCTGTATACCTCAGGTGAATCAGAATACTTAATAAATAAACAACTTTGTCGCTTGAGAGATATTAAAGAACTTTTCATGGACACGGGGGTAGGGGCCAATTGTTATTCACTTATCGAACAAGGCAGGGTGGATACCTTGTTACAGGCAAATGCCCAAGAGAAACGTTTGGTCTTTGAGGAGGCAGCTGGTATCAGTAAATACAAAATTAAAAAAAGGGAAGCCATGTTAAAGTTGGAGAAGGTTGAACAGAATTTACTTCGCTTAAGTGATATAATCGAAGAGGTACAGAAGCAACTCCGTTCTGTAAAACTTCAAGCGGCAAAGGCTCGCAAATATAATGAGTCTGTAACCAGATTGAACGATTTAAGACTAAAGCTTTCCTTAAAGAAATATAGAATTTTTAAAGCTGAAAGAGCAGATGTTCTGGAACGTATGCAACAGATGGGTAATCAAAGTCAAGGGGTACTTTCTAAGATTGAAGAAATGGAGGCTAAAAGGGATAGTTTACGAAATTGTATAGATGAACTTGCTTCTAGCCTTGAACAGTCCCAGCTTAATTTTTTAAATCTTGACGCAAAAATTACCAATGCAAATGATAGGATAGAATTTAACCATAAGACGACAGAGGAACTTAATACCCAAAAGGATAAATATGAGAGACAGATTAATATACTTAAAAATAAAATTAAAGAAGCAGAGGGTGAAATTTCTGATTTGACCCAGGGCTTAGAAGAAATACAGAAGGATCTATCGGATAAGGTTAATTGCTTATCATCAAAAGAAACGGAGTTAAAACAATATTTATTTGAATGTGATATCCTCCAGCAAAAGATAGATGAGAATAAAAAGAAGGTAATAGACATGCTTCAAAGGGGTGCTAACCTTCAAAATGAGATAGGCAGTTTGAGCGCAGAGAGGGATACTATTGGCAACAGAAAGACTAAGTTGTTAAGACGACAGGAAGAGATATCATCAGAATTAGGACGTTTAGAGTGTGAAAAACAAGAGCTCACAGAACAAAAGGATAAAACCATAAACGAAATTAAATCTCTTGAGGATTGTTTGTCCAGGATTAACGAAGAAATAAAGGCATTGAATGATGAAATTCGATCTGTTGGTAATAAAATAAATTTACAACAGCAGTTGCGAGGTCGGAAAGAATCGCGCCTGGAAATCCTGGAAGACCTTGAAAAGCGTTATGAGGGGGTGGGTTCAGGCGTGAGGGTGATTTTGGAAGAATCCAGAAAAAATAATGGATTGATAACGGGAATTTATGGAATGATTGCAGATCTGATTAAGGTAGATAGCGCCTATGTACCTGCTATAGAAGCAGTTTTGCGTGATAAAGCGCAAATAATAGTTACTAAATCATTAAAAGAAGCAATTCAAGCAATTAACTTTTTAAAAAAGCATGAGAAAGGGCATGTCAGATTTCTTCCGTTGGAAGATATTAATACGAACAGGCCTGAGACGACTCTAGATTTAAGTATTCCGGGTGTTATAGGAAAAGCAGTTGATTTAGTAAAAAGCGAAGATTGCTTTAGTTTATTAATTGAGTATATCTTTATGGATACGATTGTAGTTAAAGATTTTGACACGGCATTGACGTTTGTTAATGATAGAAATGGACCTCACTGTATAGTAACACTAGATGGGGAAGTGGTTGAGCCAGGTGGGACAATTTTTGTTGGTATGGGCGATATGCATGTCGGGCTTATTTCTCGGAAGACAGAACTTGAAAACATTAAATTAGAGCTTGTAAAGATTGAAAAAGAAATTGAAGGGTATGTAAATGAAAAGAGGATTAAAACCGAGGAAGTTGAGAGCCTTAGTAAGGAATCGTATGAGATTAAGAAGAAGATAGATGCAGAAAATACTCTTAGAGTCTCAAATGAAAATGATCTTCACAAGGAAGAGTTCAAAATTGTTGAACTTAATGAAGAAAAGAATATTAATGAAAGTGAGATTAATGAAATAGACGAGCACATCGAAAACATCGATCAAAGAGAAACGAAAATTATTGATGAGATAAAAATATTAAATGATAAGCGAAATAATCTGGAAAATCAGGTTGTAGTTTCAGATAATGAGAGAATCCAAAAGGAAAACAGTAAAGTAGATGTTCAAAATGAAATAACAGAGTTAAAGGTTATTATAGCACAAAAGGAGGAAAGAAGAGATAATATCAATACTTCTAGAGAAAGATTAAAAGATGAATTCCAGAAAAACAAAGAGGAACTTACGTCCGTTCATAGCGAAATAAGCAATAGTAAAGAAAGGGTTGAAGAATGCGAAACAGAAATTTCAAGTTTAAATAAGTTATTAGAAGAACTTAAAAAAGAGAAAATCGACATGGAGAGAAATATCGAGACGTTAAAAGAAAAACAAAGCAACAATAATGAGCAGCTAAATGACGTTGATAAACACCTTGATGAATATAGAGAGGAATATAGGCGAGATGAGCAGAAGATAAATGATTTGAGGTTGAAGGAGAATGAATTTAAGATAAAGATTGAAGATTTAGAAGAGAGAATGCGCGAAGATTATCATGTTGAGCTATCTGATCGAGATTTGGAGTGTAAAGGAGAAGATAGTGAATCTATTGATTGGGAGAATGTTTCTCAGGAGATTGATCTATTAAGGGGCAAGATAGAAAGAATGGGCAACGTCAATTTGGAAGCTATTCAGGAGCAGAAAGAACTTGAGGTGAGAGAGGCGCATCTTATGGAGCAAAAAGAGGATATTCAAAAGTCAGAGAGAAGTTTGAAAGATATCGTAAAAAAGATAAATGTTACAAGTAGAGAATTATTTGAAAAAGCATTTCACGAAATAAGAAAGAATTTCCATGAATTGTTTCGTAAATTGTTTGGTGGCGGCAGGGCGGATATTATCTTAGAGGAAGGTGTTGATATTCTGGATGCGGGTATAGACATAATTGCTCAACCTCCAGGGAAGGAACTTAAATCAATTACGCTTTTTTCGGGAGGTGAGAACGTTATGACAACGATCGCTCTATTGTTTGCCATATTTCAGTCTAAACCAAGTCCATTCTGTATACTTGATGAAGTTGATGCAGCCTTAGATGAAAACAACATTAATCGTTTTCTTCAGATACTTAAGGAATTTACAAAAATATCTCAATTTATTATTATAACACACAATAAGCAGACTATAAGTATAGCCGATGTATTGTATGGGGTCACAATGGAGGAAGCAGGGGTATCAAAGAAGGTATCAGTAAAATTTAAAGAAGAAGCAAGGCAGGTTGCATAAGTCAATATATATAGTATTACTTTGTAAAATCTTCTTTTGTGTTGTTAAATCGATTTTGGTTATAGCTCTGCTGCACTGTGGAATATTATATGATCGCCCATATTTACCTTTATTCGGTTACATTACAATATTTTTCTAATGTCTTAATCAGTTTTTTTGCCTCATCAGGCATATCGGCCTCGTTGTCGAATATTTCTTTTACGGTCACTTCCTTACCGTAGAATTTTTCATTAGCGCCGTTATCCTGTGTTATAATTCCACCTTCAAAAGTTAGTCCTCCATATAATCCTTTAGCCCTTGCATAGACTAGGAACGCAGTATCCGGCCCTATCTTCGCATCTGCATCCCTTCCAACAGGACCTGCCGCAATAGAGGCATCAACACCTAATTTGCATTTCAACTTCAGCATAGACTCTATACCGCTCTTATTCATTATCAAAAGTATCGCATCAACCAATTGCCCTCCAATTTGAAGTCCAAAACTCCCCTCCGCACTTGTAACAAAGGAGGGCGCACTCCATTTACCAGTATTTTTATCTTTCTTCAATGCTACTCCTTTGCCGCCCTTCACGCCGAAAATAAATCCAGCCTTATACTGGCGTATTATTACAACACCGTAGCACTTCTTTAAAAGTAATGACGGTATCGCTGTATCCGGTGTCTCCATTATCTCTTCAAGATAATTATTGGCCCTTTCAATTCTCTCGTTCAATTTCTTCTTCGATACTGCGTATACATCAGGGGTAATTAGAACGAAACAAATAATTATCAGCAATACAAATTTCATTCGCAATTTATAAACCCTCCTATGTATTTTATGAAACCATGAGATGATAAGAATTTGTCCCGTTAGAAAGAAAGCCACATCCGATCTTTCTAACGGGGTTTACATTATTCGTAATTTGTTAAGTGTATATTGTAGGTTTGACCCCACTCTTCCTCTCTCTCAAGTTATTCTTCTAATGCTTAATATAAGATATTATATTTATTCTTGAGTTTTTTCTTTAAGATAATAGCGCCTAATCTTTTTTTAATAAAAGTCTGGCAAAGTTGTACATTACAAAATACTCCCACGCAAATGGGCCAAAGCCAAGGAAACCTACAACTGGCATTTCAAATATCTTTATGTCTTGCATGAAGGGTGCAGTATAGACCCATTTTGAAGCTGCCCAGTAGTTCCAGAATTCCCACAATAATCCACAAATAAAACCTGCCGTAAAAAGGTTGAGGATTCTTTTTAAAACACCATTTTCTAAATCTCTTAATAGAGAACCTCCATTGCTTGAGTACACAATTGGTTCCAACAACATTACAAACCCGGTCCATACAAGTCCAAAAAGATACCTGGCATAGTATTCACTCACTAATAATGGCGCCATTATGAAAATGAAACCAAGCACAATGCCACTATAAATTATTTTGTTCGTTACCTTGAGTTTTGCTATACGAAATCTGTCAAAGATATGAAGTGTATCCAGGAGTTCTGCCGTTAAAAACAAGCCGGGCATTATTGTTGCAAAGGATAAACTAGTTCCCAGATAAAGTTCTATTGGATTTTCCGGTAAGCCTATATACTTCCAATTTGCAAGATGTAAATTGTAAACCTCAAAGAGTAGCCAGATTAATATGGAAAGTGGGAGTTGTAGCAGGAAATTTTTTCTCCTGTTGCATATGAGTGAATTTCCCTTTAATTTGAATATTATGGCATCGATTAGGAATATGTATCCCCACCAGCATAAGGGAGTCGTCCACACACTCATCCTGTGTGCTATATAGAGTTTATATTGAAGGATAACTCCCAGTTCGGCTAATAAGATTAAGAAAATACCGATCCAGCCGTGTAATTTAAATTCATATTTTTTATTTACGTCTAGCATTGTCTAAATCTATCAATTTATTTATGACTTTAATATTCAATAAATAAACGTAGCTTGTCAGTAAAATTAGCAGTAACATTTTGCATAATCAAGGGAAATTTTTGGTAAGAAGGAAGGGGTTAAATGTAAACGGGCTGTTACGAGGAAGGCCTTTTATTAGGAATCCTTTTTGTGGTGTCTAATGAACCACTTTACGGCATTTAGTACATCGTCTATATATACGTCTGTATCGACGCAGTAGCCATGAGGCCTTAGGTTTGGTACTGCGACTATAGCTTTTGGCATGGCGGCCATTAATCCTGTGCGTAATTCTCTTTCACAAGCAATGGCCACGACTCCCTGGACTTCTTCGGCCATTACTCTTTTAAGTGCAATTCGGCCACCGCTAGCTACAGCTATACTTATACCGTATTCTTCTGATAACTCCAGCAGGTCTTTTACCTTGCAATTTCCACAGCGTTTGCACTCATTAAGGTCATGTTTGATGTTTTGTTTGCATTTTGAATTCTGTATGCAGTGAGGAAAAAGGAGTAATAAACCCTCTGGTGGGCATTTTTTCTTCCTTAATTTGGTCATCAAATTGTTAAGTGAAACAACCTGTTTATCCAGGACTTCCATTTTATGAATACCTCTTTTTCTTAAAGGATATTTTTATGTTTTGTATTTTTAACTGAATAAATAACCAACTTTGACATCGTGTCCTCTGGAGAATGCACCAGCGCTCATACTTTGTTTACCTTCAGGTTTGATTTCTTTAATCCATATGCAACCATTTTTTGTAGCCGTTTTTATACCACGGTCAGAAATATCCATGATAGTGCCAGGGTTCTCAATTGTCTCAGTATTATAAGGAGTATCTCTTTCAGTTTTGAGAATTATGATTCTTTCCTTTGAATCGCTTTTGTTTAATGTTGTATAAGCAGATGGCCATGGATTCATTGCTCGTACGTGATTGTGTATCTCTTTGGTGTCTCGATTCCAGTTAACAAGGCCATTTTCCTTTTTTAATTTTGGCGCATAAGTAACGGCCTTCTCATCTTGCTGTGTATATTTTACATCTCCTGTTTCTATTAGCTTTAAGCTGTCTATTAAAATTGCGGCACTCAGTATGCTTAATCTTTTCTCGAGCTCACCTGATGTTTCTTCAGGCTCTATCCTTATTGATTTTTGCATAATAATCTCACCAGCATCCATTTTTTCTCGCATTACGATGGTGGTTATACCAGTTTCTTCCTCCCCCTTGGCAATTGCCCAGTTAATGGGCGCAGCTCCACGATATTTTGGGAGTAGCGATGCATGGCAATTAATGCATTTATATTTTGGTAAATCTAGTATCTTGGTCGAAATCTTTTGGCCAAAAGCTACTACGACTATAACGTCAGGATTTATCTCCTTGAGTTTCTCCGTAATTATTTTATCATTTACGTTTTCTGGTTGAAGGGCTTGAAGGCCTGAATCTAGGGCAACATTTTTAATAGGTGGTGCGCAAGGTTTACTCTTTCGTCCTCTAGGTTTATCTGTTTGTGTAATAACAGTTGCAACGTTGTATTTTGATTTTATCAGAGATTTTAAGCTTGGGACTGCAAAATCCGGCGTGCCCATAAAAACGATATTCATGTGCATTGAGTATGAAAGATTACTATTTAACTAACGCCGGCCTGGTTATTCTGAAAATCTAACTCAAATTCCTTTATCTTTTGTTTATTGGCTATCATGCTTGCAGGGGTCATCTTGTCGATAAAAAGGTAACCGTTTATGTGATCAATTTCATGCTGCCACGCACGACTTAATAGGCCTTCAGCTTCAATTTTAAGTTTTCCCCCTTCGAGGTTGTAAGCAATGATAGTAACAAATTGTGAACGTATAACCTTTCCCATTACACCAGGAAAGGATAAACAACCTTCTTCTTCTATAATATCACCCCTTTCTTCTATGATATACGGGTTTATGAAGATTCTTTCTCCAGTTTTTGAACCAGTTATATCAAGAACAACCAGGCGTTTTGATAGTCCTATTTGTGGAGCTGCAAGCCCTATCCCATCAACATTGTACAGAGTATCAAGCATTTCTTCTGCAATTTGACAAATCTCATTGTCAATTTCTTCAATTGGTTTAGCCTTGTTTCTTAAGATTGGATTTGGGTAAGTTACTATTTCCATTGCTTTGCAGAGTGTTAATTCTCTTTAAAATCAGGGTTTGTGGCTTACGAAAATGTAAAATTTATTAGAAAATAGTATATAATATCATCCTCTTAAAAAGCAAGTGTTATTTGTTTTTTTGTTGACATTGGTCTTCGCATTTTTTAAACTCTCTAACGTTAGCTAGTAATGAGATTGTATGTAATATATGTATAATTATACGACTGAATTAAGTTATTAATAAGGGAAAAGTTTAATGCCAACAAGCAAATCTGCAAAGAAAAGAGTAAGACAAAATATTAAGCGTAGGATGAGAAACAGGGGGCATAAATCTGCTTTAAGAACTCAAATAAAAAAGTTCGTTTTGGCTGTCAGGAACACAAACATAGAGGATGCAGAGAATCACCTGTCATTAACTACAAAGAAATTGGATAAAATTGCGGCCAAAGGGATTATACACAAAAACACAGCGTCAAGAAAAAAATCTCGTTTGACAAAGGCGCTTAATAAACTCAAAGCAACCAAATCATAAATATTGCAAGTTTGTTCTGTTTATTTCTATATATTGTCTAGCCCCTTAAGGTGTTCTTCTATACATCTTGGTAAATCTAGTAAATGATATCCACCTTCTAAACAAGAAACAATTCTACCTTCACAGCAATCCTTAGCGATATTTTTCGTGATTTTGGTTAATGTATTGTATTCGACAGCACTTAAACCTAATCCACCTACAGGATCGAGATGATAGGCATCAAACCCTGAAGATATAAGCATAAACTGTGGCTTGAAAGGTTTGATTTTATTTTCCATTACATCATTGAAAGTTTTTAAATATTTTTGTGGTTCTGTATCATAAGCCATTGGCATATTTATTGTAAAACCTGAGCCTTTGCCTGTTCCGATTTCTTCTTTTTTCCCTGTCCCCGGGTAGAAGGGATACCTGTGTATGGAGAAATACATTACTGATGGGTCTTCGTAAAAGGTATCTTGTGTGCCATTACCGTGGTGTACGTCCCAATCAATTATTACAATTCTATCGAGATTATATTTTGATTGAATATACTTTGCTGCAATAGCTACGTTATTAAATAAGCAAAAACCCATACCCCTTGTTGGAGTGGCATGGTGACCAGGAGGACGTACCAGACAAAATGCATTATTTGATTTTTTATTCATTATCAAATCAATAGCCGTAAGCAGTGCGCCAGTGGCATATAATGCTGCATTATATGAATTGGATGAAACATAGGTGTCAGGGTCTAGATATCCGCCACCTGTTCTAGCAAGTTCAGCAACTTTTTCAATATGAATTGTACTATGAACCATAGATATTTCTTCCTTTGTTGCAACTCTTGGTTTGTTAATATTTAGCTTTTGCCAGATGCCTTTTGCCTCTAGGTGTTTGATTGTATTTATTAACCTTGTGGAATTCTCGGGATGATTGGGGCCTGTATCATGTTTCAAGTAAATGTCATCATAAATAACAGTGGTCATAATAAGTTTTTGGATAATACAAAAATAGGTATTCACGGAATTCTGGCTGGTTGGGCTTGACCCCTTAAATGGTGATTCTAATGTTAAGTGTTTTTCCTGTCAAATCAAGCTAATTATAAACGAAATACTGCCTGTCTGCCGACAGGCAGGCAGGTGAATGGTATGAAAAAAGATAGCATTTCTGACTACGAGTTATTAGCTTTAATACATAAGAACATAGATGTAAGAAGATTAAAAAAACAGAATGAGACAATAACAAAGACGAGAATAGACAAACTTTTTCAAAACCTTAGAACCCATGTAAAAAAAAGTAGGTTATCCATCTCAACGGGGTCAGAAGAAAAAGATGTTTCTAGTAATAAGCAGTTTGATATTCTCATAATAAATATTGACGGTGCTTCAAGGGGAAATCCCGGTAAAGCAGGTATTGGAGTTGCCATATTTGATAAAGATTCAAAATTGGTAAAAGAATGTAGTGAATATATTGGTATAGCAACTAACAATGTGGCAGAGTATAAAGCACTGATATTAGGTGTCAAAGAGGTCATTAAGTGTAGCGCTCAAGAAATATTATTTAAAACAGACAGCGAGCTTTTGGCCAGGCAAATTATGGGTGAATATAAAGTTAAAAACACACAGCTTATGCATCTTTTTACTGAAGTGCAGGGGCTCTTGAAAAAGTTGCCAAAGTGGAAGATAAAGCACATCCCAAGAGGGG
The DNA here is from genome assembly GCA_046759445.1 of Candidatus Scalinduaceae bacterium. Classification (GTDB taxonomy): domain Bacteria; phylum Planctomycetota; class Brocadiia; order Brocadiales; family Scalinduaceae; genus Scalindua_A. The sequence continues at coordinate 27,857 of JBHICG010000042.1, forward strand.
AAAATAAAAAAGCGGATATGTTAGCAAACAAAGGAATTGAAAAGTCTAATAAAAACAAGTTGACAAATCCCCCTAAATCCCCATATCCCCCTTTAGAAAAGGGGGAAAGAGGGGAATTTGAAGGGGAATTTATTTAATTCGTCTACTATAGTCACATTAGCATAGCTGGTAGTTTACCAAATTAAGTAAAATGTTAAAGAAACTCCTGAAGATTAAATTACGGGTATTTTTCACTCCCTTTGCGTGTTTTCTCTTTTTGTGTAATTGTCTTTTTGCAGAATATAATGCTCACAAAATCGGGGACAAAAAAGAATTCTGGACATGGAATCTTAATGTAATGCCCCCGGAAAATGCCAAGCTACAAGCAACGTGCCGCGGTGTTGGAGAAAATGTATACGTTTTCGTCTCTGACGATGTATGGATGGTTAATGTCTTTCAAAAGGATGTAGAAAGGATAATACAAACATTTGATCACGCTACTCCTGAAATATCAATAGATGGCGATAAAGGGATTTATGAAATTCTTACCGAGACATTTGGTAAGCCACCGGATGTAGATAATGACCCTAGAATATACTTCTTGATTTCTCAATTAGGTATGTATCATGGTCATCACTTTGACGGTTTCTTTCGCTTTATTGATGAGATTAAAGGCAAATATAGTAATCGTGCAGAAATATTGTACCTGGATTGTGACAACCCTTCTGATGACTATCATCTTGGAATCATCGCACACGAGTTCCAACACCTGATCCACTGGCAATATGATCGTAATGAGGCATCATGGGTTAACGAGTCATTGTCAGAAGTTGCGATGATTCTTTGCGGATATTACACAGACAAGAAACAAGTTACCAGATATTTAAACAATACAGATAGTCCTTTAATATCGAAGGCTCATATGTCGAATTATGGGGCATGTCTTCTGTGGGGTACATATATATATGAACGTTTTGGAAGGACGTTTCTTAAAAATTTGGTGCTTGAAGAAGCTGATGGTATAGAGGGATTTAAAAGAGTTCTAACCAGTATGAATATTAAAGATGATTTTTCAAAAATTTTTGGAGATTGGTTAGTTACGAACTATATAAACACTAACCTGCTTAGAAGTAAAGATTATAAATACAAATCTATAACACTTCCTACTTTTCCTACTATTAAACACTTTTTCTCATTGCCGGCACATGATACCGGAAAAGTTTCTGGATATGCAGTAAATTATTTGAAGTTTAGTATAGAACGAGCAAGGAGTAAGAAACTAAGAATAACCTTTAGAAGTGATTCACCTAACGATTTTCTTATAAAGATCATTAAGATAGACAATGATGATTTGTCCAATTCTAAGGTAGAAGATGTTGTACTAAGTGCACCAATAGAGGTTTTTGATGTGACTGATGTGGGAGTGAATTATAGAGAAATAATATTGGTAGTATCAATATTGAAGACGACAAAAGAACCTGTTTCATATAGTCTTTCGGCGTCTTTAATTCCATGTGTAGAAACAGCCTTGAGTCAATGATGAGATATTAAAAAGATTGTGGCAAGATGTAACACCTTTCCCGCCTATCCTTTCATATTGTATTCTCCAAGGCTGTGCCATAATCCACATTGTTAATCAAATATTGTAGCATGCCAAGTATATTCTGCTTTCAAGGTCTGATAATATGAGAGATGATTCCTCACAAGAACTGTTAAAATAAGGATGA